>CASFTV010000002.1 GCA_949297765.1 uncultured bacterium | reverse complement strand
ACCGGTCTTTTACTCCCCCGGAGAATTTACCGGGAGAAGGTCTGAAACACACCTTCATAAGAGAAAAGTGGAGATTCTCCGCTTTCGGGCAAAACGCGAATTGAGCTCAAATTTACCCCCGAAACGAAAAAACCGACCAGAAGACCGGTCGGCGGAGAATTTTGAAAATGGTGGGCGTAACAGGACTCGAACCTGTGACCTCCACGATGTCAACGTGGCGCTCTAACCAACTGAGCTATACGCCCTCTCAGGCGATTCCACCAAAATACTCATGGTGGGCGATGAGGGACTCGAACCCCCGACATTCACGGTGTAAACGTGACGCTCTAACCAGCTGAGCTAATCGCCCGGGGAATGGTGGAGCAGAAGGGAGTCGAACCCTCGACCTATACGATGCGAACGTATCGCTCTAGCCAACTGAGCTACTGCCCCGTAAGTCACCCAACAGCCTCTTAATATAGCCGGCTTTCTTCTTTTTGCAAGCCCGAAATGAAAAAAAATCCTTTTTTTCCAGATACGGAAAGAGGAAGAGAAACTTCCCTTCCCCTTCCCTCTTCTCCCTGCTCACACAATCACACTTCCGCTGTACAGCCGGTTTGGCGTACTCTTCCCGAGAGAAAGTGCTTCCAGACGGGCATCCAGCTCCGGAATAGGCCCGCCTTCCCGCAAACGACGCTGAAGCTCCAGGAAACGCTCCCGAAGACCGGCGTTCCGACGCTGAATCACTTCCAGACCGAACGGCTTGGCTGTACGGAGCCAATCAGACCGGAACGCTTCGGAAAACTCATCCAGAGCCGCAGTCAGTTTCGGAATCTCCGCATCGGCAAGCATCCGAAGCTGCGTTCGATCGGATTTCCGCCACGCCTCCAGGAGCTCATCCTGGAAACTCTGACGGAGAAGCAGAAAATGAATCAGATTCCGGACCACCCGGAGCGACGGAGAAAGTTCCGCCTTTTCCAATCTCGCCGCAAGCCCTTCCAGACGCTTCCGGTATGCTTCCGCAACGCCGTCTCCCAGAGTCCGGAAGGCAACATCGTTGATACCAAGAAGTGGATCGTCCCAGACAAGATTTTCCGTCTTCGCCTCCCGTACCGCCTCCGGGCCGTACAGAGCAATGTCGCCGAGCGCCGTAAACAGCTCGTAGTCCTCTCCGCAGACCGCCCGGAACCGCTTCGAATAAAACTCCGTCTCCTCCGGAGAATGGCCGAACGCAAGGCCGGAAGCAAATTCCAGTCCCGCAAGCGCGGAATCGTAAACACAGTAGCCGCCGTTGTCCCCCCACATGGTGAAGAAGAGCTCTTTCAGCTGCGTCTTCCGGCATCCCTGAAGACAGGGAATCACACTCCGGCAGGTCGTCCGGTGATCGTACCAGAAACGCGACCAGGTCCACACGCCGGACCCCATCACCGGATTGAAGCCGATCTCCCGGTGAAGACCGATGAATTTCTCGTAAAACTCCGCATCGGAAGTGTAATAATCCCAGTAGCAGAGTTGGACGGTTTTCGGAATCCGGTCGCGGACCTCCTGCGGAATGTTCGTATTCAGATCGTAGTAAACCTGATTCTTGTTGCCGAGACGGAAATACATGTCGGACCAGATGATCGGATGGAACCCGTACTTCTCGCACAGCGCCGAAACACGGCCAAGGTGACGGTTGAACAGCGCAAACGCCGACTCATAACCGTGATAATCCAGAAAACGGCCGCGTCCGAGGTTATGGGTCTCATCCATTCCGATGTGCAGCCGGCGGCTCGAAAGCGCTTCCTGCCAGAAACGGATCATTTTTTCTATCAGAACATAGGTTTCCGGTTCATCCACCATCAGCACGGAGGAGGTGTCGCGGACCTTGCCGTAGTCCAGCCGGTAGGAAAGAATCTGTTCCAGATGACCGAGCGTCTGAATGCAGCCGATCAGTTCTATCCCGATCTTCCGGGCGAACGCATCCAGATCCTTCAGCTCCTCCATGGTAAATCCGCCCCGCATGTAGCCGAAAAACGGCTCGTCCGGAATGCGGTAGGTGTCCTCCGTATACAGCATCACCATATTGTAGCCCATCAGAGACAGCTTCACCAGCATCCCTTTCAGGTACGCAGGCGAAAACACCTTGTTCCGCGAGCAGTCCAGCATGATCCCCAGAGTCTCGAACGGCGAGGATTCTTCGGATTCAACTCCCGCAAACGCATGCCCGACGCCCCGGAGAAATCCGCCCATACTCCCCGCTTCAATCTGAATCCCATCTCCGGATCTGGTAACTTTCACAACATTGGAGGATGAACGGCGGAACGTCAGTTCGGAATCCCCCTTCCCTTCGGTGATCCGGTCCGCGTACACTTCCGAAACACTTCGCAATGCCGAATTCAAATCCGCATCGCACTTCTCCGGTTTCCAAAAAAATTTCAACATTCCGATCCTCCCTTGATTTTGGATGGTTTACGGTGTAAGATATCCCCGGAAAGGAGATAAAAAAATGGATTTTTCAACTTCTTTGCATGGAAAAAAGAAACTTTCCGCTCTCAGCTATGTTCCCGTTCCCTCCGTTTTCCGCGATGCCCTGATGAAATCCGGGATTCTTTTCCATGTCTATTATGAGAACATCTCCACTCCGAACAGAAGATTCAAAAAAAGCGAAATGCCCGGAAGAGTTCGCACATTCCCCTATTTCTGTATTTTTCACCTTCTGAAAGGCGACGCGTTCTTCTATGACGCCGCCGCTGGCGAACCCCGTTTTTTCAAGGAAGGCTGCGGAATGCTCGTCCCTCCCGGAATGAAACAGATCTATGGAGGCGTTGGCAAACCTTTTGTGGAAGATTCCGTCTGCTTCAGCGGACCTCTGGCCGACCTCATGCTCCGAAACGGGCTGCTTCGAACCGAAATCTTCTATATGGGTGGAGAACGCCGTCTGCTCCCGGTCATCCGGGCAATCCAGAAGGGGACTCTGCCTGCGCTGCTGGAGGCCTCCGCAATGCTTGTCCAGCTTCTTCTGAGAATCAATCAGGAGCGAGGAGAAAAGGAGACCGAACGAAAACCCCGGATCGCAAATCTGCTGGCGCATTTGAACGAACACCCCGAACATCCATGGAGCGTGGAGGAAATGGCCGAATATCTGAATATCAGCACAAATTCCCTGCGAAAACTGTTCCAGGATCATCAGGGAATGTCGCCGAAGCATTATCTGGATCAGCTCTGGGTCCGCCATGCGGCGGAACTGCTCTGCATGACCAACGCATCCGTCCTTGAGATCGCACGCCAGATGAAGTGCGCCGATCCCTACTACTTCTTCCGGAGATTCCGCAAACTGACCGGCATGTCGCCCGCGCAATACCGGAAACAGTTTCCGAAACGGTGCGAACCGGCCGGATAAGATCCGCTCTCCGCAGATCCCGCGCTCCGCGCCAGCCCCTTACTTCTTCTCTCCGGACGCTCCGGATAGACGCCGGGTGTACAGATTGTCCGGATACTCCTTCCGGAGCATCGCGGCAAACTTCGCGGCGTTCGGGTCCTTGAGTTCCGTCAGCACCGACTGCAGGGAGTAGAGAGCCTCCGGACGCTCCGGAATCTTCCCGAACAGAAGCACCGCCTGAAGATACATCAGCGACGCCTCCTTGAGCTCTCCCTTCCTCCGAAGAATATTCCCCTTCTGCAGAAAGGCGAACGCCGCGTTTGAATCGTCGTTTCCTGAAGACATCTCGTTCAGAATCGGCATCGCGTCCTCATATTTTCCCAGTTCGATGCAGAGCCGCGCATTCAGCCGTCTCACGCGGTTCAGATGGGGAATCAGACGCATGTTCTGCAGCTTGTAGTTTTTCAACTGGTCAAGACGCTTGACCGCCTCCTCTTTCTCTCCCAGTCCCGCAAGAGCCTCCGATTCTCCGGCGATGCAGTAGAGATCCCAGCCGAGGAGCTTGTATTTGTCGTAGGCGGCTTTGTAGGCGGCAGCAGCCTGCGCAAAGGATCCGTTCCGCAAAAAGGCGTCGGCCCGGCTGACCTCCGCAGGCATCGGGACCCACGCATAAAGATAATTTCCGCTTCGGATTTTCGTTTTGACCTTTCCGTCGGCAAGCGTATATTCCAGCGTGCCGTCCGGAAGCGCGCTCACAGACGAAACCTTCAGATCACGGTTCTCCAGCGTCCGGATCAGACTTTCCTCCGCGGCGCAGAGCGAAACCGCAAAGACCGCAGACAGCAGAAAAAGACCTCTCTTCATTCCGAAACTCCTTTCAGATCAGATTGATTCCCGGCAAGCTCCTTCGCCCAGTCCGAGAGAGAATTGTCGCGCGCCCCCATCACGACGGCCGCATCCGAAGGTCCGAGATTCCCCAGGAACATCGCCGCCTCCGACCGGTCCGCAAACCAGCGGTAGCGCCCTCCCGGGTGACGCGCATCGTACTCCGCCGCCACCTCCTCCGAACGGGGCCGGAACGACGTCGTCCCGCCCGCATAGTAAACCGGAAGAAATCCGAAGACATCCCCCTCCCCCAGCACCTTCTCCAGCGCAGGATACAGCTCGGGACGCATGAACCCGAACGGTCCGTACCCGTGCGGCTGAAACAGAAACACCACCCGCCCCCGGCAGACCTCGTGAACCGCTTCCACACAGGAACAGATTTTTTCAACATTGTGCGCGTAATCGTCATAGACGGCCGCGCCTCCGGGAGTCCGTCCGGCAAAATCAAACCGGCGCCAGACTCCGGAAAACTCTTCCACGGCGGAAAGCGCCTTTCCCGGATCAATCCCGATCAGGGAAAGCCCGGCGCACACCGCCGCCGCATTTGCCGCATTGTGCAGGCCGGGCTGAGGAAGACGGACGCTGCGCCCGTTGATCTCCGCCCGCAGCCCTCCCTCCTCGCGACGGTACCCGGTCACCCGGAACACGGGATATCCGCTCCGGACAGACGGCGATGCGGGATCGGTACTGAACAGCGCAACTTTCAGATGCTTCACACACTCCGGACCGACCGCATCCAGCACCCGGTCCTCCAGCACGGCGGAAACGCGGGTCTGAAGCAGGAATCGCCGGAAGACATCCGCCAGCTCCTCCTTGGAATAATGATCCGTTCCGATATTGAGAACCATCGCGTGGTCCGCGGTGTAGTTCAGCAGGGAACGGTCGCTTTCATCCGCCTCCAGCACGCAGAGATCGTTCCCCGGAGCGTAATTTCCCGCGAATCCGTCCCGGATGAAATGTTTTGCCAGTCCGCCGGAAATCAGCGATGCGGAAACGCCGACGCGGTCGAGCGCCTCCGCCAGCCATGCGGAGACGGTCGTTTTTCCGCAGCTTCCGGTCACGGCAAACACCGGCGCGGAACATTTCTCCACCAGCAGGCGCAGCGCCTCCGACCGGTGCAGACACGGAATTCCCTCCGGAGCCCTGAGCAGATCGGGATTGTCCTTCTCAATCGCCGTCGAGCAGACAAGCGCAGCAGGCAGGTCCGGAGCGTCGAACCGCGATCCGTCCTGCGGATAAAGGCGAACCCCCTTCCCCCGGAGCGCATCCATGATCCGCCGGTTTTCCGGCGACCGGAAAGCACGGTCGCTCCCGGACGTTTCGCATCCGAGGAACGCCGCCATCTGCGCCAGCGCGCTCATTCCGATTCCTCCGACTCCGATAAAGTGCAGCGACTGCGGCAGCTGATCCATCCGTCCTCTCATCCTTTCTCCGGAAAGAGATTCCGCCACGGGGTCAGGTAATAGTGATCCGCCGCAATATCATACACGCCGACTTCGCCATTCTCGAAATCCCACGCGGGCAGAACATTGATCCCCCGCAGGGAGGCCGCCTGATGAAAATGCCCCATCAGACAGAGCGACATCCGGTTCTTTTCCATGTTGTCGGCAAGACGGCAGAAATATTTCTCCGGAAAATTTTTCTTGTATTTCATATTTTTATCCTTCAATCCGAGAAGGATCCTCTGCGACAGGGGCCGTCCGATCCCCGGGCCCGCAAGACGGACCAGAAGACGGGTCAACGGATTGCGCATGAACGCCCGGAACAGCGTGTAGCAGAGATCCGCTTCGTTCACCCGGTCCCCGTGCATCAGACAGACTTTTCCGTTGGAAAGCAGATGAGAACTTTCGGACACCCACGTGAACGCATCCGCATGCTGCGAAGCCACATAAAACTCGTGATTCCCCTCCAGGAATCCGACCATTCTGCGCTCCTTCTCCTTCCGGCACCACTCCAGAAAGCGTCTGTGGACCGGTTCCTCGTAGGCGTCGAACGCAATCCAGAGTTCGAATACATCCCCCAGAAAGACAATGTCGTACTCCGACTCCGCCGTCTTCTCCAGAAATTCAAAAAATCCCTCCGACGACTCCGGCGAATCGACAATGTGGGCATCCGCCATAAAAATGATTTTTCCATTCTTCTTCATGACGCAATATAATTCTTCCCCCCGCCTTTTGCAACTTGTCCCCGCCGAAAAAAGAGCGCTTTCCCCGAATCCAGACAAAAAAATTGCCGTCCCCCGTTTCCCCAAGGAGAGATGAAAGAAACAGGGCGACGGCTGCCCGTAAAATCAAAACGGAGAACTCCGCAAAATTCCCCGCTTTGAAAAATGTACTATACACCCTCTTCATTGTCTGAAGATGACGGAAAGATTGCAAATCGGCAATCTTCGCTGTTTTTTCTTTTTTTTTCAGAAAGAGTCGGAAGATGCTCCGTCACGCCTCGAACAGCCAGAACAGCCCCCTTCCGGCCGCGGCGGAAAGGAAAATCACCGCCATGATGCTCATTTTCCGTTTGTAAAGCACCCATGTGGCGGGAATCAGAATCGGCAGCATTTCCCACCGCAGGCCGAAGTCGCCTTCATAGACCTTCCACTTCCCGGCGAGCAGGCCGAACAGCCAGGCGAACGGGATTTCGGTCCGGAACACGGACATGCCGAGACAGGCGAACAGCGCCGTCATGATCAGCGCCGCCGTGATCGGCTTGACGCCGTACATCAGGCTTTTCACCAGCCGGCTCTCCTGCCATTTATCATAGGATTTCACCGCGAGAGACATCAGGAAAAACGACGGGAAAAGCAGTCCGACCGTGCAGACGAGTCCGCCGAACACCCCTCCCTGCTGATATCCGATGAAGGTCGCCAGATTCACGCCGATCGGACCGGGCGTCACCTGAGAGACCGCCAGCAGATTGCCGAGGCCTTCCAGCGTCATCCAGTGGCGCCGGTTCACCAGTTCGTCGATGTAGAACTGCAGCAGGCTCCCTCCTCCGCTCAGGCACAGGCAGCCGAAATAGAGGAATGTCAGGAACATCCAGAAATACGCCATCTTATTCCTCCTCCTTCCGTTCCGCCGCCGGCGGGAGAGTCCGGCAGATTCCCATGCAGTATACAACGCCGAACAGCAGCGAACCGCCGATCAGCCATCCCGGATTCAGATGAAATGCAATGATCGCAAACACGCCCAGGAGAAACAGCAGAAACTGCATCCCGTCGCGCACCGACCCTTTCCAGACACGGATCAGCGCGACAAGCGTCAAACCGGCCATTGCCGTGCGCACGCCGAGAAACGCCCCCTGGATCAGCGGATGTTCCATCGGGATCATTCCGAATCCCATCGCGATAATTGTAATCACAACGAAGGAGGGCAGCGCCACACCGGTCAGCGCGGCAAGAGCGCCCCAGAATCCGGCGACGCGGTAGCCGGCGTAGATGGCGATGTTTCCGGCGGTCAGTCCCGGCACGGTCTGAATGATCGCGAGCATGTCGGACAACTCTCCCTCCCGGAGCCATTTATGCCGTTTCGCGAACACATCCTCCGCGACCACCAGAATGGCGAATCCGCCTCCGACCACAAAGGTTGCGATCTTCAGAAACTCAAAAAATAAAATCCAGACGGCTTTTCCCCGACGGATCTTTTCCGGATCTTCCATTTCCGCATCTCCCGAAATCGTGCTGAAAAAAAAGAATATAATCCTTTTTTCCGGAAATGCAACCGGGAAAGAGGAGCTGTCGGAAAATCAGTTTTCCACATGGCCCTGAAGGATCCGCAGGAGGCGCGGACTGAGAATCTCCCGGGTGTCGTCGTCCACGAGGCTGAAGCGGTTGCCGTCGTTCGGCGTGCTCAGGTAGTTCCAGACGCAGTACGGAATGCCGTGTTCCAGGAGAAGAGAGATCACATCGTTCATCCAGTTTTCCCGGTAGACGAGCCGGCAGTGACGGATCGTCCCGAATTCGCCGCACCAGAGGATCCGGTCCGGATGGGACTGGACAAACTCAAATGCGGGAGAGAGTTCCCGGCGCAGATATTCCCGGTCCATCCGTTCCAGATCCGCATAGTCGCCGATCTCCCGGCCGACGGTCTCGCGGAACTGACGGTATTTGACAATGTCGCCCGGATACTCCATCTCGCGGTTGTAGAACAGCGGCGCCGCCTGAAGCACTCCGCGCTGATGGGTGAATTCAAACGGAGCATAGGTATGGAAGGTGTAAATCACGTTTTCGTCGTCGAACAGCGGCAGATCCTTCAGGGCGCGGGGCGAATTCCAGCAGGTGCCGCCGACAATGATCTTCCGCGAAGGATTCAGACTCCGGAGTTCTCCGATCGTGCGTTCCGCGAGGGAATTCCAGAGTTCCGGCTTCACATCCCGGACTTCATTCATCAGCTCGAACGCAACATCCGGACGGTCGTGAAAACGCCGTTCAAACTCCAGCCAGAGTGCGACAAACCGGTTCCGCAGTTCCTCATCGTCCATCAGCGAAACATCTTCCCGAATGTCGCAGTAATTCCCGATCGCCTTGTGCAGATTCAGAACCACATTCAGATTCCGCCTCCCGCACTCGCCGACGAAATTTTCGATCAGACGGAAGATCCGCTCCCGGTAGCGGTACGGCCCTTCCTCCACGACGATCTGATCGAACCCGAGACGGATGTGATCCATCCCGAACGAAGCAATCCGGGCGACATCTTCACCGGTGATGTAACGGTCGAAATGTTCGAAATCCCCGATCGTCAGCGGCAGTTTCCATTCATCGGGCAGCACATTGAAGCGTTTGTAGTTGGTCAGCCATCCGCCGATCCCCATCCCGCGGCGGAATCCCGCGAACCGTTCCGCTGAAGTCCTTCCTTTCATAGACTCACCTCTTTTCATGCGATTGTTTATCGGAATCCGACCCTCCCTCCGGAGCGGAGACCGCCGGAACAAGAATCAGAAAAATGGACGAAAACGCCGTCAGAAAGCAGATCAGCAGAAGCAGCGTCTGCCAGCGGCTGACGGAGACCTCGCCGAAATGCCAGCGTTCCGCCAGCATGCCGGAGCCGAGCAGCAGCGAGGGAAGCACCCGGGCAAGCCCGGTCGCACCGTACGAAAACGTTCCGCTGAACGCCATTGCCATCACCTTGTTCCCCGGCGTCGCCAGCGCCATCATTCCGGAAGACGCCAGAATTGAGCTTCCTCCGAGCAGAAAACTGTATGCGGCCAGAATCCCGCCCGCCAGAATCCAGACGGCCGTTCCGCCGGAATGGATCAGACAGAGCATCCCGCCCAGAAGAACATACAGCAAATGAATCACCGGAAAGATCCGCCGTCTCCCCGCGATCCGCTCCAGACGGCCGATTCCGAGATATCCGAACAGCATCCCCGCCAGCGAAGCCGCCGAGACATAGACCACCGCATTGTCCGGCGCATTCAGTCCCCTCTTCAGATACAGCATCGTCAGCGGGACCGTTCCGAACGTGGAAAGATTCAGCAGGAACAGATAGAGTGAAAATCCGGCCAGTTTCCGGTTTCCCGCGGCTCTCGCCAGTCCGGAGCGGAAACCGAAACGTTCCGCCTTCCGGACGGGGAATTCCGGAATCCGCGCAATACAGATTCCCCGTCCGCAGAAGAGCAGCGCCGCGCCGAACAGAACCGCCTGAAGCCTCCCGACCGGCGGCTCCGCTCCGAGCACACTCCCCGCAAGAAACAGAAACACCACCGACACAAGCTGATGAGAAAAACGCATCCGGCTGAAGAACGGTGTTCGCGCTCCGGGGGTCAGAAATGTATCAAGCATCGGATACCATCCCGCGACAAATCCGGAAACGCCGAAGGAAAACAGCGCCACCGCCCCGGTCAGGACCGCCATTGCCCCCTCCCCGAACCACGGAGCCGACGCCGCAAGAAAATACATCAGACTGGAAAGCGCCAGCACCCGGAGAATCACCGCACGGTGACCGTAGCGCATCACGCAGGCGGCCATCGGAATCATGCACAATCCGTTGAAAAACGGAAGAAACGAGGTCGTCAGCAGAGAGAGCATGTCGCCCGCGCCGAGCGCGCCGGCGAACAGCAGGATCACCGCGCTGTCGGTCAGAACCACTTCTCCGGGAAACCCGCAGCAGGAGGAGAGGATCGCAAGACGTTCTGCCGACCGGACACGCGGATCCGTCGTTCCGGCGCTCATCGGATCCTCCTCACGGAGCCGACAATCTTCAGCACCGGACGGATGCTCGTATGGACACCGGTGCGGTGCTGCATCATCGGACGGTTGAGAATGTAGAATTCGGTCCAGTCGAGAATATCCTGCGGGAGGAACTCGATGCGGTCGAACTCCACAAAGCCCTCCTGGCGGGGAATGACATCCTCCGGGCGGTCGTAGCTCATGATCGAAAGATCGCGGAAACGGCCCTCCGGATCATTGCGGAGAAATGCGCGGCTGAAGTTCTGGCTGTATTCGCCGGCAAGAAAGAAAACCGCGGTCGGCAGGGAGGAAACCGAGTTGAAATACCGGGTGAAGGCCTCGGCGATGCTTTCATTTTTCCGGGACGGGACGTTGTCGATCCGGCAGTGCGGATTGAGGCTGTGAAGTTCCGCAAAAAAGCTGTTGTAGCGGTCGAAACGGGTCGGATGCGCCTCGCAGAGATGGACCGCAATGTGGGAGTGGCCCATCGAATGAAGATGCCGGGCGGCCATCGCTCCGCCGAGAATGTTGTCGGAGGAGATGATGATGTCGGCATCGCAGTTCGTGTAGATGGCGATCTGGAAAGCGGAAGGATTGATCCCGTGCGCCCGCCGGACCGTTTCGTTGTCCGGAACCGAACAGTAGACGACGACATCGCTCTCCGCCGCGGTGTCGAAAAAGTTCGCCGCGTTTCTCCGGTGATCGCACGCGACGCAGGAAAATCCGCGCAGGGAGAGCCGCTGCATCAGGCACATGCCGTAATGCTGGAGATACGCATGATCGCCGAAATCAAACACAATGCGGATTTCCCGGCTGGGTTTGTGCGCATAATAGCCGTACCGGTTCAGCGCCTCCACAACGCGGAGCCGCGTGGCCGGACGCACGGAGGATTCATTGTTCAAAACCCGGTAAAGGGTCATGACGCTGATCCGCAGTTCCCGCGCGATCTCTTTGAAATTGATCAGGCTTGCTTCGTTTTTCCGTCCCATCGCACTGTTCCCTTTCCGGAAAGTATACGCGCCTTCCATCAAAAAGCAATCCCCGGACAGAAGAAAAAAACAGGCTTTTTTGTGAAAAGAATAACATGCGGACTTTGCAAAATACGGAGTCGGCTCTATATTCCATCGGAGCAGAGAAAATAAGGAATACCGATACCATGCGGAATACAGCAGGGAGAATCTTCCGGAAAATCTTCCGGCCGGAAAGAGCGGTCACAGCGGGAATGAACGGAATCGTCCTGCTGTTTCTTCTCCCGGTCCTGCTCTTCGGCATCCTCCGGATTGCGCTTCTGCTGTTTCCCGGGACACCGGAACAGGAAGCCCGTCTCTGCCGGGGAATTCTGGCGGGAGGGGGAGTGCTGTATCTGTACGCGGTTCTTTCGCTGACCCGGTATTCCGCCGATCTTCTCCGGAGAAGACAGGCAAAAGAAAAAAAACCGCCGCATCCGCTCCTGCTGTTCCTGATTCTGCTGCTTCCAGCTGTCAACCTTGTTGTCTTCAGCATCGGAATTCTGGGAAAGCTGCGGCGCAGAGGGGAATGTTCGGACCGGACAGGAAAACTTCTTCGCCTGTCCCGCTTTTTCCTGGTGATTTCGATTGTTTTTCTGTGCTGTCCGCGAACGCCGCTCTTTCTGCTGCTGAGTTTTCTTTCCCTTCTGCTGCTGTGCCGGTTCCTTTACCGGACCATCCAGAGTTCCGCGACCGCTCCGGAAGAGACCGGATCCGCGGCATTTCCAACCACGTTCTGCGCACTCGTTTTTTTTCTGTTCTGCACCGTGACAACGATGGATGTTCTGGCACTTCGGGAAGCCGGAAGACTCCAGGACGCCATCGCCGTTCAGGCGGGGGTCTCCTACGATGAAACATCGCTGGAACTGCTCTACCGGGAAAAATGCCCTGTCTCGGATGCGGATTTCGACCGCCGGATACGATCACCGAACCCCGGGAACGATCTGTTTGAACAGTATCCGGAATTGACCCTGCGCCCGCCGGCGCTGGTCATGAGCGCCCGGCAGAAACCGGAAATCGCCCGTTTCTTTGCCGCACAGGCGCCGGTTCTCCGCAAGATCGACACCTGGTCTTCCCTTCCGGGACTCGGAATCGGGGTTGATCTCCGCCACCGCCATATCATGGATGCGCGGAATATCTTTTTGAACTGGTCGCGTCTTCACATGCTCCGCGCGGAGCTGGCCGTGGCCGCGCAGGACAAGGAAGCCGCCTTCCGCTTCTGGAAACTCCTCCGGAACGTCCGGAACTTCATCCGGAACATGCCGGACCAGATCTCCGATTTCACGGCGGCCTCCATGGAACCGATGCGCATCCGCCTCTGGAACGACATGCGGAACACCTTTGTCTTCTCCTCCGCCGAACTCGAACGGTTCCGGCAGGAATTCGCGGACGACCGGAAAGAATATGAATCCAGCCGGAAACTCATTCTCTTCCGGGAATGCCTCGAACTCTTTCCGCCGGAGAAAACCGCACCGGGCCACTATCTCTTCCCGTTCGTATCGGGGATCGGCGAACCGGAGCTCTCCCTCCTGAACGAAATTCTGCAGACGATGAAAGCCCCCCGGTCAGCCGAGATCTCCGGGGAAAACAACTCTCCACGGAAAACATTCCTCCGGAAAAGACTCCCGGCCCTCCACCCCGCGGCAGCAGAAAAACGGGAAAAAAATCTGGCCGTTCTGGAAACAGCGGAAAACTCCGCCAGACAATAACCCCCGTCCGTACAATAAAGGATCCGCAGGAATACAGGGGGATTCCGGTTCAGGAAAAACACCGCGCATTTTTCCGCAGCATCCGGGCAGAAAAATGGCGGAAGCGACGGGGCTCGAACCCGCAACATCCACCGTGACAGGGTGGCACTCTAACCAATTGAGCTACGCCTCCGCTTGGGTATGGGGCTTAATATACAGGATTGGCTGCAAATGTCAAATTGATTTTTGAGTTTTTTTCGACTTTTTTCAAAGGATACCTCCGGAGAAAGTCCGTTTTTTTCAGAACACCTCTTACAGTAAAACTATTTAGTCTCTTTAATTTTTTGTTTCAATACTTGTATTTCCTAAGGAAGTTGCTATATTATGCGGTTACAGAAAAACCGGAGGAAGGATATGGAGAAGAAGGAGCCGTCGTGGAAAACGCTTTTTCAGATCACGGAAGTTCTGGAACTGGCAGCACTCCGCAGGGATGCGCGGACAAACAACCGTCTGTACGGGAGTCTGACCTTCAGTCAGAGCCGGGTCTGCGTAGCGCTGATCCGGCTGCTGGAGAAACGGCCGTCGGGCGTTTCCCTCAAAGAGCTGGCAGCGGAACTGGAAATCTCTCCCGGGGCGGCCTCGGAGCTTGTGGAGGAGCTCGTCCGGAAAGGAATCGTCTCCAGGACACAGAACGAAAACGACCGCAGATCGGTCTCCATCAAATTTTTCGACAACATCATGGCCATGCACAAGGCGGCTTCCCGGGAGATCGAATGCACCTACAGGAAAATGTTGAAAAATCTCACGGAAGAAGAACGGCTCCAATGGGATCGTCTGCTGGAAAAAATCATTCAAAAATATTCAATAGAGAAAAGAAAGGATTGAAGAAAATGCTGAACAGAAGGAACAGTCTGCTTGCCGCCGCAGCGGTTTTCGGATCGCTTGCACTCCCGCTGTCCGGACAACAGGGAGTTCCGGCCCCGACGGTCGCCGTGGAAAAGGCGATTCTGCAGAAGGATACCGAAACCCGTAAATATGTCGGTCATATTGAAGCGATCCAGAGCGTGTCGCTCCAGGCGCGGATCTCCGGGGTCATCTATGAAATCCGCTTCAAGGAGGGCGAACTGGTGCAGAAGGGCGATCTGCTTTTCGTCATCGAAGACACCACCTACCGGGCCAAGGCAAAATCCGCAGAGGCAACCGTGATGCAGAACCGCGCGGAACTGGATTATGCAAAAACCGATTTTGCCCGTCAGGAACGGCTGTATGAGAAAAAAGCCGTCTCGCAGGCGGTCTACGAGGAAGCAAAACGGCTGCTGAAAACCACCGAGGCGAAACTCGCCCAGGCGGAAGCCAACCTGCTCGACTCCAACAACGAACTGAGCTATACAAAGATCTACGCGCCGATCACCGGGATCATCAGCAAGGCGACCTACACGGTTGGAAACTATGTAACACCTTCCAGCTCTCCGCTGGCGGATATCGTGCAGGTTTCGCCGATCTACGTCCGCTTTGCGATCAGCGAACGGGATTTTCTGAAGAATTTCGGGTCCATTCCGGCGCTGCGGGAGAATGCGATTGTCCACATCCGTCTTTCCGACGGACGCACCTACGGGAAAGTCGGGAAAGTTGTCCTGACCGATAACAAGGTCGATTCGGAAACGGGATCCCTGACGCTGTGGGCGCAGTTTGAAAATCCGGATCGCATGCTGGTCCCCGGCGGCTACGCGACAGTGCTTCTGTCAAGCGCGCTGAACAAGCCGCTGCCTGCGGTGCGGCTCTCGGCGGTCATGACCACCGCCGAAGGGAATCTGATCTACGTCCTCGGACCGGACAACAAAGTCATCGCCCGTCCGGTGGTTCTCGGTCCCGTCATCAACAATATGCAGGCGATTGAGAAGGGCGTTTCGGTCGGAGAGACCGTCATTGTGGACGGCACACACAAAGCCAGACCGGGCTCCGTTGTCACGCCGGTTTCCGCGAAATGAGGTGCTGACCCATGCTTTCACAAATCTTCATTGACAGACCCAAACTGGCGATTGTCATAGCGATCGTCACCATGCTGGCCGGAGCGATGTGCATTTTCAGGGTTCCCGTTGCAGAATATCCGGAAATTGCGCCGCCGCAGATCATGGTGACCGCCTCCTATCCGGGCGCGAGCGCCGAGGTGATCGCCGACACCGTGGCGGCCGTCATCGAATCGGAGGTCAACGGCATCGAGGATATGATCTACTTCAGCTCCACCTCGGACAACAGCGGCAACTACCAGCTCTCCATCACCTTCGAGCCGGGAACCGACACCGACATTGCGCAGGTGAACGTGCAGAACGCCGTCCAGCGCGCGGAGCCGACCCTCCCCGCCGAAGTGAAGGCGCTCGGCGTGCAGACCCTCAAACGCTCCACCGACATTCTCGGAATGTATGTGTTCACGACCGACGGCTCCACGCTGAGCCTTCTGGAACTGAGCAACTACGTCAAGATCAATGTGCGGGACGTTCTTGCACGAATCAACGGCATCAGCGACTGTCAGATTTTCGGTGAACACTCCTACAGCATGCGCATCTGGCTGGATCCCCTCCGGATGTCGGCGCTCAACATCAAGCCGGCCGACATCTCCGCGGCGATTGAAGATCAGAACATCCAGGCCGCCGCCGGAACAGTCGGAGCGGAAAACAGCAATGAATACATCCAGCTGAAGGTCAATGCGCTGGGCCGGCTCAAAACCCCGAAGGAGTTCGAGGACATTGTGGTCAAGGTCGGAGCGAACGGCAACATCACAAGACTGGCCGACGTGGCCCGCATCGAACTGGGCTCGGAAACCTATTCCGGCGACAGCACCTTCAACGGGAAACCCTCCATCGCAATGGCGATCTACCGGAACGACGACGCAAACGCCAACAGCGTCGTCGCCGAAGCCAACGCGACGCTGAAAGAACTTTCCAAACGCTTTCCGAAAGGGGTCAACTACCTCATGGGATACGACCCGACGGAATATATCCGCACAACCATGAAGGAAATTGTCCTGACGCTGATCATCACATTTATTCTCGTGGTGGCGATTACCTATATCTTCCTTCAGGACTGGCGCGCGACCCTGATTCCGTCGGCGGCGATTCCGGTTTCGCTGATCGGAACATTCGTATTTCTGGTTCCGCTCGGATTTTCCATGAACGTGCTGACCATGTTCGCGCTGATTCTGGTGATCGGCTCGCTGGTGGACGACGCCATCGTCGTGGTGGAAAACTGTATGCGGATCATCGAAGAGGAGCACCTTCCGCCGAAGGAGGCCGCCTCGAAGAGCATGCATCAGATCACGGGAGCGATCATTGCGACCACCCTCGTGATTGTGGCGATCTATGCGCCGGTGGCCTTCTACGGAGGAATGGTGGGAACGATTTACATTCAGTTCTCGGTAACGATGTGTATTGCTCTGTGTCTTTCCACGGTCAATGCGCTGACCCTGAGTCCGGCGCTCTGCGGAATGCTGCTGCGTCCGTACAATCCGAACAAGCCTCTGCCGTTCCGCATGTTCAACATCGGACTGGACTGGACTCGGAACATCTATCTGAAGTATT
This sequence comes from uncultured bacterium, assembly GCA_949297765.1. Lineage (GTDB taxonomy): Bacteria > Verrucomicrobiota > Lentisphaeria > Victivallales > UBA1829 > UBA1829. The sequence continues at coordinate 202,590 of CASFTV010000002.1, read as the reverse complement.
CGGGATTCCTTGCACGGAAAATGATCCTGACCGTCCTGCTGATGGCGGCCGTGCTCGGACTCAACTATTTCTTCTTTGACCGTGCACCGAGTGAATTCCTGCCCAAGGAGGACAAGGGTGCCGCGTTCTGCGACGTGGAACTGCCCCCCGGAGCAACGCTTGCGCGAACCAATGCGGTCCTGACGGAAAGTTATGACATCATCAAAAGCGTGAAAGGCGTGAAGGATGTCATCATGGTCAGCGGCTTCAGCTTCATCGGCGGCAACGGGGAAAACGTCGGTCTCGCCATTGTGGTTTTCGACGACTGGAGCCTGCGGAAAACACCGGATCTCCAGCTCGATGCCCTGACCGGAGTCATCCGCCAGAAACTGGCGAAGATTCCCTCGGCGAACATCAACGTGTTCACTCCGCCGGCGATTATGGGACTCGGTGCCACCGGAGGAGTCACCTTCGCCCTGCAGGCGACCGGAAACCAGACGCCGAAAGAGCTCGCCGACACGCTCTGGAACTTCCTTCAGGAACTCAACAAACTGCCGGAAACGCTCTATGCCTTCAGCGGATACAACGCCAGCACGCCGCAGCTCTACCTGAATCTGGACCGGGTGAAGGCGGAAACCATGAACATTCCCGTCAGCCGGGTCTTCACGACCCTGCAGGCGAAACTGGCTTCCATCTACATCAACGACTTCAACCTCTTCGGCAACACCTACAAGGTGAAAATGCAGTCCGAGGCGGATGAGCGTTCCACGCTCGGCGACATCACCCAGATCCTCGTGCAGAGCAATTCAGGGAAAATGGTCCCGCTGAGTGCGATTGCCGATGTCTCCTACATCGTCGGTCCGCGGCAGATCACCCGTTTCAACCAGTACATGGCGGCAACGGTCAACGCTCAGGCAAAACCGGGATTCAGCAGCGGCGACCTCATGAGAAAAATTCAGAATCTCGCCGATACAAAACTCTCTAAAGATTATAAAATCTCCTGGACCGACATGAGTTATCAGGAACGCGGAAACGAAGGAAAACTTCTCCTCCTGATGACCTTTGCTCTTGTCTTCGGCTATCTCTTCCTCGTCGCCCAGTATGAAAGCTGGACGGTCCCTGTGCCGGTGATGGTCTCGGTGGCGTTTGCCACGCTCGGCGGCGTCCTCGGACTTCTGGTCGCGGGAATCGCTCTGAACATCTACGCACAGCTCGGAATGATCATGCTGATCGGACTCGCCGCCAAAAACGCCATTCTGATGGTCGAGTTCTCCAAGCAGGAGCGGGAAGCCGGTCTCTCCATCTACGATGCGGCACAGGCCGGTGCAAAACACCGTTTCCGTGCCGTGCAGATGACCGCATGGTCCTTCCTGATCGGCGTGTTCCCGATGGTGATCGCAACCGGAGCCGGCGCAGGAAGCAGAACCGCGATCGGTGTCTCAACCTTCGCGGGAATGCTGCTGGCAACCGTGGTGGGTATTGCATTCATCCCGGCGCTCTACACCATCTGCCAGACCGTCCGGGAGAAATTCAAACCGCAGGAATTCACAAACAAAAAACCGGTCTGATTCCGACTTCCGGATAAAGACCGCAGATTTCCAACGCCCCGTTCCGCACACCGGAACGGGGCGTTTTTCCTTCCGGACAGAGAAACAGACAGAAAAAAAGACGGGGCAAAACACCCCGTCCTGTCGAAAAGCGGCGGAACTGCGGAACGGAAAATCAATCCATCCGGAGAAGGCCGTATTTGAGGATGCAGCGGAGGGCGGAAACCCCATCTTTCCAGTTGATCTTCTTGCCTTCCTGATAGGTGCGGCCCGAATAGGAGACCGTGACTTCGTACATCCGGCATTTCTGACGGGCGAGTTTGATCGTCACTTCCGGTTCGAAACCGAAGCGTTTCTCGCGGAGTGTGATCTTTTCCAGATATTCACGGCGGAACATTTTATAGCAGCACTCCATGTCGTGCAGGGTAAGATCTGCAAGCATGTTGCAGAGGAGGGTGAGGAATTTGTTGACCACGGAGTGCCAGAAATACATCACGCGGTGGCATTCGCTTCCGACAAAACTGGCGCGCGCACCGAAAACCACATCGGCGCGCCCGTCGAGGATCGGGGCCAGAAGTTTCGGGAGCTCGTTCGGGTTGTATTCGAAATCGGAATCCTGAACGACGACGACATCGCCGGTCACATGCGCGAATCCGGTATGGAGCGCGGCGCCCTTCCCCGCATTCTTCTCATGGCGGAAAACTTTGACAATGCCTTTTTCCTCCCAGCGTTTCAGTCTTTCCGGTGTAGCGTCCCGGGAACAGTCGTCCACGGCCACAAGCTCCAGGGAGACCTCCTTCGGAAACGGAACGGCAAGCACACGCTCGATCACTGCGTCAACGTAGTTTTCCTCGTTGTAGACGGGAATGACAATGGACAGTTTCATGAAACACCTCTCTTCTGTTGGTCAGCGCAGCCTGACATAGCCGTTCGGCGTGCGTTTGAGTTTATGGGAAATTTCCAGAGCGACCAGTTTCCGCGAAAGTTCGCCGGCAGCGATTCCGGTCCCTGCCGAAATTGCATCGAAAGCCGCCTCGCCGCTTTTCAGGAAATCCAGGATTTTACGGTCGCTTTCCGGCAGAGCCGCATCGACCTCTTCATGGAACGCATGCTCCTTTGCGGATTCCTCCCGCAGCAGGGGAAGCGGCGGTTCGGAAAGTCCCGGCAGGAAATCCATTGCCTCCAGCACCTCTTCAAAATTTGTCACCAGCTGGGCCTCTCCGCTGCGGATCAGGTTGTTGCAGCCCGACGACTGTTCCGAATCCGCGTTTCCGGGAACCGCAAACACCGTTTTTCCCTGTTCCAGCGCGGCGGCCGCCGTAATCAGCGCTCCGCTGTGCAGACCGGCTTCAATGACAATCGTCCCGAGCGAAAGCGCCGAAATGATTCTGTTCCGCATCGGGAACGAATGGCGCGAGGGAGGAAACGTCATGGGAAATTCCGTAATGACAGCCCCGCCCTTCGCAATGATTTCACGGGCGAGCGGAACATGCTCCTGCGGCTGAATCTTCATGAGTCCGCCGCCGAGGACCGCCACCGTTTTTCCGTTTGCGTTCATCGTTCCCTTGTGTGCGGCCGCGTCGATTCCGAGAGCAAGCCCCGAAACCACGGTCCATCCGGAATACGCGGCGGATTCCGCAAAGTGCCGCGCCATGCGCATCCCGTAGACCGTGGCGCGGCGGGAACCGACAATCGCAACCGCATTCGATTCCAGATTCTCCGGCAGAGTCCCGCAGACATACAGACAGATCGGGGCGTCTTCCAGATCGCGGAACGCCTTCGGATACTCCTCATCGGCCCGGGTAAAAACACGCACGCCGCCGAGAGCAATCCGGTCCAGCTCCTCGTCGAGCGCGGAGGAACGTGCGGTCTCAATGATTTTTCCGGCCAGCTCCAGACTGATCCCCCGGATCGCCGCAAGGTCCTCCCGTCCATGCTCGAACACCGCCGACGCGGAACCGCATGCCTGAATCAGCGCGGACGCCCGCGACGGGCCAATGCCCGGAATCAGATTCAACAGGATGCACGCCTCGTTTTCAAGCATTCCGGCAGCGCTCCAAAAGTGCCCGGACCGTCGGGCCTTCCACTTTGCGCACCTCTGCCCGTCCGGTCACCGGAGTGAACACGAAACGGAGCACGCCGTCGAGTGCTTTTTTATCCTTGAACATTGCTTCATACACCGCATCCGGATCGCAGTTCACCGTTGTCGGCAGGCGGACCGCCTCCAGCAGAGCACGCTGACGGGCCGCCTCGCTCCGCTCCATGATTCCCAGCTCCACCGCAAGATCCGCGGCAAGCCGCATGCCGATCGCCACCGCCTCTCCGTGAAGCATCCGGTAGTGGAACGAACTTTCGATGGCATGGCCGAAAGTATGACCGTAATTGAGGATCGCGCGCAGGGATCCCTCCCGCTCATCCCGGCTGACAACGGAGGCCTTCAATTCGCAGCAGCGCCGGATCATCTCCGCGGCAAACTGCGGATCACGGTTCCGGATCTCCGCAACATGGTTCTCCAGCAGGGAGAAAAAACCGGCATCCAGAATCGCGGCGGTCTTGATGATCTCCGCAAGGCCGCAGAGAAACTGGGAATCCGGAAGCGTGTTCAGAAAATCGGTGTCGATCAGCACTGCGCGCGGCTGATGGAACGCGCCGACCAGATTTTTGCCTTCGGGAAGATCAACCCCCGTCTTTCCGCCCACGGAGGAGTCCACCATGGCCAGAAGCGTGGTCGGAATCTGAATGAAATCAATGCCGCGCATGTAGACCGCGGCGGAGAATCCGGTCATGTCGCCGGTGACGCCGCCGCCGAGAGCGACCATCACGGATCGCCGGTCCAGACCGGCCTGTGCGGCGGCGCGGCAGATGTCGCCGATCGTCGAAAGGGTCTTGGACTCCTCCCCCGCAGGAAACTCGAAACAGGAGACCGAGGCGACTCCGGCTGAAAGCAGCGCCATGCGGACCGTCTCGGAAAACAGCGGTGCGACAGAGGAGTCCGCCACCAGAAAACAGCGGCGCCCCCGGACATACGGCTCCGGAAGGGAAGAGTCTCCGAACAGTCCCGCTCCGATGGTGATCGGATAAGACCGGTCGGAGAGCCTGACCATGACGGTATCCCGGATCATTTCCGCACCTCGCACCCCCAGGAGAGAAGACGGCTCTCGATAAAGTCGATGATCTGCTGCTGTTCCTGTTTTCCGCTTCCTTCGATTTTCATGATCGGCTCGCCGAATTCAAAATAGATTTCGCGGTCGCGGTGAATCGGACCGAGATCCTTGATGACGGTTCCGTTGCCGAGAAAATCGGTTTTGAGCGCGGTCGGGATCACCGGAACGCCGGCGGCCTTCGCCAGCTTGACTCCGATTGTATTGAAATGGTTCACATCGAAGACGGCCGAACGCGACGCCTGCGGGAAAATCACAATGGATTTTCCGCTCTCCAGCGTCTTTTTCCCCTCTTCGATCACCGCGCGGAAATCATCGCGCGGGTTTTTGCGTCCGACACCGATGCATCCGAGGGTCCGCATGATGTCGCCGAAATAGGGAACCTGAAACAGCTGCTCCTTGATGACAAAGCAGAAATCCTTCCGCGGACGCATGAACGCATGCATCACCGCCGTCTCCAGAAGGCTCATGTGATTGCTGATGAAGAGAACCGGTCCCTTGACCTTGTCGATATTGTTAAGGCCGCGCAGATGGAATTTTCCGCCGCAGCTCTCCGTAATCTGAATGTTTTTATAGGAGTTTCCCGTCTGCCGGTTCTGAGGGAAGCATCCTTTCCTGCAGGCGCTCCCCGAACGGTAGAATACATAGAAATTGCGCAGATAAAATGAAGCGCGGGTCCGGAACAGCAGAAGATCCAGAAGACTGCCCTTCACATGCTCCGGCGTATCATAGCTGTCCCCGGGAAAGGGATTGTAGACGGGTTCCTCACTCATTGGCGGCCTCTTCCAGTTCCTTATAGGTGGTTTTTCCATCGTAGAGCGCTTTTCCGACGATGGCGCCTTCCAGATTCTCCTTGCGGAGCTCCCGGAGCGCGGAAATATCGCGCGCGGAAGAAATGCCCCCCGAGGCGATCACTCCGGATCGCGGAATCCGGGAACAGACCGCGGCAACCGCATCGCAGTTCGGACCGGAAAGAGCGCCGTCCGTGGCGATATCGGTATAAATGAACCGGGAAACCCCCATCTCCTGAAGCGTCAGGATCAGTTCATACGCATCCACGCCGCTGTTCTCCAGCCAGCCGTTGACGGCGACATTTCCGGCGCGCGCATCCACGCCGACCACGACCCGTTCCGCGCTGAACGCCGAAACGAACTCCTTTGCCAGTTTGGGATCCTCGCACGCGACCGTTCCCAGAATGATGCGGTAGACCCCGGCGTCGAACGCCTTCCGCGCATCCTCAATGGTGCGGATTCCGCCGCCGAGCTCACACGGGATCCGGACCGAGGAACAGATCTTCCGGACCGCATCCAGATTGACGGGATGCCCGGCTTTGGCTCCGTCAAGATCAACGAGATGAAGGATGTGCGCCCCTTCCGCCTCCCAGCGGAGCGCCTGTTCCGCAGGATCCTCCCCGTAGACGGTCTCTTTGTTGTAGTCTCCCTGAAAAAGGCGGACGCATTTGCCTCCGCGAATGTCGATGGCAGGAATGATCAGCATCTCTTCTCTCCGTTGTTGCACAATTTCACAAAATTTTCCAGAATGGTCAGCCCGCGCTTCTGACTTTTCTCCGGATGGAACTGGACGGCGAAAACATTTCCCCGCCCGAGCGCCGCGGCAAAACGGAACATATACTCGCATTCCGCCGCCACGACCGAACGGTCTTCCGGATCCGCATAGTAGGAATGGACAAAATAAACGTGGGAACCGGACGGAACTCCCGCGAACAGAGGACAGAAGGAATCGTGTTCGATCTGATTCCATCCCATGTGCGGAACTTTTTCACCGCGGTCGCGCGGGAAGAGCCGGACCGTTCCCGGGAAGATCCCGATTCCATCCACGCCGGGCGCCTCCTCGCTGCGCTCAAGCATCATCTGCATGCCGAGGCAGATTCCCAGAAGAGGGGTGCCGTCCGCGACTGCACGCCGGACCGTCTCCACGAATCCGCGATCCCGCAGATTGCGCATCCCGTCGCCGAAATTTCCGACACCGGGGAGAATCAGCCCCGCGCACCCTTCCGCCTGTTCCGGACGGTCGACAATCCGCAGGGATCCGCCCGCCTTCTCCAGCGCTTTCGAGACACTGCGCAAATTGCCCATTCCATAATCAATCAGCGCGATGAAACCCATGCTCAGACTCCGGAGAATGCGGAGAATCCGCCATCAACCGGAATCACGGTTCCGTTGACAAAGCCGGAGGCGCTGCTGTCCACCAGCCAGAGAAGTGTTCCGGTCAGATCCTCCGGGGTGCCGAACCGCCCCATCGGCGTATGGGAAAGAATCGTGTTGCCGCGCGCGGTCAGGGAACCGTCCGGATTGGTGAGCAGCGTGCGGTTCTGATCGGTCAGGAAGAAGCCCGGCGCGATCGCGTTCACCCGGATCCCCACCTCCGACATGTGCATGCAGAGCCACTGCGTGAAATTGCTGATCGCCGCTTTCGCCGCGCTGTACGCGGGAATCTTGGTCAGCGGACGGAACGCATTCATCGAAGAGATGTTGATCACGCAGCCGCCGCCCTTGAGCGCCATCTCCCGGCAGAAGACCTGACACGGAAGAAGGGTCCCCAGAAAATTCAGATTGAAGACAAAACCGATTCCCGCAGGATCCAGATCGAAAAACGAAATCTTTCCGGGAACGGGATTCTGAATATCCGCCAGCGTCAGTTTCTCCGAGGACGTGGTTCCTTTCGGATGATTTCCGCCCGCGCCGTTAATCAGAATATCGCAGGTCCCGAACGTTTCCCGGATCCGCTGTTCCGCAGATTTAAGGCTTTCCAGTTCAAGAACGTTCGCGGAAATCCCGATTGCGCTTCCGCCGTTTTCGACAATCTCCTTTGCAACCTTTTCCGCATTCTCCAGCCGGAGATCAAGAATTGCGACCTTCGCGCCGCATGCCGCCAGAGCCTTTGCCATGCAGCTGCACAGAATGCCGCCGCCTCCGGTCACCACCGCAACTTTCCCCGTCAGATCAACTTTTGCAGACATTTTTTCGTTTCTCCTGTCGTTGTTCACTTGCAATTTGCAAACGATATCATTCCAACGCAGGTAATATAACTCTTCCTTCCCGAATTCGCAATTCCGGATTTGAAAAAAACTTCTCTGCGAGAGGGTGTGCGGCGGGAGCTGTTGTTTTCCCTGTTTTTTGTTTTCCGCTCTTGTTTTTTCTCTCTCCGCTGATATAGTTCGAAAAAAGGAGTGCGGAGAGTGAAAAACATGCGGTTTTCATGGATCGGAATTTGTGCTGTCCTGCTGCTCTCCGGCATTCTGAACGCCGACGGGGGGCTGTCCGGGGAAACAACGATTCCGGAAAAACCTGCGGAACCCGTCCGGGAACCTCTGTTCCAGGCCGCGCTTTTACGGACCACGCTCTCTTCCGGCGGCGTCTCGAATTCCGCATCCGCGGCTTTCAGTGCGCTTCTCCGCGAAAATCTGGCCCGGCAGAAAATTTCCATGGAAGATCCGGAGCGGATCGAAAGCGTCCTGAAGGGACACACCTCTCTTCCGGCGGAGACGGACAGCTCCGCGTATGCGACATTCGGGAAAGCCCTCCATTCCCGTTATCTGCTCGTTCCGCACATCCGCCGGTTCGATGTCAAAAACACGGCGATCCGACTGGCGCCGGAAGGAAAGGCCCTGCTCCGGAGAATCGGTATTCTCGAAGGGGAAGTGACCATTCTCCGCGCCGACGACGGAAAAGTGGTCCGCACCATTCCCTTCTCGGAGCGGATCGACTTCTCCTCTCTTCCGGAAAAAACCGACAACTGGGACACTCTCCGCTGTTACAATCATCTGATGAAGAGCGCCGCGGCAAAAGCCGCCACGGAGACGGGGAAATGGCTCCGGAACCCGGAGAAGCTGCCATGATCCACTCGAAAACCGGAATTCTTCTCTGTGCCGCCGCATCCCTTCTCCTCTGCGGCTGTTCGACGGTGATTGATTCCCACACAAAGAAAGCTCCGCTTGCCGCGGCATGGCAGAGTGGAAACGACTCCAGGACGGCCGAGATCCTGAAAGACGGCCTGAATGGCGCAAGCGGGAGCGGCGATGAACTCATGTGGCTGCTGGAGAACGGTCTTTTTGAATTCAACCGCGGCGGATTCGACCACTCCCTGTCCTTGTTTGACCGGGCATACCGGATGATGCGGGAATACGACGAACGTCCCGCGCTGAGCGTCCGCGATGCGTCGGCCGAAGTCGGATCCGCACTTCTGAATCCGAACGTTCTACCCTATAAGGGATATACCCGGGACCGGATTCTCGTTCCCTTCTATCAGGCTCTTGCGTACCTCGGCAAACATGACGAAACCTCCTTCCATGTGGAAGTCCAGCGGATCCGGGAAGCGCAGAGCGCCGCCTCCGCCCGCCACGCACGGGAAATCGAGGCGGAACAGAAACAGCTGACGGAAGAGTGCAGAGAGGCGCGCAGCGCCGTCTCCGCCTCCCGGATCCGCTCCAACCCGAACTACCGGGCCGCGACCGGAGCCATGTATGCAAAGGCCCGGAAAGCATATGGAAATTATCTGAATCCGGCGGCGGTGTTTCTTTCGGCGGTCGCTTATCTGCGGCGCGGCGACAGGGAAAATGCGCTGGTGGATTTCAAACGTCTGTACGAAGCGCTTCCGAACGAACCGTTCCTTCAGCGATGCTATGCGACTCTGCTTCGGGAGACCGGGCGGCCGATCCCCGATCCTCTGCGGAACGTCAAACCGCTGACGGCGGATCCGGGACGCGGAATGGTGTATGTGATCTTCGCCAACGGACGCGGCGCCGCATTCCGCCAGGTCCGGATCAATCTGATCGTAACGGGAATCGCATTCCCGGTCTGCGAATACTATTCCGCTCCGTTCCGGGGACTTGAGATCAGCGGAGGAGGGGAACGGGCCGTCACGTTCCAGCTGGCGGATCTGGATGCGATTCTCTCGCAGGAGCATACGGATCTTCTTCCGCTCCGGATCGCGCGGATCGTTGTCAGTTATGCGGTGAAGGAGGCAGCCAGCGCGACAGCGGTCGCACTGGCCTGGAACGCCGATCCCCTGGCCGGAATTCTGACTCTGGCGGGAACATCTCTGTACAAACAGCTGTTTAATACGGCGGACACCCGGAACTGGGAACTTCTGCCCAAAGAGTTCCTGTTTGCGGGCATTCCCATGCCGGAAGACCGGACGGTCCGGATTGTTCCCCTTCTGACGGCGGGAAGGCCCGGCAACGCGTTCCGGGTTGTCTTTTCTCCGGGCTGCACGGCGGGAATTCTCTATCTGTCGGCGCCGGGAGGCGGAGCGGTCCGGTATCAGAAATTCGAATTTTAGCTAGAAGGAAAGGAGAGAAACATGAAAACAGGAAGGGTATGGTTCTGTGCGCTGTCGGCGCTGGGAGCTGCGGCGCTCTGCGGATGCCAGAACACCGTGAACACGATTTCGGAAGAGGAACTCCACGCGAAGGCGCATATCGTCAAGGACAAACGCTTCGTGACCGATTCCGCTCTGCGGAGCCGTCTTGTACTGAAAGAGGTCAATACATCGCAGACCGGCACCGGTTTTCTCCGGGTTCAGGTTTCGGCGCTGAACAACCGGACCGGATTCTTTTCCGAACTCTGGAGTTCCATGACCGGCGGAGCACCCTACAGGATCAGCTACAAGTTTGTCTGGCTGGACGAAAACGCGATGGCCGTTTCCGACGGGGTCTGGATGACAAGACTGATCCAGCCGGGAGAGACCGTCTATTTCCAGTCGGTTGCGCCGAACGCCCGATGCCGGGATTTTATTCTGAACGTCAAAGAAGCGGAAGATTCATTCTGAAAGGAGACCCGCCGATGAAACACATTCTCTTGTTCGCCGCAGGAAGCTCAATTTTTCTTCTCGCCGGATGCGGCTCCGGCCCGCGGATGATGGACGCAAACGACACGTCGACAAATCCGCGCTCCATGCAGAAGATCGTCTCGGAGGACTGGGTGGAGATCTCCCGCAAAGGAGTCGACGCCGTGCTCAAAAGCCCCGTTTTCGACGATTATCTGACGGCGTACCGGGAAACTGCCGTCGCCGCCTATGCGAAAGCGCATCCCGGCGCGGAGATCCCCGTTTCGGTCAAACGGGCGAAACCGCTTCTGATGCTCTCGGTCATCCAGAACAACACCGACGAACACATCAATACTCAGCTGATGACCGAACGGATCAGCGAACAGCTCCTCAACAGCGGCAAAGTGCGCCTGACCTCCGCCGCGGCCGGAGCCGGCCAGCTCATTGATCCGGCCAGTTCGCAGGCGCGCCAGCTCTCCAAAGCGTCCGATTTCGATCAGAAAACGGTTCTCAAGCCGGGCACGCTGAAAGCCTACGATCTTTCGCTCTCCGGGACGGTAGTCAAACAGACCGCTTCCGTCGGACGGGCGCGGACCCTCTCCTACTTTTTCAGCCTCATTCTGACCGACAACCGGACCGGCGAGGTCGTCTGGAAATACACGGATGAACTCAAGCGCGGCGACGTGCGTCCCGCGATCGGCTGGTAAGCGGCCGTTTTTTCTTCCGTTTCCCGAGTCTCCCTCCCCCGCCCGCGGGGCGGGAGATAGTTTGCAAACCATTCTTGAAATTCACCGGAAACAGAAGTATATTATCCTGTTGCACACAGGAGACGGCACGAGGCCGTTTCCAACCAATTATCGCAGGGAGAACCAACATGTTCGGAAACACCTTCGGAAAACTTTTTAAAATCACCTGCTGCGGCGAATCCTACGCGGGCGGCTTCAGAAAAAATCTCCCGGTCCCCCCGGAACTCTACGGCGGACTCATGGTGATTGTGGACGGCGTTCCTCCCGGAATCAAAATCACCGGGAAGATGATTCAGGAAGAACTCAATAAACGGAAACCGGGGCAGACCCCCCTGGATTCCCCCCGTCTGGAAAAAGACATCGTCTACATTTTCTCCGGCGTGATGGAAAACGATCTGACCACCGGCGCACCCGTCGGCATGATCATTCCAAACAACGACATCCAGGATGTGCATATCGACCAGTACCGCGCCTACAAGGATGAGATCCGTCCCGGCCACGCCGAATACGGATTCTTCAAAAAATACGGCGAATATGCCGACTGGGTCGGCGCCGGACGCGCCAGCGGACGCGAAACCGCCAGCCGCGTCGCGGGAGGCGCCGTTGCAAAAGCCGTCCTCGACCAGATGGGCATCGACGTGATCGCCTACACGATCGCCTCCCACGGGATCCGGATTCAGAAACCGGTCACCTACGAGTTCGCCAAGGAGAACTACCGAAAGAATGAAATCAACTGCCCCGATCTCGCTCTGGCCGAAAAGATGAAGCAGGACATTCTCAAAATCAAGGCGGAAGGAGAAACCGCCGGCGGCATTCTCGAATGCATCGCCCGCGGCGTTCCCGCCGGACTCGGGGAACCCGTGTTCGACAAGATGAACGCGATGATCGCTCATGCGGTCTGCTCCATCGGCGCCATCAAGGGCATCGAGTTCGGAGCGGGCTTCGGCGTGGCGGACATGCTCGGATCGGAATCCAACGACGAGGCCTATGTGGACAAAGAAAGCGGAAAAGTCCGCTTCAAAACGAATCACGCGGGCGGAATTCTCGGCGGCATCACCACATGGGAGGACATCCGCTTCCGCTGCGCCGTGAAGCCGACGCCGACCGTTTCGGTGCCTCAGGCGACCGTCAATGTGGCGAAGATGGAGGATGTGGTACTTTCTCCGATCACCCGTCGCGATCCCTCGCTTCTCCCGCGGATCTATCCGGTGGTCGAAGCGATGACCCGCTGCGTGATTCTTGACGCGCTCTACATGGCGGAAGCCTACTGGAAGGTTTCCGGAATTGATCCGAAATGGCGGAAGATCTGAGTCCGCTTCGCTTCAAAACGGAAAACGGAGAAGGACGGCGGTGTTCCGCCGTCCTTTTTTGACGAAAGAGAGGATCTGACCGATGGTTGCGCCGGCCCGTTCTCCCGATGAACATGAAGCAGAGGGAGAGGATGTTCCCGCATTCGATCCGCTGGAGTTCGCTCAGGTCGAAGTCGAACTGCACGCGGAGGAGGAGTTTGCTCCGGCGCGTCCGGACTGTCTGGAGGAGACCGCGGCGTTCTTCTCGGAGGACGGCCCGCTGAAACATGCCGGCGACTTCGGCGGACATCCCTACGAGCCGCGGCCGCAGCAGGCGGTCATGGCAAACAAAATCGCGGCGGCGTTTGAAAGCGGACACAATCTCTGCATCGAAGCGCCGACGGGGGTCGGAAAAAGTTTTGCGTATCTGATTCCCGCCATCTACGCGTCGCTGTCGATGAAAAAACCGGTTCTTGTCACGACCGAGACGCTGAATCTGCAGGAACAGCTGGTCTACAAGGATCTTCCTCTGCTGGCGAAACTGCTGAACCTCAATCTGAAATACGTTCTTGCGAAAGGACGCGGCAACTATATCTGCAAGCGGCGTCTTCTGCTGGCGCGGGGAGGACACCGCGACGAATTTCTCCCCTCGCGCGAGATGCTGACCGAAGTGGAGCGCCTCGCGGACTGGGCCGACCGCACGGAGGACGGCTCCCGTTACGACATAGACTTCCCCCTCGACAACGAACTCTGGAGCTGCGTCTGCAGCGAAGCGGCGAACTGCTCCGGACCGGCGTGCCGGCATTTCCGATCCTGCTTCTACTGGAAGGCGCGGAGGGAATGGGAAAATGCGGATATCGTCGTGGCGAATCACGCGCTGTTTTTCGTGGATCTGAAAATCCGTGCGCTGGAACAGCTGGAGACCTCCCCGCTGCCGAACTACGGTGCCGTGGTGTTCGACGAGGCGCACACGCTGGAGGACTCCGCCGCACAGCACCTCGGATTTTCTCTTCGTTCGGGAGCGCTGCGCCACTTTCTGAACCGGCTCTACAATCCGGCGACCGGGAAAGGCCTGCTTCTCCGCGCAGGGGAAAGTTCGCTGCTTCTCCGTTCGACGATCGCAAAGGTGCAGGAAGCCGCAACCGGTTATTTTGAACAGTTTCTGGAGGCGGTGGCGAACCGGTCCGATTCCGTTCTGCGGATCGTGTCGCCGGGGAAATTCACGGACAATCTTTCCGAACAGCTCGGGACGGTCGCAAAACTGCTGCGGGACTACATTGCCGAGCAGGAAGATGCGGATTTCCGGACGGAACTGCAGTCGCTGCATGAACGGTGTCTGGCGTTTCAGGAGGAGATCGCGGGATTCACGCAGATGGCGTGGGAGGAACATGTGTACTGGGCCGAGGGACGGGCGCCGACTCCCGCACGCGGAGCGATGGTCGAACTCGACGCGGCACCGCTGAATGTCGCCGCGCTGCTGCACAACATTCTGTTCAACGGAAAGAAGAGCGTCATTCTGACCAGTGCGACGCTGGCGGTCAACGGATCGCTGGATTACTTTTTCAACCGGGTCGGCTTTGCAAACGGCTCGGGAATTGTCCTGGATTCACCGTTCGACTATGCGAAACAGGTGCGTCTCTACCTTCCGCGCTCCATGCCGCTGCCCGGAGACGAGAACTACTACGGATCGGTCTGCGATGAAATCATCCGCTTTCTGAAATTCACCAACGGACACGCATTCGTCCTCTTCACCAGCTACGGCATGCTCCGGACCTGCGCCGAGGAGCTGCAGGACGAAATCCGTGAACTCGGACTCAATCTTCTGGTCCACGGAGGCGAACTTTCGCGGACCGCGCTTCTTCAGGAGTTCAAGACCAGCGCGGTGCCGTCGGTTCTCTTCGGAGCAACGAGCTTCTGGACCGGAGTCGACGTCCCCGGTGACGCGCTGAGCAATGTCATGATTACAAAACTTCCGTTTGCGGTCCCCTCGCATCCGCTGACCGAGGCGCGTCTGGAGCGGATCCGGCAGGACGGAGGAGAACCGTTCCGCGACTATTCCATTCCGGATGCGGTGCTGAAATTCCGTCAGGGCATCGGACGGCTGATCCGCAGCAAAACGGATCAGGGCATCATCGTCGTTCTCGACCGGCGCATCGTCACGAAAGCCTACGGAGCAAGATTTCTCGACTCCATTCCGCCGTGTCCGGTGGAGTATTTCTGATCCGGAATTTCCGCTGTCACGCGGTCGGCAGAATGCGGCGAATGGCAAGCGCGGCGGCCGCGGCGAGATCGTCCGCAATCACACCCCGGGAACCGCAGGGAGCCAGAATCTCTCCCGCAAGTCCGTGAATATAGGCGCCGAGGCGGGCGGCGTCGAACGCGGAATAACCCTGGGCAAGAAGGGAACCGCAGATTCCCGTGAGCGTGTCGCCGCTTCCCGCCGTTGCCAGAGCGGGGCAGCCGCTCAAGTTCAGACTGTACGCGCCCTCCGGCGAAGCAACCACCGAACGGCAGCCCTTCAGGATCACCGTACATCCGGTGCAGTCGGCCAGTTCCATCGCCTGATCCTCGCGGGATTTTCCGCCGTCAAGCCCGAACGCACGCTGCAGACGGCGCATCTCGCCGGGGTGCGGGGTCAGAATCACCGATTCCCCGTGCGACGCCAGAATTTCAGGATCCCGCGCGATCAGATTCAGTGCGTCCGCATCCAGCACAAGCGGTTTTTCCAGACGGATCAGTCCCGCCAGAAACGGCAGAGTTTCCTCCCGGTCCATCATTCCGGGGCCGACCGCCAGAGCGGCCTTGTCGACCAGCTCCATCTCCGCAAGGGAAGAAGCGGTGAACGCAGGCGATCCGCCGGTTCCCGGACGCCGCAGAATCAGCGCTTTCCGGACCGTGCAGTGAATTTCGGCCGAATCGGGAAGGAAGACCGTCGCCAGTCCGCTTCCGGTCCGCAGAGCGGCTTCCGCGGAAAGAAACGGAGCGTTGGAATACGCACGCGACCCGCCGATCACGGCAAGGTGACCGCGACGGTTTTTGAACGTGTCGAACGGCTCCCGGCGAAGCAGAGCGCGGGCATCGAGATTGGTGAAGACCGGCAGTCCGTCCGCGGCTTCCACCAGCTCCTGTTCGGGGATTCCGATCCGGGCGACTTCGATGCGTCCGGAAACAGCGGGCCCCCGTCCCAGCAGCATCCCGGTCTTCACGCCGGCCATGGTGACCGTGAGATCCGCCAGCATGCAGAGCCCGGCGGATCCGTCGTCCGCATTCAGTCCGGAGGGGATGTCCACGGCAACGACCGGCGCACCGGAATCGTTGACCGTCCGGATCCAGGAGGCAAACGGCTCCCGGAGCTCTCCCCGGACGCCCGTTCCAAGAAGACCGTCAATCACGATCGACGACTCCTGAAGATCCTCCGGCGTAAAGTCGAACCGGAGTTCGTTTTTCAGTTTCTGCGGCAGGGCTTCAAACATTTCGGCGGCGTCTCCGGTCAGTTCATCGGGGCGGGCGGCCATGAACAGGCGGACCGGATACCCGCGCTGATCCAGCTGACGCGCGGCGACACAGGCGTCGCCTCCGTTGTTCCCCTTCCCCGCCAGAATCACAAACTCCGGAGAGACAAATCCGGAGGCGAAGCGCAGCACGGAACGGACAAGGGCGCTTCCCGCATTTTCCATCAGAGCCGCACCCGGAATTCCGTACTCTTCCACGGTCCGGCGATCAAGTTCGCGCATACGCGCGGCGGAATATGATTTCATGAGATCTCTCCTTCTGCTGCGGATATTCGTCTGACGTAAAATACACCGGGGACAGCGCTTTTGCGAATTTTTCTCACGGTATTTTTCCCTTTCGACTTGAATTTTCCGCGAACCGGAATTACAATCCCGTCAGACATGACAACAGGAAACAGACCGGAGGTTTTTTTATTATGGCTGATATGGATGATCTGACGCCCTGGCTCAAAAACTTCACGCCGCGGGCGAAACATGTACTCGCCCTTGCGCAGAAAGAGTCGGAACGGCTCAATCACGACTATGTAGGGACGGAACATCTGCTTCTCGGCCTGATTTCGCTCGGAGAAGGCGTTGCGGTCTCAGTTCTCCGCTCGATGGGTCTGGACCTGAACACGCTGCGCTTTGAGGTGGAGCGGCAGTTCGGAACCGGAGGCCAGACAAAACAGGACGGTCCCGCCCCTCTCACCGGACGATTGAAAAACATCATCATGATGTCCGCCAATGAAGCGAAGTCGATGAACTACAACTACATCGGCACGGAACACCTTCTTCTCGCCCTTCTGCGGGAAGGGAAGAGCGCGGCCGCACAAATTCTGCGGAGTCTGAAAGTGGACGCGGAACGCGTGCGCGAAGAGGTGATCCGCGCACTGGACCCGAACTTCATTCCGGGCGAGGACGCCCCGCGCGACGCCGACGAACCGTTTCCCGCACAGCCGGATTCCCAGAACGGCGGCGATCCGCGCTTTCAGACGCTCAACACCTTCGGGCGCGATCTGACCGAAATAGCCCGGCAGGGGAAGCTGGATCCCGTGATCGGCCGGAAAAACGAAATCGAACGGGTGATCCAGATTCTCTGCCGCAGGACCAAGAACAACCCGGTTCTGATCGGAGAAGCGGGCGTCGGAAAGACGGCGATCATCGAAGGGCTCGCCCGGGCGATCGCCGCGGAAGAGGTCCCGGAAATCCTGAAAACCAAGCATGTGTTCGCCCTCGATCTCCCGCTGATGATCGCGGGAACGAAATACCGCGGGCAGTTTGAAGAACGGATCAAGGCGGTCATCGACGAGGTCCGCAACTCCAAAGCCGTGATTCTGTTCATCGACGAGCTGCACACCATCGTCGGAGCCGGCGGAGCCGAAGGAGCCATGGATGCGGCAAACATCATCAAGCCCGCGCTCTCCCGCGGAGAACTTCAGTGCGTCGGAGCCACCACGCTGGACGAGTACCGCAAAGGGATCGAAAAAGACGCCGCGCTCGAACGCCGCTTCCAGCCGGTCATGGTGGAGCCGCCCTCCGTCGAGGACACCATCAAAATCCTGCACGGACTCAAGGGACCGTACGAGACACATCACAACGTGGTCTACACCGACGCCGCCCTCAGCGCGGCAGCCAAACTTGCCGACCGCTACATCACCGGCCGCTTTCTTCCCGACAAGGCGATCGACGTCATCGACGAGGCGGGTGCGCGCGCCCGCATCATCGACACGCCCCGTCCCCCGGATCTTTCCCCGCTCGAAGAAAAAATCAAAAAAGTCTGTCACGACAAGGACAACGCCATCGCCGAGCAGAACTACGAGGAAGCCGCCGAATGCCGCGACCGCGAACGCGCCCTCCGCGCCAAACTCGAGAAGAAACGGCAGGAGTGGATCGATTTCTGCAAAAGCCGCCGTCCGGTCATTGATACGCCGGAGATCGCGGTCATCATCTCCAAGCTGACCGGCGTCCCCGTCTCGCAGATGCAGGAGGGGGAAACCGCCCGTCTTCTCCGGATGGAGGAAGAGCTTTCCAATACGGTCATCGGACAGGCGGATGCGGTCAGCGCCGTCTCGCGAGCGCTGCGCCGTTCCCGCGCCGATCTGAAGGATCCGAACCGGCCGATCGGCTCCTTCATCTTCCTCGGTCCGACCGGCATCGGGAAAACGCTGCTGGCAAAAGCGCTTGCGGAGTTCATCTTCGGCGACGCGGATTCGCTCATTCAGGTGGATATGTCCGAATATATGGAGAAATTCAACGTGAGCCGTCTGGTCGGTTCGCCTCCGGGTTATGTGGGCCACGGAGAAGGCGGGGAACTGACCGAACGGGTGCGCCGCCATCCGTACAGCGTCGTGCTGTTCGACGAGATTGAGAAGGCCCATCCGGACGTCATGCATCTTCTGCTCCAGATTCTGGAGGAGGGCAAACTCACCGACAGTCTCGGCCGGCGCATCGACTTCCGGAACACCATCGTCATCATGACCAGCAATCTCGGAGCGGAACAGGTCATGAAAGGATCCGGACTCGGCTTCGACGGCGCTCTCAAAGCCGGAGAATCGTTCCAGAAAATCGCCGACCGTCTGATCGAAATGGCCAAAAAACGTTTCAAGCCCGAATTCATCAACCGCATCGACGATGTGATCGTCTTCCGCCGTCTGGAACGCGAAGATATCCTGAAAATCGTCAATCTGGAACTCAAAAAGGTCAAGGACCGCCTGAAGGAGACCGGGAAGGAGCTGATCGTCGAACAGCCGGTGATCGACTTCATCATCGAAAAAGGATTCCAGCCGGAATTCGGAGCGCGGCCGCTGCGCAGAGCGATCGAACGGCACATCGAAGACGAACTCGCCGACAGCATCCTGCGCGGATTCCTGGCAGACGCCCCCCGGATCGTCGCCCGTCTGGACAACCGGAAAGTGGTCTTCTTCCCCGAACCGGAGGACTCCCCCTCCCCCGAACCGGAACAGAAAACCGCCCCGAAAAAAACTGCGGCAGGACGAAAGAGAACCGCCCGGACGAAAAAAAACGATCCGCCGAAAGCCTGAGGCCATTCCGATGGAGGAGCTCTTCGACATCGTGGATGAAACCGGACGCGTGATCGGACAGGCACCGCGTTCCCGCTGTCACGGGGATCCCTCGCTGATCCACCGGACCGCGCATGTGGCCGTTTTCCATCCCGACGGAAAACGGATCCTGCTTCAGCTCCGCACGAAATCCAAAGACATTCAGCCCGGGAAATGGGATACCGCCGTCGGCGGGCATCTCAATTCCGGCGAGGAGTTCGAAGCGGCAGCTCGGCGCGAAATGAAGGAGGAGCTGGGACTCGATCCCGATCTGCCCCTCCGTTTTCTGTTTCATTCCAGAATCCGCAATTCCGTGGAATCGGAAAATGTCGGAGTCTTCGCACTGGTCTCGGAGGGGCCGTTCCAGTTCCAGGAGTCGGAAATCGACGAGGTCCGCTTCTTCACCCGCGAAGAACTGAACGCCATCCGCTCCGCCTGCACCCCGAATCTTCTTCTGGAACTCGAAGAACTGGAAAAACGCGGTCTGTTCTGATCCGGCTCCGCCGCCCCCCTCCCCGGGGAAACAGCTTCAGCCTGCGCGCGGAGAGGAAGTGTGCGGTTTTCTCTCCGGAAGAAAAGCCTATTTCCCTTCCATCATGGCATCGACGTCCGTCGCGGGATCGGTGATTCCCCGGATCCCGAACGCCTCTGAAAGGACCTTCACAATGCCCGGCGAAAGAAACGCCGGAAGC
This sequence comes from uncultured bacterium, assembly GCA_949297765.1. Taxonomy (GTDB): domain Bacteria; phylum Verrucomicrobiota; class Lentisphaeria; order Victivallales; family UBA1829; genus UBA1829. The sequence continues at coordinate 182,839 of CASFTV010000002.1, read as the reverse complement.
GTCGGCCCGAGACGAATATTCTTGAACCCGAGCGACAGCAGGGCAAGCAGCACCGCAACCGCCTTCTGCTCGTACCAGGCGATGTCAAACGAAAGCGGAAGACGGTTCACATCCTCAAGTCCGAACGCCTCCTTGAGCTTCAGCGCGATCACCGCAAGAGAGTAGCAGTCGTTGCACTGTCCGGCATCGAGGACACGCGGTATGCCGCCGATCTCTCCGAGGGGAAGTTTGTTGTAACGGTATTTCGCACAGCCCGCGGTCAGAATGACCGTATCGCCCGGGAGTTTTTCCGCGACCTCCGTAAAATAGGAGCGGACCGCCTGCCGTCCGTCGCACCCCGCCATCACGACAAAGCGCCGGATCGCGCCCGACTTCACCGCCTCCACGACCTTTCCGGCGAGGGCAAGCACCTGAGCATGGGCAAATCCGGTCATCACGGTTCCATCCTCCAGCGGAGTCGGCGGCGGACAGTTTTTCGCCCGTTCGATTATCACAGAAAAATCTTTCGGCTTCCCGTCTCTGCGTTCCGCGATGTGCGGGATTCCGGCAAATCCGGCCATTCCGGTGGTGAAAATCCGGTCCCGGTAGGCGGGCTGGACGGGTGTAATGCAGTTTGTCGTCATCAGGATCGGACCGTTGAACGCGGCGAACTCCACATTCTGACGGTGCCATGCGCCGCCGTAGTTGCCGTACAGATGCGGATACTTTTTCAGTTCGGGATACGCGTGAGCCGGCAGCATTTCGGAGTGCGTGTAGATATCGATTCCCGCATCCGCGGACTGCTCAAGAAGCTCCTTCAGATCCCGGAGATCGTGTCCGGAAACCAGGATGCCCGGACGCGTTCCGACCCCGGTCTTCACCGGAGTGATTTCCGGATTTCCATACGTTCCGGTGTTGGCGGAATCCAGAAGCGCCATCGTTTTGACCGCGACGGATCCGCATTCGAGCACGAGAGCGGTCAGTTCATCGGCGGAAAGATCGCGGGCCGCGGCGGCCAGCGCCTTGAACATGAATTCATAGATGGCGTCATCCTCGTATCCAAGCACGGCGGCGTGTTCAGCGTATGCGGCAATGCCCTTGAGACCGCAGGTCAGCAGTTCGCGGAGAGAGCGCAGATCCTCATCGCCGCAGGAGAGGACTCCGAGCGGAGCCGTGGCGGACGTCGGACCGGTCAGGGCCTCCGCCTCCCGGATCCGTTCGTCGATTCTTGCCTCGTCGAAATTGGCATTGGTGATTGTCGTGAACAGGGACTGAATCGTGAAACGGCCGAGTTTCCGGTCCGGTTGTTTCGTCAAAGCCAGGAGCTTGAGACGATGAATCAGCTCATCCATCTTGTTGGCGAGTTCCATATTTTTTCCGCAGACGCCGCCCGCGGTACAACCGGTATTCCGGACCGTCTCCTGACACTGGAAGCAGAACATTTTCATTGAATTTCCCTTTCTTCTGAATTTTGCATGGCTCCGTCAATCCCGATGATCCGGACCCGGATCTTCATTTTCACGCCGGCCTTTTTCAACGCCTGCTCGACGACGGCGGCTGTCCCGCCGCAGCAGGGGACCTCCATCCGGGCAACCGTAACGGAACGGACGTTCCCCGAGCGGAAGATTTCCGCCAGCTTCTCCACATAGCCATCCAGATCCGCATCCAGTTTCGGACAGAACATCACCAGGACGCGTCCGCTCAGCAGATCGCGGTGAAAACTGCCGAAGGCACACGCGACGCAGTCGGCCGCCACCAGCAGATCGGCATTCCGGAAGCACTCCGCGGCGGGATTCACCAGTTTGAGCTGAACCGGCCACTGGCGCAGAGCGGAAGCTCCGCCGGCAGCGGGCTCCACGGAGGAGGCTTTCCATCGCCGGGCAAGGCTTCCCGGACATCCCCCCGGGATCGTTTCCGGTCCGGAGTCCAGAGACGGCGCAGGCAGATTGTTCTCCCGGAGGACATCAAGAGCGGTCTCCAGCAGTTTGAACTCGCCGTGATCCTTCAGGTGCTTCAAATGGGCTTTGATGACATTCTCCCCCTGAGCGATCACATTGGCCATCACCTTCCGTTCATTGTAGGGTTCGGCTTCACGTTCGAGGATCCGGATCGCCCCTTCCGGGCAGTTTCCGATGCAGGCGCCGAGTCCGTCGCAGAAGAGATCGCCGACCAGGCGGGCTTTTCCGTCGATCAGCTGAATCGCCCCTTCCGGGCAGTTCGGGATGCAGAGGCCGCATCCGGTGCATCGCTCCGCATCAATTTCAATGATTTTCCGCAACATGTTCCACATCCTGTTTTTCTGTTCATGGACCGGGCAAAGAAACAGGAGTTTCCTCCCCTCTCTCCGGTATCATACCACCGATTGCGCTTTTTTCAACCCTCCGCATGCCGTCCGACGGAAGAAAAGCTCTCCGGGAAAGGGAAATCAACCGAAAAATCAAAAATACGAACTACAATCTCATCAAAAGAACTTGCGCCGGTGCAGAAAGGCATATATATTACAAGGATGATGGAAGGTATTTTTTTCAAGAAAGGATAAACAGATTATGCAGTTTCCGATTGAAACGATCCGCCACAGCGCCTCCCATGTGATGGCGGCGGCGGTGCAGCAGCTCTATCCCGAGGCGAAATTCGACATCGGGCCCAGCACGGAAGACGGATTCTATTACGATTTCGATCTCCCCGAACACCTGAAGATCGAAGAACTCCCGGCGATCGAAGCGAAAATGGAGGAAATCGTCAAGGCCGATTTCCCCTTTGAACGAATCGAAGTCAGCCGCGAAGAGGCAAAGAAAATCCTCGTGGACCAGAAATACAAACTGGAACGGCTCGCGGATATTCCCGAAGACGGAATCATCACGCTGTACCGGTGCGGGGACTTTGTCGATCTCTGCCGGGGGCCGCATGTGGAAAGGACCTCGCAGATCGGCGCCTTCAAACTGCTCTCCGTGGCGGGCTCCTACTACCGGGGCAAAGAGACCAATCCGATGCTCCAGCGGATCTACGGAGTGGCATTCCCCGCGAAGAAAGAACTTCAGGAATACCTCCAGCGCATCGAAGAGGCAAAGAAGCGCGATCACCGCAAGCTCGGCAAGGAGCTGGATCTGTTCAGCATTTCGGAGACGGTCGGCCCGGGACTGGTACTGTGGCATCCGCGCGGAGCGCTGATCCGAAACATCATCGAGACCTTCTGGCGCTCGGAACACATGAAAAACGGATACGATCTGCTCTATACCCCGCACATCGGACGTTCCGAACTGTGGGAAACCAGCGGACACCTCTCGTTCTACAAGGAGAGCATGTATTCCAATATGGATATTGACGGATATGACTATTATGTCAAACCGATGAACTGTCCGTTCCATATTGAGATCTACAAGAGCCGGACGCGGTCATACCGCGAACTGCCCTGCCGCTGGGCGGAACTTGGAACCGTCTACCGCTACGAGAAGAGCGGTGTTCTGCACGGACTGATGCGCGTCCGCGGCTTCACGCAGGACGATGCGCACATCATCTGCACACCGGAACAGATTGAACATGAGATCATGGAAGTTCTGAACTTCTGTCTTTCGATCTGGAAGACCTTCCATTTCCCGGAGATCAAAGCGTATCTTTCCACGAAGCCGGCGAAGGCGGTGGGCGATCCCGCCCGGTGGGAACAGGCGCAGAAATCGCTGGTCCAGGCCATTGAGAAGTGCGGACTGGAATACGAAGTGGACGAAGGAGGCGGCGCCTTCTACGGGCCGAAGATCGACCTGAAGATCAAAGACGCGATCGGGCGCGAATGGCAGACTTCGACCATTCAGTTCGACTTTAATCTTCCGGAGCGTTTCAATCTGCAGTATGTGGGCGAGGACGGCCAGCGCCATCAGCCGTACATGGTCCATCGCGCGCTGTTCGGTTCTCTGGAACGGTTTTTCGGGATTCTGGTGGAGCATTACGCCGGAGTGTTCCCGCTGTGGCTTGCGCCGGAGCAGCTGCGCCTGATTCCGGTGAACGAGCGTCACAACGACCACTGCCTTGCCATGCGGGAAAAGCTCAGAAAGCTCGGGTTCCGCGTGGACTGCGACACAAGAGCCGGCAGCATGGGCGCGAAAATCAAAGATGCCCGCAATCTGCGCATTCCGTTCATGGCGGTCGTCGGAGACCGGGAAATGGAGTCGGGAAGTTTCTCGGTCCGCTCCCGCCGCGAAGACCAGCTCGGGACAATGGATTTCGACACGCTCGTGAAAAAACTTCAAGATGAAGTTGACAATAAGATTTGACGTGCTATATTACACGAATTCGCATAAAAAAACAACGAAAGGGAGGGTACTCCTATTGCTAGGCTGCTGAAATATAATGATCGCGCGTATGCCGACGCGGATCTTCTTGTGATCGGACCGCAGGGGGAACAGCTCGGGGTTCTGAAGCTGGGACCGGCCTGTCAGAGGGCGAAGGATGCGGGACTGGATCTTGTCATGGTTGCGGAGGGAAGCAATCCTCCGGTCTGCCGGATCATGGATTTCGGCAAGCTCTGCTATGAACAGAAAAAGAAGATGAAGGATCAGAAGCGGCACAATCAGGCGCAGAAGGTCAAGGAAATCAAGTTCCGGCTGAACATTGACACACACGACTATGATTTCAAGATTGCGCACGGGATTGAGTTTCTTCAGGATGGCAGCAAGCTCAAAGTCACCATTATGTTCAAAGGACGCGAAATGGCGCATCCGGAGAAAGGGTTTGAGCTGGTCGATAAAATCACAGAAAGTTTGAAGGACAAGGGCGTACTGGACGCTCCCGGAAAACTTCTTGGTCGGAATATCTGCGTTTCCTATAGTCCAGTGAAGTGAAACGCACCCTCTCCGGGAGCGGCTGATTGGCGTCTGCCGTGACGGAGCAAAACAACATCTCTCGAAAGGAGTGAAACGATGCCAAAGCTGAAAACAAGGAAAAGTATTGCAAAGCGTGTCAAGCGCACCGCGACCGGCAAGTACACGTACACGAAGCCGGGCCGCCGTCACCTCATGACCGGCAAAGGCGGAAAGAGAAAACGTCAGATGAGAAAAGACGGCGTTCTTCAGCCCTGCATGGATCAGCGGATCAAGAAGGCTCTGCCCTACGGCTGAGTTTAACCAGAGAAACGGAGAAATATCATGAGAGTCACATGTGCAGTACCTTCCAGAAAACGCCGCAACAGAGCGTTGGAGCGCGCGAAAGGATTCTACGGGGCGAGTTCCAAGCGGATTCGTACCGTTTATGATGCAATTGACAAGGCCGATGCCCATGCCTATGTCGGACGCAAGCAGAAAAAGCGTCAGTACAGAGGTCTGTGGACCATCCGGATCAACGCGGCCTGCCGTCAGCAGGGACTGAACTACAGCAAATTCATCAACGGTCTGAAGAAGGCCGGAATCACGCTGAACCGTAAAGTTCTTGCCGATCTTGCCGTGAACGACGCGGCGGCATTTACTGCTCTGGTCGAAAAAGCCAAAGCAGCCTGCTGAACCACCGTCTGAGGAATCGGACCCCCTGCGCGGGCTCTTTCAGGAGAGTTCCGCGCTTTTTTGTTTTTCCGGCTGCTTTCAAAACCGCTTCCGCAAGAGGTTCTGAAATCAGCCGAATTAAAATTGAGGATTTTCTTATGGAACTGCTGGATCAAATTCAATCCATTGTCCGGGAAGCTGAGACTGCGCTGGCTTCCGCCAAAACAGAAAATGATGTGGAAACCATCCGGGCGAAAACGATCGGCCGGAACGGAGCATTCACCGCACTCGGTCCGCTGATGGGAAAAATCCCGCCGGAGGAGAAGCCGGTTGCAGGCAGAGCGTTCAACGAAGCCAAGCAGACCCTCCTGGCAAAGATCGAAGAGACGAAAAACCGCATCGCCGATTCCGCCGCGGAAAGTGCGGGCGAAACGATCGACGTCACGCTTCCGGGACGCAAATGGCACGCCGGACGCAAACATCCCGTCTGCCAGACCTTCGACGAATGCTGCGACATCTTCCGCCGGATGGGATTCATTGCGACCAGCGGACCGGAAATTGAAACGGTCTTCAACAACTTCGACGCCCTCAACGCACCCGCCGACCATCCGTCGAGAAGCATGGTGGACACCTTCTACTTTGCGGACGGGAGAATCATGCGGTCGCACACCTCCCCGGTCCAGATCCGGACGATGCTGGCGCAGAAACCGCCGGTCCGGATTGTGGCGCCCGGACGCTGCTACCGGCGCGACACGCCGGATGCGACCCACGGGGTCTACTTCCATCAGATCGAGGGACTCTACATCGACACCGACGTCTCGCTGGCCGACCTCAAAAGCACACTGATGGCATTTGCCGCGGAGTTTTTCGGCGAAGGCATCCGGGTGCGGATGCGCCCGAGCTTTTTCCCGTTCACGGAACCGAGCGTGGAATGCGACTTCACCTGCGTGATGTGCGGAGGGAAAGGATGCAAGGTCTGCAAGAACTCCGGCTGGATCGAATGCGTCGGAGCGGGCATGGTCAACCCGAACGTGCTCCGGAACGTCGGCTACGATCCGGAACAGTGCCAGGGATTCGCATTCGGCATGGGAATTGAGCGTCTCACGATGATCAAGCACCGGATCGAGGATCTCCGTCTTTTCTCCGAAAACGACGTCCGCTTCCTGGAACAGTTCTAATTTCCATCTGAAAGGAATCTTCAAATGCAAATTTCCCTTGACTGGCTTTCCGATTACATTACGCTGAACACCACGCCGGAGGAGCTTGCGGCGACACTGACCCGCGCCGGACTGGAAGTGGAGGAAATTGTTTCTACCGCAACCGTTCCGGAAGGGGTGGTGACGGCGAAAATTCTCTCCCGCGAAAAGCATCCGAACTCCGATCATCTGTCGATCTGCAAGGTGGATCCCGGCACGGGCGAGCCGCTCCAGATCGTCTGCGGAGCGCCGAACTGCGACGCCGGCGCAATCGTCCCGCTCGCAACCATCGGGACAACGTTCAAAGATCCCGACGGAGGAAAGGATTTCACCATCGGGAAAGGCAAACTGCGCGGAGTCGAATCGTTCGGCATGATGTGCAGCGCCCGCGAACTCGGACTCAGCAACGATCATGAAGGACTGATGATTCTTCCGCCCGACACTCCGCTCGGACTCTCCGTGGCGCAGATGTTCAAAGGCGATACGGTCTACTCCCTCGAACTCACGCAGAACCGTCCGGACTGGCTCAGTCACTGGGGCGTGGCGCGCGACGTCTATGCGCTCCAGGGCGGCGAACTGAAATTCCCGGCTGCCGATCTTCCTCCGGTCAAAGGGACGGAACCCTTTCCGGATCTGGTCCGGGTCGAAGCGCCGGATCTCTGTCCGAAATACACGGCCCGCGTCATCCGCGGCGTCAAAGTCGCCGAAAGCCCGGAATGGATGCGGAAACGCCTTGAGGCCATCGGAATCCGTCCGATCAACAACATCGTGGACATCACAAACTATGTGATGATGGAACTCGGACTCCCGCTGCATGTGTTCGACCGCTCCCTGCTCAAAGAGGGACGGATCGTCGTCCGCCGCGCGGCAAAAGGCGAATCCATCACCGCTCTCGACGGGAAGAAATACGATCTGGAACCGGAAATGCTGGTCATTGCCGATGCGGAAAAACCGATTGCCATCGCGGGCGTCATGGGCGGCGAATACAGCGGCGTGCTGGATTCCACCACCGAAGTGGTTCTGGAAGCGGCATACTTCAATAAGACCAGCGTCCGCACGACCTCCGCAAGACTGAATCTTTCTTCCGACGCCTCCCACCGCTATGAACGCGGAGCGGACATCGGAATGGTGGAGAAAGCGAGCGCACGCGCCGCATCGCTGATTCTGGAACTTGCGGGCGGAGAGCTGGTCTCCGATCTGGTTTCCGTTGCGGAGCCGCCGGTCCCGCAGCCGCACATTCTCTGCCGCTACGGACGGATCCGGAGCCTTCTCGGAATGGAGGTCGGCGATCTGGAGATTTCCACCATCTTCTCGAAGCTGGGCATGGAGGTCGAACCGCTCAACGACGAATCCTGCCGGGTCATCCCCCCGACCTACCGGGCGGATGTTCTGGAAGAGGCGGATCTTGCAGAGGAGGTCGCCCGGATTCACGGACTCGACAAGATCCCGGATACCGCGGTCCGTGCCGTCAAATGCGCAGATTTCTCGGCCGATACCTTTGCGCCGGTCGCCGCGATCCGCAATGCGCTCGTCAGCACCGGACTCTACGAATGCCTCGGCACCAGCATGATCGACGAAAAGACCGCTCTGCTCGACTCGGATTTCACGAAAGAGGATCTGGTCGCCCCGGTCAATCCGATCAGTCTGGATCTTGCGGTTCTGCGCCCATCCCTGCTCGGCGGAATGCTCGCAACGGTGAAACGCAACATCTCCCGCAAGAACACGAATCTTGCGCTGTTCGAAATCGGGACCTGCTTCTGTAAAACGCCGGAGAAATATCCGGAGGAGCGCGGCGAAGTCATCCTTGCGCTCACAGGACAGCGCCATCCGGAACGGTTCTCCGGTGAACGCGCCGAACTCTACGATTTCTACGATCTCAAAGGCCTGATCGAGACCTTCCTGGAGGAACGCGGCAATCCGCACTACACCATCCGGAAGAGCGAGGACAGGCGTTTTGCAAAGGGAGAATGCGCCGAACTGGTGCTGGACGGGAAAAAAGCGGGCGTGTTCGGAAGGATCCATCCGTCGCTTGTGAAGGGGATGCGCCTTCAGACGCCGCTCTATGTGGCGATTTTCCAGCTTTCGAATCTTCTGACTGCCTCGCGGAAACCGGTCTACTATCAGCCGGTCTCCCCGTTCCCGCCGGTCACGCGCGACGTGGCGTTCCTCGCGCCGGCCGACATGGAAAATGAAACCGTGATCGCCTTCATCAAACGGGCAAAAGTTCCCAATCTGACAGGAATCCAGCTGTTCGACATCTTCACGAACGATTCCATGAACGGACGGAAGAGCATGGCCTATTCGCTGACCTTCCGGAGCGGAGAACGCACTCTCACGGATGAAGAGGTCAACAAGGCGCACGAGAAACTCCGGTCCAAACTGGAGCACGGACTCGGCGTCGAACTCCGCTGAGGAAATCATGAAAGACGCGCCGGGAAAAGGATTTGTCTTCACGCTGAACCTGATTCTTCCGGGTCTGGGACAGATTGTTTCCGGGCGCTGGATCGCGGGCGGTGCGATTCTGCTCTCCGCCCTGGTCTTTTTCTTTCTCGGAGTCTATTACGCGCTCTCTCCGCTGTTTGCCATGATCCGGGAACTGCTCGACGGAGCCGAAAGTCCAACAGAATACAAGATTGAGCTGACAAAAGTATTTGTCTGTTTCGGACTCGTAGTCCTTCTCTGGGGCGTCGGCCTCGCGGACGGATTCCGGAACACGAAACAACAGAAGGAAGACGGAGAATGAAGGAACAACAGCCGGAAAACACCGTGTGTCTGCCGACCATTGCGATTGTCGGCCGTCCGAACGTGGGGAAATCCTCGCTATTCAACTCCATTCTGAAGAGGCGCCACGCAATCGTCCACTTCGACAGCGGAGTGACGCGCGACCGCGTCTCCTCCACCGGAGTCTTCGAAGGCCGGCGCTTCCGTCTGGTCGACACCGGCGGACTCGGCATGGGAAAAGGAGAAAAACGGGGCGTCGATTTCTGGGACCGCTCCATCGAAAAACAGGTGGAACTGGCCATCGAAGACGCCGACGTCATCTTTTTTGTCGTGGACGTCACCTGCGGCCTGACCGGTCTTGACGAAGAGGCGGCCGCACGGCTCCGCTCGACCGGGAAACCCGTTATTCTGGTCATCAACAAGGTGGACGGAGATGCGGCAACCCCTCATCTTCACGAGTTCGACCGCCTCGGGTTCCAGCGGACCTTCGAAGTCTCCTCGCTCCACCGCCGCGGCATTCCGGCGCTGATGAGCGAAGCTCTCCGGGAATTCACGGGATCGACCGATGTGCAGGAACAGCCGCGCCTGAAGATTGCGGTGCTCGGACGACCGAACGTCGGCAAATCCTCGCTGGTGAACAAGCTGCTCGGGGAGGAGCGGGTGATCGTCAGCGACGTCGCCGGAACCACCCGCGACTCCATCGACGTGGAATTCACGCTCAACAGCGCCGAGGAACAGATTCCCGCCCTTCTGGTCGACACGGCGGGACTGCGCAAACGTTCGAAAGTCGACGGCGCCGTCGAACGTTACAGTACCATGCGCGCGGAAGAGACTCTTCGGAACAGCGACATCATCCTGTTCGTGATCGAATCCAGCCCGACCGGTGCGACCTCGCAGGATAAAACCATCGCCCGCATGATCGTCGATTCCGGCAAACCGGTCATCATCGTCTCCAACAAATGGGATGAATGCACGGGACGCAAAGCGCAGGAAGTTCTCGCCGAAATCCGCTATACGCTCCCGCATCTTTCCTTTGCCCCGGTCGTCTTCACCTGCGCAAAGACCGGTTACAACTTCCGGGAACTTTACCGTGTCATTGCGGAACTCCGGGCGCGGATGGCGGTCAAACTCTCCACCGCGATGGTCAACCGGGTCGTGGCGGACGCATTTGTCAAAACCGCTCCGCAGCGCGTCGGCGTCAAGGCGTTCAAAGTCTACTACGGGACCATGACCGCGAATCCGCCGCCGACCTTCCAGCTGTTCGTGAACGATCCGAAACTCTGCCCGGACAACTACAAAACCTATCTGGAAAAGTACATCACCAAGGCGTTTGAACTCACCGGACTTCCGGTCCGCCTGATCTTCAAGGAACGGGAACGGCGGGAACTGGTCTTTCCGAAAGTCGACCGGCGCAAAAAAGGCAGGAAACAGCGCATCCGCCCCTACCGGGTTGACCGTCCCGACGACGGGGAGCGCGACTGAACCATGCGTGACGAGTGGCTCTCCGCTCCCGACGACCTCCTTCTCCGGGACTGCCGGCTCGACTTTCACAAAGCCTCCGGAAACGGCGGTCAGAAAGTCAACAAGACCTCCTCCGCGGTCCGGCTGATCCACGCGCCGAGCGGCCTTTCAGTCAGCTCCGCCGAGAGCCGGAGCCAGCATGAAAACCGCCGCCTTGCACTCGGCCTTCTGCGGATGAAGATCGCGCTCACTTTCCGGGCGGACCCGGATCCGGATTTCCGGATCGGAGAACCGCCCGTCTCCATGCGCAATGCGGGATATCCGCTCTTTGCAGCGAAACTTCTCGATGTGTTCCTCTTCCACGGATGCGATCCGAAATCCGGTGCGGCGGCACTCGGAATCAGCACGACGAAACTGATCAAACTTCTGTATCGCGATCCCGCGCTCTGGACGGAGGCGCGCACGCTGCGGACCCGGAACAATCTGCCTCCGCTCCGATCCCCCGAAAGGTGACAGATGAAAGCCGGACTCCATCTTGAACTTGATGCGCACACCCTCCCCGCAAACGCCGACCAGGTTCTTGCGCCGCGGATCGCAAAAGCCCTCGGAATTTCCGAAGAGAATCTTCTCTCCTGCCGGATTGTCAAACGCAGTCTCGACGCACGGAAGAAACCGCACATAAAACTGCTGTACCAGATTGTAGCGGAAATCCGGGAGGGAGTCGTTCCGGCGCGGATGGAAGCTCCGCCGGAGGAACCCGCCGCCTTCCGGATTCCCGGGAACCGCGCGGGACTGCATCATCCGCTGGTGGTCGGATCGGGACCCGCCGGACTTTTTGCCGCCCTTGTGCTCGCGGAGGCGGGAGCGGAACCGGTCGTGATCGAACGGGGATGCAGCGTCGAACAGCGCAAAAAGGACATCGACTCCTTTTTCGCAACCCGCCGTCTGAATCCCGAAAGCAATCTTCTGTACGGCGAAGGCGGGGCCGGAAGCTGGTCCGACGGCAAACTCTACACCCGGATCCGCGATCCGCGCGGAGCCTGTGTCCTGCGCGAATTTGTCCGGGCGGGAGCGCCTCCGGAAATTCTTTATTATGCACATCCGCACATCGGTTCCGACCGTCTGCCGGGCGTAATCGCGGCGATCCGGAAACGGATCATCGCCCTCGGGGGGACCTTTCTCTGGAACTCCAAAGTGACAGGAATCGAAGGGACGGACTCCTTCCGGGCACTGCGTCTTGCCGGCGGAGAACGGATCGAAGCGCCCGCCGCCCTGATCGCCTGCGGCCACAGCGCCCGGGAGCTGATCGGACATCTGACGGAGCATCTGGAGTTTTCGATGAAAGGCTTCCAGATCGGCTGCCGGATCGAACACCCGCAGAGCTTCATCAACCGGGACCGGTACGGATCGGAGATTCCCGCGCCGCCGCTGGGAGCGGCGGAATATCTGTTTTCAACAAACGGAAACGGAACGGTGCAGGGGGCGACCACCTTCTGCATGTGTCCCGGCGGCGAGATCCTCCCGGCGACCTGCGAAACAGGAACGCTGGCGACCAACGGGATGAGCGAATCCGCCCGCGCGGGAGAATTTGCAAATTCGGCGATTGTTTCGACGCTCGGCCCCGGGATCTTCCCCTCCCCTGCGGAGGCATTCGGATTCCTGAGGAAACTGGAAGAAGAGGTGTTCCGGAGAGGTGGAGAGAATTACAGTGCGCCGGCACAGAAAGCACAGGATTTTCTTGCGCGGAGAGGCGGAAAGACGCCGGAGAAGACAAGCTATCGCTTCGGAGTGTGTCCGTCGCGTCTGGACCGTCTTCTTCCGGAGCCGGTTCTGTCGGCGCTGACAGGCGCGCTGCGCCGGTTCGACCGTCTTGCGCCGGGCTTTGTCCGGGAAGGCGTTCTGATCGGGCTTGAGACAAGAGTGTCGAGTCCGGTCCGCTTTCATCGGAATCCGGAAACGCTGGAGAGTTCCCTGCGCAATCTGTATCTCGGCGGAGAAGGCGGCGGGATGGCGGGAGGGATCGTTTCCGCCGCAGTCGACGGAATCCGTCTTGCGGAAAAAATGCTCGAAAAACACCGCTGAGAATCCGTCCCGGAAACCGGCAAAGCCCGGACGGCCGGGAGAAGAAAGAAGATCATCATTTTTTTCTTCCGGAGCTGGACTTTCCGAAGAGAAGGGTGTATATTTCGGAGTTTAGGGATGCGGCGGCGGTCGCTCCGTGCAAACGGAGAGGAAAGTCCGGACCCCACAGGGCAAGGAGTCCTTTATAAAATAAGGATGCCATGGACCAGATTCCATGGGAAGGAAAGCGCAGCAGAAAACAAACCGCCGGAGCAATCCGGCAAGGGTGAAAAGGCGGGGTAAGAGCCCGCCGCGGTTTCAAGTAATTGAGCCGGCAGTGCAAGCCCCTCCCGGAGCAAGGCCAAATAGGGAATGAGCCGCGGCCCGCGGCGTTTGAATTCCGGGTTCTGGCCGCAGAGACAGATGATCGCCACCCGCAAGGGAACAGAATCCGGCTTATGCCGCATCCCTGACTTTTTACGAACCTCTTACAGCGGAGCGGAGAAGGAACGAATGACAAAGCAGTTGAGCGAACGCATAGCGGAACGGGTGGTCAGCATTCCCGATTATCCCGAAAAGGGAATCATCTTCCGGGACATCATGCCGGTTTCCTCCGACGGAGAACTTTTCCGGGACATCATCGACACTCTCGCCCGCTTTCATGAACAGGACTCCGCTGATGCCGTTGTCGGGATCGAATCCCGGGGATTCATTTTCGGAGGAGCGCTCGCCAAAGCCCTGGGGTGCGGATTCGTCCCGGTCCGGAAAGCCGGAAAACTTCCGCGTGAAACAATCCGCGAAACATACCAGCTGGAATACGGGGAAGCAACCATCGAAATGCAGAAGGACGCTCTCGCGCCGGGAAGCAGAATCATTCTGATGGACGATCTTCTCGCAACCGGAGGAACCGTCAACGCGGCCGCGCGGCTGGCAAACCGGCTCGGAGCTGTTGTAATCGCATCGGATTTCATTATCGAGCTGGGCTTCCTTCATCCGCGGGAGAATCTGCGTTCCTGCGGGACGGTCCGCAGCCTGCTTACCTATCCATGAAAAACTGTCGGAGAGCGATTCATGAAATATGCAATTTTCAGTGACATTCACGGGAATCTGGAAGCATTGGAGGTGGTTCTCCAGCTCTGCCGGGATGAGGGTGTGGAACAGTATATCTGCCTGGGCGATGTGGTCGGATACAATGCGAATCCGAAAGAGTGCCTGGATATCGTCCGGGAGCTTCCGAACCTGACGATCGTCAAAGGAAACCACGACGAATACGCCTCCAACGGCGACAACGAAATGGAAGGATTCAATCCGCACGCGAAAGCCGCCGTTCTCTGGACACGGGCTCAGCTGACGGACGACGACCTCCGCTGGCTCTCGGAACTGCCGATGCGGCTGACAATCAAAGGGGCCAACATGACCATCGTCCATGCGACCCTCGACGGGCCGGACGCATGGGGATATATCTTCGACGTCCACAACGCCGCCGATAATTTTTCCTATCAGTTCACCCAGCTCTGCTTCTGCGGCCATTCCCATGTTCCACTGGCCTTCAGCAAGCGTCCGATCGCAATGGGGGCGCGCCCGATCGAGGAGATTCCGCTCTGGGCGTCCGACAACGACGGGTCGGATGTCAAAACCGCCGACATGATCCAGCTCCCTGTGGAACAGAGTGTCAAATATCTGATCAACGTCGGGAGCGTCGGCCAGCCGCGCAACCGCGATTCCCGGGCCTCCTTCTGCATATACGACAATGAGCAGAAGCTCCTGACACGCTATCGTCTTCCCTATGACATTGCGGCCACACAGAGGAAAATCCGGGAAGCGCATCTTCCCGAGCGCCTTGCGGCGCGCCTGGAACGCGGCGTCTGACCGCGGGAGGCGGCGGAATGAAGCGGTTTCTGATTGTCAAACCCAGCAGTCTCGGAGATGTGATTCATGCGTTCCCGGCGGTCTCCCTGCTCGCCCGCCATGAACCGGAAGCGGAGATCGACTGGCTGGTGGTTCCGGCTTTTGCCCCGATTGTCCAGTATCACCCCGCGATCAGGAAAATCATTCCATTCCGGCGCAAGGAAATGGGGCAGATTCCCAGGTTTCCGAAGGCGTTTGCGGAACTGTTCTCCTCAATCCGGCGCTCCCGCTATGACGCGGTCATCGACCTGCAGGGACTGCTCCGCAGCGCGCTGATCGCCCGTCTGGCGAAGACCCGGACCGTCGCCGGTCCGGCCGCCGCCCGCGAATGGGCATCGCGGATCTTCTACCGGGAAAAACTGAATGCGGGAGAACCGGCCCGCCATGCCGTCCGGAAAAATCTGGCGATGATGGCGGAATTCCTCGGAATTCCGGAACCGGAAGATGCCGTATTTGAACTGCCGGTCAATTCCGCGGCAACGCAGAAGGTGGGAACTCTCCTCCGCAATTTCGGAAAAGAAAAACTCATTGCGCTTGCTCCGGGCGCACGCTGGAATTCCAAGCAGTGGCCGCCGGAATTTTTTGCGGAAGCGCTGAACCTGTTCTATCAGAGTCATCCGGAATATTCGTTTCTCATTCTCGGCTCACCGAACGAAAAAGCTCTTGGAGAAGAGGTGCGGAAACATCTGCGGGCGCCCTGCGTGAACCTGACCGGATTGACCGGCATGCCGGAACTGGTGGAGGCGATCCGGAAATCGCATCTTCTGCTCTGCAACGACAGCGGGCCGATGCACATTGCCGCCGCTCTCGGGACCCCGGTGACGGCACTGTTCGGACCGACCGACCCGGTCCTGACCGGACCTTTCACAAGACGTGCGGAAATCCTGACGCCGGACCTGCCCTGCCTCCGATGCTTCAAACGGGAGTGCGCCGACGGCGGATGTCATCGGGCAATTCCCGCGGAAAATGTGAAAAAATCCATGGAAAAACTGCTGGCTCTCTGAAAAAGCACTGGCAATCGGCGGCAGTCCGATGTATGATACCACAACACTTTAACGGAAGGAATCAAGTTTATGAGAATCCGAAATCTTCTTCCGCTGCTGTTTCTGTCGGCGGGCATTCCGCTGTTTGCACAGATTGCGGTGAAAATCGAACCGGCGTATCCGGTCTGCATGAAGTACGATGCCATTCCGATGCGTGTTCTGCTTCGGAACTACACCTCCCATCCGATAGCATTCGGAAGTTCGAAAAATCTTCAGGGAGAGATCACATTCCGCATTCTGACGCCGGAAAGACGACTGGCGAATCTGATGAATTCTTCCGTCCGGCCGATGCTGGAGGGAATCATTCTCGCGCCCGGAGAGGCACGGACCTTCACCTTCAACCTCGCCTCCTATTACTCGCTGCAGGACGAAGGTCTTTACACGGTGCGCGCGATTGTCCGGCATCCGCAGCTCAAAGCGGCGTATGAATCGAACGAATCGACCTTCCGGGTCCGGAAAGGCAGCGTCCTGTGGAGCCGGAAATTCGGACTGCCTGACTATACCGGAAAAAAGGTCAGCCAGAAGATCGAAAGCCGGACCTACAAGCTGCTCTCCTTCTCCGACGGACGCAATATCTATTACTATCTGATGATTGACGACGAACATCACGTTTACGCGGTCCGGCGGATCGGGTTCGACATCGGACCGAATCTGAAGCCGCAGCTGGAAATCGACGCTCTGGCGCGCATCCACATCATGGTGGCGGTTTCGCCGAAAGTTTATGCACACTATATCTACGACCACAACGGAGTTCTTGAAAACCGGACCGTCTACATGCGGACCTCCACGACTCCATTCCTTGTACGGGATCCCAAGACCGCCCGGGTAAGCATCAACGGCGGACGCATGGCCCGTAAAGACATCGACTATGAAGAACTCAAGGAACTCCCCTTCCTCGAAGAAGGGAAAACCGAAACAAAAGATGTCTTCGGCAGTTCGAAAAACAACAGCGAGGAGGATTGATTTCATGCGTCCGAACACCGTCCAGTGGCGTTCGGCGGACGGGAGGTTCTATCTGAAGCCGGATCCGTCGCTGGATCCGCTGACTCCCGGCGGCGTCGACATCATCGACCAGACCCTGCTTCCCGGTTCGCTGAAACGGATCACTCTTTCCACACCGGAAACCATCTACGACGCCATTCAGCGTCTTGCGGTCCGCGGAGCACCCGCCATCGGCTGTGCGGCGGCGCTCGGGCTGGCCGCCTGCGCGCAGAGATTCGGAACGGAAGACTGCGCGGAATTTCTCCGGAAACTGAGGCAGACGGCGGAGTATCTGGAATCGTCGCGCCCGACCGCGGTCAATCTTTCGTGGGCGCTGCGCCGCTGCTGCGGACGGACGGTCTCGGCTCAGGAGAAAACAGTCGCCGGACTGCTGAAGATCCTTCTCACGGAAGCGCTCGAAATTCTCGACGAGGACATCGCCATGTGCAGCGCCATCGGCCAGAACGGACGGACCCTGATCCGGGACGGCATGGGGATCCTGACCCACTGCAATGCCGGCGCACTGGCGACCGGAGGATGCGGAACGGCGCTTGCCCCGATCTATGCGGCCCAGGAGGCGGGACTGCGGATCCGCGTCTATTCCGACGAAACACGTCCGCTGCTTCAGGGAGCGCGCCTGACCGCATGGGAACTCTTGTACAGCGGAATCGACGTGACCACAATCTGTGATTCGATGGCGGCGCAGGTGATGCGGGAAGGCCGCGTCGATCTGGTGATTGTCGGGGCCGACCGGGTCGCGGCAAACGGAGATGCCGCCAACAAGATCGGAACCTATCAGCTTGCAATCGCGGCCAACTACCATCATATTCCGTTCTATGTTGCGATTCCGAGTTCCACGATCGACCGGGCGGCACCGGACGGATCCGCCATCCCGATCGAACAGCGCCACGAATCCGAGATCACCACGATCAACGGACTGCGCATTTCGCCGCAGAAGATAAAGGTCTACAACCCGGCGTTCGATGTGACACCGGCCTCCCTGATCACCGGCTATATTACGGAAAAGGGGGTCTGCTCCTCGATATGAAGAAGATCCGGGTAGACGACTGGCTCACCGCCCACGGCATCTGTTCCGACCGGGAGGAAGCGCTCCGCATGATTCTGGAAGGGCGCGTCCGGCACAATCCGGATATGCCGGTCCGCAAGGCATCGGAGACCGTTCCGTTCGAAGCGGCCCTGCTGGTGGATACGGAGGAGAGCTTCGCCAGCCGCGGAGCGCAGAAACTCCGGCCGGCGCTCGAACGTCTTCTCCCGGACCTGACGGGGATGGTCGCTGTCGACATCGGCGCATCCACGGGCGGATTCACGGATGTGATGCTCCGCAGCGGAGCGGAACGGGTTTACGCGGTCGATGTCGGCAAAGGGCTGCTCCATGCGAAGCTGCGGAATGATCCGCGCGTGGTCTGTCTGGAAGGGGTCAACGCCCACTCGCTGGACCGGTCCGTGATTCCGGAAGAGGTGGATCTGGCGGTGATGGATGTTTCCTTCATTTCCGCCACCCGGATTCTGCCGGCAGCCGACGTCGTGATGAAGCGGGGGGCGAAAGCCTTCATTCTGGTGAAACCGCAGTTCGAAGCAGACCGGAAAGATGTGCCTCCCGGCGGAGTTGTCACGGATCCGGCGGTCCGGGAAGCGTGCGTCGAAAAGGTGAAACGGTTTGCCGTGGAACGTCTCGGCTGGACGTTTCTTGAAACGACCCCGTCGGCCATCAAAGGACCGAAGGGCAACCAGGAGTACATTACCGTTTTTCAGAAAGGATGAATCTTATGGCGGAACTTGTTCTTCAAACCCGGAAGCCGTGTGAGCTTCTCGACATCACGGATCTGATCCAGGCCCGGATTCCGAACGATCTGGCATGCGGGATCTGCCATGTTTTCTGTCCGCACACCACGGCGGGCGTGACAATCAATGAAAATGCCGATCCGGACGTCCGCCACGACCTGCTTGCAAAACTGGAAAAACTGATTCCGCGCAGCGAACCGTTCTACCGGCACTGCGAAGGCAACAGCGACGCTCATCTGAAAGCCGTTCTGACCGGATTTTCGGTCGTGCTCCCGGTCGTGAACGGAAGTCTCCGTCTTGGCCGGTGGCAGGGGGTCTATTTCTGCGAATATGACGGTCCCCGCACCCGCAGGCTCAACCTTCTCTTCCAGCGGGCGGAAGAATAAGACGCGGTCCTGTCCGGCCATGCAACGGGGAAAAGAGGACATTCGCCCGGCGATTTTACGGAAATTTCATCGCATTCAACTTGAAATAAACTGAAATACCAGTATTTTTATATATCACCAAACAACAGGGAGAGGTTCTGTATGAAAAAACTACTGTACTTCGCACTCTCCGTTTCGGCAGCGTTTGTCCTTGGCGCCTGCGCCATGTTCCAGACCTGTCAGAAAGGAAATGCGGAAAAATTCGCGGTGAACAACATTTACGGAGACCATATGGTGCTCCAGCGCAATGTGCCGATCCGGATTGTCGGAACGGCCGAGGCGGGAAAAAGCGTCAATGTGACGATTGCGGACAGCACCGTCTGCGCGACCGCAAATAAAGAGGGCGTGTGGGAGGCGGTCCTCCCCGCGATGGAGGCTGGCGGCCCTTATACCGTTTCCGTGACCGGAGCGGAAGGGGCGAAAACCATTACCTTCACCGATGTTCTGATCGGCGAGGTGTGGCTCTGCTCGGGCCAGTCCAATATGCAGATGCCGGTCTGGAGCAGCGGACCGTACTGGAGCAGCAAAAACGGACAGGAAGAGGCGAAGCGCGCCAACTATCCCGAAATCCGTCTTTACAATACCGCCCGGATTGTCTCGCCCGGCGTTGCGCGCACCGCGACCAATGGCCCCGGCTGGGTGGTCTGCTCGCCGGAAACCGTAAAGGACTTCAGCGCCTTCGGCTTCTATTTCGGACGCCAGCTGTTCCGGGATCTCAAGATTCCGATCGGGCTGATTCACTCCAGCTGGGGAGGAACCCGCATTGAGGCATGGATCAGCAAAGAGGGATTCAAATCCGCCGACCGGAAAGCGGAACTCTCTCAGATCCGTGTTGCTGAAGATCCCGCCTCCGTCAGCCGGGAAAAAGAAAAAATCAAACGCGGCAATGAAAAACTCAATGCTCTTTTCAATGCCTGGTATCAGAAGTTCCTTTCAACGTATGCCGCCGAAACCAAGGCTGCGGAAAAGTGGAAAGATCCTGATTTCGACGTTTCCTCCTGGGAGAACGCTAAAGTCCCCGGCGTGATTGATCCGAACATGGACGGCGTGGTCTGGTTCCGCCGCGACATCGACATTCCCAAGAGCTGGGCAGGCAAAGACCTGCGCCTCTCGCTCGGAGCGGTGGATGACTGCGACGAAACATTCTTCAACGGCGTCAAGGTCGGCGCAACGGGTCCCGACGTTCCGAACTACTGGGAATACAAACGTCTGTACACGATCCCCGGCTCTCTTGTGAAGGCGGGACGCAACACGCTGGCGGTCCGCGTGATCGACACGTTCAGCAACGGAGGATTCACCTCCCCGTCGAACCAGATCTACATTCAGGTCGGCGACGACCAGGTTCAGCGCCGCTCTCTCGACGGGACCTGGAAGACCAAAGTGGAATTCAAAGTCGATCCGAAAAAGATCGGCCGCCGTCCGAGCGTAACGGCGAACTACTCGCTGACCTCGCCGCAGTTCCCCGCAACGCTCTACAACTCCATGATTGCTCCGTGGACGGTCTATCCCATTCAGGGCATTCTCTGGTACCAGGGCGAATCCAACGCAGGAGCCTATCAGGACTACATGGTTCTGCACCCGCTGCTGATCAAAGACTGGCGCGCGAAATGGAAGAACCCGAATATGCCGTTCATTTTTGCTCAGCTTGCGGCATTCGAGCGGCACAATCCGAAAATCCGTCTTGTCGATGACTTCTGGAAAAACCGTCCGCCTGCGGACAGCGACTGGGCCATGCTGCGGGAAGTGCAGACCGCCACACTGAACGTGCCGAACACGGGCATGGCGGTTGCCATTGATATCGGTGACCATTCGGACATTCATCCCGCCGATAAACAGACCCTCGGCTACCGCGCCGCCCGTGAAGCGGAACGCCTCGCCTACAACTGGAAGGGCGTCACCGCCGGACCGATGTATGAATCCATGAAGATCGAAGGCGACAAGATCCGTCTCGGCTTCACCAACGTCGGCAAAGGCCTCTATGTCAAAGGGAAAAAGCTGAACAGCTTTGCCATCGCAGGCAAGGACGGAAAATTTGTCTGGGCCAACGCCCGCGTGGAAGGCAACAGCGTCCTGGTCTGGGCGGATTCCGTGAAGAATCCGGTTGCCGTCCGGTACGCATGGGCGAACTATCCGGGCAACCCGAATCTGTACAATCTGGACGGGTTCCCCGCCTGTCCGTTCCGGACCGACACTCCGGACTATCTGCTGAAGAAAAAGAAATAAGTTCTTCCGCATCCGTTCTTCAGGCCCGCCGGAAAATCCTCTGGGATTCCGGCGGGCCTTTTCATTTTCCGCCGCGGGATCTCTTGTTTCAACCCACCGTCCACGGATCTGCGGTTTAACGGAAATCGAACATTCGGCGCACAAAGGATCAAAACTCCGCCTGTACAGTATCGGGAAAGCAGGGAGAAGCCCCGCGGGGACCCTGCTTCAACACGAACAAGGAGTTTGTATGAACAAAGCATGGAAGACGGCGGGATTTGCTGCGGCGTTTCTCGGAGCGGTCGGCTCCGTGGAAGCCTTCGATCCTGCGAGTCAGGCGGCGGGAGCCGCGCCCGAAAAGACCAGAAGAATCCGTTTCATCGAGGATGATGCACAGGATTACATGGTCACCAAAGTCTACTCTCTCAAGCACATCAAGGCAAACGACATTGTTCCGTTTGTTCTCGGCGCGGTCATGCGCTATTCGACGAATTCAAAAGTGGACCGGATCAATTATTCCGCGGCAAAGCAGCAGTGGATCGCAGTCACGACTCCTGTGGCAATGATGCCGTATGTGGACGACATGGTCGCCAAAATGGACCGGCCGAGCAGAATCAAAGACATCAACGGTTCGATTGTCCGGGGAACCGGCATCACCCGGTATGTCTACAATCCGAAATGGCGTTCTTCGCAGGAGATGGTCACGCTGATGATCAAAGCGGGCATCCCGGCCGACGCCTCCGGGTACAACTACTCCGCGGATACGGAAGACACCTCCGCCGGGAAATATGACGCCCGCGTGCTTTACGATTCGGCCTCCAACCTGATCTACTGGAAGGATTCCGCGAACAAGAGCAGCGATCTTTTGAAATATCTTGCCTGGCTGGACCGTCCGGTTCCGCAGGTGATCGTCTCCTTCCGACTGTACGAGATCCGGGACAGCGATCTCCGGGACATCGGCATCGACTATGCCGCCTGGAAGAACGGGCCCGGTCTTCAGATTGCCGGATTCGGCGCCGATCTGTTCGCCGGACGCTGGAACGAAACCGTTCAGGTTGCGGAAGTGGCAAACAAACTGATGCCGTTCATCTCCGACAGCATGAGCTGGGGATACGGTTCCCTGTTTTTTGCTCCGGCATTTGACATGAGCTTTCTCCGTCTTCTCCAGCAGAACGGCAGAGCGCGTCAGCTTTCCGAGGTCAGCCTCACGCTCCGCAACGGGAAGAGCGCATCGACCTCGCTGACGCCGGATTATCAGAACATCCTCAAAAAGGAGAACGACAAAACCTATGTGGACCCCTCCACCGCCGCGAATCTGACTCTGAACATCAGTTCGCCGACGATCTGCTTCAATGATGTGAAGCACGATAAAAACGGACTTCTCCCCTGCTCCGCGGAAGATTACGAAAAGAAGTTTTCCGGGATCTTCGATTTTCAGTATGAACTTGCCAACACCAGCGTCACCGAGCGCAACAACTACGGCAATGAACTGACGGAAACCTCGACGCTGCAGGGATTCGGAACCATCCGCATGAAGCAGGAATCGCTTCTGGCCTCCTGGTCCCGGCGAATGGATGTGGAGCAGACGATCGGCGTTCCGTTCCTCTGCGAACTTCCGATTCTGAAATACATCTTCGGCACCACAACCCGGAATGCGGAAACCACGCATTTCTTCCTGACCGCCGAAGCCCATTTCGTCCATCCCGATTCCGACATCTCCGCGATTTCCGGAAAACTGACCGAAATCACGGAACTCGTTGCAAATGAAAAGTAAGAAAGGAAGCTCATTCGTATGAACAGAAGCATGAAAACGCTGATTTTCGGAGCGGTCTGCACCGCCGCGGGAGCGTCGGCAAACGAGCTGCCGACCGGGAATCTGAATCCGGCCTATTTTCCGTCCAATGTTCAGGCGCAGCTTCAGGTCGGCATTGCGCCGGGAACGGAGGCAGTCCACTTCGTCCGGGACACCTCCGATTCGAAAATCATCACAAAGACCTATGTCTTGAAACATGCCAATCCCTATGAGATCCGTCCCTATCTCCGGAATATGGTTCAGACAATGCGCACGAATCCGGGCGTGTTCAACGGAAGTGCAAACAAAGCCGTTTCCGCCAATCCGGTCAATTTCATGACGACCTCTTCGCCGATTCCGCTTTCCCATTACTACAATCAGTATCTCCGTGCGCCGGCGGGCGTGGAATGCATGGTCTTCATGGACGGCACCGCACTGCTCATCATCTCGGCGGAGGAGTACCGCTTCCGGGACAGCACAAACGGAATGGGCATCGACTCCGTCGTGGAAAAACTGGACGCAAAAGGAATCAAAAACTCCTCGGGTCAGCCGAAATACGTCTACTTTCCGAAAAACCGTCCGGCCTCCGAACTGAAAACGATGGTCGAAGCGGTCGGCGCCAATCTCTCCAACGACACCGTGGAGCTGATCGGAGGAAAAGACAAGGTCCGCGAAGACAGCGACTTGAATGTCCTCTTCTTCAACACCGCCCTCTATTCACGAAAAAATATTGAAGCCATGCTGAAACTTTATGACGTTCCGCATCCGCAGGTCCGCATCCGTTACACCGTCTACGAACTGAACGCGGAAAACGACGGGAAAATCGGTGCCGACTTCCAGGCATGGAAAAACAACGAAGGCGCCAATTTCTTCTCCATGGGAGGAACCTATCGCGACAACTGGTCATCGACCTACGCCGGCGGCATGCTCCGGAACGGGAAAACCAACAACGCCCAGTTCATCAACTTCAATCCGAAATGGAACACGCGCTATCTTGACTTCCTGGTCTCCAAAAGCAAGGCGAAAATCGCCGTGACCGGCGAACTGCGCGCACGGAACAATCAGGAAACCGTGATCCGCCGCGACACCGGACTCTTCGTTGTCGACGCACAGGAAAACGAAGGCGCCGCGACCACGATCTCCTCCGGCTACGTCAAAGATCCCTCCCAGCTCTCCATCACGGACAAGAACGGATACAAGGTCACGGCAAGCGGGCCGTTCGCCGTCGTGAAAATTCAGACTCCCTCCACCAAAAACTATGACCTGCAGGGGGTCAACGGAACCGTCTTCACCGTGGAAGGTGACAGCGGAACATGCAAAACCGTTGAAGGAGCCCTGATCAAGGACGATTCCTCCATCACCTTCCACACGAACGTTCCGGCCGATCCCGGAAGAGGACCGACGGTCAACACCGTCGTCGCCAACGGTTTTTCCTTCCGTCTCTCGGTAGTTCCCTCGGTCACGGAGAAAGCCACCACGCTGCAGGTCGGCGTTGAAGCGACCTCGCTTCTCGGATATGCCTCCAGCGGCACACCCCGTCTGAACAGCAGCGTCTCGGAAAACCAGATCATGATCGGGAATGAACACGCGAACCGTTTCGTCATCGGCGGCATCACGAAAAGCGAACTTGTCCGTTCTTCGACCGGCGTTCCGCTTCTGAAGGATCTTCCGCTGATCGGATGGCTGTTCTCGACAGAAAGCGAGTCCACAAAAAATTCCCGTCTTGTGATTGTCGCGGAATGCGAGCTGCTCACCCCGGCGACTCCCGTTCCGAAAGACATTCAGGGAGATATCATCTCGGTCAGGGAAAGTGTTGAATCCAGCGGAAACAGCACCTTCAACACCTACGGATACCGTCAGTTCGGACTTGATCCGGAACGGTGATTCCCTCTCCGGAAACCCCTTTGAAAAAGAAGCGCTCAAAAGCGCTTCTTTTTCTTCAGGAAACACATCTCGTTGCAGCGCGGACAGCGGGTGATGTTCGCGCTGTCGTCCTTCGCCAGAAACGAAAGATGACAGCGCGGACAGATGTAAAGACGTTCCTTTGCAATTGTCCAGTCGTCCGGCGCGCGGCGCCGCTCATCGCGAAACCACAGATAGGCAAGCGTGATGATGAACAGGGAAAGATACAGGGAAAACAGATCTCCGAGCGGAAGAGGAATCATGGTTTTACCGTCTCCTTCGTTTTCGCCGGACGCGCGCGCCAGTCGACGATCACATAGTTCAGGCGGCTCAGCTGATCGGCGGACAATCCTGCACCGGCATAGGCGGCCAGCGCCCCCGCCGCCTGAATATCAAGTGTCGTATCCCCGCAGGACTGCACCACTTTGATCTGGGGAGGAAGATCCTCCTTCCCGGACGGCGTCAGACGCAGAACCGTTCCCCGGGCGGGCGCCGAACGGATAATGTGACGCATGATATCGGGTGCATCCGCGAACAGATCGCCGATCTCCGTTCCGTCCGCCATGGTCCAGAGCGGACGGTTCGACGTCTCCTGCGGAATCCGTTTTCCTTCTCCGTTCTTCGCATTCAAATGCCGGAGGAAGGGCCGCAGTTCCGGCATCAGCTCTTCCGGTGCGCGGGCAGAGGGGAAAAACCGGTTGACCGGGTCCGCATACTTCCTTGTCAGGGAAACGGAAAACGGCGGGATCGGATGAAGATTCATGGTTTTATCTTCCCGGACCCGCAGATGGGAGGAGAATCCGTGTTCGTAATCGGGTCTTGAAAAATCGGAGGGATTGCCGTAATGGAGCCAGTAGTACAGATCGAACGGATCATCCCGGAGAGTGGGTTCATGACCGACCATGACTGTGAAACGCCGACCGGTTTCCACCGTCGAGGACCGTTTTTCCAGAGGACGGAAACAGAGCAGAGGCAGCGCATGGACCAGCAGGGCAAACAGCAGGGCGGCCGCGAACACCGCCCATGTCCGTTCTCCGCCTCTGGCATAACTGGCCGATCCGTTTTCCATGAAGAAATCCTGTCATTCCTGTTCGATATAGTTGACGGAGTTCCGCGGCGCGGCGGGTGAGGTCGTCAGCAGGAATACATTGATCTTCAGATCCTCCGCGAGGGACATGATCCGTGCGACCGTCCCGTAATCCGTTGCGGCGTCGGCGCGGAGGATGATCGTGGTGCGGTCCTCCGCCGAGGTGTTGACAATGTCCAGAAGGCGGGTCTTCAATGCGCCCATCTCCTTGATTTCCATATCATTCAGAAAGATCCGTCCGCGCTTGTCCACCGTGACGATGATCTTTTTGGCTCCGAAACTGTTGCGCACCTGCACCTCCGGGAGATCCACTGGGATCCCCGACACCTGAATGAACGAACTGCCCAGCATGAAAAAGATCAGCAGGAGAAAAAACACCCCGAGAAACGGGACAAGATCGGGACGTCCCTGAAAAATTTTCAGACGGGTCTGAATTCTGATCCGATTGCCGAACTGTTTCATTTCTTCAAATCGCTTTTCGTATGATGCTGAAAGAAGTAGAGAATTTCCGACGACGCCTTTTCCATATCAACGCAGAGCGACTGGACGCGGGAAACCAGATAATTGTACGCCACATAACACGGAATTGCCACACAGAGTCCGGCCGCCGCGGTTGCAAGCGCAAGATAGATGCCGCCGGAAAGATCGGCAAGCGTCATCGAAATCCCCTGCTTGGTCTCGATCGCCTGAAACGCATCCGCCATTCCGACCACCGTTCCGAGCAGTCCGAGCAGAGGCGCAATGTAAGCGATGGTCGCCAGAATGTTCAGGTGCGACTCCAGACGCGGCACTTCCACAATCGAAGCATCCTCGATCGACTGGCGGATGTCATCGTCGTTCTGATGCGCCTGAATCGCCGCCGTGAGCAGCCGCGCCACAGGTCCGGGGGTATGGTCGCAGAGGGTGATCGCCTCGATCATTCCGTCCCGTTTGAGAACGTTGATCAGTCCGTTCACCAGCTCCTTCACGTTCACCTGCGACCGGTGGAACTGAAACCATTTCTCCACAAAAATAAAAACCGCCACAATACTGCATCCGACCAGAATCATCATGACCGGACCGCCGTTTTTAATCATCTGCACATATTCCATCCTTCGCACCCCTGTGTTACGGTTTGAATTTCATTTTTTCAAGTTTCAGGATCCGTTCATCCACCATTTCCTGCTCCATGAGTTCGGCATCGGCAAGGCGCTGAAGGGCGCGCACCGCATCCTCCACATGAGCTTTGAGCGGAGCCTTCTCCGCAATGTTCACGATTGCCTCCACCGCCTTCGTCCCCCACAGAGCCACGCTCGACGAGGCTTTCGAAACCAGCGCATAGGTGGCGGCCTTGTAGTGATTCAACGCGGTGTCGGTCAGATCCAGCTCTTCCGCGCAGCGGCCGCTCTTGTAATGCAGCATGACCCGCAAAGCTTCCGGAAGATCCACTCTTTCGAGGAGCGAATCATAGCGCCTCATCGCATCCCGGAAAAGTTCCGCGGAATTCCGCTGCGATGCGATGGTGAACTGGCAGTCCGCGATTGACCCGATCGTCGCCAGTTCGATCAGCGATGGCGGGTGCTGTTCCAGAACCTTCGTATAACAGGCGATCGCCTGCTCATACTCGCTTTTCGACTTCAGCACATCTCCGTGGAGATACAACGCCTCCGCAAGAAGCGAAGAATCGGGATTGGTATTGTATAATTGCCCCAGCAGTTCCAGTGCGGTTTCCGGATCCTTGTTTTGAAAGGCGAGATTCGCCTTCTCCAGAAGAACTTTCGGATACAGTTTCGTGGATTTGACCCGGTTCAGCAGCGTATCCAGCACGGCGTTGGCCCGCGTTGAGGCGCCGGCATCCGCATAATGGGTCGCCAGATTGAACAGTGCGTCGGTCGCATGACGAGAACCGGGATAGCGGTCCACCAGAAGCCACGTTTCCCGTTCCGCAAGAAGATCATCCCCCCGGGACTGGAACGAATAGATCCGCCAGTACGCTGCCAGCGGCGCAAGTTCACTCTGCGGATAGTCGTTCAGAATACGTCCGAACAGCCCTTCCGCCTCCAGCAGATTTTTTCGGGAAAACGCTATCTTTGCCGCTTTGAACAGCGCCTGAGCGGCGAGTTTCGGGTCCACCAGTTTCCGGGCGGCGTAATCCGTATAGCATTTCTGCGCCTCGGGGAATTTCCGCGCGGCCTCCAGAATCATCGCTTTCAGGTACAATGCACGGGAATACGCCGCAGGATCGTTCCCGACCATTTTCAGAAGCCGGTCCACCTGCTGCTCCGCAGGACCGGTCTTCTCTGCGGAAAGCCACGCAAGAGCGCTCTGATAAAGTGCCTGACCGGCAATGGAGGGATATTTGGCGGCGGTCTCCTGAAACGCTTCCGCGGCCTCCTGATACCGTTTGTCGCGGAACAGGAGATCGGCAAGGAGAAACTCCGCTTCGGGCTGCATGGCATCGGTGTTGAAGAAGGATCGGATTGTTTTCTGGGCGCCGGCCTCGTCGTTCATCGAATTCTGAAGATACGCACATTCGCGGACCGCCGTTTTCCGCAGTTCATGCGGCGCGCCTTCCTCCTGAATCAGACTCAGATAAAGTTCAATGGCCGGAAGGTTCTTCCCGGCGGAACGCAGAATCCGCGCCAGACGCAGTTTGGTTTCCGGCGTGGCATACGATCCCTTGAAAAGATCCAGTGCCCGCAGGGCGAGCAGAGCCGCCTCCTCGTTGCTCTTCTGCTGCTCCAGCAGGAGAATGATCCGGCCCAGAGTGTCGAACGATGCCTGCTTGGTCGGTGCGGAGGCGAATGCGAGCCGGTAGGCGGCCACCGCAAGTTCACGGTCCTGACGTCTTGCCGCCTCGTCACCAATCGCGGAATAGAGCGTATAGACGATCGGCAGTTCCGTACGCCGTCCCTGTTTTTCCAACGCCAGCCATGCGGCCTTCAAATCCTTCGCGCCCTCCATTTTCAAATGCGTATAAAACGCGAGAAGGCGGAGCACCTCCGCTTCCGCCTCCGTTTCGGGAGAAGGAGCGGACAGCAGTCCGGTCATCGCATCGCGCGGAGTGTTTGAGTTCGCCAGACAGAAAATTTTCCGGGCAAACGCGGAAAGAGCCAGCCGAGTCTTCCCTGCGGCCTGGACCAGTTCTCCGTAGGCGTTGGCAGCGCCGGTATAATTTTTCTCCAGTTCTTCGGCGCGCGCCAGTGCCGCCAGAGTCCGGAGCCGGCGGGGATCGTCTCCGGTCATGCCCGGAAGAATCCGGCGGATAATGGTCAGCGCCTCCCGGTACCGTCCCTGAAGAATCCGGAGATCGGCCTTCCACATCGAAAGAGAAAGCGAATTGACGCCGGGATATTTGAGCTCATAATCCGCGAACTCCTGTTCCGCCTCCTTCGTCATTCCGGCGAGCAGGAGGGCGTCCAGCCGGCGTTCCCTGGCATCGCGGAGAGCGTCCTTGTCCTCCGCGCCCGCGGCGTCCTTTGCGTAGACCGCGTAGAATCCGGCGGCAGCTGGATAATCCCCCGCCGTGAACGCCTCATCGCCGGAAAGTTTGCTCTTATACGCCAGATCTCCGAACGAAAACGCGGCGGCGGGAGCCAGAAGGAGCGAGAACGCGAAGAACCGCGCCCGCAACGATCCGTTTTCCGCCCATCCCGTCTTCATCGTCCGGCTTCATCCGTCGTTATTTTGCAGCGGGAGCGGCCGGCGGCTCCGCGGCGGTTTTCTCCGGTGCGGGAGCAGCGGTCGGAGAAGCGGCAGCCCGGCGTTCCGCAAGTTTTTCCCGGATTCTGGCCAGAATCCGCGCTTCAAGATCGCTTTTCTCGCCGATCACGGCCTTTGCCTGTTCACGGCCCTGGGCGAGCTGTTCGCCGTCGAACGAGAACCACGAACCGCGCTTTTCAATCACGCCGAGATCGCATCCCACGTCGATGATCGAACCGACTCTGGAAATTCCCTCGTTCCAGTTGATATCGAATTCCGCGGTGCGGAACGGGGGCGCGAGTTTGTTTTTGACCACTTTGACCTTGGTCCGGGCGGCGACAACCTCATCCCCTTCCTTGATGGTCCCGATTCTGCGGATATCCATCCGGATGGAGCTGTAGAACTTCATTGCGTTACCGCCGGTGGTGGTTTCGGGATTTCCGAACATCACGCCGATTTTTTCACGGATCTGGTTGGTGAAGATGCAGCAGGTGCGGCTGCGGCTGATGGCTCCGGTGAGCTTGCGGAGCGCCTGAGACATCAGGCGGGCATGAAGACCGACAAACGAATCGCCCATCTGACCCTCGATTTCGGCGCGGGGCACGAGAGCCGCCACCGAGTCAACCACCAGAACATCGACCGCATTGCTGCGCACCAGCATATCGGCGATGTTCAAAGCATCTTCGCCGCAGTCCGGCTGCGCGATGAGCAGATTGTCCACATTGACACCGATCTTGGCAGCGTACACCGGATCGACCGCATGTTCCGCGTCGATGATCGCCGCCACGCCCCCGGCGCGCTGGGCATTCGCGATGATGTGCATGCAGAGCGTGGTCTTTCCGGAGGATTCGGGACCGAAAATCTCCACGATTCTTCCGCGGGGAACTCCCATGATTCCGAGAGCGATGTCAAGAGAAAGCGCGCCTGTGCTGATCACGGAAACATCGGAGGCAACGTTGTTGTCTCCCAGTTTCATGATGGCGCCCTTGCCGAATTCCTTTTCGATCATTCCGAGCGCGATGCCGAGATTTTTATCCCGGGTGTTCGGATCAATGCCTGTTCTTCTGATTTTCGGATCGTCTGCCATTGTTTTCTCCATACATTGTTGATTGAGGCGCGGACGCCGGAACGGAACACAGCCGTCCGCGCAGTATTTGATCAGATATCAAGATCCCGCACACCGGCGGCATGTTTCTCGATATAGTCGCGGCGGGGTTCGACCGCGTCTCCCATCAGCAGGGTGAACATGCGGTCCGCCTCCACGGCGTCCTCCATTTTGACCTGGATCATCTTCCGTTTTTCGGGATCCATGGTGGTATCCCAGAGCTGGTCGTGGTTCATTTCGCCCAGTCCTTTGTACCGGTTGATTGCGAGTCCCTGCCGGCCGTTGCGTTTGACCTCCTCCGCAAGGCCTTTCAGCGAGCGGATTTTCTGTTCCCGATCGCTTTCGACCACCCGGAACAGATCATCGGCGTCCTGGAAAAGACAGGTGGGATCATAGCCCGCCGCGGCGATCTCCTGATAGAGTTCTCCGCAGTTTTTCGCCTCAAAAATATCCGTCACGTCGATGGATGGGTGGATGGTCTGACTCAACGATCCGGCCTCCTCCTCGTCCACGACTTCTCCGGGAACGGTGATGGTCTCCTCCACCGCCTCCTCCGATTCGTATTTCGGCAGACGGAGAAGCGCCTCCTCGACATACTGCCGTTTTTCTTCTTCGGAATAGACAAACTGCTCGGTCATGCGGCCGTCCGTCTCGCGGACCATGATCCGGGCGGTCGGGAACTGCATGCCCTTTGCCAGAGAAAAATAGTATTCCGGCGCCAGTCCGTGACGCTGAAGACCCTGCGAAATGTGATGCGCCTTTGCGATAAACGCGGTGATCTGGCGGATCTGATCCTGCGTCAGCCGGGTTCCATCCTGCCGGTACACCTCAATGTCGGAGCTGCCGATGTTGAACAGATATGCGTCGAGCTGTTCCTCGGTCTCAATATACTGTTCATCATTTTTGCGCTTCACTTTGAAGAGCGGCGGCTTGGCAATATAGACGTGGCCGGTCTCGATCAGTTCCGGCATCTGACGGTAGAAGAATGTCAGGAGCAGAGTCCGGATATGGGAACCGTCCACATCGGCATCGGTCATGATGACAACGCGGTTGTAGCGAAGTTTGGAGATATCGAAATTGTCGTCGAGACCGCACCCGATGGCGGCGATCATCGACTGGATCTCCTTGTTTTCCAGCATCTTGTCTTTGCGGGTCTTCTCCACGTTGAGGAGTTTTCCGCGGATCGGCAGAATCGCCTGGAAGAGACTGTTGCGTCCCTGTTTGGCGGAACCGCCTGCCGAATCCCCCTCGACGATATAGAGTTCGCAGATGGAAGGATCCTTGCTGGAGCAGTCCGCGAGTTTCCCGGGAAGCGAGAATCCTTCGAGCGCCCCTTTTCTCTGGATCAGTTCCCTGGCCTTGCGGGCGGCCTCGCGGGCGTTCGATGCGACAATCGCCTTCCCGACGATATCCCGGGCGACCTGCGGATTCTCTTCCAGAAATGTGCTCAGGCATTCGTTGACAACCGATGTCACAATTCCCTTGACCTCGCCGTTTCCGAGCTTGGTCTTGGTCTGCCCCTCGAACTGGGGATCGGGAACCTTCACGCTTACGACAGCGCTGAGTCCTTCGAGCGTATCCGCGCCGGACATGGTCCGTTCGCCCTTCAGCAGATTTGCCGCCTTCCCGTAGACATTGATCACGCGGGTCAGCGCAGTCTGGAATCCCGAAAGATGCGTACCGCCCTCGAAGGTGTTGATGTTGTTGGCGTAGGAGTAGATTGTGGAGGAGAAGGTATCGTTGTACTGCATGGCGACCTCCACATCCAGTCCGTCCTTGGTCTTGTGCATGTAGATGACCGGATGCAGCGGCTTCTTCCCCTCGTTGAGCATCGTGACGAATTCCGAGATGCCGCCTTCGTAGAAGAACACTTCCTTGCGTTCCTGTCCTTCGCGTTCGTCGGTCAGCGTAATCCGGACGCCGCTGTTGAGGAATGCCAGTTCGCGGAGACGGTGCTTGAGGATATCCCATTTGTAGATGGTGGTGGAGAAGATCTCCTCATCCGGCTTGAAGACCACGGTGGTTCCGCGGTCGGCGACCGGTCCGAGCTGTTTGAGCGGCTCCACGGTTGTGCCTCGTTCGAATCCGATCTCATACGCCATTCCGTCACGGTGGACTTCGACCTTCATCCATTTGGAGAGCGCGTTCACGCAGGAGATGCCGACGCCGTGCAGACCGCCGGAAACCTTGTAGGAATTGTGGTCGAATTTTCCGCCTGCGTGCAGAATTGTCATGACCACTTCGACTGCGGGTTTTCCCTCCTCGTGCATGTCGACCGGAATTCCGCGGCCGTCGTCGGAGACGCGGATGCTGTTGTCGGCCTGAATCACCACCTCCACATGGGTGGCGTATCCGGCGAGAGCCTCGTCGATGCTGTTGTCGACGGCTTCATAGACAAGGTGATGCAGTCCTCTTTCCCCGGTATCGCCGATGTACATGCTCGGCCGTTTCCGGACTGCTTCGAGACCTTCCAGCACGGTGATCTTGGACGCGGTGTACTGATTGTTGTCCGCCGGGACCTGTGCTGCGTTTGATGTTGCGTTTTCTTCGGACATTCCAAACTCCTGATTTTTCCCCTGATCTCCGGATTTTGAATTCAATTTTCCGGCAGCGAATGCTGTGCTTGTTTCAAGGATAAGATTCCACTAGGCAATATACTATAAAAGAGTCGATTTTCAAGGCTCGGAAATGTGTTTTGGACGATTATTTTCCGGAGAAAAAACGCCCGGTTTTTCCCGATCGGCGATCCGTGGAAAAGCCCCCGCGGAACGGGACGGACGGGACGTGCATGCCCCGTCCGTTTTCTGCGGATCAGCCGAGCTGATAGGTGGCCATCCGCTCAAGCATTTTCTTCACCGCCGCTTCCAGTCCGTAATAGACCGATTCGCAGACAATGCTGTGACCGATGTTCAATTCGTTCAGATGCGGCACTTCCGCCAGCAGCGGCCGGATGTTTTCATAATCAATTCCGTGACCGGCATTGACACGGATTCCGAGCGAATCGGCATACCGGGCGCCCTCCGCAAGACGTTTCAGTTCGGCGGCGACCCGTTCCGTTCCGGCGTTCGCATACGCGCCTGTATGCAGTTCGATGAACGGAGCTCCGCACTCCTTCGCGGCGCGGATCTGCTCCAGATCCGGATCAATGAACAGGCTGACCTCCACCCCCCGGGCGGAAAGAGTCTCCACCGCGGCTTTCACGGAGGCGAAATGAGCGACGACATCCAGTCCGCCTTCGGTTGTCAGCTCCTGCCGTTTTTCCGGCACCAGACAGCACGCCGCCGGTTTCAGACGGGAGCAGATGGCCACCATCTCCTCCGTCACCGCCATTTCCATGTTCAGGCGGTACCCGGATGCGGCGAGCTGTTCCAGATCGGCATCGTTCATATGCCGGCGGTCCTCCCGCAGATGCGCCGTAATGCCCGACGCGCCTGCGCGCATCGCCAGTTCCGCGGCTTTCAGAACGGAGGGATACGTCACTCCGCGAAGTTGTCTCAGCGTTGCCACATGATCAATGTTCACACCCAGTTTCATTTTCGGGTCCTTTCTGTTATGAGGTGTTGTCGGATCGTTGAACCGCGCGCCGGAGAGTCCGTCCGGCGGACCGGTGAAGAACGTTCAGGGAACCGTTCCGCCTCCGTCCTTTTTCCGCAGCTCCTCCAGGACGTCCGCAAAATGGAGGGCTTCGGCGGGAAGACGGGCGGCGTCCTTCGACGAAGGCGCAACCAGCCACGAGCCGGAAAAGCCGCGGATTCCCAGCGCCTCCAGCCACGGAAGAAGATGGGCGGGAAGCAGCACATTTCCGGCATCCGCATCGTACCGGAACAGAACCGAACGCACTTCCAGAAGCAGCGTTCCGGCGAGAACGGAGGGAACGGTCAGTTTGCGCGGAATCTCATGAGGTTTGATGTCCAGACGCACCTTCAGCTCCGGAATCATCGAACGACGGAGGAACTGCACCAGGCGGCCCGGAAGTTCCGAATCCGCACACGGCAGAGAGAACGGGAGAAGGAGGGTCATTCCGGTCCGGTTCAGGACCGGTGCAATGAGCTTCAGAAGATGAAGGGTCGCATTCAGAGTCCGGCTGTCGTTGAGAATATCGTTCATCCGGGGATCGAATGTGACGGTCCGGATGCCGATCGAATGAAACAGTGTCAGCATTTTTTCCGTATAGGCGGCGAACTCCTGAAACAGGGACTCCGAGGAGAAGGGAAGATTCCGGGCGACGTCGCTGTCGATGATTGACCCGATCTGGACCGAGCGGAATCCCCGCAGCACCCGTGCAAGCAGATAGGACGCCTCCTTCCGTTCGAGCAGTTCCACGGGCAGTTCCACCGCGGAAAACGCATCGGGCAGCACCAGAAAGTCCGCGAGTTTGTCCACCGGAACGCCGGACGACGCCAGCGCCATGCCGAACGACGCCTCCGCCGCGATTTCCGGAAGAGTCGGGAGAATCCGTTTCATAGGAATCCGGCTCCCGCGAGTGTCTCCATCGTGATTCCGGATTCCTTCTTCCGTTCTCCGCCCTTCAGATAAGAGATCACATATTTCCCGATCAGATCGGTTTCAAGATTGACCGTATCCCCGGGTTTCCGGGTATGGATTGCGGTTTCGCGCCAGGTGGTCGGAATGATTCCGATGCGGAAACTCCTTTCCGAAACGGTTTCCAGGGTCAGGGAGATCCCGTCCACGGCGACGGATCCCTTTTCGACAAAATATTCCCGCAGATTTTCCGGCAGTTCGATTTCCAGTTCCAGGTCGGACTTGCGCCGATGGAACGAGAGGATCCGTCCGGTGGCATCCACATGCCCCGCAACGAGATGTCCGCCGAGCCTTCCGTTTGCCGGCAGCGCGCGCTCCATGTTCACCGTGCTTCCGACCGGCAGCGACCCAAGATTGGTCCGTTCGAACGTTTCCCGCATCACATAAAACGTCAGCGGTCCGCCCTTCATCCCGTCTTCGAGCGTCAGACATGCCCCGTTGACGGCGATGCTCTCTCCGGCCGTCAGATCCGGGAAACGCTTTTCCGCATCCAGCACGATCCGCCCCGATTCTCCGCTCATTTTCCGGGAAAGGATCACGCCGGTCGATTCCACCAGTCCGGTAAACATCGTCAACTCCTCCGCTTCTGCGGTTTCCGGACGTATCCGGTCACCGCGAAATCTGTTCCGAGACGGACAATCTCCATCCCGTCCACGGCAAACGCCTCCGCAAGATCCGACGGATCGGCACCGCCCACACCGGGACGGCTCCCTCTTCCCCCGAGGATCTTCGGTGCATAATGAAATTCGATTTTATCCACGGCCCCCGCATTCAGCGCCGACGCGGCAAGCTCCCCTCCCCCTTCCAGAAGCAGCGAGACAAACGGCCGCTTCCCGAGTTCAAGAAGAAACGCCTCCCACTCTTCCGGAGAATGCAGGGAAACCCGTTCCCAGCCATCCGGCAGGGGGTCCGCGGAATCGGAAAGCACGATTCTGCACGGAGTTTTCAGCACCGTCCCCGCCTCGTCGCGCACGGTGAGACGCGGCGAATCCGCTCGGAAGGTTCCCCCTCCGACCATAACCGCATCCGCCCAGCGCCGGAGATGCTGGACCCGTGCCCTCGCCTCCGGCCCGGTGATCCAGCGGGAGTGTCCGTCATGCGTTGCGATTTTTCCATCGAGAGTAAGAGCCAGTTTGAGCAGGACAAACGGCTTCCCGGTCGTGATCCATTTGAAAAATGCCTCGTTGAGTTTCCGGCACTCTTTTTCCGCGACGCCGCAGCAGACCTCGATTCCATGTTCGCGCAGCAGTCCGGCCGCCTTTCCCGCGTGTTTCGGATTCGGATCGGTGCAGCCGATCACCACGCGGGAGAATCCGGCGCGGATCAGCGCATCGGTACACGGCGGCGTGCGTCCCCACGATGAACACGGTTCGAGCGTCACATAGAGAACCGCTCCTTTCAGATCGTTCTCTCCGGCGGAGCGGATCGCTTCGATTTCGGCGTGCGGGCAGCCGGCTTTTGCATGCCAGCCCTCGCCGAGAATTTTTCCGTCGCGGACGATCACGGCGCCGACGATCGGATTCGGCGTGGTCTCCCCGAGCGCCCGCCGTGCGAGTTCCGCCGCGCGGAGCATGTAGAATTCATCGGTCATCGGGCGCTCCTCGGATTGATGGCGATGGTCCGCATGGTCATGACCCATGCGTCTTCGAACGGCATGACCTTGTATTCGTGTCCTGCGCCCCAGGTATCGGTGTAGACGATGGTGTCGTCGGCCTCGTTGTAGCCGATGATGAGGCGCATGTGTCCGCCGGAAGGCTGAAGGGTTTTCTGTTTTTCATTGACGAGTCCGAGCAGAACGCACCAGACGGTCGGCAGACCTTCGTCGACCCGGTTCCGGATCTCTTTGCGGAAGGAGTTCATCGCGCGGCTTTCGCCATCAC
Organism: uncultured bacterium; assembly: GCA_949297765.1. GTDB lineage: Bacteria > Verrucomicrobiota > Lentisphaeria > Victivallales > UBA1829 > UBA1829. Next base: position 145,605 of record CASFTV010000002.1, on the reverse strand, counting down.
AGCGGAGTTTCCGGAACAGCTGGGGATCCATCTGCGCCATTGTCGGCCCGACAAAGACATAGTTTCCGCGCTGCACCATGGCAATCCGTTTTTTCTTTGCCTTTTTCGCCAGATTGTTGTACCGGGAAACCATTTTTTCCAGATCGTCCACCGATTCGATCTCGGCGGAGTAGCGGGAGCGGACCCGGATTCCGAATTTGCTTCCGGCCTTCCGCAGCGCCTCCAGCATAGCCTCCGAGTAGGTCCCGGCGTTTGTGGTTCCGGTCAGCTGGGCGATCGTATGCTGATTGACGTTTTCGATTCCGTAATAGAGCAGGACCCGTTCCAGAACGGCGGCGACGCAGTAGCCTTTCGCGCCCTGGTCCACCATCGGGATATTGGCGATCCAGACCGTTCCGTCCGGACGCTTCTCCACATTGGAGGGGAGATCCGCGGACCGTTCGATTCTGCTCCGGTCCACCCGGACCAGAGAACGTTTCCGGGGATCGTTCTGCGGATCGAATTTTTCGATTTCGAACTGGAGATATTCCGGTTTATAGTTCCGCTTGCTCCGTCCGCTGGCGCTCCACTTGACCGTGTAGAGATATCCGCCCGCGACCCGGAAATTTGCATTGAGCATCATATTATTGGCGAGACGGCCATCCATTTCCTCGCCATTTTCCCCGGTCCATTTGGATACGGCGGAATTGAAGGACTCCACCAGTTTTTCGAATGTCTCGTAGTCCATGGAGCCCGCATCGCCCCGGTTGTACAGCGAAAGATAAAATTTGGAGGGCCGATTTCCTTCAAACGAAACGATTGCCTCGTAAACGGGAAACCCCAGAAAGGTCGCGCGGACCGGATTGCGGAACGAGGAATACCGCGCGGCATCCCGTTTGGACGAGACCCAGCGGAAGATCCGGTTTTTCAGGACAAACGTGTTTGCCGAGGCGGAAAACAATTCGTTGTTCTCTCCGAGCGTTTTCTGCAGATCATACTCCGCGGTGGACGCCGCGGCCATGCAGAAACCGAGGAGAAGCGGAAGAAGAGAGAATCTGAACATCCGGCTTCCTTTCTTTTTCTGGGGGTTCAGGACTGCGGAAGGCCGAGAACCGCAGACGCATACTGTCGGGGATCGAAGGGCTGCAGATCATCCGGTTGTTCCCCGAGTCCGACAAACAGGATCGGCAGTTTGAATTCCGTCTGAATCTGAACAGCGGCTCCGCCTTTTCCTGTTCCGTCGAGTTTGGTCAGCACCAGGGCGCTTGCTCCGGAGGAGGCCGCGAATTCCCGTGCCTGGGAAACCGCATTGATCCCGATGCTCGCATCAAGGGTCAGAAGCGTTTCCTGCGGTGCGCCGGGAAGAAGTTTCGCGATGATGCGGCGCATCTTCGCCAGTTCATCCATCAATCCCTTTTTATTGTGCTGGCGGCCGGCGGTGTCGATCAGGAGGATGTCGGCATTCCTTGCGAGCGCGGACTGGACGGCGTCATACGCGACGGCCGAAGGATCGGCGCCGGTCCGCGAAGAGACGATCTGCGCGCCCGTGCGTTCGGCCCAGAGATGGAGCTGTTCCGCGGCGGCGGCACGGAACGTGTCGCACGCGGCAAGAGTGACCTTCTTTCCTTCCCGGATCCAGCGATGGGCGAGTTTTCCGGCAGTCGTGGTCTTTCCGCTTCCGTTGACGCCGACCATCAGAATGACGGTCAGTCCCTCCGGCGCCATGTTCAACGGCCGGGCGTCCTTTTCCAGCATCGCCGTGAGATCCTCTCCGGCGACGGAAAGGATCTCATCGGAACCGGAAAGCAGACCGCGCTGATACCGGTCCCGGACGTCGCGGACGATCGCGGCGGATGCGGAGGGGCCGAAATCGGCTTCGATCAAGGCGTTTTCCAGCGTCCGGAACGAAGATTCGTCCCACCGTTTCACCTCTTTGAACAGACTGGAGATTCCCCGTTCGATCGCCGTTGCGGTCTTCTGGAGTCCCTTCTGAAACGATGAAAAGAGAGAAATCATGCGCCGCCCCCGGGACGTTGCTTGGCATCCGGCGGAAGGGCATCCTTCACGCCGTTGAGAATACCGTTGATGAAAATTCCCGATTTTTCCGATGCAAATGTCTTGGCGATTTCGATGGCTTCGTCGATGCTCACCAGCGCCGGAATATCCGGACAGTATTTGAGTTCGTAGACCGCGACGCGGATGATGTTGCGTTCCACGGCGGCGATCCGTGCGAGATCCCATTTTTCAGAAAACGCCCGGATTTCCCCGTCGATTTCCGGAAGATTTCCGAACACGCCGTCGATGATTTTTTCCGCATAGGCGCGCGCCTTTTTGAAGGTGCGTTCATCGTCGGCCAGATCGGCTTCGTCCGCCTGTTCCCAGAACATCCGCCGGGCCTCGGGATCATCTTTTCCCTCCCCCATGTCGCACAGATAAAGGTACTGCATCGCCAGTTCGCGCCCGAGACGCTTGAAGTGCGAATGCGAGGAAACCTTTGCCGCATGTCCTCTGTTCGGATTCATCGGATTCATCAATGCGCTTCTCCGTTTTCCATCAGTTCTTCAGTGCTTTGTTCAGATTCGCCATTTCGATGGCGGAAACGGTCACATCGAAACCGCGGTTTCCTGCCTTGGTGCCGCTGCGTTCGATGGCCTGTTCAATGTTCTCCGTCGTCAGGAGTCCGTAGATTACCGGGATTCCGCTCTCCATGCCGAGCTGTCCGAGTCCTTTCGACACCTGATTGTTGATCTGGGATGCGTGGGTGGTGGCTCCCTGAATCACGCAGCCGAGCGCAATCACCGCATCATATCCGCCGCGGGCGAGCATGCGGGAAACGGCGAACGGCAGTTCGAAACTTCCGGGAACCCAGGCAACTTCCAGCTGTTCCGCATCGCCTCCGTGACGGACAAACGCGTCGATTGCCCCGTCCAGCAGTTTCCCGACGAAAAATTCGTTGAACCGGGCGCACACAATGCCGATGCGAAGACCTTTCGCGTTCAGATCGCCTTCAAAAATCTTACCGGGTCGTTTGCTCATACTTTTTCTCCCTGTTTATTTAATGCTGTCCAATGCTGTATTCTGAAAGAGATGTCCCATCCGCTGCTTCTTGGTGGCAAGATACCGTTCGTTGTACTTCTGGGGAACAATTTCGATCGGAACTCTGCCGTTGATCCGCAGTCCGTATCCGTCGATGCCCACCAGTTTTTTCGGGTTGTTGGTCAGCAGGCGGACGCCCTTCACGCCGAGATCCAGCAGCATCTGCGCGCCGATCCCGTATTCCCGCAGATCCGCGGGAAAGCCGAGACGTTCATTTGCCTCAATCGTATCGCATCCTTCTTCCTGCAGTTTGTAGGCCTTGATTTTGTTCGCCAGCCCGATTCCGCGTCCTTCCTGGCGCAGATAGATCAGGACGCCGCAGCCCTCCTGAGCGATCATGTCCATGGCGGCATCGAGCTGTTCTCCGCAGTCGCAGCGGCAGGACCCGAACACGTCTCCGGTGAGGCATTCACTGTGAACGCGCGTCAGCACATCCTCCTTTCCCGCGACATCGCCGCAGGTCAGCGCAAGATGGGTGGATCCGTCGATCAGCGAACGGTAGAGATGCAGCTTGAAATGTCCGTGCTTGTTCGGGAAATCGACCGTCTCCTCGCAGACGACCAGCTTCTCGGTCTTTCTGCGGTAGGCAATGATATCCGCCACCGAGACGATTTTCAGCCCGAAGCGGTTTTTGAATTCGATCAGAGAATCCAGGCGCGCCATCTTCCCGTCGTCGTTCATGATTTCGCAGATGACGCCGGCGGGCGTAAGTCCGGCGAGACGGGCCAGATCGACCGCCGCCTCGGTATGTCCTGTTCTCTGCAGCACGCCGCCCGGACGCGCCGCGATAGGAAACGTATGCCCCGGATGGGCAAAATCGGATGCCTTCCGTGCCGGATCAATCAAATCCAGGACCGTCTTCACCCGGTCGAACGCGGAGATCCCGGTGGTGGTTCCGATTTTGGAATCGACGCTCTCCGTGAACGCCGTATGGAACATATCCGTGGAGGGCGGCCGGGCGATTCCCAATTCTTTCGCACGCGCCTCCGGAATGGGAGTGCAGATCAGTCCGCGTGCGTGGGTTGCCATGAAAACGATGTGTTCCGGGGTGATCTTCTCCGCCGCGCAGACGAGATCGCCTTCGTTTTCCCGGCCCTCGTCATCGGTCACAATGACCATTTTTCCGTTGCGGATGTCTTCGACTGCTTCTTCGACGGAATCAAACATACTGCTCATTTTCCGCGCCTTTCCTTCTGTTGTTGTTTCACTGTACGACAGAGCGTTACAGGCGCGCGCATCAGCCAGATTTCAATCAGACAGCATTGCGGTCGACCCTCTCCCTTCCAGACTTTACTGTCGGTTACGGACTTGCACCGTATCAGCCTTCCGGCTCGCGGACTTTTACCGCCGGTCGGGAATCGTCTCCATATTCCGGAAACTCACCTCGCCCCGAAGATCGCTCTTTTTGACTCTTTACGGGATTTAATTTACACCTTGTTCGGGAACAATTCAAATCTTATTTCTTTTTTTGGTCGAGAATCCGTCGGATTTCCGCGGCCATGGTGGAGATGCGGTGGGGTTTCGGGAGGAAGCCGGCCGCGCCGTTTGCGAGCAGGTCGTCCACCTCGTCATGGGAGACGAATCCGCTGGAGAGCAGCACCCGGACTCCGGGATCCAGCTCTTTCAGCTTGTAGAATGTCGAATGCCCCCCCTGATGCGGCATAATCATATCGAGAAGAACAAGATCAATCTGCCCCGGATTGTTCTGATAGATCTCCACGGCGTCGAGTCCGTTTTCGGCCAGCAGAACGGAATATCCGAGTTTCTGAAGCGCTTCGATCAAAAAATCCCAAACGGTCTCCTGGTCGTCGACGATCAGAATCGTCTCCGATCCTCCCGGCAAATTCAATTTATTTGTCATCTCCGCTCTCCCTTGTTATCGCAAAAGGGGATTCAGCTCCCGCTCCAGCTTCTCGTAAATCCCCGCCCCCTCCATATTCCGGAGGAAGTTCCGGATGGCCTCTCGTCCTTTTTCCGGATCGGCGGCCGAGATGTATTTCAGCTCCTTCACCTTGTTATCCGCATAGACAGCCGCAAGTGCCTGAAGTTCCCTGTCGTCCGGATTTTTTTTGCAGGCCGCGCCGATCCGTTCCTGCAGCAGTTCGCATCCCGCCTCCGCCGCCTTGAGATTGTGTTTCATTTCGGAATCGTACTGCAGCAGCCGGTAGAGCGTGCGCGGCAGAAATTCCCGCCACTCCTTCAGAAACGTGCGGCCGAGCGCATCCTTGTAGCTGATCGTCCCGCTGTTGATGTTCAGGATCGACATCCCCTTCGCATATCCGAGCGGATATCCGGCAAAACGGGTTCCGCTGTCTGTCAGCAGCAGATAAATCTTCTCCAGAAAACTGTTTTCGCGTTCTTTGGCGGAAAGCCAGGTGTCCAGCGGCGGAAAATTCTTTTTCCCTGCACGGATCAGCGCCTCCGCCATCCGGAAACGGCGTTCCATCTGGAGCGTGAAAAGTCTCAGACGGATCCGGTCCTGCGTCCTGACAAGTTCCTCTTTCCGCATGGAGGCCAGGGAGTCCTTCAGACGGGTGATCTCCTGTTCGAATCCGGCAGACTTCTGTTCCAGAGTCCGGATTCTGGAATTCTTTTCCTCCAGACGGCGTTTCAGTTCTCCGTAATTGGAATATTCTCCGACCATGCGTTCCAGCTGCGTGTTCCGCTGGGAGAGACGTTTTTCTTCCTTTTCCATCTGGGCATTCCGCTGTTTCAGGGAGGCGTTTTCCTGTTTCAGCTGCAGCGATTCATTGCGCAGAGCGTTCAGTTCCACCGAGGCGAGGAGCATTTTCAGTTTTGCGGCGTTGAATTCCTGTTCGGCGCTTCCGCGGTTCGGCAGCTCCTCCAGGATTTTGCGTCCTTCTTCGAGGACGGCGGCGGCATCCAGACTTCTGTCCCCGGAAAGTTTTTCGAAATAAGTGATTTTGTCATACGTCCGCAGGGAGCTTTCCTTTCCGCCGAATGCGGCGAACAGGATCAGCATCAGGATCACCGCCCCGACCGCCGTGATGAATCCGGTCATCAGACGGTCCATCCACGACGCGCGCACCACGATTTTTTCCGCGACCTTCGCCTTCAGTTCCGACGATTCGTTCTGAATCTCGTAATCAAGTCGTTTGATGGAGATCGTATGCACATCCGGCACAAGACTCCGGTTCGGTGCGGTTTTCTGGCGGATGGTCCAGATTGATTTGAGGACCTCCTCCATGGAGGCGTAGCGGTTTTCCGGGCGTTTCGCCATCATCTTTTTCACCAGCGCATCGACCGCCATCGGCACGCCGGGAACCAGATGCCGCAGCGACGGCGGTTCCTTTTCGAGATGCATCTGCGCCAGTTTCTTCACGGAATCGCTTTCGAACGGCAGGCGGCCGGAAATGATCTGGAACAAGGTGACGCCGAGACTGTATACATCGCTCCGGGGATCGAGTTTCTCGCCGCGGAACTGCTCCGGACTCATGTACGAGGGACTGCCGGATATTTCCATATCCTCGGACCATTCCGACTGGTTCATGGCGAGTCCGAGGTCGGTGAGCTTGACGATTCCGTCGTCGGTAATCATGATATTGTCGGGTTTGACGTCGCGGTGGATGAGCCCGGCTTCGTCCCATGCGTAATAGAGCGCCTCCGCAACCTGCTGGACGATATGGAGGGCTTCATCAACGGGAATCCGTCCTTCCTTCCGCAGCCGGGTCCTCAGATTTTCCCCGTTGACATAGGTCATCGCCAGATAGCAGAATCCGTCATCCTCTCCGACCGCGTACGCCTGCACCAGATTGGTGTGGGAAAGTTTTGCCGCCGCGCGCGCTTCGCGCAGAAAATCGTCGATTCCTTTTGATGTCGTGTATTCGGGAGAAAGGATTTTCAAGGCGACCTGCCGGTCAAGCGAAAGCTGTGTCGCGCGGTAGACGGTTCCGATGGATCCCGCGCCGAGTTTCTCAAGAATCACGAAATCGCCGACGATGCAGCCGGCATCGAAGCGGCCGGGGGGGATCAGGACCTCTTTTCCGCACCCGGCGCAGACAACGGGATATCCCCGCGACATGTCGTCCACGGAGATCGTGTAATAGCAGAACGGGCAGCGGAACCGCATACGATCAGACATCCTTCCTCTGGTTCAGCGCAATATACACCCGCAAACCTTCTGAAACAAGGCGGAGGCGGAATTTTTTTCCGGGAAAGCGGAACTCCGAAGCAAAACCGCTGGTCTTTTCCGGAAGAGCTGCCGAATGGGGAAGATTGCAAAAAAATTATCTGTTTTTTTCCGATTCCGCGCTAGCTTTTTTTAAAAACTGTTGTATATGGTATTAACAGACTGAAGGAGTTAGAACTATGCGGAAGATATTTCACAGCTTTAATATGGTGGAAATCGTTCTGGCGATCGGAGTTGTCGCTTTCGGCATCACCGGGGTCATGGCGCTCCTTCCCCCCGCGCTGAATGCGAACCGGGATACGGTGAATGATGTGTTCGTGGATGAGGCGATCTCCAAGATGCGTCTGCTGTTCAAGACTTTTTTTGAACCGAATTTCAACTCCTATGTCAAAAACGGGAACTATATGAAATCGGGCAGCTTTTCCGAATCCGATGTGAACAATTTTCCCGCGACATACAGCCCCGCGACCATGGAAACCAAAAAACTGTTTTCCAATACGGACCTGCACAACCTGTTCCGGATTTTCCGGGACGGGAATGTCTACTATCTCAATTCTGACGACGGGGAGACGGCGTCCGCGGTCCATGTCCTGCTTTACAAACAGGATCTTCCGATCGAGAACGTCGGTCTTGGTGCCTCCACGCTGACCTACTTGAGCGGCAAGCTGGAAGGATACCGGATCAGTATGATTTTCAGCTGGCCCGTCACTGCCGCATGGAGCGCCCGCCAGAAACGAATTGTGATCTATGACTGCTTTCCCAATCAACCCTGAGGACCATCATGCGTAACCAACAGCGCCGTATGACCGGAAGAAGACGGTTCACCCTGATCGAAATCGCCGTGGCGATGTCCATTTTCGCCATACTCATGCTGATTCTGATGCAGATTTTCAGCGCAACCCAGAATGTCTGGCGAAGTTCATCGGGAAAAACCGACGCCTACGAATCCGCCCGGGTTGTACTGGAACTGCTCGGAAACGGCCTGGAAAACGCGATCAAAACAAACGCTTCCACAGGAGAAAAATTTTACTACAACAAGACCAATTCCGAACTCTGGTTTCCGACCATGACAACGATCCGTCTGGACAGCAGTGCCATCTCCGGCGAGGCGGAATATTATTTCAAGCTCGACATTCCTTCCGGACAGACCCTCGGGACCTTGAAATTCGGTTATGCGAAAGACACCTCGGTAAGCGCGTCCACGAATCTGGATTTCCGGACAAACTCCAGCGCCCGCAGTACACTGGATACGGGAACGGGAACCAACCTTGTTCCGATGCTTGACAATGTCCAGACGTTTTCCATTGAAGCATTTTCAAAAGACTCTGCCGGTCAGCTGCAATACATCAATTCCAATACGATCTCGGATCTTCCGGCCGCAGTGATCGTCACGCTGAAGGTGCTGGACAACGACGAACGGACCATCACACGCTTCAAGAACGCGGCAACCAATGCCGACCGCGAAGCTCTGCTGCGGACGTTCCGGCGGATCATCTACGTCAATGCGACAAACTAATTCCGGGGAGATTTTACCATGTCTGCACTCAAACGAAATCATCGGGAAAAAGGAGTTGCGCTTCTCTTTTCACTGGGGATTCTGGGGCTGATGACCGTTCTGGCACTGACCTTTGCCTCCGTATCCATGACAAGCCAGCAGATTGCGAAGAATGCGACCCAGAAGGCATCCGCCCGTTTTCTGGCATCCAGCATACCCACTCATATTGCCGCTTTGATGTATCAGGACACCTACTTCACGGCCGCCGCCTCTCCGGCCCGGGCGCGGGAACCGCTTTATTCGAAAACGCAGTCCGGAACAACAACAGCCTACTACGACTGGATCTGGAAGCTCGCAATCCGGGACACCAGCCTGAAATCGGCAATTTACCAGATGGACATTCTGAATTATTCCTCATCGAACGACCAACCGACTTGGCAGTTCATCAGCCATAACGAGAATGGGACGAACAAGATCGTGGCCCGGATTGCCTACGTTGCAGTTCCCTCGCCGGGATTGATCGACCTGAATTCGACCCTCCTGATGGAGGACGGTTCTCAACCCACGGCCTACACCCGGCGCGGAATCTCCATCTGCGGAGAAGTGGATCCGAAGACACTGTACGACCAGATTCCGAAAGAAACGGGCGAAGCGGATAACTACAACAGCTTCTTCGGAAACAATCTGGACAAAGCGAAAACCGGAGCCAATCAGGACCGTTTCTCCACTTATGACGACATCCAGCGCTACATTTCTCCGCCCAGTACCGCCACGGCAGATGAGGTGAAACAGTTCAACAACTATTTTGTCAAAGCGTTTGCGTCCTCGTCCTTCCAGTATCCGGAAATTTTCATGCTTCCGGGAACGACAGATATTTATCACCGGATTGACCTGGTTGCGCTTTCCAAAAAGATTTCCGTTCTGAAAGACAATGCAAAGCGTAAACTGGCACTGGAAGCGATTGTCAATGACGGGAAAAGCATGCAGATTCCCAATCCGAAGGAATCGCCGTTTTCCGAAGCCAACCGTCCGTACCGGATCTCCAACGGGGAAAGCAGAGAAGGACCGTTTGCCTATCCGCAGATTCCGTGGTTCAAGGAATTCAACACGTCGGACCTCTCCGGATTTGCGAACAGTGACACCAAGCGCAATCAGATTGTGGCGAATCTTCTCGACTTTTTCACACCGCTCTCCTCCGACGACGGAACGAAGATTGGGCCGACCTCGGATGTCGATCCGAACAACTGGAGCGTGGACGGGTCCAATACGCCGCCGACGTATACCGGATTGAAAAAATCGCCCTATATCTGCGGAACGGGAGCACTGCTCGCGATCACACCGACCTATGCGGAGGAAGTGGAAAGCGACGACGGAGCCGGAAACATTCTTTATAAATACAAAGTCGATCTGAACGCGAGGATTGACTTCTTCACCGAACTGATCAACATGTATGCGAATCTGGGAGAAACGACCACGCAGGAAATTCTCGCAGGAGGAACTCTGAGCATCAGCGGAACGCTCGGCATCAGCGGAACGCTCGCTGGAACGGCACCGACGGTTGATATTGATATTGATATCGCAATACCGAATTCCGCGAACGCGGACAAGATGGAGACCACAGACGGCACCGTAACCCGTCAGTACTTCATCCAGAACATTGCGGATACCTCGCTGATCGGAACGGGAGGACCTTATTACGTTTGCAATGCGGACGGAACACTGTTCACGTCGACCAGCTCCACGCTTCCGAGCGGGCAGGAAGCTGCGCTGAAGATTAATTCGATCACCCTGAAACCGTTGATCCGGCTGAAATGGAATGACGTTCCGGTCGACTTTGCCAATCTGTCGGCGACTGAAGGCGTCGCATTTACGACCGAAACCAAAGTCGCGGGGAAAAAGACCTATTACATCGGAGCGGCCCGGCGCGCATCCGATCCGCGTCACAACCTTCCCTCCACTGCATGGAACGGAGACTGGAAATGTGCCAAAGAACTCACCGACACTCTGTTTATCCCGGCGGAACTCCTGAACGGAGCGGTCGCAGGAACGACCAGTACCGATGCCGACCGCATTTATGCTGACCGCATTTATGCCGACACCTATCCGACAACGGCAGATCCGTCCACCGGATTTATGGCAACCAAAATCGACATTCCGGAAGCGAACCGGGCGAATGTCTATCTGCGGGGCTCCCCGATCGGGGACAGAACCTCGTTTGAAGCATGGGAACTTGCGTTCATCCATCGTGCATCGGCATGGGAGAACCTCAACTTCACCACCTATGCCGCCAATGCGGATGGAAGCATCGCCAACAAGGGCGGCACCAGCTACACGGCCGGAGACCTCGCACTCCTCGATCAGCTGAAGCTGACCTGGTATACCGATTCCGCCGAGGAAACCAGCTCGGAGGAAAAGGAAAAAACCGATTCTCCCAAACTCTACTCCTACGGGAAACTGAATGTCAATGAGCTGACCGACAAGAACTATTATGCCTTCAATGCTCTTCTTCAGAATGCACGTCCCGACAAGAACATCCCGCAGGCGGGAACCACCTACGACGAAGTGACCCTCAGCAACCTGGTTTCCTACTTTCAGCAGAAGGCCAATTCTTCGACACCGTTCACCTCCCGAGTTCAGATCTTCCACTCGCTCGGAGGCGTGGATCTGTGGGCGGGCGTTTCGGAGAGCGACAAGGCGAAGATCTTCCCCTCGCTGGTCTTCCTCCTGGATGCGGAACCTACCGTTCTTCCCCGCAGGGTCTACGTTCTCGGAATTGCCCAGACAATCAAAGATGTCAGCGGAACCTATTCCAAAAACTGGGGAAGCGATTACTGGTATTCCTCCGGTTTCCAGACTCCGGAAGGAGTCAAGGTTTCTCCGGCTCAGGTTCCGAGTTCCGGAACCATTTCGGATGAAACAGCTGTATTCAATACCTATGATATCGGCGCGGATCAGATCACCGGAGAACAGAAAGTGTTTTCCGTTCTGGAGCGCAGCTATGCCACACAGCCGTACTCCTCCGCCGCCTACCATCCGAAATGGACCATCAAAGAGGTGAAATATGTTGACTACTAAGATGCTGCGCATCTTTCTGCCGGCGGTCCTTGCGCTCCCTCTGGCAGCGCAGACAACCACCACAGCGGAAAAGAGCACTCCGCCTCCGGTGAAAAAAACGGTTCAGCCGCAACGGAAGGAGACTGCGGACTCCATTCAGCGGCAAATCCGCGCCCTGGCGCTCCGGGATGTGCGGCTTCCGCTGTTTTCCCCGGCGCGGATGGAAAATATCACAACTTCCATGCGGAAAGATTTTGTTGAATTCAATTTTCCGGAGCAGCTGGCCGATCTGAAAACCTTTCCGACGCCGATGTATCTGCGGGCGCTTGCCAAACAGTTCAGCACGCTCCTGAAAGATCCGGAAGTGGAGGAGGCAACGGGGATTTCTCTTCAGTGGTACAACAAGGTCGGGCAGGACTTTGTCGCCCTGTATCAGCCGCTGAATGCGATCTATCAGGCGCGGAAAACAATGAACACGCTTCACTATGCAGCCGATCTTCAGGAATACCGGAAACGGGCGGAAACGCTGCAGAAGACATTGAGAAGACCGATCCGCATTCCCGCCTCGCAGCTGGAACAGCTGAGAGACCGGAACACCGTTAAACGCAAACTTGCCCGCCAAAGACAAATTCAGCGTCTGGAACAGAAAAGAAGGACTCTCCAATGAAAAAATCGCTGTTCACCATTCTTGAACTTCTGCTGGTCATTTCGATTGCCGGAGTGATGCTCTCCGTTGCCGTTCCGGCGTTTTCGCGGATGATCAAAGGTTCCGCATCGGGCATTGCCGTGCGGGAACTGATGGGAAAGATCAACGCGGCGCGTTCCTACGCGGTGGCGAATGGAGCGTATACGGCGCTTGTGTTTCCCGGGACCTCGACCTCAGGCGATTTCAGGGAACGCTTCAGTTACCGTGCCTACCGGGTCTGCGAAGTGACTCCGACCGGAACGGGGTACAACTTTCTCCGCTGGATTCCCGGCGAAAACTGGCAGTATTTCCCGACCGGAATCATCCTGGGACACTCTTCTTCCGGAGCGGAATCTCTGGTTCAGGCAAAAAACAGCGACGAAAAAACAAAGGAAAATGATATAAACATCCAGTCGCCGAACCTCTCCTGCAACATCGGAGGACGTTCCTACAGCGAATCGGGAACAACGGCGAATATCGACAATTATATTGTCTTCCGTCCCGACGGCATGACCGACAAGTTTCCCAACGCGATTCTTCTCCGTCTGCGGGACGGGAAAGTGGATGCAGCAGGAAACGTCTCCGATGTCTCCAGCGAATATTATCCGCTTGTTGTACGCTTCAACGGAAAACCGAAGGCATTCAACGAACTGGTGGAATAAGCCGGATTACCGGATCTGGACGCCGGCCTGAAAGTGCGGCTGGCCGGCGACACACTCCTCAATATACCAGGCGCCTTCACCGGTGGATGCTCCGGAAACGGTGACTCTGCTTCCCGGCGCGGTCCCTGCGATGAAATTTGCCTGAATCAGACCGACTTCGGGAGCATGGGAAAGACGCAGGGAAAGCCAGTCGAACAGCTGCGTAATATAGCGGGCATTGTTCATATGGCGGTTCACGTCAATCATGGATTCGTGTACATCGACCTCCATCGGGAAGGAACAGGAACAGCGGGAAAGTTTGTCAAGGCCGGAAAAGATCCGTCCGCGGGAGGAGTTGTCCGGGAGGAGTCCGGCAAGAGTCTCCAGAACCCGCAGAGGCCGCATCTTCACCTGATCCAGCAGAAGCCAGAAACTGGAGCCCTGTGCCACGGATTCCTCTCCACAGAAAAGGATGAATTCACGGGTTGCAAACAGTTTTTCGACGCCGGACGGCCATGTTTCAACCGTCACGGTCTCTCCCAGACGGGGTGTCCGCCGGATCGAGAGTTTCAGACGCGACAGCACCCACATCATCCCGTGTTCGTTCAAAGCCGTCAAACCGCAGCCGAGATTGGCCGCATGATTTGCCGCGGCCTCCTGCATATAATCGAAGAGCGTGTCAAGACGAACGACACCGTCCCGGGAGGCTTCCGCATGGCGGACCCGGAACTCTTCCTTCCAGACAGGCAGACTGTTTTTCATCCTCTTCTCCGTTCGATTTCAATTCCGATTGACCGGGCGCGCCGGGCGGCCGCGGGCTTTTCCACCGTCACCTTTACGGATTCGATTCTCCGGTCGCAGTTCAGGCAGAGGGCGGCGATCCCTTCCGCCAGAGCCTCCAGAAGGCGGAAAGAGGAATTGGAAATGTAATCGACAACCTTCTGTTCCACCATGCTGTAATCCACCGCGTCGGAGAGTTCGTCGCTGAGTCCCGGGCGGCGCATGTCGCAGCCGAGTGCAAGATTGAATGTCACATTCTGCGGGTATTTCCGCTCATGTTCCAGAGTCCCGACAATCACGGGAAGACGCAGATCGCGGATGAAAATTGTATCCATGCCACACCCACCTTTCTTTCGGGTTTTGATCGTTCACGCAAAGTCTTCTGTCAATCCGGCGCGGGGGATCCGAATCCCTGCGCCGATCCGTTTTCCGCAGCCGCGTTTTTCTCCCGGAAGAACCGGGCCAGCAAATGTTCCAGCTGTTCAAAACGGATTTCCTTGTCGAGGATTTCATCGGCCCGGATCCATGCTCTGGACTCGGGATCCGACAGATCAAAATGAAATCCGGTCCGGAATGAGACTCCTGAAACAAGAACAATCCGCATGGACGGACAGCGGCTGCGGAGATGATATGTCAGCACAAATCCGCCGTCCGGTTCTTCCAGCAGAATCTCACTGATCAGGAGCTGGAAGGAGATCTCCTCCGCCAGTTTTTCGGCCTCTCTGCGGGTGGTCGCGGTCCGGACCTCGAAACCGAACGCTTCCAGATGCTCCTTCATGGTGCGGAGAAAGACTGGATCCGGATCCACCGCCAGTGCGCGCAGTCCGCGGAAAAGATTGTTGTTTTCATCCGTCATGGCTGAACCTTTCAGAGAAAGACTTTGCGTTTCCGGTATTCCGTATGCAGGAGCGCTCTGGCTCCGTCCGATCCGGGTCCGCCGAGCTGTTCATAGAGTTTTTTCACATCGGGATTCATATGCGCGGTCCTCAGATGCTCATTCTGATCGATGGAATAGAGCGCCTGCATGCGGGCTTTGATCCGTTCGGGGGAGGAGTCGAAGGGCTGTCCGCCTCCGGCGATGCATCCGCCGGGACAGGCGCGGATCTCCAGAAGCATCGTATTTTTCCTTCCGCCGGATTTGATCTGATCGAGGACCTGGCGGGCGTTGCCCAGTCCGCTGACCACGGTGACTCCGATCTCAAACGAGCCGATCCGGATGGAGGTTTCCTTGATTCCCTCCAGTCCCCGAACCGCTTCAATCTTCATGGATTTGAGTTCCCGTCCGGTAATCAGGCGATGCGTCGTGCGGAGGATTGCCTCGCTCGCGCCGCCGGAGACGTCGAAGAGTTTTCCCGCCGTGCTGCGGACCGAAAACGGCGGATCCGCCGGTTCCGGAGTCAGGGTGCTGAAATCGACTCCGTACAGTTTAATCAGACGCAGCAGTTCCCGGGAAGTGAGGACCGCGTCGATATCCGGCAGATCGTTCCGTCCGAGCTCCATTCGTGTGGCCTCGAATTTCCGTGCGGTGCAGGAGCCCGCGGCAACGCTGAAGATGCGTTCCGGCGCCACGGCCTCCAGCTCCGCCAGACGGGTTTTGATCAATGCCGCCAGAATCCCCTGCGGACTCCGGCAGGTGGAAAGATTCGGGATGAATTCCGGATAGAACTCCTCAATATACTTGATGGATGCGGAGGAGCAGCTGGCGATCATCGGCAGACGCATCCCGCTTCTCAGCCGTTCCTCGAACTCGGCCGACTGCTCCATAATGGAAACATCCGCCGCGAACGAACTGTTGAACACCTTCTTGAAACCGATCTGACGGAGCGCCGCATTGAGAAGCCCCGCCGCATCGACGCCGTTCCGAAGCCCGAACTCCTCCGCCGCCGCGAGCACCACCGACGGCGAATGCTGAATCACCGTACAGCAGTCCGGATCGCCGATCGCCTCCGTCACCTCCTTCAGTGACGAATGTTCCACCAGCGCCCCCGTCGGACACACCAGCGTGCATTGTCCGCAGTTCACGCAGCTCGATACATTCATGCTCTGATGAAACGCGGGCGCCACCGCGGTGCGGACTGCCCGGCCGACAAATTCCACCGCGGAAACATTCTGAATCTCTCCGCACACACGGACACACCGTCCGCAGAGAATACATTTTGATGCATCGCGGATCAGGGCCGGACTGGTCAGATCGCGCAGTTTCTCCCGGAGCCGCTTTCCGGAGGAGACCCGTTCCCGGACACCGTACTCCTCCGCGAGTTTCCGCAGACGGCAGTCGCTGCTTTTCGGACAGTAGAGACAATCGTCGGGATGGTTGGAAAGCAGCAGTTCCAGAACCGTTTTACGCGCATTGATCACCTTCCGCGAGTTGGTGAGGATTCTCATTCCCTCCTTCACCGGATGGGAACAGGCGGGGACCAGTCCGTCGCCCGGAGCGCCCTCCAGCTCCACGATGCAGATGCGGCATGCGCCGGTCGGCGGAAGATCCGGAAGATTGCACAGCGTCGGAATCCGGATGCCGACCCGCGTCAGCGCGGAAAGAATGCTTTCACCTTCCGCCGCTTCGATGGTCCGGTTGTTCACGGTAATGGAAAACACGTTCACCCTCCCCTTTCATCGTCATCCGCCAGCTGGACGGCATGGAATTTACAGGCACTCAGACAGGCTCCGCAGCCGGTGCATTTTCCCGGATCAATCCGGTGCGGCTGACGGGGCGCTCCCAGAATCGCGTCATGATGGCAGACGCGGACACATGCGGTACATCCCTTGCACAGCTCCGGAACAATCCGGCAGCGGACCAGTCCCTTGCAGACCCCGGCGGGGCATTTGCGGTCGAACACATGCGCCTCGTATTCCTCTCGGAACCAGCGGAGTGTGGAAAGGACCGGATTCGGAGCAGTCTGTCCGAGACCGCAAAGACTGGTCGCGCGGATCACGCCCGCAAGATTCCGCAGGCGAAGCACCGATTTGAAGCGGAGCAGCGCATCGTCCCCGCGCTCGGCGGATCGCGGCCGGGTGATCTGTTCCAGAATTTCCCGGAGCTGACGGGTTCCTTCCCGGCAGGGAGTGCACTTCCCGCAGCTTTCATTCTGCAGGAATTCCACAAAGAATTTCGCCACATCCACCATGCAGGTATTCTCGTCCATGGCGACGAGTCCGCCGGACCCCATGATCGCGCCGAAATCCCGGAGCGTTTCATAATCAACCGGAATATCGCAGTGCGAAGCGGGAATGCATCCGCCGGAAGGCCCTCCGATCTGGACCGCCTTGAACTGTTTTCCGCCCGCCATTCCTCCGCCGATCTCTTCGATGATTTCGCGCAGGGAAATGCCCATTTCGACTTCGATCATCCCCGTCCGGGCGCTCTTTCCGGAAAGGGCGAAGACCTTTGTTCCTCTGCTGGTTTCCGTTCCGGCGGAGGCGAACCAGTCGCGGCCGTTGAGGATCAGCCCCGGAACATTGACAATCGTTTCAACATTATTGATGACGGTGGGTTTTCCGAAAAGTCCCTTTTCCGTCGGATAGGGAGGCCGCGGACTCGGCATTCCCCGTTTGCCTTCGATGCTCCGGATCAGCGCGGTTTCCTCGCCGCAGACAAACGCTCCGGCGCCTTTCCGGATCACAATTTTCAGATCGAAACCGCTGTCGAGAATATTTTCTCCGAGCAGTCCGTATGCTTTTGCCTGTTCGATCGCGCGTTCCAGACGGCGGATTGCCAGCGGATATTCCGCCCGGATGTAGATGTATGCGCAACCCGCTCCGATCGCATAGGAGGCGATCGCCAGTCCTTCGATCAGGCGGTGCGGATCGCTTTCGATCAGTGCGCGGTCCATGAACGCTCCGGGATCGCCTTCATCGGCGTTGCAGACCATGTATTTCTGATCGCTGGCACCGTTCAGGGCGTATTTCCATTTTGTTCCGGCGGGAAATCCTCCGCCGCCGCGTCCCCGCAGACCGCTCCGCTCGACCTCGTCACAGATTTCGGACGGTGTCATCGTATGCAGAGACTTTGCGAAGGCGCGGTATCCTCCGCCCGCCAGATATTCCTCAATCGACCCCGGATCAAGGATGCCGCAGTTCCGGAGTACGCGGCGGGTCTGCTTCCGGAAAAACGGATGTTCGCTCAGCAGCGGGATTCCCTCCCACGGACTCTGTCCTTCCAGAACGATCTGTCCCAGAAGATTCGAATCCGGCGTTCTCCGCTCAATCAGGAGGGCATTCAGAACAGGGGCCGTCAGTTCATGCACCATTCCGGAAAACAGCAGACGGGCGCGGCCCGGCAGCTGCACAGTCACGAGCGGTTCTTCGGAACAGAGTCCGATGCACCCGGTTTCCAGCACCTCTCCTTCCAGATTGTGTACCTCCAGGAATTTCCGGATGGCGTCCACGGTCCGCGCGGCCCCCGCACCGAGTCCGCAGGTCGCGGTTCCGACCATGAACACCGGATGCGGCGGATTCAGACGGAGAAGCCGGGCGGAAAGCTCTTTTGTCCGTCCGGAAATCTCCTGTTTGATTCCGTCGTGCGTAAGAACGGAAAGGAGTTCCTGTTTCCAGTCCAGAGGCGCGGGATTCATACATCCGCTCCTTCCGCTTTCCGGATCGCGTCCAGCACGGAACGGATGCGGTCTTCGTCCACGCACGCGTGAATTTCTCCGTTGATGCTCATGACGGGCGCGAGTCCGCATGCACCGAGGCACGAGGTGATTTCAAGACTGAAAAGACCATCCGCCGAGGTTTCTCCGGGACGGATGCCCAAATACTTTTCGAGGAATTCCAGAGCCGCCGCGGATCCTTTCACATGGCAGGCGGTTCCTCTGCAGAGCATGATATGATATTTGCCTGCGCTTTCGAAGCGGAACTGATTGTAGAATGTGGCCACGCCGTAGACCTTTCCGGCGGGCAGTCCGAGATGACGGGCGATCCGCACGATCGTGTCGCGGGAAAGGTGTCCCTGCGCCTCCTGCACATCCTGAAGAATCGCGGTCAGATTTTCGCGCACGCCTGGCGGATACCGGTCGAAAATGGCGTCGATCTCCTGTTCTCTGTTCATGGCCGGACGTCCGCTTATTCCCGCTGTTTCAGATGATCGGCGAAATAGGCCAGTTTTTCGAGCGAACTGGCAATGTCGATCCGGTCTGCGCAGACCGTTTCCGGCACTTTGAGCGGGACCGGTGCAAAATTCAGCACGCCTTTGATTCCGGCGGAGACCATCATATCCGCCACCGCCTGCGCCTGCCCCGCGGGGACCGTGATGATTCCGACGTTGATATCCAGCTCCTTGACCTTGCGTTCAAAGTCGCGGATGTGGTAGCAGCGGCAGCCGGAAATGACGCGGTCGACTTTGCTGTCGTCGGTATCGAACGCGGCGACAATCGTCAGTCCGGGATGGCGGTAGGTGAAATACGACAGGATCGCCCGTCCGAGGTTCCCCACCCCGACCAGCGCGATGGAACGGTCCTTCGATCCGTCGAGAATGACCGTGATCCGCGTGATGAGACTGGCAATGTCGTATCCCTTGTGCGGACTGCCCTCATGCCCGATTGTCATAATGTCCCGCCGCACCTGCGCAGGCGTGTTGTGGGCCAGGGCGGCGAGCTGGTGTGAAAAAAGTGTTTTCTGACCTTTGGAAAGCAGATCCGAAAGAAGTCTCTTATACAAAACCATGCGTTCGATCGTCCGGGCCGGAATGTTTTTCGTCAGTTTCATTTGCGCCTCTGCACCATCCGTTGAAAGATTGTTTGTGAGATTGTTCACAGTGAAGTATAATCTCCAAACCCGCAAACGTCAAGGGGCCGGGACAAAAAAAGATGATCTTTTTTACGGTCTGCGCAGGAAGATGTCCGTTCCGGGGCCGGAGATCAGAGAAACTGGTCCTGGATTTCGCGCCGCGGATCCTGCGGATGTTCCTCATCCTGCGCATGGAACTTCAAATGATAGTGTTCGATCAGCCAGCGGACAAGATTCGGAACGGGAAGAGTCGTGACAATCGAAAGCACGATGATCGCATTGAAGAAATGGTTGTCGAGCATTCCGAGATCTTTTCCGATCGCCGCCGCGGCAAGCGTGGCGGAAAGCTGCGGAACGGTCATCACTCCGGCGCACAGGCCCTTCAGATGGGAGAAACCGCAAAGACGCAGCGCAAGCCATCCCGAAAACACCTTGCTCCCGACCAGT
This sequence comes from uncultured bacterium, assembly GCA_949297765.1. Classification (GTDB taxonomy): domain Bacteria; phylum Verrucomicrobiota; class Lentisphaeria; order Victivallales; family UBA1829; genus UBA1829. The sequence continues at coordinate 125,551 of CASFTV010000002.1, read as the reverse complement.
CCTCCGACCGTCAGAAGAATAATGCTCAGATTGTTCACCGAGTCGAACAGCATCCGGAGATCCGTCTTCATTCCGATTGAGATGAACAGGAACGGAATCAGGAAACCGTATCCGATTCCTTCGAATTTATGGAACACCTCCAGCGCGGTGTTGTAGCGCGGATCCTGCATCACGCGCGAAAGTCCGAGTCCCGCAAGAAATGCGCCGACCACAAGATTGATCCCGAGAAACTCGCCGGCCAGCACCACCGCCAGAATCAGGAAAATGAAACAGGTCATAATCATGTCCTCGCCGTTGTTCAGAGAACGGAAAATGAGTCCTCCGACCTTCGGGACAAAATACAGAACCAGCGCAAAATACACAAGCACCAGCAACAGAAACACCACGGTGAAGAAGCTCCCGAAAATGGAAGGATCAATATAATCAAACAGCGAAAGCGTTTTCTGCAGACCCGCCGTTTCCACGGAAACCTTCTTCATCTGCACGCTGACCGCCAGAAGCACGATGCTCGCCACATCCGTAATCACGGTGGAGATCAGCACCGCCGATCCGAAAATCGTCTTCGTGATCTTCAGCTCCCGGATGATCGGAAACACGATGCCCACCGAGTGCGAGGCGAACAGCGACGCATACAGCAGTTTCCCCGGAAAATCCTCCGCACGGAAAAATCCGTACACCAGGAATCCCGAAACCGCCGGCACCAGAAACGTCAGGATGCTCAACGCCACCACCGGGCGCTTCGAGGTTCGGATCAATTTGAAGTCGGCCTCCATTCCGGCGAGCGTCATCAGGAACAGCAGTCCGAGCGATCCGAGCGAATTGATCAGCGTGAAGGAGTTGTCTTCGATCATCTTCTGGTTGCCCCCGAGGAACGAAAGCACCGGCGCCAGCTTCCCGATCAGGTCGAATCCATTCGGCCCGATCAGCATTCCGACAATCAGAAGAGAAATCACCTGAGGTATCTTGAACCGGCGCAGGAACAGCGGCATCACCGCCATCAGCGTAATCAGGATCATAAACAGAATCAGGAATGCGTCATTGCTCATTGTTCTTGTGCTCCTTCAAAATCGTTTTTCATAGTTCATCTCTTCTGCCCGGTTCCGCGGGAGGGAGCGGAATCATCCGCCCGCGCCGTCCTCCGTCAGCACCGCCACGCCGGAGGGATCCGGAGTGAATTTGAGTTTCCGGATATTTCCGTCCGTGGAAACAGCGATGCGCCGGCCTGAGATCAGATCGCGCAATGCCTGTTTCTTCCAGAAGGTCTTCCGGAAATGGATTTCTATTTTCTCCACCGGTTCCGATCCGAACAGGAACAGGACCCGGTTTTTTCCGGAGAAGCCGGTCACAGCGCGGCAGTTCCGGCTGATCAGATTGATCTTCGGAGCCACGGCGTTCAGCAGAGTGTTCAGAAAATCCTCCAGTCCGGGATCCCGGGCCGATGCGGCCGATGCACCGATAAAGGCGCCGAACAGCAGAATCTTTCCTTTCCCGTACGGGATGCTCTCCGCAAGCGCGGTCCCGTTCCGGAAGGGGATCAGGACCTCCGTATATTTCCGGATCACGCGCAGGGGCACCACGCACTCTCCCGGCTTCAGCGTACAGATTTTTTTGTTGGACTTGAATTTCATTACGGCAAGTCCCGGTTTCATCCGGGCCATCTCTTCCACGCCGGTCGCCTCCGCGATGAAGCGGGAATCCGGGCGCAGGGCGGCACCGGTCGGACTCCACGATCCGCATTCCGGTTCACAGAGCAGGACCCCGCCTCCGTGAACAAAATCAAGGATCTTTTCCGCCGCGGCGTCCGTCACGACCGGGGATCCGGGCAGAATCAGCAGATGCTTGTTCTCCAGCTCGTCCAGAGAATCCTCCGAACAGACCGTGAACGGCGTGGAGGAAAAGGTCAGAGAACGGACCCATCCGCGGAACGAAGCAAGCGCCGAACGCAGATAAAATCCTTTCACCTGAAGCAGACGTTCGGAGATCCGGCTCCGGAACACGGCGACCGATCCGCCTTCCGGAATCCAGTTCTCCAGCAGGGCGGAGGCTTTTTCCGTCTCCTTCCGGAAACGGCGGAGAACATTCATCCGGTCCTGGAAAAAGAAATCGTCGGATGTGAGCTGATTGAAGAGGGCATCCTTGTCCCACTCGCCGAGGATGATCCGTTTTGCGCCGTAGGCGGTGGCGTTCCAGAGGAAGCGGTAGAGCCGGTCGGGAGTCAGCACGTCGGGCGCGTCCGCGTGAAATTCGGGCGAGCGTTCCATCACGCAGACCCCTTCCCGGCGGAAGGTCTCCGCGGACGAGGCAAGAACGGCTATTTTTTCCGCATACGCCTCGTCCTGCTCCACCGGAACGGCGATGTCGAGCCGTTTTTCCGGCAGGAGTCCGCTCATGCGGGGCGGCAGCAGAAGGGAGATGTCGGGACGGCCGTTCTCCAGCAGGATGGTCGCGATCTCCTTGAAGAAGCCGGCCTCCCGCAGACGGTGAAAACGGAGAAACGACATCGTTTCCGCGGAATCCGGCAGGCACTCCGGTGTCTCCGGCGGAATCAGCTCGAACGAGAAATAGTTTCTCTTCCAGCGGGCGTTCAGCGATTCCACGGAAAGGAATACCGATTCCAGGTATTTCCGGTAAAGCTCGAGCGTGGCCGGACTCCGGCTCTCCGGAAGCGAAAGAGATTCCAGATTCCATGCCTCCAGATACGATTCCTCTCCGAAGCGGCCTGCGAGAGCGCGGAAAAACGCCGTCACGGCGGCGCGGCTGCGGGCGTCTTCGAAGCAGAATTCCCCGATCCATGCGGGTGCTTCGAGCACGGGAGTCAGGATCATCCGCATTCCCTTCTGTTCCGCGATGCGCAGATAGTCGTCGAAAAGGGAGAAATCGAACATTCCCGGCGCGCGTTCCGAAAGGCACCACGGGATCGGACAGGCGAGACGGGTCACGCCGGATTCGCACAGTTCTCCCAGATCCTCCGTCCAGCGCCACAGCGGAGGGAATCCGCCTGTTTTGATCCGCACACCTGTTTGTATCGTCATCGTTCTTCGTCCCGCTGTTTTTTTTCAACAATTTAACGACTTCGTCCGAAAATACAAGTGAAAAAACCGGGAAAGCGGCTGGAATATCGAGGAAAATGCAGGTATATTTCTTCGATGTTCAGATTTTCCGGAACATTCCGCCGTCGGAGGCTGTCAGTAACGGACTGAACAACGAAAAATCACTGCAATCAGCATTTTTGGGAGACATCCGTTATGACACATCTGAGGAAAAAATCCATTCTTCTCCTTTTTGCCGTTTTCTGTTCAACAGTTCTTTTCTCCGCGCCGGGAGCGGGGGAGACCTCCGCCGCGGAGCCGAAGCGGCCCGGGAAGAGCCGTTCCGCGGCACAGACCGAGGAGATGCGGGTCATTGCCAATCTGACAACGTCCATGCTCTCCAAGCTGCACTATGTGAAACGGGATATTTCACAGGAGAACTCCCGGAAGCTCTTCGACTCCTATCTGAAGACGCTTGATCCGTTCAAACTCTACTTCACACAGGAGCAGATCGACTACTGGAGACTCCGCCAGAACGCCCTTCTGCCCTCGCTGGCCGCGACGGGCGACGTCACCATGGCGTTTGCCATCTTCAACGAGTACCTCTGCAATCTGGAGGAATACGAACGCTTTGTCAAAACCCAGAACTTCACCGCCGCGGATTTTCAGACCAACGATCTCTATCTTTTCGACCGGACCAAATCCGACTGGGCCAAAAACCGGGAGGAACTGTACACGATCTGGCGTCAGAAACTGAAAAACGACCTTATTTCGATCATTCTTCAGGACCGCATCCGGGAGAAGGAGCAGAAAAAAGAGAAGAAGGAAGCCTCTCTTCCGCGGAAATCGCCGGAGGAGCGGATCCGCAAACGCGTCAGCCAGTTTGTGCAGTACAACCGGAATCTGGAACCGATTGAAGTTCTGGAGCTGTATCTCAACAGTCTTGCCCGTCTTTTTGATCCGCACACGAGCTACATGGCGCCCCGCAGCGAAGAGGATTTCAATATCGGCATGCAACTTTCCCTTGTGGGAATCGGCGCGGTGCTCACCAGCGAGGACGGCTATACGAAGATTGTCCAGATCATTCCCGGCGGTCCCGCCGATCTTGACAAACGTCTGAAGGCGGAGGACCGCATCATCGCCGTCGCGCAGGAGAACGGCGATGCAGTGGACGTGATCGACATGCCGCTGACCAAAGTGGTTTCCATGATCCGCGGAACACCCGGAACCAGAGTCAAACTGACGATTCTGGAAGGAGTGAAAGGCGCAAAGGCGGTCCCTGTCACAATAGAGCTGACCCGCAACAAGGTGGAGCTGAAGGAATCCGAGGCGAAAGGCGAAATCCGCACCATCCGGAACGCCGCGGGAGAGACATTCAACATCGGCGTCATCACCCTTCCCTCGTTCTACGCGGACTTTCAGGCGGCGAGCTCGGGCGATCCGGACTACAAAAGCTCCACGCGCGACGTCCGGAAACTGATCGACTCCTTCAAGAAAAAGGGTCCCCTCGACGGTCTGGTGATTGATCTGCGTTCCAACGGCGGCGGCAGTCTTCAGGAGGCGGTTTCGCTCACCGGTCTTTTCATCAAGGAGGGTCCGGTGGTGCAGATCCGCGACTCCTCGGGACGGGTTTCCGTCTACCAGGACGAGGACCCCTCCGTGGAATACGCCGGTCCGCTGCTGGTGATGACCAACCGCCTCAGCGCGTCCGCCTCGGAGATCTTCTCCGGCGCAATCAAGGATTACAAACGCGGCGTGATCGTCGGAGACCGGAAAACACACGGAAAAGGTTCTGTGCAGACGGTTGCCGATCTCGGCAACTATCTGCGGTATCTCGGGTACAACTTCCCCGCCGGTTCCATCAAGCTGACCAATGCGAAGTTCTACCGGATCAACGGGGAATCGACCCAGCTGAAGGGCGTCACGCCGGACATTGCCTTCCCGACCTTCACAGACACGATGGAAACCGGCGAAGACAAGCTGGAAAATGCCATCTCCTGGGATGCGATCCGCGAAGTGGCGCACACGCAGTATGAACCGGCGATCGCCGATACAATCGCGGAACTCCGGAAGCGTTCCGATGAGCGCGTCCGCAACAGCCGCGATTTCACCATGCTCAAACGCGACATCGCCTACCTGATGAAGAACAAAGGGAAAAAAACAGTGACTCTCAATCTGGAACAGCGCTGGAAAGAGTATCTCCGCGAAAAGGACATCTACGAGGAGCAGAACAAACTTCTCCATCTGGATACGCTCTCCGGCGACAGGAAAAACACCAGAAAGGATCTCTATCTGGAAGAGACGCTGAATATCATGAACGACTACATCTCGCTGAAAAAAGAGGGCCGTCGCCAGAGCGGGCGGACGGTTGCGGGCCATCAGCCGCTCAAGCAGAAACGGTGACGGCGGATCATGCTCAGTCTGCTCATTGAAGGCCCCTGCAGAACCTGCGGAACCGTCACGGCGGGCGGCAACAAGAACGCCGTCCTCCCGATGATCGCCGCCGCCATGCTCACCGACGAGGAAGTGATCCTCCACAATGTGCCGGAAATTATCGACGTGGAGAACATGCTCCACCTGGCGGCGGAGCTGGGCGCATCGGTCAAACGGGAAAAAAAGACCGTGATTCTCAAGGCGGAATCGCTGAAAACAAACCGTCTTCCGCGGGACATCTGTTCCGCGCTGCGCACGTCGCTTCTGTTTGCGGGTCCGGTGGCGGTGCGCACCGGCCGGGCCGAACTCTGGCCGCCCGGAGGAGATGTCATCGGACGGCGCCGGCTCGACGCCCATTTTTACGGTCTGCGCAAACTCGGCATCCAGATTGAATCCGAAGACATCCCGTTTGTCTTTCACCGGACGGCGCGGCGTGCCGCATCGGGCATTGATCTGTTTCTCGACGAAGCCAGCGTCACCGCGACCGAACACATCATGACCACCGCCGCCCTCACCCCCGCGACAACCATTCTGCGCAACGCCGCCGCCGAACCGCACATCGAACAGCTGGCCGGCCTTCTGGTCAAGATGGGAGCGCAAATCGAAGGAACGGGAACCAATACACTGGTCATCCGCGGACGGGAAAAACTCCACGGAGCCGAACATACGGTGGAGGGCGATCACATTGAGGCGGCGAGCTTCCTGGCGCTCTGCGCGGCGACCGGAGGGGAGATTGAGATCAACGGCATTCTCTCCCCGCGCCACTACTGGATGACGCGGCGGATCTTCGAACGCTTCGGGCTGACCTTCCGCCTGGAGCCGAACCGGATTCACATGAAAGCCCGGACGATGCGCATCCGTCCCGACTTCGGAAATGCGATCCCGACCGTTTCCGACGGTCCGTGGCCTCAGTTTCCGAGCGACATGATGAGCTGCATGATCGTGGCAGCCACGCAGGCGCGCGGTTCGGTGCTCTTTTTTGAGAAAATGTTCGAAAGCCGCATCTACTTTGTGGACCGCATCATCGCAATGGGCGCAAATGCGATTGTATGCGATCCGCACCGTGTGGTGATTTCCGGCCCGGCGAAACTGCGCGGAGTCACGATGTCCAGCCCCGATATCCGGGCGGGCATGGCGATGATGATCGCCGGAGCCTGTGCGCACGGGACCTCGGTCATCCATCATGCGGAAATTGTCTTCCGCGGCTACGAAAATCTTCCGGAAAAACTGACCGCCCTCGGCATCCGAAATTCTCTGGCGGAACTCTGACGATGAAGGTGCTTCCGCTGCTCATTCTAGGGGTCGCCCTCTCGGCGCAGGAGGCATATCTTTCGCTTTCCGCCTGCATTGATGCGGCGCTGGAGGATCCCGGCAGGGCGGACCGTCTTCTTTCTCCGCCGGTCCGGCCGGTCGATCCGCTGGTGCGCAAGCTGGAAACGGAGATCCGGGAAGAACTCCGGAAAAAAGAGGCGGACCTCGCATTCCGCCGGAGAAAGGAGCAGGAGCTGATCGCGGAAATCCGCTATCTGTATTTCCGGGCGAACAGCGATCCGGAATGCAGGAAACGTCTTCTGCGTCTGAACGATCTTCCCGAAGATCTTTCCGTCCATGCGGACGACTCCGTGGAGGAATCTCTCCAGCCGATTCTCTGGAACAGCGGCAGACATCTTCTGCATCTTGCGCGCCGCAACCGGCCGGATCTGCGTCTTTCCGGAAACAATACGATCCGCTATGCGTTCGAGATCCAGTTTCAGCTGGTCAACGCGCTGTTCGACTCGCTCGACAAGGATTCCCCGGACCGTCTTCCGCTCCTGATCGAACTGGCGAATCTCTGTGCATGGCCGAGGGAGAAGCGGATTCTTCCCTTTGTCCCCTCGCCGGTTCCGGTTCTTTCCGATCCGGTGTATGTGCCGGGGCCGTCCGCGCCGTTCTTCGATCTTTTCCCGACGGCGTTCCGGATCCGGGAGGTCTGGACCGGCTACTGACGGATGCCGGCCCCGTCAGATCAGCTCCAGGGCGACGTCGTTCCAGAAGAGAAGACCTCCTGCACTTGCCCGGACAGCCCCGCCGGAACACTCCAGAAGTCCCCGATCCGCGAGCGATTCCAGCTGGGGACGCAGGAAATCCAGGGAGGATCCTGTTGCCGTTTCGAACTCTCCGCTTTTCCATCCGCGGACTGTGCGAAGTCCCATCACAAAGATCTCCCGGAGACGGTTTTCGCGCGGGATTTCGTCGATTTCCGGAGGATCCCCGGCAAGCCAGCGATGCAGATCCGCAACTTCGGTCCGGCGGTTCACGCCGTCGAACGAGGTGGCGGAGGGACCGAGTCCCAGATAGGGCTCCCCGTGCCAGACCGCCTGATTGTGCCGGCATTCGTACTCCGGTGCGGCGTAGTTGGAAACCTCGTAGCGGGGATAGCGGACCGGATCGAAGCGGTCGAGCATCCGCCACTCTTCCGCGGCCGTTTCGTCGGAGGGGATGGCAAGATCGTGACGGGCGGCAAGCGGGGTTCCCTCTTCCAGGGTCAGCGTGTAGACCGAAAGATGTTCAGGAGCAAGCGCCGCAACACGGCGGAGATCTTCTCCGAACTGGGCGGGAGTCTGTCCCGGCAGCGCGTGAATGAGATCCAGTCCGATGTTGCGGCACCCCGCCCGGCGCAGTTTTTCAAACGCCGAACCGATCCTGTCCGGATCAATGGAGGTCCGGCCGATCGCCTTCAGGAATTCCGGAGAAAACGTCTGGGCCCCCATGCTGACCCGGTTGAAGAATTCCGCCAGAAGCGCGGCCTTCTCCGGTGTCACGGTTTCCGGATTGCATTCGATCGAACGTTCGGAGTTTTCTGTGAAAACCAGTTTCCGCCGCAGCATCCGGAAGAGGCGTTCCAGTTCGTCTTCCGGTGCAAGGGTCGGTGTTCCTCCGCCCAGATAGAGCGTGGCAACCGGTTCGGAAACGTTTTCCAGATCCGCCTCGATCCGTTTCATCCACGCATTCCAGAGCGGAAGCGAAAAGCGGGGCTCGGAGTAGAACGAGCAGTAGGCGCATTTCCCGTTGCAGAACGGAACGTGAACATAGAGATTCATGACAACCGCTTCAGCAGATCTTTCAGCGGAAGACCTGTCCGGCGGGCGGCGGCGACGCAGTCTTCATACTCCGGTTTTCCGGAGACGGATTCGCCGTTGCTGGATCCGGTTTTGAAGCGGATCGGGCCGAATTCGGTCTCGCGCGTTTCGACGGAGCGGTCGAGAATTCTCCGTTCGATCCGGCGGACGCGGACTCCGAGGCTTCCGGTCTCCCGGCAGATCCGGAGCGCAAACTCATCGAGCCGTTCCTCCTTCACAAGGACGCTGAGCATCTGCGCGGGGCGCCCCTTCTTCATCAGGATCGGCGTAATCCAGACATCGAGTGCGCCCGCCTCCATCAGGAGTCCCTGCACATGGCCGAGCAGTTCGGGCGTGACATCGTCCAGATTGGTTTCCAGAAGGGCGCAGACGTCGGTTTTCATTTTCCGTCTTTTCCGTCCTTCAGCGGCAGGAATTCGATATAGGCGACCTCCGCCGCGATTTTCGATTTCGTATACTGGCTGTTCGAGCAGATGCTGAGCGCCACATCGCGGTCCGGAAGGGTTCCGCCGCAAATCCGCTTCAGATCCTCCGCGGCGTTCACCTGGTCCACATGCCAGACGCCGACCTTGTCCTCCTTGTTGCGCAGAGTGATCCAGTCAACCTTCACCATACCGGCGCCGTATTTGACATTTCCGCGCGTCTGCTTCGGGGTTTCGGCATCCCAGCGGTAGGAAACGCTGTTCGTGGAAACGCGCCCGACACCGACATAAATCGCCACCGCCTGATCATCCGCATCCGGGTTCCGTCCGTCTCCCCCTTTCGGCAGCTGATCGACTCTCCATTTCCAGCGCATGATCGGATATTTCTGAAGCACGCCCGTGATATCGTAAAGGATCGCACCGGATCCGCGGTCGGCCGTAACCCGGAGCACATTGGTTTTCAGCTCCTTGTCATAAACGATCTCATATACCGGTTTCGACGTGAAGAGTTTGCCTTTCAGCTCCCAGCCCTCCGGAAGACGGTCGGATTTGGAATAGCGGTCCGGAGAGAACGTCAGCCGGAGCCCCTCCTCCGAAAAGAGCGGACAAACAGTCAGAGCGGCAAAACAGAGACACAACAGTTCTTTTTTCATCGGCGGGTTCCTTTCAGGGGATATTTTTTCTGCCAGTTTTTCTTATATTCCTCATACCGGGCAAGCACGGCATCCACATAGGATCGCGTGGAAGCGATCGTGATCCGGTCCCGGACACGTCCGTTTTTATCCGCGGGTTTCCAGGCATTGGCGCGGCGGATTCCCGCGTTGTATTCACAGAGAGCGAGGGGCAGTCTGTCCTGATACGCCGCCCATCGGCGCAGGGCGTTTCCAAGATACCAGGTTCCGATCTCGATATTGAGCCGCGGAGTGAACAGCGCACCCCGGTTCGGGACCGGAACGCGGAAACGTTTTGCCCAGTCCACCACGGCCTTGTCGGGCATGATCTGCATCAGTCCGATCTCTCCGGCCTTTCCGCGGACATACGGACGGAACCGGCTCTCCCGCCAGATCACCGCCTTCACCAGCGCCGGATCGATTCCGTAGCGGTCGGCGGTCTCCAGAATGATCCCGTCATAGGCATCCCGCGAAACCTGGTACTCCCGGATCGAGGAATATACCTTCCAGACGGCAAACGCGGCCAGCAGAGCGGCAGCCGACACCAGAATCAGAATCAGCGTATGCGATTTTCGGGTGTAGCGACTGCCGTATCTCCGGGCCATCGGAATCCTTTCACTGCTCCGATTTTGCCGCGATCTGCGCCGCTTCCTCCGCAGCACGGATCCGTTCAGCGTCCGCCATCAGACGCTTGAACGTCTCCTCATACTTGAGTTCATGCGGCAGCGGGACAATCCGCAGTTCGCGGAGCTGTTTCATATCGACTTCGGACGGCGCATTCATCATCAGATCCTGCGCCTGCTGATTGAACGGGAAGGCGATCACCTCCCGGATGTTCGGGGAGTCGGTCAGCAGCATGACCATGCGGTCGATTCCGGGAGCCACTCCGGCGTGCGGGGGAGCACCCAGCTTGAACGCCTTGATCATTCCGCCGAATTTGCTGTCCACCGTTTCGCGGCTGTAGCCGGTCATTTCGAACGCCTTGTACATCAGCTCCGGAAGATGGTTCCGGACCGCGCCGGAGGAAAGTTCGATTCCGTTGCAGACAATGTCGTACTGATAAGCAAGGACCTCCAGCGGCGGCTTTGTCTGAAGCGCCTCCATTCCGCCCTGCGGCATGGAGAACGGGTTGTGCGAGAAGATGATCGCGCCGGTCTCCTCGTCCTTCTCGAAGAACGGGAAGTCGACAATCCAGCAGAAATTGAATTCATCCGGATGAACGAGTCCGAGTTTTTCGCCGAACTGCGCGCGGACCTTTCCGCCGAGTTCATTGGCTTTTGCGCGGGTATCGCACATGAAGAAGAGGGCGTCGCCGTTTTCGATTTCCGCGATCCGGGCAAGCTCCGTGAGTTTTTCCGGTGTGAGGAATTTTGCGATCGGCCCTTTGATCTCGCCTTCGCGGGTCCACATGATATAGCCGAGACCCTTGGCGCCGTTCTCCTTGGCGAATGCCTCCATCTTGTCGTAGAAGGTGCGGGGCTGCACACCGACGATCCCCGGAACGCGCATGCCTTTGACAACTCCGCCTGCGGCAACCGTCGACGAGAAGGCTTTGAAGCCTGCATCGCGGAAGAATTCCGAAAGATCAATCATAAACAGCGGATTGCGCAGATCGGGCTTGTCGGTTCCGTATTTTTCCATTGCCTCGCGGAAGGGAATCCGGGGGAACGGAGCCGGAGTCAGCTTCTTGTTCGAATATTTGGAGAAGACCTCCATCAGCAGATCCTCACAGACCCGGAAGACATCCTCCTGTGTGGCGAAACTCATTTCGATATCGAGCTGATAGAACTCTCCGGGAGAGCGGTCGGCGCGGGCGTCCTCATCGCGGAAGCAGGGGGCGACCTGGAAATACTTGTCGAATCCGGCCACCATCAGCAGCTGCTTGAACTGCTGGGGGCTCTGCGGCAGCGCGTAGAACTGGCCGGGGTGGACGCGGCTCGGAACCAGATAGTCGCGCGCGCCCTCCGGCGAACTGCTGGTCAGAATCGGCGTCTGATACTCAAGGAATCCCATCGACCACATCTTCTCGCGGATGGTCTGAATGACTTTGGAACGCAGGACGATATTGTCATGCAGGGCCTCTCTCCGCAGGTCGAGGAAGCGGTATTCGAGGCGGAGAGCTTCGGGAGCCTGTTCATCCTTGGCAACCTGGAACGGGATCTGTTCGGTCTCTCCGAGCACTTCCATCTCCTCGGCGACCAGCTCGATCTCTCCGGTGGCGAGCTTCGGATTGACGGTCTCCGGCGTTCTTGCAACGACATTTCCGGTAAAGGAGACCACCGTCTCCACCCGCCATTTCTCCAGCTCCTGATAGAACTCCATTTTGGGATTGACAACCACCTGAGTCTTCCCGTAGTGGTCGCGCAGATCAATGAAAATCACGCCGCCGTGATCGCGCACGCTGTGGATCCAGCCTGCGAGTTTTGCCTTTGTCCCGACATCGGACTTTCTCAATCCGCCGCATGTATGCGTTCTGAATGTATGCATTTCAACTCCATGTTAGTAATGAAAAATTCGCATATTCGTGTTAATATAGCACAGTTTTCAAAAAAAACCCGTGATTTGTAAAAAAATTGTGATTTTTCATTCACTTCCCGGAAAATCCTCTTTTTCCCCTTCTCTTCCAAACGGTTTGTTTCCTCTTTTTTTTCTTCCCTTCTTGACTTTTTTGCAACCGGTTGTATTTTAACAATGCAACCGATTGCATTTAACAACAAACGAAAGGTTTTTCACCATGTTTCCCAAGGAAATCGAGTTTTACTGGCGCCGGGCGACGGTGTTCCGCGACCGGGTCAGACAGGAGATCTATTCGGACCGCATCGACCTGACGTGCGAATACGCGCACAGCAAGGATCCGGTACAGTTTCAGGATCGTCTCGCCCTCCCCTACAAGCCGCTGAGCAAAGGAGAGAAATGGGGCGAGGACTGGGAAAGCGCCTGGTTCCACATCACGGGAACCGTTCCGGAGCGTTTTGCGGGACGGGAGATCGCTCTTCTGGCGAACTTCGGCGGGGAAGCCCTGATTTTCGACGCGGAAGGCACCCCGGTCTACGGTCTGACCAACGCCAGCGGATTTTCCGACAAATACACAAAAAACCGTTATCTTCTCAAAGGCCCCCGCGCCGCAGGGGAAACGCTCGAATTCTGGATCGAGGGTGCGGCGAACCGTCTGTTCGGACTGGTCTTTGAAGAGGAGAAGGAGCTGCGCAGGCAGCATCCCCGCGGCCACTTCACCGGAACGCTTGTCGACTGTTCGCTTGCCGTTTTTGAACGGGAGGTCTGGCATCTCTACCTGGATCTTCTGGTTCTCTGCTCGCTGATCGAAGGGCTTCCGGAAAACGACTTCCGCCGGAGCCGTTTTCTGTTTCTCATCAGCAAGGCGGCGGATGCCTACAACGATACGCCCTCCAACGCCGCGGCCGCCCGCGCCGTGCTGAAACAGATCTTCGATGTCGCCCCCTCCGGCTCGATGATGACCGCCCATGCGGTCGGCCATGCCCACATCGACACCGGCTGGCTCTGGCCGGTCCGGGAGACGATCCGCAAATGCGCCCGGACCTTCAGCTCCCAGCTTGCGCTGATGGAAGAATATCCCGATTATGTCTTCGGAGCCTCCGCCGCGCAGCACTACGCGTTTGTGAAGGAGCACTATCCGACCCTCTACCGGAAGCTCAAGGATGCCGTTGCATCGGGACGGTGGGAAATTCAGGGAGGCATGTGGGTCGAAGCGGACTGCAACCTCATCAGCGGGGAATCCATGGTCCGTCAGTTCCTCCACGGAAAGAATTTCTTCATGGACGAGTTCGGGTTCGACGTAAAGAATCTCTGGATTCCCGATGTGTTCGGCTATTCCGCCGCCCTCCCCCAGATCATCCGGAAATCGGCGTGCGATTTCTTCCTGACCCAGAAACTTTCATGGAGCCAGTTCAACCGCTTCCCGTACCAGAGCTTCCGCTGGAGAGGCATCGACGGAAGCGAGGTCCTGACCCACTTCCCGCCGGAGGATACCTACAACTCCATGCTTCTTCCGAAAGAGCTGGTGAAAGCCCAGAACCGCTACACCGAAGGCGACAGCCTTTCCGATTTCATGAGTCTTTACGGAATCGGCGACGGCGGCGGCGGGCCGTTCACGGAACTGGTCGAAATCGGAAAGCGTGAAGCCTCGCTCGACACCTGTCCGCATCTCAAATTCGACCGAGCCGATCACTTCTTCGAATGTCTGGAGAAATCCCGGGCGGAACTTCCCGTCTGGAAAGGCGAACTCTATCTGGAACTCCACCGCGGCACGCTCACCACGCAGTCGCGGACCAAGCGCAACAACCGCAAGTGCGAACAGCTTCTTGCCGAAACGGAATTTCTCTGTTCGATGCTTCCTCCCGCCCTCTATCCGGCGAAGGAGCTGGACGGCGCATGGAAGCTCCTTCTGCTGAACCAGTTCCACGACATCATTCCCGGCTCGTCGATCACGCTGGTCTACGAGACGACCGAGAAGGAGCACGCGCAGCTGGCCGCGCTCTGTGAATCGCTGATCGCCCGGGCAGCGGAACAGCTGTTCCCGAAAACCGCGGACCATGCGCTTCTCCTGAACACCCTTTCCTACGATTACGACACGCTTGTCGAACTTCCGGAATCCTGGAACAACTGCACCGTTCTGGACGAATCCGGCGCCGAGCTTCCGGTCCAGCACGAAAACGGACGCACGGAAGTCCGGGTTTTCCTGCCGAAGAGTTCCGTGACGCTTCTGAAGAAGGGTTCGGAACGCGCCTGTCCGGCGGAAACCGGCTCCGGCGATCTTGTTCTGGAAAACGACGAGGTCCGCTACACCTTCTCTCCGGACGCCCGCCTGCTTGAGGCAATCGACAAGACGACCGGAGAATCCATTCTCAAACCCGGGGAGAGCGGCAATGAACTCTCGCTCTATGTGGACAATCCGGTCTGCTGGGATGCCTGGGATGTGGATGTCTACTATCCGCGTCAGGAGCCGCTCCATCCGACCTCCGTGCGGGCGCGGAAAACGGTTTGCGGACCGCTTCGCTCCATTCTGGAGTTCGAACTTGCCCTCTCCGCTTCGACCATCCGCCAGACCGTGGTTCTGGAATCCTCCGGAACGCGTCTGGACTTCAAAACGGAAGTCGAGTGGCACGAAACGCACCGGATGCTCCGGACGGCGTTCCCGGTCAACGTATTCACCGACAGCGCCTCGTTCGACATTCAGTACGGCTATGTCCGCCGCACCATGCACAACAACACCAGCTGGGATATGGCGCAGTTCGAAGTTGCCGGTCAGCGCTATGCCGACATCTCCGACGACCGTCACGGCGTCGCCCTCCTGAACGACTGCAAATACGGACACAAGGTCAAGGACGGTGTTCTGGACCTTGCACTTCTCCGCTCGACCACCGCGCCGGACAGTTTTGCCGACCAGGGTCATCACGAATTCACCTACTCCCTGCTTCCGCACAAGGGCTCTCTTGTGGATTCGAATGTCATGCGCCAGGCGGCACTTCTGAACCGGAAGCCGCGGGTGTTCGACAATGCGGCGAAAGGAGCGCTTCCGCCCTGTTCCATCGATTCCGATTCCATCACGCTGGAAATTGTCAAAAAGGCGGAAAAGGAGGAGTGCCTGGTGATCCGCGCGGTCGAAACCAGAGGAGCGGCGGCGAAAGGCGTTCTCCATCTGCGCGACAGGAATCTGCGGGTCGTTGAGACCAATCTTCTCGAATGGACCGAGGAAGCGGAGCTGCCGTCCGCGGACGGAGACGTCGAACTTTCCTTCAAGCCGTTCGAGATCAAGACCTTCAAGCTGAAATCATGAGTCTCACGATCCACGATCTGGCGAAGCTCGCGGGACGGAATCCATCCACAGTCTCGCGGGCGCTGCGGAACGATCCGCGCGTCCGGGAGGCCACGCGGAAGCAGATTGCCGCTCTCGCGGCGGAACACGGATACGTTCCCAATCTCAACGCCCGGAATCTCGCGGACGGGAAAACCCGGATCATCGCGCTGCTGATGGGATCTCTGGAATTCCAGGTGGAACGGGAAGCGGCGGTCTGCCTCAACGAGATCTTTGCGGAACACGGCTACACGCTGATGATCCTCTCCTATGCGCCGAACGCAAACGAGCTCTATCCGGCGCGTCTGAGCATTCTGACGCAGAAGATCTGCGACGGTGCCATTCTCTTCACTCCGGGCGATGCCTTCCTGACTCCGGAAACCCGGACCGTTCTGGATTCGATCCGCTGTCCCCGAGTGTGTCTGGACCGCTGGTTCAGCGGCTATCCCCTCCCCGCCGTCACAACGGACAACGCCATCGCCATGCGCGGACTCTGTGATCTTGCGGAATCCGCCGGCATGGATGGAGCCATTCTCTGCTATCATGCACACAACACGGTCTCCCGCGACCGGAAGGAACATCTTCTCCGGGAGCTGAAACTCCGGGACATCCCTTTTCTCGCCTCTCCCGCCCCCGAAACAGTTCCGCGTTTTCTGCGGGAACACGCCATCCGGAAACCGGCGGTGTTTTCCAACGGCACCAACGATTTTCATCCGCTTGTTCCGGCCCTGCCCCCGGGCTTTCTCACGGCGGCCTTCGACCATACGCTGCCCGACCACCGGAACGCATTCGGACCGATTTTCCTCTGTATTCAGGATTTCCGAAAAATCGCGGAAACTGCGGCGGATCTGATTCTCCGTCAGCTCAACGGAGAACGGGTTGCTCCGCAGATTGTCCCGGTTCCCCCGGCCGCGTTCCACACCTTTTAAAATGGAACGGCCGTCCGGAACATGGACGGCCGTCTCCGCGCAGAAGCGGAAGATCCGTTATGCGTTCAGCGGCTTCAGCGAGTTGCTGTAGATTTTCCTCACGGCCTCACGATCCGCCTTGTTCGGAGCCAGCGAGAGCAGGAATCCGAGCGACGGCGTGGTAAACGCCAGATCGACCAGTTTCTCCACATCCGCCTCGGAGAAACCTTCGTCGGAGAGCTTTTCCGGGGCGCCGACGCTTACGAGCCAGCGTTCGACACCTTTTGCGGCCGCTTCCGCCTCCGCCGGATCGCCCTTGAGTCCGGGAACCAGAGGAGCGAGGACATCCGCCAGCACCACCGGGCGCACCGGATAGATGTGTTCGACCACGGCCGGAAGCAGCATGGACAGGCCGAGTCCGTGGGTCAGATCCGGCTTGACCGCGCTCAGCGGGTGCTCCAGCGCATGGGTGTAGTGAAGCATTCCGTTGTCGAACGAGACGCCCGCCAGCAGCGACGCATACAGCAGATAGTACCGGGCGGTCAGATCATTCGGATCCTTCAGCACCGCGGGAAGATACTGCGCAACGAGCGCCACCGCTTCGCGACCGAGCGAAATCGAAAGCGGACTTGCAATCACGCTTGTGACCGCCTCGACGCAGTGATTCACCGCATCAATGCTGACGAAACGGGTCTGTTTTTCGGACAGTCCGGTCATCAGCGCGGGATCGTCGATGGACCAGGTCGGATAGATGCAGTCGTATGCGATGGCCGGCTTGTATTCGTTTTCCAGGATTGTGGCCACCGCGACGCGGTCCGCCTCGGTCCCCGTCCCGTGGGTCAGGTTGACGGCAATGATCGGCAGAGCGGTCTCCGGCGTGAACCGATATCCATAAAGATCCGCCGCCGTGTACTGCGGATTCGCCAGCAGAATCGCGGCGCTTTTTCCCGCGTCGATCGCGCTTCCTCCGCCGATGCAGAGAACCGCCTGAGCTCCGGCACTCTTTCCCAGCGCGACGGCTTCGTCAATCTGCGCCGTGGTCGGATTGGGCGAAACTCTGTCGAACAGCACAAACTCAATTTTATGTTCGGCGAGCGCCGGGACCACATGATCCCACGCGCCGGTTCTTTTGTACGCCCCCCGGCCGGTCACGACAAGAATCTTCCGGATTCCGCGTTTTTCCAGCTGTTCGGCGATCTCCCTGATTTTCGCAATGGCGCCGCATCCGAAATAAACGAGAGTTTTCAAGCGGAGTTCCGTCACTTTTCCGATGTCCAAACTGTTCTGAAACATAAGATCCTCCTTCCGGGTTGATTTCCGATATGGACACGCCCCCGCATCCGCGGGTTCCCTCCCGGAAAGAGTATAACGCAATTTTTCAGAATTTCAAATCGGCCGCCGGAGAAGTCCTCTTTCCGGACTCATTCTTTCCGAGGGGAACGGGAGAGATACCCGTCGGGATCGCCGTAGGCGTCATTCTCGCCGGCGTTGAGGATCACGAGACCGGAACGGCGGCGCAGTTCCGCGAGGATCGAAGCATCCATCCCGCGGGGAATAATCAGCACCTCCAGAGCGTGCAGTCCGAGAAGCGGAGAAAAATCCTTGATGTTCGAACAGTTCGCAATCGACAGCAGCCGCAGCGGCATCCTGCGGAGCGACTCCAGCGATTCCACCGGCGTGGCATCCAGCAGAAGCCATTCCAGAGGCAGCTCCTTGAGCACCGCCAGCGAGTCCAGCGGATTCATCCCGGCATCCAGATTTTTCAGCGGCATTCCCCGCAGCGGAGCGAGATTTTCGATTCCGTTTCCGCGGCAGACCAGCCGTTCCAGAGAAACGCTGCGGAGCGAATCCAGCGAACGGATCAGGTTCCACGCGCAGTTCAGATCCTTCAGGGTGGCGGTGTCGAGCGGAGAAAGATCGGAAATCTGGTTGATCTGGCACGCCACCACCTTGAGCGGCATTCCCCGCAGCGGCTCCAGAGAAGCAATCCTGTTTTCCGAACAGTCCAGATATTCCAGCGGCATTCCTTCCAGCCCGGTCAGAGCGGAAAGATTGTTTCCGGAGCAGTTCAGATAGGTCAGGCGCATCCCGGCCAGCGGAGCCAGATTCCGGATGCCGTAACTGGAAAGATTCAGGCGCGTCAGATCCCGCGTCCGGGCGACAAGATCCAGAAATTCCGGCAGCAGATACTCCGGGAGCCGTGTGTGCGGCAGCTGAAGAATGCTCTTCATGATCCCGCTGTTCGGGCTGCGCGAAAGAATGTCGTTCACGATCGAAAGCGACGATTTGTAATTTTCATCCTTCCAGAGCATCAGCGCGTCGATCTCCAGAAGTTTCGTCCGGTATGCGAACGTGTTGAAACGCGACGCGATCCGCCGCTTGACGCCGATCAGGATCTGCGAGCGTTTCTGAGGATCGCTCACATGCGACGCCGCCGTCACATAGGCCTTTGCGAGCGCCTCTTCGGCAACCGGGCCGCGCACATAGTCGTCCGCAATGGTCAGGTACTTTTCGATCGCGTCGGCGAAATGCCGGGTCTCCACCAGCGAGTCTCCCGCGACGACCGGGCTCGACTTCTGCGGCAGCGTCAGGCGGCAGACCCGCAGACTCCGGATCCGGATCGACGAATCAAACGAACGGACTCCGATCGACGCATAATCGCGTCCCGCGAACGGAAACAAATCGGTTGCCGAAATCTCCATTCCGTCGATTTTGAGAGACAGACGGTCGCTGCGGCGGATGAATTCAACCGTATGGATCCGTTTTCCGGACCGGTCCGTTCCCGCCGGAGAAGCGGAAATCATCTCCGGAGCGGAACTCTGCGACTCATTTTTCAAAATCTGATCCATTCCGTTTGCGGTTCCGCTGATCCGGGCGCCGTATCCGCAGGGAAAATCGCGCCAGGTGCGGACCGGCAGACGGCGCGCGTTGATGCAGATGTCGATCCCTCCCCCCGAGGAGGTCGTGGAAAAAGCCATCACCACGCGGACATTCTCTTTGATTTTAGGATCCGTCAGCCAGAGCCATTCCCCCGGCTGGACCTTCAGTCCGTCGGGAGTTCTGGTCCAGATTTTTCTCTCCTCCTTCAGATACGCGTCATAGCAGGAGAAACTCTCCGAAAGATCCTCCTTCCGGAAATCCGCATCATAGACGGAGATCCAGTCGCCATGCTGGAGATCGTAGTCGATCGCGGCGTAAATGCCCGTTCCGAGCCCCAGCAGGAGCGCGACCGCGACCGCAATGGAGGTGATCCGGTGACGCCGCATCAGAAGAAAAGCCTTTTTCATCCAGGTTGCCCGTTCCGCATGGGTTGCATGGCCGCTGAGATAGGCAAGAACCTCGTTGCGGAGTTCCTTTGCGCCGGAATACCGCTTTTCCGGCTGAAGCGCCATTGCCTTGAGGACCACCGCCTCCAGACCGGCGGGAATGAGACGGCCCGGAACCCGCTGCGACGGAGGAACGATTGCGCCCCGGACGGTCGCGGCCAGCAATTTCTTCACATCGTTCCCCTCCAGCGGATTGCAGTAGGTCAGAATGGAGTAGAGAATGGCTCCGAGCGAATAGACGTCGGTCCGGAAACTTTTCTGGCTGTTTTTTCCGGCGGCCTGTTCCGGGGCCATGTAGCCGGGGGTTCCCTTGCGGACGCCGTCGCAGGTCCGGTTGTCCGTCCACGGGATTGCGGGATCGGGAGGCGCATCGGTATTCTGTTCGGGGACGGAGACCAGACGGGCCAGTCCCCAGTCCATCAGAATCACTTCACCGTAGTCGCCGAGCTGCACGTTCTCCGGCTTCAGGTCCAGGTGCAGCACTCCTTTCGAGTGGGCAAAGGCGACTCCGTTGCAGACCTTCAGGAAGATGCGGAGCAGTTTGTCGAGCGGATAGTTTTCAAGATACTCCGGATCGCCGTCGTGAAGTTTCCGGAGAACGGAAGCCAGGGTCTCTCCGCGAATCAGCTTCATGGTGAAGTAGGGCGATCCGTAATTGTCGACGCCGATATCGTGCACCGGAACAATGTTCGGATGTTCCAGACTTGCCGTGATCCGCGCTTCCTCAATGAATCGGAGGATCTCCTCCTTCGGCCGGTTTCCGGCGTTCGGGAGCATCGCCATCGCGATGTCGCGGGTGGTGTCGCGGTCCTTGACCTGGATGACGACTTTCATGCCTCCCTGCCCGATGCTCCGGCGGAATTTATATTTATCCTGCGGTTTGCGGGTCAGGGAGGAGAGCAGATCGTCGGCCGTAAGTTCGAGATTTTCCGGACGGATCGGCGTAGTCTGCTCCTGGGTATCCGTACCGGAGAAAAGAGCATCGACATCGACCGGAACGGTGTCCATTCCGGCCAGCGTATCTCCGGGCGGTTCCGGCATCTGTCTGGTGTCATCCTCCATACGGCCTCGTTTCAGGGGGAAGACCGGAGGCGGGGAGCCGTCCGGCGATTCCTACCGTGGACTCAGAACGTGAATTTCGCGTCGGAGAGACGTCTTGCGAATTCCGCAAGGACCTCTTCCTCCTCCTTCTGGCCGCCGCGGGCGACAAAGGTCGCGCCGAAGCGGATGTACGGCCCCACATCGTCCCAGGGAACCGCGCTGATGAGTTTATTTTTAATCAGCCACTGGCTGAAATCCTCTCCGGAGGCGAAAACGGTTCCGTCGGACGCGCTCTTCGGGGCCTTCACATAGAGATAGAAGGAACCGGCCGGAACCTTCGCATTGAATCCGAGTTTCCGGAGGGTTTCCACCATGCTCTTGAGACGGCGCTCATATTTGGCGCTGATCATCGGGGTGATGGATTCCTGATCGTCGAGAGCGGCGATGGCGGCTTTCTGAATGGCGATGAACTGACCGCTGTCGGCGTTGTCCTTGACGGTGGCGAACGCCTTGACCGCCAGCGGATTCCCGCAGACCCAGCTGAGACGCCATCCGGTCATATTGAATCCCTTCGACATGCTGTGCAGCTCCACGGCGACCTCTTTCGCGCCCGGAATGGAAAGGATGCTCAGCGGTTTGCCGACAAAGTTCAGCGGAGCGTATGCCGCATCGCTGACGATGAGCAGTTCATTCTTTTTCGCGAACTCCACCGCCTTCGTGAAAAATTCAACGGTGGCGGAAGCGCCGGTGGGATTGTTCGGATAGTTGAGGTAGAGCAGTTTTGCGCGTCTGCGCTGATCCGCGGTGAGGGATTCGAGATCCGGCAGATATCCGTTTTCCTCCAGCAGCGGAAGTTTCACGACCTCTCCGCCGAGATATTCGGTCCAGGTTCCGAGAACGGGATAGCCCGGAATCGTGATGACCGTCACATCTCCCGGATTGATGAAGCAGGCCGGAAGCAGGGTCAGCGCGGACTTGCTGCCGATCGCATGGCAGATCTCGGTCACGGGATCCAGTTCGACTCCGTAGAGGGACTTCATATAGCGTGCCGCCGCCTCACGGAATTCCGCGACTCCGTTGTCGGCGTAGATGCGGTTTTCCCATTTCGCGCACTCTTCCTGCAGTGCCTTGACGACGGCGGGAAACGCCATGTCATCGGGTTCTCCGACGCCCATGTCGATCAGTTTCACGCCCGGATTCTTTGCCATCGCCTCGCGTTTCGCGCGTTTGATCTTTTCAAATTTATAGATTTTGGTATCCTTGCCGAAGGTTTCGCCGCCGATGCGCTGTGCAAAGGCTTTCTGAAGAAAACTTTCCGTCATTTGATGATTCCTTGTCGTTTTGGAAGGGTTCTATAATTGATCTGTAAAATACTCCGGATTCCCTCTTTTTTCAAGCGCGGATCAGGAAAAGAAGCTGCTTTTGCGTCCCGAAAGTTTTTTTCCTTTTTTTTCCCGCCGCGGACTTGATTTTATACATACTTGTTTTATTTTAATAAACAAATAAGTAAACAACCGGCAAAGGACATCGGATGAAACACACTCTTTCCAGGATCCGTCAGGTGTTTCTTGACATGGACGGGACGATCTACTGCGGGAAGAAATTATTCCCGACGACGATTCCGTTTCTGGAGTTTCTGAAAAGCCGGGGGATCGGCTGGACCTTTCTGTCGAACAACTCTTCGTACGGAGCGGGGGAGTATGCGGCCCGTCTGGAATCGTTCGGGATCCGGAGCCGTCCGGAGGAGTTTTATATTTCCACCGATTATGCGATTGACTTTTTAAAACGGGAGCATCCCGGAATCCGGCGGATTTTCCCGGTCGGGATGCCGTGTCTCGTGGAGGCGTTTGAGACGGCGGGGTTCGAGATCGACCGGAAGACGCCGCAGGCGGTGATGATTGGATTTGACCGCCGCCTGACCTACGGGAAACTCTGCCGGGCGGCATGGTTCCTGCGGCAGGGAGTGCCGGGATTCGCGACCCATCCGGACGCCTGCTGTCCGACCGACCGCCCGACCTGTCTTGTGGACTGCGGAGCCGTTACGGCCTGCCTGGAATATGCGACGGGAAGAACGCTTCAGATTCTCGGGAAGCCGGATGCGGGCATGCTGCGGGAGGCGGCGGCCCGCCGCGGGGTTTCCGTCGGGGAATGTCTGATGGTCGGCGACCGGATTTCCACCGACATCGCGCTCGGAGTGAATGCAGGGGCGATGACCTGTCACATAGCCGGTCCGGAAACGGATCCGGTGCGGGTGGAGGGGATCCATCCGGATCTCACGGTTGCGGATCTTGGCGAACTGCGGAAAATATGGATTCAAACGATGGAGGAAATGGAATGATCTATGATGTGGCGGTCATCGGAGCAGGAGTATCGGGAAGCGCTGTTGCATGGCAGCTCTCCCGCTATGAACTGGACACGCTCCTGATCGAACGGGAAGCGGATGTCGGATTCGGTGTCTCGAAGGCGAATTCGGGCATTATCCACGGTGGGTTTCATCATCCGGTGAGCACGCTGAAGGCGAAACTGGAGATCCGGGGCAATCTGATGTTCGAGAAACTCCAGCATGAACTTGGATTCCCGTTCCGGCGCTGCGGGATTCTTGTCGCGGCGTTCAGCGAGGAGGAAATGGCGGCTGTGCGGAAGCTGTATGCGCAGGGAATCGCCAACGGAGTCCGGACGCTGGAGATGTGCGGACGGGACCGGATGCTCCGTCTGGAACCGAAACTCCGGAGCGATGTGGTCGGCGGGTTTCACGCGCCCGGCGGAGGAACGATTGAACCGTACCGGTATGTGTTTTCGCTGGTGGAGTCCGCGCGCAGGAACGGGGTGCGTCTGCGGTGCTCCTGGAAGGCAGTCCGGGGGGAATACCGGAACGGGCGCTGGATTCTGTTTTCAGAGGATGGCGACCAGGTTGAGGCGCGGTATCTCGTGAATGCGGCCGGGCTCCATGCCGACGAGGTCTCCCGCTTCTGCGGTGCGGAAACCTACACAATCCATCCGCGCAAAGGAGAAGAGTATCTGCTGGACCGCTGCAGCGCGGCCCGTCCGGAACATGTGATCTTTCCGGTTCCGTCGAAACACAGCAAGGGGGTTCTGGTGATTCCTACTGCGGAGGGGACCACCATGATCGGTCCGACGGCGGATCCGGTCGACGACAAGGACGACACCGCAACGACAACTGAACGCTTCCGGAAAATTCTGGATCTTGCCCGCGGCATGATCGACGGCATCCGTCCGGGCGATGTCATTGCGTCGTTCGCGGGGCTTCGTCCGGTTCTCGACAGCGAAGATTTCTATATTGCGCCCTCGAAGCGGGTTCCCGCATTCATCCATGTTGCGGGGATCCAGTCGCCGGGGCTGACCGCCTCGCCCGCGATCGGGGAATATGTCAAGGACCTGCTGAAAAACGAAGGGCTCCGGCTGACGGAGAAGCGGACGATTCAATACGATCTTTCGCCGCATCGCGAAGTACGTTCGCTGCCGCCGGAGGAGCTGGAAAAACTGCATGCGGAAAATCCGGCATGGACCCGGATCGTCTGCCGGTGCGAAACGATCTCGGAAGCGGAAATCATCGAAGCGGTCCGCCGGGGTCATACAACCGTGGACGGCGTGAAATTCTTTACCCGCGCCGGAATGGGACGCTGTCAGGGCGGATTCTGCACGGCGGAAATTCTGAAAATCATCAGCAGGGAGAGCGGAATTCCCATGGAGCAGCTGACCAAACGGGGCGGAGAAAGCCGGATTCTTGTCGGGAAACTCGGAGATCTGGAGGTGAAAGCATGAAAACGGAAGAGTATGCGGTCGCCGTTCTCGGGGCGGGAGCGGCGGGTCTTGCGGCGGCAGCGGAAACCTCCTCGGCCGGACTGTCGACTCTTGTCATCGACCGGGAAAAGCGTCCCGGCGGCATTCTGCTCCAGTGCATCCACAATGGATTCGGGCTGCGCTGTTTCAACGAGGAACTGACCGGGCCGGAATATGCGGAACGGGCCGCACGGAAAGCGGAGGAGTCCGGAGCGGTGTTCGCGCTCGGCTGTTCCGCGACCTCTCTGCGGATCCGGGAAGACGGAACGTTTGAACTGCTTCTTCTTTCCGGAGCGGACGGGGTTCGGAAGATCCATGCGCGCGCGATCTTTCTGGCGACCGGCTGCCGGGAACGGACCCGCGCCAGTCTCGCGATCCCGGGAACGCGGCCGGCGGGAGTCTTCACGGCGGGAGCTGCACAGAAACTGCTGAACCGGGAGGGGATGCTTCCCGGACGTTCCGCCGTCATTGTCGGATCGGGGGATATCGGACTGATTATGGCGCGCCGTCTGCGCTGGAGCGGGATCGAAGTCAAAGCGGTGATCGAGCTTCTGCCGCATCCGTCGGGACTTCCGCGCAATGTGGCGCAGTGCCTGGACGACTTCGCGATTCCGCTGTATCTGGAACACGCGGTCGTCCGGATCTGCGGAAAAGACCGGGTCGAAGGAGTGGATGCAGCTCCGCTTGAAAACGGAGTGCCGAATCCGGAAAAACGGTTCCATATCGAATGCGACACCGTGCTGTTTTCCGTGGGTCTGATTCCGGAGAACGAGCTGGCCTCTTCCGCGGGCGTGGTGCTGAATCCGGCGACCGGCGGAGCGATGGTCGATGCAAACTATGAAACAACCGTTCCGGGAATTTTTTCCGCGGGGAATGTGCTGCATGTTCACGATCTTGTGGACTTTGTCTCGGAAGAGGCGGCGCGGGCGGCACGGAACATTCCGGCTCGTCTGGCGGGAACGGAACCCGGGACACGCATCCGGGCGAGAGCGGGCGCGAATCTCAAGTATGTGGTGCCGAGCTGGTATTTCCCCGGCCGGAAAACGCTTTTTTCCTTCCGTCCGCTGATCGTTGCGGAGAACGGCTGGCTGCGGGCGGAGATCAACGGAACCACCGTCTGGCGGAAACGGATGCCCTTCGTCCGGCCCGCGGAGATGATCACGGCGGAAGTGGAAGCGGAACAGCTCAGCGGAGAGGGGGAAGTGGTTTTTCATCTTCAGGAAGGAGAAACGGAATGAAACGGGAAATTCTCTGCATTGTCTGTCCGCGGGGATGCCGCATGACAGTGGAACGCGTCGAAGGAACGGGGAAAAAATGGCGGGTCGCGGGCAACCGCTGTCCGCGCGGAGCCGCCCATGCGGAACAGGAGATGACCGATCCGCGCAGGACGGTCACGGCGGTCGTCCGGACCGACTCTCCGGATCTGCCGTATCTTCCGGTCCGAACCGATGCTCCGTTCCCGCGCGCCGGGATTCCCGCTCTTCTGAACCGTCTCAGCACCATGACCGTCCGCACGCCCGTTCACTGCGGCGATACGCTGCTTGAAAATATTGACAATACCGGAATCCGTGTTATTGTAACGGCAAGCTGTCCGTAACAGATAAAAAAGCAAACGCAAAACAAACAAGGAGTGTACAAATGGCTCTCTGGATCTCTCATCGGGGCGAATCGAAAGATGCGCCGGAGAACACTCTTCCGGCCTTCCGCCTGGCGATGGAACGCGGAACGGACGGAGTGGAAACCGATATTCATCTGACTGCGGACGGAATTCTGGTCTGCTGCCACGACTCTGACACGAAACGCACCTGCGGCGGCGAATCGAAGATCATCGAACGGACTCCCTTCGCCGAACTGGAACAGCTCGACGCCTCCTGCGGAAGAGCGGAATATTTCGGAGTCCGGATTCCGAAATATTCCGAACTGCTCTCCGTTCTCCGGCCGGGACGGCTCTGCTTCACGGAGATCAAAGAGAACGATCCGCGCGTGCTGCCGGCTTTTCTGGAAGAGATCGACCGGTCCGGCGCTGCTCCTGAACAGATTGTCATGATCTCATTTCACGCGGAGATTGTCCGTCTCTGCAAGGAGATGCGGCCGGAACTCAGGGTCCAGTGGCTGACCGGCTTCCGGGAAGAGGAGGACGGCGGGATTTCCCCCTCTCCGGAGAAAATTCTCGCAACATTGAAGAAAATCCGGGCGGACGGCATTGACGCGGAAGCGAAACCGGAGTATAATACGGCGGAACTCGTCAAAACGGTGAAGGACGCGGGATACGATTTCAACGTCTGGACCGTTGACGAGGAGGAGACCGCCCGCTTCTATCTCTCCGCGGGAGTCGATTTCATCACGAGCAACCGCGCGGCCGGCCTGCGCAGACGGACAGAACAGGAAAGGACAACATGAATCTGCTGGAACTCTCTCAAACGATCCGCAAGGTGCGCATCGCACAGGGCATGACCGTCGAACAGCTTGCGAAAAAGAGCTCCTTCAGCAAAGGATTCATTTCACAGGTGGAGAATTTCCGGCAGACGCCCTCGCTGAAGGCGCTCGTCCGGATTGCGGAGGCGCTCGGCCTGCCGGTCAGCAGACTGTTCAGCGAATCCGCCGAAAGCGGTCCGCAGTACTCCTTCGGACGCATCGACGAGGGCGAGGAACTCCACCGCGACAACGGCGAAAACCACGGAATCCGCTATCTTGCGCTCGCCTACCAGCAGATCGGGCGGAAGATGGATCCGTTTCTCATTGAATACACTCCCGGCGCTCCGCGCGACTTCATGTTTCATGACACGGAGGAGTTCTTCCTTCTGCTGGAGGGCCGGCTGAATTACTATCTCTACGACAATTCCGGCCTTCACGAGATGAAGGCCGGAGACACGCTGTACATGAAAGCCAACATTCCCCACCGGGTCCAGCTTCCGGATGGATGCACCTTTGCAAAAGGCCTGGTGATCTATACGGATCCGGCTCTTCCCGTGCAGTGAGACGGGATATTCAGGAGTTTTCCTCCAGAGATTCGAACCAGAGAGCGGAGGAGGCGTCCGACGGCATTCGCCAGTCTCCGCGCGGAGAAAGGCTGATCGTCCCGACCTTCGGCCCGTCCGGCATGCAGCTGCGTTTGAACTGCTGCGAGAAGAAGCGGCGCAGGAAGGTCTTCAGCCAGATTCTGAGCCGGTCCGGAGAATGAGTCCCCGCAAACGCATGTTCCGCAAGGAAAAGCATCTTTTCCGGAGCCGCCCCGTATTTCAGGAAATGGTAGAGGAAGAAATCGTGGACTTCGTAGGGACCGATGATGTCCTCGGTTTTCTGGCGGATGGATCCGTCCTTTGCGGCGGGGAGGAGTTCCGGGCTGACGGGAGTGTCGATGATGTCCTGAAGGATTGCGCGGACTTCGTCGGAGGAATGTTCGCCGATCCAGGTAATCAGAAACCGGATCAGGGTTTTCGGGACCGAGCAGTTCACGCTGTACATGGAGATGTGGTCGCCGTTGTAGGTGCACCAGCCCATGGCCGATTCGGAAAGATCCCCCGTCCCGACGGCGATCGCGGCTTCCTTGTTGGCGATGTCGAGAAGGATCTGGGTCCGTTCCCGCGCCTGGGAGTTTTCGTAGACGACGTCATGGGTTTCCGGATCGTGTCCGATGTTCCGGAAATGTTCCAGACAGGCATCCCGGATGCTGATTTCCCTCAGTTCGGTTCCGAGCAGACGGCAGAGGCCGACCGCATTGTTGTAGGTTCGCCCGGTGGTTCCGAATCCGGGCATTGTGACCGCGATCACATCTTCCGGCGGACGGTTCAGGAGCTTCATGGTCTCCACGCAGACGAGAAGAGCGAGCGTGGAATCCAGTCCTCCGGAAATTCCGATCACCAGTTTCCGTGCGGCGGTGTGTTCCACTCTGCGCGCGAGGCCGGCGGACTGGATGGAGAAGATCTCCCGGCAGCGGCGGTCGCGGTCCGCCTCATCGGCGGGGACAAACGGATGCGGTTCGACCGTTCTGCGCAGATCCGCCGGTTCGGGAACCGGAGAAGCCGGAATCATCCGGCAGGCGGACGGGGACTCCATTTCAACGCTGTTCGCATAGGGGCTGTCCGAAAGGCGCGCCGCGCAGATGCGGCGCAGATCGACATCGGCGGACACGCACCGGCCGTCGCGGAAGAAGCGGTCGGAATCGAGCAGGACGGATCCGTTTTCCGCGATCACGGCATGTCCTCCGCAGACCGTGTCGGTTGTAGACTCGTGAACGCCGGCCGACACATAGGCGTAGGCGGCGACACAGCGGGCGCTCTGCCCCCGGACAAGTTCGCGGCGGTAATCCGCCTTCCCGACCAGTTCGTTGCTCGCGGAAAGGTTCAGAATCAGATTGGCTCCGTTCAGGGCAAGGCGGGAGCTCGGCGGAATGACGACCCACATATCCTCGCAGATTTCGATGCCGATCCGGAATTCCGGAGAAACATCGAAGATCAGATCCTCTCCGAACGGCACCGAATCGAATCCGGCGAACCGGAACACCTCTCCGCGGAGGCCTTTTCCGGAGGAGAAGTAGCGTTTTTCATAGAACTCCCGGTAGTTCGGCAGATTGAGTTTCGGCACCACGCCGAGGACGGCTCCGTTCTGGAGAATCACGGCGGCGTTGAAGAGCCGTCCGCGGAAACGGACGGGACAGCCGACAGCATGGATCGTGTTTTCCGGCAGCGACGCGGCCAGTTCTGCGATTCCCCGTTCCGCCTCGTCCAGCAGCGCGGAATTGTGAAAGAGGTCTGCGCAGGAGTACCCCGTGACCGCCAGCTCGGGGAAAAGAACCGCTGAACTTGCGGATGACGCGGCCTCCTCCGCAAGCTGTTTGATCTGCTCGACATTGAAACGCACGTCCGCAACTTTCAGACGCGGAACACAGGCGGAAATCCGGTAAAAGCCATGCATTGCAGCACCCTCGCAAATTGATTGTTTTCATTCATCATTTTGAGGTACTATTACAGCGAAACTGTTAAAAATCAATGAACTGAGAGGAAAAAAACTTGACTTTCCCGTATTTTATGGTAGCTTTTCCGGTTATCGGTTTCACAATTCGGAAAGACGGCAGGAGAGCGTATGGCAAAGAAAGAGATTCCGTTCTGGCGGAGACGGATTGAATATGCGCTGTTCCGTTTTTTTTACGATCTGTTCCGCCGTCTTCCGCTCCGTGCGGCGTTCCGGATTGCGCACGCGGTGTTTCTGATCTTCTACTGGCTGGATGCGCGCCACCGCAGCCGGACGATCTCGCATCTTCTTCACGCGGGCGTGGCGCACAGCCGGAAGGAGGCCGCCGGATACTCCCGGAAAGTGCTGCGGGAATACAGCCGCCTGTTTGTGGAAATCGTCACGCAGGATCAGCATTACGATCCGCGGAAGATCCGCATTTCCGGTCCGGAAAGAAGCGTTGAACGTCTTTTTTCGAAAGGAGCGGAGCACGGCAACGTGATTCTGGTCTCCGCACACTACGGCAACTGGGAGATCAACGGGACCGCGATTCCGGAACTGTCGGGTCTTCCGATGTGTTCGGTGGTCCGCTCGTTCGACAATCCGGAGATCGGGGAGCTTATCAATGCGAACCGGCGCTGTCCGCTGCACACCATTGTGGAGAAACGGGGATCGCTCCGGCCGCTGCTCCGGACGCTCAAGAAGGGGGGAATCGCCCATCTGCTGATTGATCAGCATGCGTCGCGCGAAGAGGGAATCGGAACCGTCTTTTTCGGGCATCCCTGCCGGACGCACATCAGTCCGGCGCTGCTTCACCTGAAGACCGGGATTCCGATTCTTCCGGAGATCACCCGCCGGATCAGCGAAGATTTCGAATTCGAGATCCTTCTCGGCGATCTGATCGAATACCGCCCGACCGGCGACCGGAACGCGGATGTCCAGGCAATCTCCCAGCTCTGCACCACGGCGCTGGAGAAACTCATTGCGCGGGATCCCGTCCAATGGATGTGGGCCGCGCGCCGCTGGCTCGACATCAACCGGCCGGAGGAAACGGACTATGCCGTCCCCACCCCCGGAGGAGTCAGTAATCCAGCCCCCGGACGGCGGGAATCCCCTTCCGGAAAGGATGACGGATCTCATTGATCTCCGAAACGAGGTCGCTCATTTCCAGCAGCGGCGCAGGCGCATGGCGGCCGGTAATCACCACATTTAGATCCGGACGGCGCGTGCGGAGAGCTTCCAGCACCTCCTCCAGCGGAATCCAGTTGTAATGCAGCGCGATATTGAGTTCGTCGAAGACCGCGAGATTCCATTGCGGGGAACGGAGAGCCTCTTTTGCGCGGAGCCATCCTTTCCGCGCCAGCGCGGCATGATCGCCCGGCTCCCAGGAAGCGCCCGCGCCGAGCTGATCGAATTCCAGACCGGGATCGGAAAGACGGGAGAAAAACCGCATTTCCCCTGTTTCGCGGCCTCCCTTGACAAACTGCAGGAACAGGACCTTCCAGCCCCATCCGAGAGCGCGGATCGTGATGCCGAAAGCACCGGTTGACTTTCCTTTTCCATTGCCGGTGATGTTCAGCAGCAGTCCGGCCGATTTCTGATGATCCTCCAGCATGATCCGCACCTCCTTCAGCGGGGACGGGGAACCGGGAGAACGGCATCCCTCCGTCCGCGGAAGATAGTATATCCGCGGACGGGGAAAAATCAAGAGGATGCGGAGAAAAAAGAGAGAGGGGAAGATCAGCGGCCGAGTTCTTTCCAGACCGTCTCCAGATCGACCACGCAGCCTTCGCGGGCGGCTTTGTCGAAGGCGAGTGCGAAGACCGCGCTTTCAAGGCCCTCGCTTCCGCTGCACTTCGGAGGGACGCCTTCGGACATGGTCTGATAGAGTTCCTTCATGATCCGGGAGTCGCCGCCGCCGTGGCCGTCGCCGTCGAAGGAGACTTCGACCGTTTCATCGCTGCCGAGACGGGCGTAGCGGATGCGCCGGGAGTAGAGTTCCACAGACATTGTCCCCTCCGAACAGGAGAAATAGAGGCGGCGTTCCGGCATGGCATTGCTCATTGTCGCAAAGAAGGTCAGGCGGATTCCGTTGCGGAATTCCGCGATGGAGACGGAGTTGTCCATCAGATCGGTATCCTCGTGGAAAGGGGTCGCGATCGCATGGGGATCGGGCCAGGTGCAGAAGGTGTTTTTCCCGTATTTTTCCATCAGGAAACCGTTGGAGGCGCGGAAGAACGAGCGTCCGCCGAACGAGGCGACCCGCGATGGAAGGGAACCGGCGAACCAGAGAATCAAATCCAGATCGTGACAGCACTTTTCAAGGATGTGGGGTCCCGCTTCGGAGGAGTGCCGCCGCCAGTTGCACATGATGTACCCCCCGTGTTCCGGACGGATGTTCTCATTTCCTTCGATCGCGATGACGGTGCCCAGAATTCCGGAATCCAGGATTTCGCGGACCCGGCGGTAGATCGGAGCATAGCGGAGGACGAATCCGGTAGCGAAGAAGAGTCCGCTTTTCCGGTGAGCCTCATAAATCTCGCGGCAGTCGGCGACGGAGGTTGCGAGCGGTTTTTCCGAAAACACATGTTTTCCTGCCGCGAACCCTTCGAGAATCCCCTCCTTGTGATAGACGTTCGGAGAGAAGACCATCACCCACTCCACCCCGGGCGTATTGACCGCCTCGTGACAGTTTCCGCATCGTTTCGCCCCGGGAGCCTTCCAGGCGGCCAGAGCGTCTTCCGTCACCGCGGGATCGGGATCGTAAACCGATATGATCTCGACCATTCTTCCGGAATCCCGCAGCAGATTTGCAACCACATTTTTCGCCCGGCTTCCGTTGCCGATCACGGCAACTCCGATTTTCTTCCCGTCCATTTTTCTGTTCCTTTTTTTATTTTTTTTCAAAAAAAACCTTGACATCAAAGTTCTTTCTGTTCTATATTATACACAGGAAAAGAAATTTTGGAATGGATAAAAAACGTATGAGCAATAGCAAAATCCTGATTGACGACCCCCGGACCTCCGGAAGACCGGTCATTCATCATCTGATCGCCCGGATGCCGGAATTTCAGAAGAGATACGGATTGTGGATCATCAACACCACCCTCGGACTGCGCGCATCGGTGGGAGGCTTTGAGAACTGTCCCGAACGGAAATTCGAGTTTTACTCTCTCTCGCATCTTTACGACGGCGGAGGGACGGTCTGGATTGAAGGACAGGGGAAACGGAACGTGGAACCGGGTTCCCTGATTCTCATCACGCCGGGGACGCTCAACCGCTACGGAGGGAGCGCCGATCTGCCGTATGTGGAGGACGCGATCCGTTTCTGCGGTCCCGTTGCGGACAGGCTGGCGGATTCCGGGATTCTGGTTTCCGGAGTCTACGAGCTCGGGACGGTCCGCCGGATTCCGCCGATTGCCGATCTTGCCTCGGACCCCGGAAGAGATGCGCAGATCCGGGCGAACATGCAGCTGCAGAATCTGCTTGCGGAACTCTATTTCCGCCGGCGGGAGATGTCGCAGAGCAACCGGATGGAGGAGCTGATCCGCATGATCCACAGCGATCCGCGCCACTGGTGGACCGTGTCGGAACTGGCGGAGCTGGCCTCCCTTTCCGACGAAGCTCTGCGGAGACGGTTTCTGGACTATACCGGGCTGCTTCCGAAGACCTATGTGGAGGAGTTCAAACTCCGTTCCGCGGCCGAGCAGCTGCTCTCCAGGGATGTCTCCATCCGGAAGATCGCGGATCAGTTCGGCTACCGGGACGTCTACCATTTCAGCCGGCGATTCAAGCTGAAGACCGGATTTTCTCCGGACTCCTACCGCCGCCACTTTTCCACCGGGGAATCCGGAAAGGGAAGGACCCCTCCCCGCCTCCCGCCGGCCGTCTGACATCCTGTGAAAAAGAGACAAGAGGACAAGAAAAATTCTCTCTTTTTCCTCTTTCTGTTTGAATTTTGAAGGAATCCGGAAAATATTATTCCAACTCCAGAACCAAATCAAACAAGGAGACCGGAGATGAAGATTTCACAGAAGAACCTTGCCGCCCAGCTTTACACCTGTCACGAGTACACCCAAACCCCGAAGGATATTGCGGAGACCCTGAAAAAGGTCAAGAAGATCGGTTATGATGCCGTCCAGATTTCCGCTCTCGGACCGATTGATCCGAAGGAACTGGCCGCAATGCTGGACGGGGAAGGCCTTGTCTGCTGCGCATCGCATGACGGAGGCGAAGATCTCTTCACAAAAACCGACGCCCTGATCGACAAACTTCATACGGTGAAATGTCCTTATGTTGCCTATCCGTGGCCGCACACCCGGCCGGACAGCGAAGAGGCGTGGGTGGCTCTTGCAAAGCGCCTGGACACCCTCGGAGCGAAACTCCGGGAAGCGGGAATCACGCTCTGCTATCACAACCACAACATTGAATTTGCCAAATACAATGGCAGGACCGCGCTCGACATTCTCTACTCCGCCTCCTGCGCCGACAATCTCAAAGGCGAGCCGGATACGCACTGGGTTCAGCTCGGCGGAGCCAATCCGGTCACCTGGTGCCGGAAACTGGCGGGCCGTCTTCCGCTGCTCCACATGAAGGACACCGCCTACATCGGAGACAAACCGATGATGACCGAAATCGGCAACGGCAATCTCGAATGGAAGGAGATTGTCAAGGCGGCCGATGAATCCGGCTGTCTCTGGTACATTGTCGAGCAGGATGTCTGCCCGGCAAGCCCGTTCGACTCTCTCAAGATGAGCTATGATTACATCAAATCGGAGCTGTTCTAATGTATTTCACCGGTTTTGCCGACGAGGCATCCCCGTCTCTTGATCTCCAGATCAAGGCGACAAAAGAACTCGGATGGAGCAACATCGAAGCCCGTTCCCTTTTCGGGAAAAATCTCGGGACCATCTCCGATGCGGAGTTTGAAACGCTTCAGGAGAAACTTTCCGAAGCGGGCGTTTCCATCAACTGTTACGGCAGTGCGGTTGCGAACTGGGCCAATCCGATCACCGAGTCACCGGAAAAGTCCTATGCGGAACTCCGCACCGCCCTCCCCCGCATGCAGAAGCTCGGAACAAAACTCATCCGGATCATGAGCTTCGCCGTTCCCCAGGAGCTGAAACCCAAAGCCTGGGAACTGGAAGAAGAGGTGGTGAAACGCCTTCAGACCATCGTCCGGATGGCGGAGGACGCGGGCGTGGTCTGCGTCCACGAGAACTGCATGAACTGGGGCGGACTCTCCTATGAGCATACGCTGCGTCTCTGCGACCGTCTTGCCTCCTCGCCGTCCTTCCGGCTGGTCTTCGACACGGGAAATCCCGTCTTCAACGACGACTACAGCAAAACTCCCCTGAAAAAGCAGAGTTCCTGGGAGTTTTACAGCAAGGTCCGGGACTTTGTCATCTACATCCACATCAAGGACGGCAGAATCCTGGAGGACGGAACCATGAAGTTCACCTTCGGCGGAGAAGGCGACGGCGACGTGCGCCGCATCCTAACCGATGCGTTCTCCCGCGGATACGACGGAGGCATCTCCATCGAACCGCACATGAACAAGGTTTTCCACGATCCGGACGCCAACGTCAATGAACGTCTTTCCTACG
Organism: uncultured bacterium; assembly: GCA_949297765.1. Lineage (GTDB taxonomy): Bacteria > Verrucomicrobiota > Lentisphaeria > Victivallales > UBA1829 > UBA1829. The sequence continues at coordinate 90,412 of CASFTV010000002.1, read as the reverse complement.
AGAACTATATCGAGTACGGAAAGCGCCTCATGGCTCTGGTGACCGACATCCGGAAATCCCTCTGATCCCGGAAACAGCAGAAAACCGTCCGGAGCGAATGCCGCCGGACGGTTTTTTTATGCCCTCAATGCGGGAAAAACGGTTCAGAACGCAGAAGAAGACCGTTTCAGCGAAGCCTGACGGCGGAGGAATCCTGCGCCGAACCGTTCGAACGCCGCCTTTTCCAGAGCCTCCCTGTGACGGGGATGCGCAATGCTGATCAGCAGCGCGGCACGCTCCTGGAGTGTTTTTCCATAAAGATTGACAATACCGTATTCCGTGACCACATAGTGAACCAGATGGCGGGGCGTCACAACGCCGGCGCCCTGTTTGAGATACGGCGTGATTTTGCTTTCGCCTTTTCCGGTCTCGGAAGCGATGGCGATAATCGCCTTTCCGCCTCTGGAACGGGAAGCGCCGTAGATGAAATCAAGCTGGCCGCCGACGCCGGAGTACATATACGGACCGATCGAATCGGCGCAGACCTGTCCGGTCAGATCAATTTCCACCGCGGAGTTGATCGCGACGACATTGTCATTCTGCGCGATGATGAACGGATCGTTCGTATATCCGATATCCTTCATGAGGACGAGCGGATTGTTGTCGATGAAATCGTAGAAGCGCTGGGAGCCCATCATGAAACTGGTGACCAGTTTTCCCCGGTCGATCTGCTTGCATGCGCCGTTGATGATGCCCTCTTCGACAAGCGGGATCACGTTGTCGGAAAACATTTCGGTATGGATTCCGAGATCGGCGTGGTCCTTGAGAGCGGAGAGAATTGCGTTCGGGATGGATCCGATGCCCATCTGCAGACAGGCTCCGTTGTCGATCAGCGAAGCGCAGTTGCGGCCGATGGCGATATCCAGTTCGGTCGGCGGCGGATTGATGATCTCCATGAGCGGATGGTTGTCCATGACAGCGTAGTCGATGCGGCTGTAGGGGATCAGGGAATCGCCGAGGGTCCGCGGAGCTTTCTCGTCCACGACGGCGATTACGATTTTCGCATTTTCGACCGCGGCAAGCGTGATGTCGACCGAAACGCCGAGCGACACATAGCCGTGCTGATCGGGCTTTGTGACTTTAATCAGAGCCACGTCGCAGCGGAAGACACCGGAGCGGTAGAGCTGCTGGGTATCGCTGAGCCCGACCGGCAGATAGTCGCTGATTCCCTCGCGGATGCTCTGGCGGTTGTTGGCTCCGGCGAAGAACGCGTTCGGGATGAAGATTCCGGCGTAGCGTTCCTCGGTATAGGGTGCCTTTCCGAAGGTCATGAGCTGGATGATGCGGACATCTTTCAGTTCGCCTGCGTCGCCGCGGCGGCAGAGCGCCTCCACGAGGAGTTCCGGCGAATTGGCGAAACCGCTCAGGTAGAGGGAATCGCCGGACTTGATGACGCTGACCGCCTCGTCGGGGGATACGACCTTTGGAACTTTTCTCATGGCGGAATCAGAGGCTCCGGAACCAGCTGGTCACATTTTCGACCGCCGCGGGATTATCCGCCGCGACCTCGTCCCGATAGAAGCCGACCACCTCTTTTTCCAGCTCCTCCGCGGTCATCTTCTTTCCGGTCAGTTCGGAGACGATTTTCAGGAGATCGTGCTGCGAGAACTCGTAATTTTCCTTTTTCATGATTTCGGCGATTGCCTCCGGCGATGCGGCTTTTCCAAGGCCGGCCCGGAATTCATCATCGGCCATCAGTCTCATGCAAAATGCGCGTGCGCTTTCAACGGACATGCGAACGTACTCCCATTGTTAAATTTCTGTTTAAGAAGGTAAGATAAACGTCTTCGGGGGAATTTCAAATTTTTTCGGTGATTTTCACCCAAAAAGTTTCCGGGCGATATCGGACGATGTGAAAATGCCGCTCTGCATTCCGGCGGAGTCCAGGACCACGAACATGGCGGCTTCGGCGCCGCGGGTCCGTTTGAGGGCTTCTCCGAGCGGAGTGGATGCCGGGATTTCCAGAAGAGGAAGCATGCAGTCCGCAACGGACCGGTCTCCCCACTCCTCCTCCCGGAAGGTAAAGATCGCGTGATGGGAGGAGAAGATTCCGATCCACTTTCCCGTTTCCGCATCCAGGACGGGGAATTTGGAAATCCGGTCCCGGGAGCAGCGCTCCATCGCACTCCGGACGGAGAGTGTGGAATCGAGCTGGACAACCTCCTCTTTTTTCCTCATGATCCCTGCGATGGTTGCGGAATGAAATCCGATGGCGTTGTCGAGCAGGGAGGCGGCCTCCGGCGGAAGCTCGCCGACGGTTTCACTCTCCCGCAGGAAGAGTTTCAGATCTTCGCGCATGACCGCCGATTTTGCCTCTCCGGAATCGCTTTTCCCCGCGATCTTCCGGCTGAGAAACGCGGTGAAGGAATCGAACAGCCGAACGGGAACGTAGAGCACAAAGAAGGTCCCGTACAAAATCCAGACGAACAGCGAACAGCGTGCACACGGGGCCTGACGGAACCAGCTTTTCGGAATAATTTCACAGATCAGCATCGACACACTGAGAACGGCGGTCATTGCAAGCAGCCCTCCCGGCGAGGAGAGACCCGCGCACTCCGCGAACCGCTTCGCCGCCAGCGACGCACAGACCACCGAAATGTTGACACCGAGAAGACACGTTGAAATCATCACTCCGGGCCGGCTGATGAAAAAGAGAATCATGCGAGCCGCCCGGCTGCCCTGACCGCATGCGTGTTCGATCCGCGGACGGCGGATGGAGATCATCCCCGTTTCCAGTCCGGCGAACACCCCCTGCATCAGGATGAAGAAGAGAAGCAGACACAGACTGCTCAGCATATCACCGCCTCCTCCGGAGGATCGGACGACCGGGCATTTTCCGGAAAGATTCTGGAAAACTCCAGTTTGGACGCCCGTTTTCCCTGAATCTCCAGGACCCGGATCCGGAATCCGTCGCACTCCACTTCGTCCCCTTTTTCCGGGAGCGATCCGGCGAGTTCGCAGAAGACCCCGTTCAGCGTTGCCGATTCAAATTCGCGTTCCGGTTTCCATCCGGTGTCCTCCATGACGAACGCGACGGGCGTAAGCCCTTCATAGAGCCAGACATTCCGGCGGGACATCAGCGGTTCGGTCGGAGCGCTCTTCTCTCCGGCGATTGAACAGCCGGTCAGAGCGGCGTAGATTCCCGGCCGCGAAATCAGTCCCACGGTGACGCCGTATTCATCGGTCACCAGCGCGGCGGAGATCTTTGCCGCGTTCAGGTTCCGCAGAGCCAGAATAATGGAGGTCTGTTCCGGGATAAACGCTGCGGGACGCACAATCCCGCTGCTTCTCCACTGTTCGCGCTCCGGTTTGGAAAGGGCGAAGAACTCCCGGGAGGAAAGCAGGGATGACGCCGTCTCGATTTTCTTGCTTCCGACCAGAAAATACATCTTTTTCATCTGGAAGATCTGTTCCTGAATCTGGCGGGCGGAGAAATCCTTGCGGATGAATCCGAGCGAATGGATCGGCTGCATGATCTCCGAAACCTCGCGGATGCAGAAATCCAGAGATTCCTTCAGCAGTTCCCGTTCGGCGGCGGAAAACGCTCCGCTGCGGGTGCAGGTTTCAATATAGGAATCAAACTCCTCATGCGTCAGCGGAACTGATTTTTTCCGTCCGAGAAGATCCAGAATCCTGTCGCAGACCTTTTCCGCGCACCAGACCACGGGAAACAGCACCGTCCGCATGAAACAGACCGGCGCCGCCACAATTTTCGACCACGGATCGCAGTATACATACGCCAGAGTCATCGGCGTGATCTCGCCGAAGAGCAGCAGAAGCAGAATGCCCGTTACGGCGGATGCAACCGTCGCGGCGATTCCTTCCAGCCCCGCATGACGGATCACCGTATCGTTCAGCATGGAGATGCAGCTGTTGACAAACATATTGGAAAGAATGATCGTCACCAGCGTGCGGTTGTAATTATCCAGCAGGAAATAAATCCGCCGTTTGGTCAGGGAGGGATCATCCCTGTACGCCATCACCTTGGCTCTTCCAAGCGAAAACAACGCCATTTCGCAGCTGGAGAAGAATCCCGATCCGCAGATCAGCACAATCAGCAGAACGATTTCCAGCGCAAGCAATCCATAACCGTCCATATCCGCCGCAAGCGGCACAACTCCCGAATCAATGAAGAATATAGCGAAACAGTTTAATATACCGTCAATCCGGCAATTTTCAATCGGGAAAGCGGGAAAAAAGCCCCCTCGGTTCTGTCCGGACGGGGAAAAGAGACCGTCTTCCACCTGGAGAGCGGCAGAAGTTTTTCAGTTTCGCTTCCCCGGCGGAACACTCTTCCCGATCGGCGGATCCCGGCTGTCACGGGAGAGCGATGCGCATGGTTCCCTGCGACCCGTCCGGTTTCGTATGAGAAACCAGCAGCCGTCCGTCCTGGAAGCGGAGGGAATCAACACGGGTGACTTTGGAAACCCGGAGCTTCTCCTTGTGTTCCCCGTTCTTCCAGATGCAGATCATCCGGAAGGACTCGCGTCCGGGAATATTGCAGATCAGGACACCGGCCAGATACGCGCCGTCGGAGATACAGAATTCAGGAAGAAGTTTGAAGACCTCCTGGTCTCCGTCCTGGAATTTGCCGAGGAATTCCCCGTCGGAAAGTGTCCGCCGGACCTTGTCCGGGGCGGTAAACGACAGATTCCGAATCCGGTCATACGCCGCGCGGGTTTCCGGCGAAGCGCTCAGCCATGCGATCCGGTCGCATAATTTGGACTGTGCGGTGAGAGCGCGTTCCATCGGAGCCAGAGATCCTTCTCCATAGGGAGAGGGTTTGGCAATCTCCGCGCGATAGTTCTTCTGCCATTCGATCTGGCGGCGCACGGCGTCCGGGCGTTCCGTTTCCGGGAGGGAGGCCAGATAGGTCCGGAACACATCGAACAGTTCCGCCTCGCGAAGAATGGCGGCGGAGACTGCGCAGAGAGTCATATCACTCTGCGTCTCCATCCTCTGGATTCCCAGATCGGTCATATATTCCGCACTCTGGCGGGCACGTTCGGCGCGGAACAGCGGTTCCGCCTCCGGAAGAGGTTCGGGGCACTCCCGGACGGCGCGGCCGAGCAGAAATCCAAGTCCGAGCAGCAGGACGCCGCCGACTCCGGCGGACGCATACAACAGAGATTTTCTCATAACAGCTCCTTCTGAAGATTTTGAAACAGGAGATCTTCTCCCGCATCATTGGGATGAATGCCGTCGACAAACCAGACCGTGTCGTGCGGCAGCAGTTTTGTTCCGTCGATGAAGCGGACTCCCGGACGGCTCTCCGCGAGCGAGCGGACCGCATCGCGGAAGGCCTGGAAGGAGTCGCCGTTTCCGTTCACCGCATTCCGTCCCGGCTGATGAATCGGCGAGATCAGCACGATCCCGCCCCTCCCCTTCACCGCGTCGAGAATTCCGGCCATCTCCCCGGAGAATTCCGGAACCGGACGGCCGGAGTTGAAATCGTTCACGCCGAAACAGAGAAAGAGAGTGTCCCAGACATACTCCGCCGCGAACGCACCGAGCTTCCGGAAGGCGGTCATTCCGCCGACGCTGAGATTGTAATAATCGGCATTCTGCGTGCGGGCAAGCCGATCCGCATAGACCTGCGCCGGCGATGCAACGGTCATCCCCTGCATGATGGAATCTCCGAGAAAAAGGAATTTCTTTTCCGGCTTCGGAAGCGGTTCGATCCGGGCGCCGTCAGCGAGTTCCAGCTCCCCGAAGAAACACTCCACAAGATGAGGCGGAAGGATCTCCACCGTATGAAACCGGCCGTCCAGATGCAGCTCCAGCAGCGAATTCTCCGCGGAAACGGGAATCGTTTTCCCGTCGAGGAACACTCCGAATTCAAAAAGCGGTCTTGCCGCGGGACCGAAGCGGAAGGGAAGACGCAGAACGGGCGAATCCGTCCGCAGAACGATCCGCACGCCGCTTGGACATCTTGCCCGGATTTCCCGGTGTTCCGAGCTCCGGCAGAACTTCATCATCGCGGGACAAAGCCGCTGAAGTTCCATTCCTTCTTCTTCGGGCACGATCTGCACACATCCGCGCAGATATTCCATTGCAAGTCCGATCCGCATTCCGATTCTCCTTTTCCGATCCGTCTTTCTCCCGGTCTTTCCGGAATATAAACACACAATCCGTTTTTTGCAACGGGGAATCCGGAAAAATGCGGCGGATTTTCCGGCGGACTCAGGCGTGCAGCTCCAGAACGGCCATCTCTTTTCCGGATTCCAGTTCCAGCACCCGCAGGATACCGTCCTCGAACCAGCCGAACGAAGCGGGATTTCCCCCTTTCGGCAGGGAGATTGACCCGGGATTGAAGGCGATCAGCCCGTTCTCCAGCGTTTCGAGCTGCGGCAGATGCGTATGGCCGTACGCGAGCACCGTCCCCGGGGCAACCGGAGGCGGCGACGCGGGATTCCAGAGATGACCGTGGGTGAGAAAGAATTTCCACCCCTCCGCATAGAGCGTGGAATAATCGGCCATGATCGGGAATTCCAGCAGCATCTGATCCACTTCGCTGTCGCAGTTTCCGCGGACGGCGATGATCCGCTCTTTTTCGGAGTTCAGCAGCGGAACCACTTCCGGAGGAGCGTAGTCGGGCCGGAGCGGGTTGCGCGGGCCGTGATAGAGAGCGTCGCCGAGAAGAACCAGCTGATCCGGCGAGAGCGTCTCCTTCCGTTTCCAGAGCCGCTTCAAACTCTCCGGCGAGCCGTGGACGTCGGAAAAAAAGAGGATTTTCATTTCCGCCGTCTCACTGATATTTTGCGAGCTCTTCCCGGACCTTTTCCGCGAGGAAATCTGCGGTTTTTTCGAGCGGGACGAGTTCGGAATCGCGGGAGCCGCGGAAACGGAACTCCATTGCTCCTGCCGCGATGCTCTTCGGGGAGACCACGGCGCGGAGCGGGATTCCGAGAAGATCGGCGTCGCTGAACATGGATCCGGCCTTTTCGCCGCGGTCGTCGAACAGCACTTCGACTCCGCGTTTTTCAAGCTCGCGGTACAGCTGATCCGCCACCTCCATCACGTTCTCCTTGTCGGGCGTGATCGCGCAGATTTCGACCTGATACGGCGCAACGGACATCGGCCAGATCGGTCCGTAATCGTCATGGGAGTCTTCCACCAGAGCCGCCATGGTTCTTCCGATTCCGATTCCGTAGCATCCCATAATCATCGGATGGGATTTTCCGTCCTTGTCGAGATATTCGCACTTCATCGGAGCGGAGTATTTCGTTCCGAGCTGGAAGATGTTTCCGACTTCGATTCCGCGCTCCATGCGGAGCGGTTCGCCGGTCACCGGACAGGGATCGCCCTCCCGGACGGTCGCGATATCGGCGACAAGCGCATCCTTGAGGTCGCGTCCGTAATTGAAATTGATGTAATGGAATCCCGCCTCGTTCGCGCCGACCACAAGATTGGAGGTGCCTTCAACGGAGCGGTCCACCACGATCACCGCCTTTGCAGGATCAATCCCGACCGGCGACGCATATCCCGGAACGGCTCCCGCCCGGCGGATCTGCTCGTCGTTCGCAAACGACAGCTCCTTGATCTTCAGAAGATTCTGAAGTTTTGTCTCGTTGACCTCGAAGTCGCCGCGGATCAGGACAAAGATCAGCCGTCCGTCGGAATCGGAGTAGAACACCGCTTTGCCGGTATTTTCCGGTTTGACCTTCAGGAAATTCGCGACCTCCTCAATGGTTTTGGAATCCGGTGTCGCGACCTTTTCGAGCGGCAGCTCGGCGGTTCGCTGGAACTGGAGAGCGGAAACCGCGATCTCGCGGTTCGCCTTGTAGCTGACTCCGTCGGGCGAAACAAACAGCGTATCCTCCCCGCAGTCCGCCACGGACATGAACTCGTGAGAAACATTTCCGCCCATCATTCCGGAATTTGCCTTGATCGAAAGCACATGACGCAGTCCGACTCTCCGGAAGATGTTCACATACGCCTGATGCGCTCTCTCGTAATACTCCTCCAGCGACTCCTGCGATGTATGGAAACTGTACGCATCCTTCATGGTGAACTCGCGGACCCGGATCAGTCCGGCGCGGGGTCTTGCCTCGTCGCGGTACTTCGTCTGAATCTGATAGGCCATCAGCGGCAGCTGCTTGTAGCTGGTGACCTCCGTCCGGACAAGATGGACAATCGCCTCTTCGTGCGTCATTCCCAGCAGCATGTCTTTTCCGTTGCGGTCCTTGAAGCGGAGCAGCTCCTGTCCGACGCTGGTGAAGCGTCCGGATTCCTGCCAGAGATCCGCGGGAAGCACCACCGGCATCAGGACCTCCTGTCCGTCGATCGCGTTCATCTCCTCCCGGACGATCTGTTCGATCTTCTCAATGATCCTCATCGCCGGCGGCAGAAGGCTGTAGATTCCCGAGGAGACCGGACGGATGTATCCTCCCCGGATTAAAAACTTGTGGCTGACTGTTTTGGCATCCTTGGGGTCTTCCTTGATTCTGCGCCCCAGCATCCGAGACATTTTCATGATTGAAAAACCTTCCGTTTGAAATTCTTTATGCAACGCGGTTCCGGCCGGCGGGATCCCGGCCTTGCACCGTCCGTTTGAAACTCTTCTTACAAATCCTGTTTCTGACCGAATCCGACCTGCGGCATGGTGGAAAGAGAAACAAAGAACATCACATAGTAGGATTCATCCTTGTCCTGATCGGCATCCCGCTCCTCGGATCGTCCGGCCTCCAGGATCACGTCCACGCAGTGGAAGTTGCGTTTCAGGTAGAACGCCATGTTCTTCATCAATGCGGCCTCCACGTCGTAGGTGAATTTGACGCCGCCTTTCAGACGGGGATCAATATAGGTCGGAAAATCCAGTCCGAGTGTGACGTCCTGTGCGGTCGGATAGGCGGCGGACAGCGTGGAGGACGTTGCATTGATCTGCGTCATCATGGAACCCATGGAGAAGGTTCCGCGCTGGCGGTAGGCGTCGGAATAGATGTACGATCCGTAGATCCGCCAGTCTTTGGAGATCCGGTAGCTGAAGCGCGTGTTCCACATATTGAGATACTTCAGCTTCATCAGTCCGACTCTTCCGGCCTTGCGTCCGAAGGCGCGGCGCACCTCTTCATTGTGTTCGTTGTTCTGCCCGACGTCCCAGAGCAGTTCCGAAGTAATGGTCAGATCCTTGAACGGCGTCAGCGAAAGCCGGATTCCGAGATCTCCCACATGCCCGAAAATTCCCTGGCGGTTGCCGTGGAAATCCCAGTAGGTATCCAAAGCCGCCCACTCCACGATCTGTTCAGAACCGTAGTTGCCCCGACGGGTCTGCAAGGTGTTCTGCAAGCCGATCCGGACAAAATTCTGTTCATCAATCCGGTCGATGTCGTCGAAGTAAAGCAGATATTCGGGATTCTCGGTCGGTTCCGGGATGTAGGTGTAGTTCACATACGGCATCATCACATGGCGCAGTCCGTCCAGTTCCAGCATGGAGCTGCGCACGTTCTGCCAGGTGCGGTAAATCTTGGTGTTCGCCTCAACGCCGAGTTCTCCGGCGAACCGGAAGCGGGCTTTCCCGGACGATTTGAAGTTCTGGAATCTCACCGAGTTGGAAAAATAGGAGAGCTCCAGCGCGCTCGCACCGAACATATCCGACAAATCCTCATCCGACACCTTGTTCTTGGATGAATTGGAATATGCCGTGAAGCGTCCGCCGACACGCGGAATGATGTTCAGGAAATCCAGATTGATCGGATAATACAGGAAATGCACGGTATCAAAACGGGCGCTTCCGTAATCTTTCACCCGTCCATACTTTCCGGGATTGTCCAGATGGCGCCACTTCATCTCATAATATCCGCCGGAGGTTTCGCTCTGGTAGTAGAGTCCGCCGAACAGCTCCTGACGCGGCATATCCCAGCGGGCTTCCGGCAGGCGCTGCACAACGTTGTCGAAGTCATTGACGCGGATCGTGGTCAGCAGCGCGGCGGATGCGCGTTCCATCTGATATTCCAATGCCGCATAGGTGGGCGGCTGAATATTCTCACGGTAGCGGGTATCGTAATAATCTTCCAGGAAATTGTAATCGCTCAGGACTTCGATCTGACCGCGGAAATCCAGCGAGGGCGTGATATGGGTCAGATTGGATGCCTTGAAATCATAGCGTGTCCGGGGAATCTTCAGACGGGCATGCTCCTTATACCAGTGACGCTGAGACGAATGGTCAAGCGAGAAACTCTCATACGGGTCGCGGTCCCGCATCATGACGCCGAACACTTCGGTTTTTGAATTATCGGTCAGAAAATTCAGTTTTCCGCCGTAGGCCAGTCCGCGGTCCGAATAGTAATTGATGATCGCCGCCGCGTTGAGCTGCATCTTCGGCGTATTGACGAGGCTGAATCCCTTGGATGCCCGGATGAAGTATCCCCATTCGGACGTCGAACCGAAATCGAAGTCGACGCCGAAACTGTCGGAATCAAACGGCTTGTACAGTGCGGGGAGCCAGAAAACCGGAACGCCCCACAGGCGGAACATCGTATTATACGCCAGAACGGTATGATCGTTGTGATCGGGATTGTAGTTCCGCAGTCCGCTTTCGTATTCCCGCGGAGTCAGGATGGCTTTCGATGCGCTCAAAGCGTAGTGAGCATGGTCATCCATGATATAGTCGCAGGTGGTCATTTTCGCGTCGCGGATGGTGATTTTTCCGTTGACGGCGCGCTCGGCCTCGGCGGCGGCGAAGAACAGGGGACCGTTCTGAAGGGCGAAATTCCGGAACTGGAAAAGGCCCGAAACCAGATTTCCGGAGATCCGGTCGGCCTTCATATACGCCGAAATATTTTCAATTTCGACCTTGATTCTCCGCAGTCCGATGGGAGTTTTGACGTATTCGAGGATCTTCACGGAGAGGGTATTGTCGTCGAGCAGCTCCTGATACTCCTCGTAATCCACGAGTTTGACGGTTTTCTGGCGGCGGGTGAATGTGACATGACCTGTCGCCTCCAGGTCGCGGGATTCGAGATTGATGATCGCCTTGTCCGCGGTGATGGTCATATCGCCGTATTTGATCACGGCATGTCCGCGGGCGATGAGGTTGTCTCCCACATATTCATAAACATCGGCGCTGGCGTCCACCTCTTTCGCCTTGGTGAAGGAGCCGGTGTTCTGAAACATTTTCGAAGGACTCACGGAGCTGCGGGACGTACGCACGGCATCCGTCAGAGATCCGGCCCATGCACCGGACACGGGAAGCAGACACAGCGGCGCAATCGCGGCCAACTTCGCCAGGCGCCTGACCAGAGACATCTTCATTCGATCGGTTCCATCAATAAATCGTTCCTCTAACAAAAATACCTGGTTCATACTATATCATAAATTTCCGTCCGCGCAAGTTCTTAAAGTTCATTTATTCAAATAAATCTTTTCCGTCCGGGGAAAAAGAATCCGTCCTCCACCTCCAGGGGGAAGCGGGAGGACGGATTTTCCGATGGGGATCTTTCAGCGGAAGGAGAGGACCAGATTCTTCTCCTCTCCCGGGCGGAGCGGAATGCGGATGAGTCCATCCTTCGACCGGGAAACAGCGGGATCCGCAGGGGAAAGAGCGCTCTCCAGAACCAGTTCCGGGGACGATCCGGCACGGCACGACAGACGGAGAACCTTTCCTGCGGGATCATAGACAAAATCCCGGATTTCCAGATCTTTCGCCGTCTGAATCCGGACCTTTCCGTAGAGGCGGAAGAGCACCTTTCCAAATGTGGAGGGCACCGTCATTCCCGGCCAGTCGGAGGTATACGAGTAGGTCTTTGCGGCTTTTTCCATACATTTCCGCAGAGCTTTCCGCAGGACGGCCTCTTCCACGGGAGACGCCTGTGCAAGAATGTCCAGCATCGCCGGATCGCTGAAATAACTGCCGTCCTTTTCGAACAGGGCGGGGAAAACCAGCTTTTCAAAGTAGGCGCGTTCCGCCTCCGGACAGTATTTCCGGTAGAGGGGGACGAGATCCTGCGGGATTCCCTGACTCATGTCATAGAGGTCCACCGACATCGGCTTCATGCCCCGGTTCCGGAAATTGAATCCGAGCTCCGAGAATCCGACGCCGGTCGTCACGTTTGCGGGATAAAGGAGCAGTCCGTTCTTTGCGGCATACTCCCGGAAGAGCATGCGGGCGATCGTCGGAACCAGCCGGCGGGCGCCGCGGTAGAGCGCCTGATCGCGGAGTGCGTCATCCTCCAGAATCTCACCGATCCGGGCGAGTTTCATCATGGATGCGTATTCGCAGTTCAGCATGTCGATGGTGGCGGAGAGTCCCGATTCCCGGCAGTGGCACGACATGTACGCCCAGTCGTCGCTGACCAGCAGAAGCCGTGCCGCCGAACGCAGATAGGAGCCGTTCGCCCGGACAAAATCCCGCTGTCCGTGACGGTCCGCGAGCATCTGGGCCGTCGACAGAATCATGTGCGCGGTCTCGTTCGCATCCGCATAGTTGATTGAACTTCCGAATCCTTCCGCAAACCGGACCGTGTGCGGATGGCGGTTGTTGAAATAGATCGGGTACCGGATTCCGCTGAACGGCTCCTCTCTCCAGCGGAGAGCGCTTTTGTAGCGGTAGAGTTCGGCCGGGGCCATGGTCTTGCGCCGGACCCGTGCGAGGAACTGGTCCAGATCCTTTTTCTCCAGAGCGAACGGCGAGATCAGCACCTGATTGATCCCGTGCAGCCAGCCGTGGGCGTTCACATTCCGGCAGTCGGGGAACGCCTCCCCAACCGGATACGCAGGAGTCCACGAGAGCTCTTTTGCTCCCCCGCCCGCGTTGAACAGGAGTCCTTTCCGGAACAGCGAAACCGCCAATTCACGAACCTCCGGTTCCGCCTCAATCCGCGGCAGAAGGGAAAAATCCGGAGCGGGCAGCGGAAGGGACCATTCCACGGTATCGGAGTTCTCCCGGGCCGCATAGCTTCCGAAATTGGTCACCAGCTTCCAGTCTGCCGCCTGAGCCGACTTGAACAGAAGACCTTTTGTGAAAAACGCGAGCGGCGAAACCGGAGCAAAGGGCGGGCAGCTCCGATTCCAGTCATTGGGCGTTGTCCGATGCGTGTATGTGGTCCGGATGGCGACGCGTCCTCCGTTCCGGTCGACGCGGAACATCTCCTTTTCCGCCACCGGATAGGAGAATGCCTTCGGCCCCCAGAAAGCGGCGCGCTCCGCGACTGCCGCCGGAATTCCGGACTTCCAGGAAGAGGTGTCCGCATCCGTTGCCCCGTTCAGCCAGAGCGGGAGAATCATGCCGACTCCCCCGCGCCGTTCGAATACGAGTCCGTTCACGGTGGCTCCGACCTTGGAGACGGTGATCCGGTCCTGTTTTTTCGAGAGGACCAGCAGAAGCGGCCGGCATTCGCCGTCGCGGAACAGCAGAATCCACGGTTCCGCCCAGTTGACCGGCAGGGATTCGCTTTTCCGCAGATCGACGATGTTCCATTGTCCTTTTCCTTCCGGAACTGCGGCATAGTCCGCGATGTTGAACAGGCCCATGACGATGCGGCTGCCGAAGATCTCCCAGCGGATTCCGGGAAACGCGAGACTGGTGTCGAACCGGCGCGACGCATCCGCATCGGCGATGACGCCGCCTTTTCCGAGTTCATTGATCCGGTCTGCGGTGAAGGTCCAGCGTTCCGCTTTCGACGGCAGGCAGATCAGTTCCGGACAGCTTCCCATTCCGCCGCTTCCGCGCAGATTCTCCACGACAATCCGGATATGGTTTTCCCCGCCGAACTTCACCAGTTCCCGCGGCACGGAATAGCGATGGGGACGCCGCCAGTATTCCGGCATGTCTTCCGTGACCTTTCCTATGGAGCGTCCGTTGAAGAAAACCTCTGCCAGATCGTCGATTCCGCCCTCCACCGTGAAGCTGACCTTTTCCTCTTTCCACGCCTCGGGAATGATGCAGGAGGCGGAATATTCAAATGTTCCGGTTTCCATGAACATATACGCCCAGTTCACCGTTTTCGGGGAAGCCTTTCCCTTCAACGGGCGGAACGACCACTCCGCGAGGGAGAGTTTCGGCGTCTGGCGCGATTTGAAACTGTACTGTCCCGCGCCGTTGGAGACATCGAAAACGTCATTCATGGATTCGACCAGCAGGCCGTCGCCGATCAGCCATCCGAAACGGCCGAAGTTCTCCACCGAGATTCCCTCCCGCCAGCCGTTCTCTGACGGAGGCGGTGTGCGGAGCGGTTCGCGAAGCGTTTTTCCGGTCGTCTCGGAGACGATCCGGAGCAGCAGGGGATCTTCGGCTGCGCGGCCGGCAATCACATCCGAACCGAGCCCCAGCGCGGACCAGATCACCCGTCCTTTTCCGGCGCTGCCCTCGACCATTGCGGGGGAGCCGTCCTCAAAAACAAGCCGGACCGTTCCCTTCCGGGGACGTGCGTCAAAATACTGCCCGAACGCGGCGTCGGAGAGTCCTTCAAACAGAGGATCGCCAGTCCGTGCCGGCTTCAGTTTCCGGCGGACCGGCAGAGTCCCGATGGTACGCGGCTTCACGGAAACCGGCAGCAGCGTTTCGATTTCCGGATCGGCGACCGCCGCCGCGACATAGAGCGGGGTTCCCTTCCGGACGGCAGCGGCAACCCGCTTCGCCATTGCCGGATCCGGGCGGGCGCCGGAATAGACGATCAGATCCGCCTCTTCCGGAGAATCCGCCAGTCTTGCCTGATCCTTCACGGTCTCCAGCAGGAAGGAGCGGTAGCCGGGGAACTGGCAGCGGTCTTTCACTCGCGGGAAATTTCCGCGTCCGCAGAACACGGTGGCAAAATCCTCGTTGTCGAGCATGAAAAAGAGTTTCACGGCGTCCGCGGAGGGCGTTGCAGACTCCTTGTTCTTTCCCGGGAGGACCAGAACTTCCGGACGGTCCGAAGTCATTCCGGCCTCTTCCGGCATGCAGATCCGCATTCCGCTGACGTCCAGTTCGACGACTTCTCCGGGCTTTGCTCCGGAAATATCAACGGAAAATTTCAGCTGCAGGAACTTCAGCACCGTATCTCCGAGTTTGAAATCGGAGTCGATTCCCAGCATGAACTGTTTTTCCGCCTTTCCGGAGACCGTCAGCTTCGGTCCGAACTTCAGAACGGTTTTCCCATCGATCCGGCAGCTCAGCAGCGGATGAATCGTCATCGGCTTTCCGCTGATCGAACGGCAGGTGAAAAAGAGGCGGTTCTGCGTATGATATTCCTTGTTCAAATCCAGACACAGCATCAGTCGCGCCGGGGCATCTTTCGCATTGCGTTTCAGCACCACGGAAAAAGTCTCCGGCGAAACTTCCTTCAGCTGATACGTTCCGCCGTCGCCTCTGGAGATGATCCTCCACGACGCCTTTTTTCCTGCGGGAGCTTTTTTCTTCTGCTGAGCCGGGAAAATCATACGAGTTCCTTTCTGAGAGAACGCCACCTTCTCTTCCGGAACGATCCGGAAATCACGGATTTCCATTCCGACAGGGGCATCTCCTCCTGTTGTTTTGAGTCCGAACTTCACCTGCCAGAGCCGGACGGAATCCGTTTTCAGGCCGAACGCCCCGTCAAGACGGATTTCACAGTTTTTCCACTCTGTATCGGAGAGAGGGATCCGGGGACCGAACCACCCTTTGCTTTTCCCGTTCTCGATTGTGCTGAGGACCAGGCCGAGCGCCCCGTTCCCCTTCCCGGTGGCGCGAGCGGAAAAGGTCATCCGCACACGCCCCGGATGGACGGATTCATTCACCGTTCCGCAAACTTGAACATTGACCGCTTTTCCCTTCTCCTGTTCGCAGAGCAGACGGAACCCTTCCCGAGTCCCGTCGGAAATCTCGACGCGTCCTCCTTTGGAAAACACGATCGCATTCCAGATTTTTTCCGGCTTCCCGGAAACGCACAGAAACGACGCGCAGACCAGCGCGGCGCAGAGCAGACGACATTCCATGACAGCAAACCTTTCCTTCTTCGTGAATGAATTTTATATTCGACAACGATTTTTACTTTCCGGTCCAGACGTTCGCATTTGCCTCGAACGCTCCTCCGGAAGCATAGAACTGCTGAACGCCCGTCATCCCTTGCATGGAGGAGCGGACACTGCCCGCATGACCGTCCAGATACAGCACATTGCAAACCCGTTCCCCCAGATGACGCGGATAAACCAGGTGCACCTGCGTCGCATCTTTCCGCACCGTATAGCAGGGAGTGAGATCGTCCTTGTGCGCGGAATCAGCAAACAGCAGAACGGAAGAATTCCGTTTCACCTGTGTAAAGCGCAGAATGGCCGGCAAGGAATTCTGATCATAATCATAGGTCAGCACCCGGTTGATTCCAAATGCGCCGACCTCCCAGCAGACATTGCTTTCGGTCGCTCCCGGCATTGAGCCGTTCCGCCAGTTGAGAGCCTTGGAAACGCGGTCCGAAGTCGCTTTGGTATAGAGGACCTGTTCCCCTTCCGGGCAGAGAAACGTTTTCCAGTTTGCATACTTCAATGTCTGAAGAAGTCCCGGCCAGAAGGCTGCGCTCCCGTCCTTCAGATACCGGGCGGGAATCACGAGATCGTCGAAATCGCCCGCATACGAAAGAGTCGCCGTCCCGGTCTGCTTCAGATTGGAAAGGCAGTTCACGGCACGGGCCTTCTCCCGCGCGGAGTTCAGAGCAGGAAGAAGCATTGCCGCAAGAATCGCAATAATTGCAATAACGATCAGGAGTTCTATAAGAGTGAATTTCTTTCTTCCATCCGATTCAACCATTCTCTTTGTTTGCATTGTTTTCCTCATCTTTTTCCTTGGGATCAGGGTTCTTCTCCGAGTTTGCGGAAGGGAACAAAATATTCCGCATCCGCAGGAATATCCTCATAGCGGGTGTTTTTCAGCAGTTCTCCGAGACGGGCCATTGCATTTCCTTTGCAGTAGGTCCGCCAGGCGATCGGCAGCACGGGAGTCCGGAGATCCGGAAGCAGAGAGACGATCCGGGTGGAGTTCAGAACGGATTCCGGAGCGCATCCGGCCGTGGTCAGAAGAGGAGTTTCGTAAATGATCCATCCGGCATATTTTTTTTTAAAGAACATTTCGCGGAAGACGGCGTCGTTTCCATAGTTGTCGCTGACGATATCCTCCGGGGCGAGGTCCGGATAAATCTCCAGGATCCCGGCGATCAGATCATGCATGGAGCGGATATTCACCGCCTCCGGAGAAACGGGATGCACCGGTTCGCCGAGAGGCCCGGCAAACGCGATTTTCCGGATTCCGGCCTGTTTCAGATCCTGTGCGGCACGTCTTCCGACATCCCGGTAGTCAACGGAAACGATCGGACAGGTGTGGACGAACGACTCGCCGAGTGCTATGACGGCAACCCCTTTTCCCCGCAGCTCCTGCACAATTTCCGCAAACAGATCGCTGATTCCGTACAGCACCACCAGCTCCGGGAGAGTCTGACAGCATTCCACAAGAGCATCCATCCGGCTTCCGAAGGTTACGGAAACCTTGTATCCCAGTTCCGACTGAAGCAGAGAAACCAGCGTCTTGAAGGAGATGGTCGAATCCAGCAGCCCGAGCGAAGCCACGACAACCGCGTGTTTTTCCGTTTTCCGGAGAAGCCGGGACTGGATCCGGTTGCTGTCCCATCCGAAATCCTGAACAAAATGAAGAATTTTCCGGCGGATTTCCGGACGGACGCAGTCCTTGCCGTTCAACACACGGGAAACGGTTGCCACGCTCACGCCGCAGAAATCGGCAATTTTCTGAATGGTAAGTTTTTTCCGCATCTCCGTTTTTCATCTCCTTTGCTTTATACATTATACAACAGATCAATCCAAAAGTCAACCCCCTGTTTGAAAAATTTTACATTTTCGTTTTCCAAACCTCAAAAAAGCAAAGATAAAAAGGAAATAAAACATATGAAACAATCAAAATGTAAAATTTTTCAAAGAAACAAAAAAATTTCCGTCCTCCATTTCAGACAAACCATGCGGAAGGGCGGCGGAAGCGTCCCGGAGAAGAAAACAACGGATCGAATCCGGATCGACATTTCCGGGAAGAGCAAGGCGTTTGGAAGAAGAGTTGCGGAAACAGGATTGTGTTCCGGATCAGTTCGGAGCGCCCCACTGCGCTTTCTGAGCGGCGGTTCCGCTCCAGTAGCTCGGGGCGATGGCGTTGAACTTCACGCCGGAGACGTGTCCGTCAACCCAGGCCATGTTGATCCCGCTTCCGGCGAGATGGCGCCCCATCGGATACAGCGGAGAAATGAAGATTCTCCATGACGTGGCGCCGTCGCGGCCCATGGCGCCGAACTGAATACTTGAGGAGGTGTTGTCGATGTCCATCATCAGATAGACATTGGAGGGCTGTTTGATCTTATCGATCAGCGATCCCTGACAGTCGGGCACCTGATTTGACCATCCCGCAATGCAGGCGTTGAGTCCGTAATGCCGGTCGACGCCGCTTTTTACCGGGGCATCGGAGGCGGGGCAGGCAAAGCTGCCGAACGGCATTCGATTTTTTGTAATCTTCTCGTTGACATACCAGTAATCCAGCGTGGTATTTCCGTGAGAACGGAAATACGCACTCACCAGCAGGGACTGCCACTGCGTCCAGCTGCTTCCCTTTCCCGGATGACACGGAACAATGCGTCCCTCGTAGACATCCGCTGCATACTGGAATACATACAGCGCATTCTGTTTCAGATTCGACGTGCATTGAATATCCAGCCCCTTTGCCCGCGCCGACCGCAGAGCCGGAAGAAGCATGGAGGCCAGGATCGCGATGATCGCAATTACAACGAGGAGTTCCACAAGGGTGAAGCTCCACGCCGTCCGTTTCTTTTTTCCCATCTCAAACCGTTGCATCATTTGCAAATTCTCCTTATTTTTATTTGATCAGACAATTTCTGTTACCAGTGGAAATAGCGATAGGGATCGTCGTTTGCAATCGGGGAATCCGGATAGAGGGAGAAGGGTTTTGCTGGCCGCAGACCGGGAGTCCCCAGAATGCCTCCGTCTTTTCCGAGATCGTTGCAGAGAACGCAGAGCGTGTTTTTCCCGACATTCAGCGTATGCGGAGGAATTGTGCAGATGCGCTCCGTGCTCCAGTAGTTCTTCGGATTGGTTTTCCGGGAGACTTCGCCGAGCAGTTTTCCGTTGAGCCAGATCCACGATTCGTCATCGACCGCACCGAGGGACAGCACCGTTTCCTGCGCCGTCATCGCCCGGGGAACCTGGAATTCAAGACGGTACCAGAACCATCCGTCATACTTCTCCAGCGCCTTGAACTGCGACTCAAACGATCCGGGAACCCGGATCGACCGCCATCCTTCTGCGGAGAACGCGGGCGCGTAATATTTTTTCTTCCGTCCGGCCTTTTCCGGATCCTCTTTTCCCCTCCAGATTCCGGAAAGGGAAAGGCGGAGATTGCCGTTTTCCGGACGGAACATGCGCAGCAGTCCGCTCTCCGAGCCGGCGCCGAGATTCATCAGCAGACGGTTCATTGCGAAATCCGCCCTTCGCCGGGAGGAGCGGAGTGCATATTCGTTTCCGTCGATCTTCCACGGGGGGATCTGGAGCATCACGACTTTCCCGGATCCGACCTTCCGGAACTCGAGGGTGCGTCCGCCGGAGGAGTCCGCGGGAAACGCATCAAAATTCTGTGCCCAGCGGAAATGCAGATCGGCGTTGGAGAGTCCGGCAAATTCCGCCACCGCCAGAGAAGAGAAATCGGAATAATGGGAACCGGATTCCGTCTGTATTCCGGGAATGATCCGTTTCAGTTCCGCTCCGCTCAGGCCGACCGTCATCACATGAAGGCCGTCCCGGAGCAGTTCCGTCAGATTTTCCGGGATTTTCCCTTCCGGGCCGATGACGAGAAGATCGCCGGAGGAGAGATTTTCCGCCACTTTTTCCGCCGGGATCCGCAAGGCATCCAGCTGTTTCCGGAGCGCGTCGTTTCCGGTGTACCAGACTTTTCTTGCCGGACGGCTCTCCATCTTCTCCAGACGCTCCAGAAGGGAGGCCAGAAGATTGTTTGCTTCGCCCTCCTCCTCTGTCCGCCCAGAGAGATCCAGCTGACAGAACAAAATCACCGCTTTTTTCTCCCGGAACTCCATCAGCGGCGCATACTGAAGATCGAATCCGCCCTGATACAGCGGCAGGAAATTGCCGATGGCCGGTTTCTCCGGAAGAACGGAGGCGACGGTTCCGCGGTTTCCCGCCCGCCAGATGCGCCGGTTCATGAATCCGGACCAGTCGGTCATCGGATAGGACGGCAGCTTCTGCGGCGGCATATACTGCGGCAGCAGAGTCGCTTTTCCTCTCCAGTCGCGGAGAACGTCGCCGGAAAATCCGCTGACCGGGAACATCCGGCGCAGTCCGATTTCATTGGTCCGGAAACCGATCCGGTTCAGAGATTCGGAACTCTGCTCCAGCACCAGCAGTTTCAGTCCCTTCTCCAGATGCCTGTCCAGCGGGAACGGAAGAGAGGAAAGAGCCTTGCGCCCGAGAATCAGAAGATCGACTCCGGCAAGATCGCTCTCTTTTCCGACAGTCCGCGCACTCACGCCGAGCCGTTTCAGCAGAGTGCGCGCCGAACCCTCCGGATCCATCACGCCGACCGTCGAAGAAAGACGGACTCGTTTTTCCGGAAGAATCGTAAACGCGAAGGAATCCTTTTCCGAAGATCCGTCCGCATAGAGGAATTCCGCGAGGATGTTCTGTTCGCCGGCAGAAGAAGCGGGCAGATCGAATTCGACGGGAAGATCCACTCGTTCGCCGGGAGGGACGGAAACCGATTTCGTCTGTTTTTCCACGAGTCCGGGAACCTGCCAGGTGCAGCGGACGGTCTGCGTTTGTCTTGTATCGTTGAGAATCACGAGGCTCTTGCGGACCGTTTCGCCGGGACGGAATGTATGGGACTGTTCTGTGAATTCGCCGAGCTTCCCTTTGATGCGGGCGGTCAGGGGACGCCATGCGGCACGGACGGTATCTCCGGTCGGCGTGACCGCATACCGGTGCAAGGGATCGTTGGGCCAGAACCAGTCGCAGGTGGAACCGCCGTCCTTGATGCAGATGATGTCGTTCACGATCGCGGAGCGCTTGAGATTCCGGAAACGGTCGGGATTCGGCACCGCCGACCGGGATTTCTCCAGTTTCCGGAACAGCGACTCAAAATCCCAGAGGATGATTCCCGAAAGCCCTCTGGCCCGGAAGTCGAACAGATTCCGCCGGAGGAAATGGCTCCGCACCTCATGACTGTCCGGAAAATTGAAGGGAATCTGAACCATGAGGGGCTTGTTCTTCCGGTTTCCCTTCACCCGGCTTTCTTCAAAACGGTAGAATTTTTCCTTGGCCGGATCGGAACGATAGGCTTTTTCGCCGAGACAGGCGGCGTTGAACTCGTTGAACCAGAGACAATGCACGTTTGAATAACTGCCCGCCCAGAGGAACTGCGGTCCGCGCTCGCTGGTGTAGCTGCCTTTGTGCGGCGGACCGTATTCGACAAAGAAGAGCGGCAGGTCGCCCTGTTTTTCCCACAGTTCAAGCCAGTCGCTCCGCTCCTGCACGGGGGCCCAGTTGAGATAGCAGTTGATGCTGAAAATCGTTCCGAGATTCCCGCTGCTGTGATGATAGACCGGACGGGATGGATCAATCTGGTGCAGAATTGCCTCCGCCAGCAGCGCCTGATTCCTTCGGTTCCGGCTGAACGGAGTCAGACCGGTTTTCCCGGAGGAGGACGTGCCGATGCGCTCCGGATTCTGCTGATCGGCATACCCCATCGCATTGTGGCTGGTGGCGAACAGGATGATTCCGGGAATGTTCTGATAGCGCCGGATCTGGTGTTCCGCAATGCGTCGGTATTCCGCCGCATGGGCCGGATTTTTCAGATCAAAATTGAAGTTCTTCACATGCGGCATGGACATGGAGGTCAGGATGCCGGCTTTCGAGGTCGCGCGCCAGTACGCCGCATTGTAACAGCAGGTCCCGGGAGCGAAATCGTAGATGGCTTCCAGAAGGAAATTGATATGGAATTTTTTGTAGACTTGAAGCATGTGCGCGAGCATCTCATCCGTGCCCTTCGCCGGATAGCGCGTGTTGGTGACCGCGGCAGCGTGGAGCTGCAGCTTTTTGCCGTTCAGATAGAAATGACGACCGCGCAACTGGAATTCGCGGAAACCAAACTCCTCCGGATAAAATGCGTCCAGAAGATCTCCGTCCGCAGAGAGAAGCTCCAGACGGAGCGTATAAAGATTCTGCGGCGTGTCTATATCCCAGAGCTTCGGATCACTCCATGCGGAAGAAAACGAAACTCGTTTCCCCGATCCGGAAAAAATTTTGGATTGAAAGATTTTCTTCGTCCCGGAGACATCCGAAACAACCGCCTTCAAGCGGTATGACCCGTCCGGAAGATTCAGAAAACCGGTATCAAACGTGATCGTTTTCTCTGCAACAGACGAAATGACAAGGACATCGGAAATTCCGGCTTTGGCCGGAATCGCCTCCAGCTCAATATCGCCGCAGAGTCCGCGGTTGTTCAGATCCCGGAACGACTGATACATGCGCGTCTCTCCCATGAACGTGGAAAGCGCCGCCGGTTTCGCGGAAACAAAAATGGAAAGCTCATGCGTCCTTCCCGGAAGAAGACGTCCCGTCAGATCCAGCGCACCGCCGGGATACACAAGCGTACCGGCCTTTCGGCCGTCAACATAGACCGTGCCGACACTCTGGAGCATATCGACCAGAAGCCGGACCCGCCGCCCCTCCCACTCCTTCGGAAGCGTGACTTTCCTACGGTACCACGCCTCCCGGATCTTCTCCTTTTTCGCCATCTGACGGATTTTCCCGGGAAGATAGACGATATTGTTGTTGGCTCCCGGCCCCATCGCTCTCTGCGTCAGCTCCGGAAACGAAGCCGGCACTTTGAACCATCCCCAGCCGGAGCCTGCACATGGAACCGTTTCCGCCGCCGTTCCCTTGAACACCGGAAGAAACTGCCACAACCCGTTCAGCGTCACTTTATCACGAGTCCGGGTCGAGATCCGCTCCGCATCTTTCAATGAGAAAACAGCCTCTTCGGACAAACCATCCGGCAAAGGAAGATCCGTCCCCTCCAACGCCGTGTCGGGAACCAGACGGACCTGCTTCAGTTCAATCGTCCCCGCCTTCCCGTAATTCGCCGGAATCACATCAATGAACACGGCATCCGCCGGAATCGCATACTCCCGCTCGCAGAATACCCAGCCATGCGTCCCCGTAAAGGCAAACGTCTTCAGCCACGGACCTACCCGCTTCCCGTCCCTGCCGATAAACTGCAAATCCAGACGCGCATTCTTCCACTCCGCATCCCCCCGGATACACCCGTCCGTACGAACCTGCATCGTCAGATTCAGACTCTTCGCTTTCTCCGGAAGCGCAATCCGGTAACGCATCATCCGGTTCCCCCCTGTCACCCGGAAATCCGGCCCCCCCCTTCCCCAGCGTCATCTCAATCCCCCGCGGCAGCTTCCCCTTCAGACTCCCTTCATTCAGCAGATTCTGCGCTCCGGAAGAAACCAATGCCAATAAAAGCAATGTCACCAGCGTCCTCTTCATCATTCCCTCTTTCTGTTAGGATTCCTGATTTCTTTCTTTTTATTTTAATATGAAATCCGCCCGAAAGGAAGTGGAAGAAAAATGAAACAGTTGCGAAAATATTCTAAAAAGTTGATTTTTTGTGTCATCTTCTGAAAAATGATCTCCTTCTGCACACGTCTATGTTGGTGGCTTCTCGCCCCCAACACCCCTCGGCAGGACCCAAACGGGCCCTGCACCCGGCGCCGAAATTTCAAATTTCGGCTTTCTTTTTTTTTCCGGCATTGCCGGGCAAAGGGCAAACCGGACGGTTCGCCCTCTGCACTCCCTGCTCCCTTTAAGGATAAGGGGGTCCAGGGGGGAAACCACTGGTCTCCCCCCTCGGTCGACAGGAGTCGAAACAACGGGCGCAAAAAATTGAATTTTTTGCGCGGGTGCAGGGCCTTCGGTCCTGCCGAGGGGTGTTGGGGGCGAGAAGCCACCAACTCAGACCATCAGGAAAAAGAATCTTCCTTTTTTCTTTTTTCCCGATAGGCGAGCGGGGACATCTGATAGGTTCTCCGGAAAGCGTGAGTGAATTGAACCGGGGAGGAGAAGCCGCTTCGTTCGGCGATCGTTTTAACAGGATAATGAGAATCGTTCAGGAGACTGCGGGCGAATTCGAGTTTCAGTTTTCTGTAATATTCTTTCGGCGTTGTGTTCAAAAAACGTTTAAAAAGCCGGTGCAGGGTGGAGCGGCTGACATGGAATTCCGAGATAAAATCATCGAGGGCGAGTTTTTGCGGGATTCCGATTTTCATACTTTCGATGATGGCGGTCATTTTTTCGGGGAGTTCGTGTTGAAGATTGGATGCCAGTTCGAGCAGGAATTCATATGTCAGTCCGCATGCGTGGTGGATTTCGTTTGATCGTATGGCGTATTCGATGGACTGAATCAGGTCGACAAGTTTTTTCAAGTTTGTCACATTGATGGCGACATGGTTGGCCAGTCCGGTATCTGCCATGATGGAGGAGATGGAAGCGCCGCCGACGCAGAGGGCCAGTTTCCGGCATCTTCCGGAGGGGCCCGATTCGAGGCGGGAATTTTCTCCGCGATGCATGAGGTAGACGGTGCCGGGGTTGGCGATTGTTGTCATATCGCGCTGCTGGAAGCGCATATTTCCATCCAGAGGGATTTCAAACGCCACCAGGCGGTAGCTGATATGTTCGTACCAGTTTCCGCTGGTATAGAGTCCGTGGTCGACGAATGCGGGGAAAACGGGCAGGGAATAATAGTCCGGATAATCCAGTTTTGCCCCGACCACGGTTGCCGATTTCGTTGATCCGCGTTCTTTTCCTGCGCGAGGGAGTTTATAGTGAGGAATGATATTTTTCTTGATTGCCATGAAAGGGAATCGGGAATCCGGCGGAAGAGGGGCTTTATTATTTCCTCCGTCTTCCGCCGGGGATTTTCAGTTCAGCAGGCCGGTTTTTTTCCAGCATTTTTCCCGGTTTGCCGCGTAGAGGGCCTCCATGACGATGCTTCGTTCCGCGGCCTCGCGCGGGGAGACGAGCTCCTCCTCCGCACCGAGCAGGGCATTCAGGAAACGGATGAACGCATGGGGTTTGCTTTCGGGCAGTTTTGTCCACGGGGACTTTCCGTCGGCGCCCTCGACGCGGGAGCTTTTGAAGAAGAGTTCTCCGTTGATGACGACGGCGTGACCTTCTGTTCCGCTGATCTGGCAGGGGACGGGATTGGCGAGATCGACCCATCCTGCGGCGAGAGTTCCGATGATTCCGCCCGGCAGCTGGAGGATAGCCTCTCCGGTTTCATCGCATTCCGCGCCGTAGCGGGCGGTGACGGAACGGATCTCCGCCGTGACCCGTTCCGGTTTTCCAAAGAACCACATCATGATATCGAGGACATGGGTTCCGAGGTCGCCGAATGCGCCGCAGCCGGCGATGGAGGGATCGGCCATCCAGCGCCATTCGGAGTCGAACCAGCCGCCGAGCGACCCGGAGTGGCAGTTGGTCATGCGGACCCGGCTGACGGTTCCGAAGGCGCCGTTGCGGATCTGTTCCCGGAGGAACTGGAACACGGCGTCTCCGCGGCGGAAGTATCCGGTCTGGAAGAGGAGTCCGGCCTGTTCGATCCGGGCGGCCATTTCCAGAGCGTCCTTTGCGGCGAAGCCGAGCGGTTTTTCCACGAACATGTGTTTCTTCGCGGCGACGGCTTTCCCGACCAGGTCGCCGTGCAGTTTTGTTTCCGAGCAGATAACGACCGCATCAACGGATCCGTCGTTCCAGATTTCCGCATCGGAGGCGCAGACCGGAGCATTCAACGCCTCCGCGTTTTTCTTTGCCCGGTCCGGATCGGGGTCCCAGACTCCGGCGATGTCGAAATTTGCGGACCGCTCCGACAGCATCTTCACAAACGCCGGCGTATGAATATGAGCGCATCCGGCAAGCGCGATTCTTTTTTTCATTCAAACAGTCTCCTTCCTTGTTTCCCGGTCCGGGGCAGTTCCGGAACCGGTTCTCCGGCTAATGTAACCGCGCTTTGCGACATCGTCAAGTGCGGGAGAAAGGATTTTCCCAAAACCGTTCTCCCGCATGATGCGGAGAATCCGGACTTCCGGTTCAGGCCTGTCCGGAGGAGACCGCGTCCAGAGCGAGCTTCCGGACGGAGATGCCGCGCTCAATGGATTCGCAGGCTTTTTCTCCGGCGCCCTCCCCCATTTTGAGACAGTCTCCGGTGACGCGGTATGCGGCGTGAGCCATGTACGATCCGGAGATGCAGCGGCCGGCGGTCAGCAGGTTTTCCGCGTTCTGCGGAACCAGCGAACGGAACGGGATGTCGAATCCGGGGTTGGGATAGCCGGACTGCTGCTCGGAATCCGGTTCGTGGATATCCACGCCGAAATACACGGTGCAGACGGAATCGGAGTGGCGATGTCCGTTTTTCACATCGTCGTCGGAAACGGTGTATTCGCCGGAGATGCGGCGGGTCTCGCGGACGCCGATCACGGAGGGCAGCTCCATCAGATAAACATCGCCCAGGAGATCGCGGATCAGGGGGAAATAGCGCATTGCGTTCTCGACCTGCCGGAATCCTTCCTGAGTCGCGCGGGAGAGGTCGTCACCGTCGCATCCGTTTCTCCGGCGGATGTGAGTCCACTGGACCAGAGCTTCGCCGTCGCGCGGCAGTTTGATCAAGGCGGGATTTGTAAACGGAACGTCCCGGACGAACTCCTCCCGGCTCCTGACACGCCGTTCGAGGAGGGTATACCAGTCCAGAATGCGGTCGGAGGGGTATTCGGTGCGGACGCCGCCGATCCGGAACATCATCGTCATCGGCTGGAATGCGCCGTCGCCGGGGCGGCCGATCACATACGGACAGCCGGCGCGCGCGGCGATATCGCCGTCGCCGGTACAGTCGATCACGACTTTGGCAAGAATGAGCTGACGGCCCGACTTGTTCTGAACAAACACTCCGCGCACAGTCCGGTCCTCCATCCACGGTTCGCAGGCGACGGTGCAGAGCAGAACGTCGATTCCAAGTTCCATGACGTACCGGTTCATCAGCAGCGCCATCTCGGTCGGATCAAAAGAGATGTTCCAGAGTCCGCCCCAGGCGCTGCGTTCCATGAGTTTTTCCCGGAATTCCCGATTCAGTCCCTCTTTTTTATTGTCGAAAAACGGGGAAAGCAGCCCGAGCGTCCACATGCCGCCGAGTTTTCCGCCGTATTCCACCAGCGTGACTCTGGCGCCCTTGCGCGCCGCTGAAATTGCCGCTCCCATTCCCGCGGGTCCGGCGCCCACCACGAGAACATCGCACGCGTTGCGAACCGGAATATCCAGAACCTGTCTGACTGTCTGTTTCATCCAAACACCTCCTCTGAGATTTTCTTTCATTATACTGCGGAAAAACGGATTTGACAATGCAGAAAAACGCTGTATATTGATCGAATCATGCTGAAATTTCAATATTTCGACAAAACAACGCAGTCCGGCATCATGGATTTTTTCGAACAGGCCATCCGTCTCTTCGAACATCGCCACGGCCTGAAGCTGACGGTTCACGCCATGAACAGCCGCTGGTATTCGCGGAACGGCGGATACCTCTTCTCCCGCTGGATCGCCCATCATGCGAAGTTCTGCGAACGGAAACGCTACGCGAATCCGAAATACAACCGGGCCTGCATGCGCGACTGCGCCGTTGAAGTGGAACAGGAGAGCCTCCGGACCGGAGAACCGTTTCTCCACAACTGCTGGAAAGGGGTCACGGAACTGATCGTTCCGTTTCTGTGGGAAGGGACGCCGGAACTGATCTTCTATCTGGGTCCGTTCCGGGGATCCGAACCGCCGGAGGAGTTCCGCTCCGAGTGGGAAAACCTCCCCCTCTTCCCGCGGGAAAAACAGGAGAATCTGATTCTCGAAACGCAGCTTCTCGGACTGGGCTTCCATGCCCGTCTGCTTCAGGAGAACCGGACGGAAAATCCCCTGCCGAACCGGAGGGAACGGATCCGGGAGTACATTCTCCGGCACGCCTGCGAAAAGATCTCCCTTTCCGGACTTGGACACGCGCTCGGGATTTCCGAATCACGGGCGAGCCATCTGTGCATGCTCCAGCTCGGCGCCTCGTTTCAGGACCTGGTTCTGCGCGCCCGGATGAAAAAAGCCGAACTTCTGCTGCGGGAAACGGACGAGCCGATCAAGGCGATTGCGGAAAAAACCGGTTATCCGAACATCTATTATTTCAGCCGGATGTTCCGCCGTTTCTTTCATGAATCCCCCGCGAGATTCCGGCGGAACGCGATCCGCTGATCCGAAACGCCGAAAGAGGATTGCTTCTGCGGAGAATCGTTTCCGCGGGCTGCGTCATTCCGGATTTTCCGGCAGGAACGGGCGCATCCGTTCCGCCAGACGGATCCCGAACAGGACCTGCGCATAGGTGCTCAGATGGAGTCCGTCGCAGTAGATTCCGCAGGGATCGTCCATCAGCGACTCGCCGGGAATGAGATGCACATTGGCGTTTGCGCTGAATTCCTCCATCACCTCGCGGAAGATCTCCTTGAGTTCCAGATAGGGACGGTAATAGGGATCGGCCTCGGGATCAATCAGACGGTCCAGATTGCATGGATAGGTCGGGATGCCGAGGACCGGGCGCTCCGGCCGTTTTTCGGTCAGACGGGTCAGCATGTAGCGCATCCGCCGCCGGATCTCGGCGCCGGGCGTATGGGGAATCACATTCATGCCGTACATGAACGTGACAATGTCGAAATTGTCGACGGAGGCGACATAGTCGGCATATTCGGGCTGCCAGAGGTTCCGTCCCGCCATGCCGAAGTTCCAGAGATCGAGTCCGAGTCTGCGCGCGGCGGTTGCGTTGTAGACGTCGAGTCCGAACTGGCCGACGGAACCGCTGAGACTGAGATATTTGTAGTTCGGTTTCTCCTCCGGGAGCGGTTTCCGGCAGGGATGTCCGCCCGTGTCCAGACCGCAGAAATAGACGGTCGGCGTCTGATCAAACTGAATCCGCCAGACGTTCGGGGAAAACCCCTTGTTCGGCAGTGCATCCGAACGCATGGACGTAAGGACGGTCTGCGTGTGCATCTCTTCGAAATTCATCCGGTTGAGCATCGTCTTCGCGGAAAGGGAGAGCACGGTCACTTTTCCGTTGTCCAGCGAAAACCCCGTGGGAAGTTCCCGTTCGAAATTCCCCTGAAACACGCGGATCGGCGTCTGTTTGACGTTCGGACTGAGAAATCCCAGAAACACTTTGACCTCCGGCGCCTCCGTGACAAAACGGATCTCTCCGCAGATCGGACTGTACGCCCGGAGAAAATGCCTCATTTTTTCCGGGAAACGGTGAAGGGCGATTCCGTGAAACTCCTTTGCCTCCTCCGCCCCGGCGAAATTGTGCAGTTCAATCTTTTCCAGATCCTGCTGCAGTGTTGACATGACAAGCCTCCCTGAGTTCCGTATCCGCAGGATTCTTTCCCGCGTTGTTGTATTTTTGAGATTCTGTACTGTAAGCCCCGTCTTTTGCAACTCGCCGTACCGGAAATCCAACGGAAATCCTGCACGGCGGAAAACCGGAAAAAACCTCCCGATCCGGCGGCGGAGCGGGAGGCGCGAAAGGTTTTCTTTCCGGCGGCGGTCAGTCGCAGACTGAGGACAGGAATCGCGGATTCGCAGAATTCCGATTCCTGTCAAGCCGGCAGAATTCGACAGCAACCATCGATTGAGCGGCGAAGATACTTCGCCAGGATCAAAACCTTTCCATCGGCAGTATAGCCTTGTTTCCGGCCGGATTCAAGCGCCGTTCCGCATTTTTTCAACAATTTCCAGCTGTTTCCGGAAATATTCTCCCTGCTTCGAGTCGGCCATGCAGATCAGGGAAACGTGTCCTTTCAGCTTTGCATACCGTTCGGCGGTCAGCGGGATTTTCCCGGTGACGATCCGATGGAGAAACGCGCGGAGTTTCAGCCGTTTTCTCCGCGGAACGGAGGTTTTTCCCGCACCGTTCACGACAAGCCCGGTAACACTCTGGCGCTGATGGCGTTTCAGCACATGGACCTTCCGGTCGTTGATCCGGAATCCGTACTGTTCCACAATCCGCCGGATGACCGGGATCCTGCGGAAGCAGACGCTCGAATCGGAGGAAAAGGTCAGGTCGTCGGCATACCGGGAATAGTTCATCCGGTGGCGGCGGGCGAAATCCGCCAGGATGAAGTCCAGCCGGCGGCAGACAAGATTGGAGATGGCGGGACTGGTCGGAGCGCCCTGCGGGAGACGGCCGTCCAGCAGACAGAGCTTCAGGAGACGTTCAATCCGGGAACGGTTCTCCGCCGTCACAATCCCGGATGAATTCAGCTCCGCCAGAATCATCGTCCCGGTTATGGAGGGAAAGAAATCCTTCAGATCCAGTTTGACAACATACTTCCGTCCTGAATGGACGGCGGCATTGCTCACGATGCTCCGTCCGACGGAAAATCCGTGCGCATACGGCGAAGGACTCAGGAGGTAAAGAAGGCGGAGGATGCGCCGCTGCATGGATTTCAACTCCCGGTCGGGCGCCTCAATCCAGCGTTTCCGGGTCTTCTCCCTGTCCTTCCAGAGAAAGAATTTCCGGTAATGCTCCGCCGTGGAATCGGCAATCTTCCGCAGATGGATCTCTCCGCACCCGAAAAACGCGGGAAGATCCTCCGGAATGGCATTCCGCACCTTCCGGATTCCCCGCTGTTTCCGACCGCAGAACAGGAGGGAGCAGAAGGCAAGGAACCGGCGGAGGAGGCCTCCGGAGGAAGAGGGGGTAGAAACTACTTCTTTCCGATAAACGGCATTCTGTCTGTACATACCGGCTCCGCTGTTTTCCGGAAGATACACCCGTCCTTCTCTTTTTGCAAGAGAGAAACAGCAAATCCGCCGTTTTTCCGTACAACGGAACATCCTCCGTTCAGAGACTTCCCGGTCCGGAGGGAGAAATCAGCCCTTGTCCTCCAGTTCGATTGTGACGACGCGGGAACCGCCGAGTCCCGCAGGGATCTCCGGTTCATGCGATTCTCCGTCGAGAAGACAGCGGACAATCCGGCTTCCTTTTCCCTTCAGGCGGAGTTCGAGATCCGTTCCATGCGCATGGACGCCGGAAAGGCGCAGTTCGCCCCATCCGGAAGGAAGATTCGGATGAAACTTGATTCCCCGTTCCGTGAACGTCACGCCGAAAACGGCGTGGTGGATTGCGGAAAGAAGAGTGGCGGCGCCCCAGTTCTGATGTTTTTTTGCGGGATGTCCCCAGAGTTTCGGATTTCCGGTCCGGGCGTGATAGATCTCCCAGATTCCGTTGTTTTCCTGAATCAGGCGGCAGTAATTCTCCAGTTCCGAAGCGAGCAGATCCGTTTTGCCGAATGCGGCGCAGGCAAGCATCCAGATTCCGTTGACCTGCGGCCAGATGGTGATGTTCTGGGGGGTGTGGTATCCGCTGTCCGTGGATCCGGTTTTCCCGCTTCCAAGATAGTCGTTTTTGAGGTTCGGCCAGATCACCGGAAGACCGTTCGGTTCCAGATGAACCTGATCGAAAACATTCCGGGCGAGGGATTCATCGGCAATGCCGAACAGGAGGGAGAATCCGAGTCCGCTCCCTTCCTGAAAATACGCAGGAAGACCTTTCTGCGGACCGCATCCGTGAATGAAATAGGCCGGAATGCCGTTCGGAGAATTCCGGAAGAAACGGGTCCGGATGGTCTCCGCGAGCGAATCGGCTTTGTTCCGATAGTCCGCGGCAAGAGAAGGCTTCTCTCCGAGCGCGTCGAGGATCGCGGCGGCGTCGCGATAGGCTTTGACGCAGATGGAGTTGGTGCTGAGAGTCATCACCTTCACGGCGTCGGGATAGTCGGCGACGCAGGATTTTCCATCGACGATCTCTGCATACGGCATTGGAAGAGCGCCGATGCTGTCGAGGAAGAATCCCGGTCCGCGGAAGAGGGAGAATTCCGGGATGAAGTAGTGTTCCTCCTGATAGGCGAGCGTTTTGATGGAGACCCCGGCGGCGAGTTTGAGGAATTCGCGGTTCCGGGTCACGAGCCAGTGACGGTATGCGGCGATGATCCAGAGCTGTTTATCCCAGAACTGGAGATCGTCGAACGATCCGCCGGCGATGCTGCCGTTGACCATGCCGTCGGCGAGGAGGGCGCGGAGGGTGTTTTCCGTGACATCGGGAGCGAGGAAGCTGCCTGCGGCATAGGAGTTGTAGGATCCGTCGCGAGTCCAGACGTCGCTGTATTCGCCGCCGGCGACGAAGAACGATTTTCCGTTCCGGTTGACGCAGTTGACATTGAACATCACATGGAGAGCCTCGTTGTATGCGTTTTCGAGGAGTTTACCGATCTCGCTGTCACCTCCGTCGAGCGACGGGATCCTGAGATTCTCTTTTTTCAGATAATACGGCCGAATCTGAAATGCTCTCATTTCCCCTCCTTTTATTGGATCTCTTCAATCAGGAAATTCCTGAAGAAAACTTTTCCTGTAGCCTTGCCTTCAATACCGAGCATCAGTAGATATGCGGCTTTCGCATCTATTGGAACCGCATATGTAAATGAGACTTTTTTCCAATCAAACGATCCTTTTCCAACAAAAGCGGAAGGCCATTGTACCCCCCCAGCCTCCAGCGGCTGCATCAGTCCGAACTTAATCGGATTCGGATGCTGTCCGATAACATTTTCAGACTTTATTTCGACGCTGAAACGATATGTTTTTCCACGTTTCACATCCCGTCGCCAACTTTTATAACACCCATCTTTCTCAAGATCTTTTTTTTCTTTTTCCAGAATTTTATCAGCAAAGAGTCGGGCTATCTCTATTGATTCTGATTTTGGGGAAAGCCCGCTCTTTCGTCCTTCCACCCGATCAGCCTTCTCTTGAAGCACTTTTACTTTTTCTTCAAGAAGCGAATTTTCTTTTTTCGTCAATATATTCTTTTTTTCCTGTTCAGAAACCTTTTGTTTCAACTGGATATTTTCCTGCAGTTCATCTGCGGAAGACATCAGCATGAGCAGGGAGAAAAAAGAGGCGCAAAGAGCTTTCATTGTAAAAATCCTTTCAGTTCAAGTTATAGTTTGGAATATCCGCAAAGCCCGGTTTCAACGCAAACCCGCTCCTCGACGGAAGATTTATTATCTTTTTCTTGTCTCCACAGGAAAAAGTGTATTCTCCCGGGTATGGCAAATGGAACCATGCTTTTCCGTTCGGATCGGCTTTCACAGACCAAGACCGTCCAACCGAAGTATCCGCCCGGACAATCGCAAATGGTTCGGTATGAATGATGCACTCAGCATCGCTCCCGGAACGCAACGGAACCTGTTTGCGAAGGAATTTTTGATATGTGTCATTTATTTTATTTCGGACATGGCTGGGATGCGAGGAATCAAAATAATTGATGGAATGCATTCCAGACTGTGTCAGATGCGCGTAATGAGCAATCGGTTTATATCCTCTGCCGGAAAGAGCCGGCCATGGAATCCGAAGCCAGGGCCAGTTTCCGAAAGGAACCGAAGGTGGATTTTGAGAGGGATCCCGGCGGGCTTTTTCATTCTGTTCCGCCGTAACACCCCATGGATTTCCCGTTCCCGTGGAGTCGGCACGGATAAAGCCATCGTGAGAAAGCCCCATATAAATTACAGCAGGGATTTCCTCCTGTTTGTACAAGGGCAGAATTTCCTCCAGGGTCCTGACTCTTTTTGCGATGGCGGAGGGAGTCGGAGAATTTCCCCCGTACCAAGCACAGTAAAGGGTTTCCCCATAAATAACCGGACGATATTCAAACGCTTTCGGCCAGTTTACCACCCACTGATCCCGGTTGTATTCCGGATAGTGATAATTTGCAACCTGCGGAAGAGGAGTTTCCACATATCGCTGAAACCGATTCCATGAGGCTCTTGCGCCATTCCTTGTCACAATCAGATCCGGATCCAGGGAACGGAAAAAGTGCTGGTATTTTACTGCAATCCGCTCATTCCGTTCATTGAGGGAAGCCTTTTCAGCGGAGTCACTTGCCTGTGTCACAATCTCATTATCCGTAGACCAGATCACAACAGACGGATGGTTACGGAACATCCTGAAAAATCGTTTACAGTTCTCCAGATTCCATTGATGTTCCTTGGTGGATTCCCATTGACTTACAGGAGTTCGGTCCTTTTTATTTCCATCCTTGTAGATGCAGGGATACATTTGAACATAACTGAGCATTCCTGTCCGGTCATGCTGAATAACAGCATCCTCGCCACAATCACCATCATGTGTTCGAATAATATTGATGTTGTCCCGACGGAGCAGATCAATCAAGATCTCATTCTTTTTGAGAATTCTGGAACTTGCTCCAGTATCCCCCTGAAGGAATATTCGCTTCCCATTGAGGTAAAAATCGGTTGCCGCAATCCAGAATTCACGGAATCCGAATGTCTGGAAATGCCGATCCACCAAATTTCCGTTACAATAGACATCACTGACAAGTTCATACAGATCCGGATTCCCATATTTCCCTCCGATGCCCCACAGTTTCGGATTCGCCCAGCGCGAATGGTTCTGGATCTGTTTCTTCTCTCCGGCTTTCATCCGGATTTTTTGGGCAGGAAGAGACAAACGGATCCGTCCATTTTCAACAACATACTGATGAAGTTCAATATCCTTGTCTGAAGGAGTGTTGTTCTCAAGTTCCGTCTCCGTACTTAATTCAGCCTTCCTCCAGGATGTTTTTACATAAATGTCGGCCACTCGAACAGGGTTGCTGTAGTCCAGGTAAAGACCGCCTGAAATTCCAAATGTCGTTCTGCTGGGAAAATACCGATTCCATTTTATCTGCAACGCCAGAATGTTTTTCCCTTTTTTCAGATTTTTCAAAGGAATTTCCACCCAACCGATGTTTCCGGAGTAGGATCCGCACTCTTTTCCATTGCAGAAGACCTTTAAATCACCGAAAACTTCATCACAACGGAAAACAATCCACTCCTCCTGCCCGGAAGCGGGAAATTCTGTTTGATATGTAACAACTTCTTCG
Source organism: uncultured bacterium (assembly GCA_949297765.1). Classification (GTDB taxonomy): domain Bacteria; phylum Verrucomicrobiota; class Lentisphaeria; order Victivallales; family UBA1829; genus UBA1829. Next base: position 55,341 of record CASFTV010000002.1, on the reverse strand, counting down.
CTCCAGAGAAAGTCAGGGAATGAATCTTTTTCATATCCGGGATTAACTTTTACCGATTTGTCCTTTGCAAGGTGAAACGGCCAATACCAGCGTTTGAAATATAGAGATGGCGAGCGAAAAGCAGGAAGAAGATGCGGAATGGATTTCCCATCTTTTCCCGTTGCAGTCCAAATTCCGTTCAGACAGAGGGTTGTTCGCTGTGTTACGGTTTTCCCCAGCGGCAAATCGGTTGAGGATGAAGCCTGTGCCGCAGCAAGATCATGTTCTTTTTGATACCGTCTTTCCTGATCGGCATAGGCTCTTTTCAATCTTACTTGTAACTGTTTGAGCGTGGAAGAAAGTTTTTCCCGCATCCGGTATAATTTTTCAGGCTGTTTCTGAAGAACCTGAAGTTTTTCCTTGAGAAGTCGATTCTCCGTCTGGAGTTTTTCTCTTGAATAAACAGTCTCCTCCTTTGAAAACTCCGCAATGAGCTGATTCTTTTTTCTCACCTGAAGCAGGAAAGAACGATTTCCGGCAGAAAGACGGATGGGAACAGAGCATTTTTTCCCAGAAAAAATTTTCCCTTCCACTGAGCAGGAAAGCTCTGTTGCATCCGGAGAAAAAATCTCGCAATGCAGGATATTGGAACCATCGAAAAGGGGATATTTTTCAAAAGTGATTTTAGCCGCTATTCCATTCTCATAAAGATCTGCTCCATACTTTCTGGCGGGATTGTCTGTAAGGATTTCCACATTTTTCAGAGGTTTATCCGTCCGGTCGCTCAGAGCAAGACAAAAACCGAAACCGCCGGTGCGGTCCACAATTTTCAAAAGCAGACGGTTTAATCCGCGTTTCAATTCCGCCGAGTAGATAAAGTTGTTCGGCACAACCCCTTGTGACCCATAATGCCGGGCGATTTCCTTTCCGTTGAGAAAAATCTTATGATCATCATCTGAGCCGGCTCGGATTTTGATTTTTTGATCTGAAGGTGATACAATATAACAAAACGCATAAACCGCAAAATGATCGTCTATGGGAAGATATTTCCGATCCAGGGAAATAATTGGAGACGAAAAAGTTACAGATTTCCATGTTGCATCATACTCGGTGTTGTTGCGGAAACCCCATTCATTTGTCATTTCCACATTCGCAACCAGCTTGGACCAATCCGCGAGAAAGACACTTTTCATCTTTAATCCGGGATACGGGGCTGCCTTGCTTTCTCCCCCAAGAAAGTCAGTATCAAGAGCTTGACCAAAACCATTTTTCTGATAGCTCGGCCATGGTCCACTGGTCAGCCAGTCCAGGACAAATCCATTCGGATCCGGCTGAGCTGCCGGAGAAAGGAATGCCATTGTCACAAAAACTGCAAATAAGAAATCGCGCATCATTGTTTCTTTTTCCTCTATTTAATTGCCATATTTGTGAGCTGCTTTACTTTTGGGTTCAAAAGAACCTGGATCTTCAAAAGACGAGTTGGGAAGCCGAAGAAGCTTCAAATGTCCATCTGCAAATGTCACATTTGCATTGTATGGCAGATGGCGTACCGCAAACATTGCAGAAGAACTGGCAATTTCAGTAGTACTGTCCCAGCGATTCGGAAGGATCCAATATCCGTATGCGCAATCAGCAAACAGAACTTTATTGGAAGGAGAAAAAATATTCTTATAGGCCGCCGGCCCAAATTTGATTCCAGAATCACTTGAAGAATCCCCTTGATCACCTTTGACAAGGCCATAGCGGCCGCGATATGTATTGTCGGTGTGCCATTTCCCCGCCGGACAGTGAAAAACCCCAAAGGATGTCCATCCATTATCGTAGCTCTGAGTAGAAGCCTTATATTGGTATTGCCGAGGACGCGGGACATAGCCAGACTCGATCAAAACCAGATTCCATCCACCATCGTTAAAAACTCCGGTTGCTGTCAAGCGATTACGGACCATCGCCTGTTGATCATTCAAATAACTCTGGGCGGCAAGAGCAATTTGTTTCAAATTGCCTGCGCATTTGATCGCAGTTGCTTTTTCTCTCGCCGAGTTCAGAGCCGGCAGCAGAAGTCCGGCAAGGATCGCGATGATCGCGATGACGACCAGAAGTTCTATCAGAGAGAAGAACTCCTTTTTACTCTTTTTCATAAAAACAACTCCTTTCTGGTTATTCTTACAACAATGGACCGGCGGAAATCCGGAAGCTCGCACCAGCCGTCCTTCCCGGGAACAGAGATTTCCCGGTCCTCCCACGGAAGATAGCAGGAGCACTCCCCGCAGCCGTCAACTGGAATCCGTTCTCCGTGAAGGACTTCCGGAGAAATCTGTTCGACCAGTTCCCTTCTCCAGTCGTTCCGCTTGTCGCGGCACCAGAGAAGCGTATGCTCTTTCCCGCGCAGTCCGCTGATCCGCAGACGGTGCGTCTCCGTATGATACGGGACAAACTTCTCTTCCACCGGATCAATCCCCTCCACCGCTTTGGCAAACCGGCGAAAATGCCAGTAAAGATGATGTTTCTGGATGTAAATGTGATCCCAGTGCCATGCCTGTCCGCAACCGGCGCTTCCGGCGAAAAACGGAGCAAACAGCATATCGTGAAGGAGCGTTCCCTCCCGGTCCGACGCATACAGATCCGAATACCGCGCATGATTCGCCTCCACAGCGCCGCATTCCGCAAGGAGAACCGGAAGATGCGCATCCCGGTCGCGGAGCTCCCGGACCGCATCCGCGCAGAGCACATCCATCGGACCGCGGCAGACCTCCATCTCCGCTCCCGGATCCAGATACCGGTGAACCTGAAGAAATCCGTTTCCCGTCAGATCCCTGAGAGAATCATAGGTCCGATATCCGAGCGCACCCGAAAAACTGCCAAGATTCTGTACAATCATCTGATGCGGAAAGAGTTGTGAAAGTTCCGCCATCATAAACCTGCTCCACGTCCCGATCTCGTCCATATCGCCGATGCAGTTGATCTCATTCCAGAGTTCCCAGGCGATCACCGCTTCCGAATCTCCGAAACCGGCATCGGCAAGACGTTTCGCCTTTGCCAGGTAAAGATTCCGGCACTCCGGCGAAGCAAGATACTCCCGCATGTCCGACGCAAGCCCGAGATAGAGAGGCTTGTTGAAATCCGCCGCCCCGGGAAACATTTCCGCATCCGTCCCGCAGCCGATATGACGGAAATGTTCCAGCGTGAATTTAATCCGGATGCCGAGTTTCTCCGCAAGGTCCACGACAAAACGGATATGCGAAAGACTCTTTTCACTGAATTCCCCCGGCCGGTCCGGCATAATGTCGAAAAACGGAACGCCGAGCCAGATCCGGACAAAGTTTCCGCCGTTCCTGGCGAACTCCGTCATCCAGAAGCGGAAGGTTTCCAGCACCTCCGCATCCGGCCTCTTTTCCGAATCCCGGAAAAAACAGAGGTTGAGTCCGATCGGGAGGTAGGTCGATCCATCCTGTTTCTCAAAATAACGGGGATGAATCCGACTGGGAGAGACAAATTTCATTTTGAAAATACTTCCTTTCCTTTTTCTTCAATGAATCAAACGGTATAAATTATACTCCATTTCCCGGAAAGCAGCAATAGGGGAAATCGGGATTTTTATGCAAATCTATGCATCAAACAGACTTGAAAAAGCGGGAATCCGTGCTATTTTTCTGTGGCAGCCAAGGGGAAACGGAGAGAATGAGACGAATCAGCGGAAGAGATGTGGCAGAGGCGGCGGGATGCTCGCAGGCAACGGTCTCGCGGGTGATCAAATCCGATCCGCGGATCAGCCGGGAAACGAGACTGCGCGTGCTGGAAACCGCACGCAGACTCGGATACGACATGCGGACCGCATCCGGCACATGGGGAATCGGAGTCATTGTTGCCTTCAATCCGAAGGACATCAGCGGATATTACGGCAATATTCTTGCCGCAGTCACCCGGGAAATCTTCCGGAGGGGACTCTATCCGGAACTGATCTGGCGGCAGGAACTTCCGGAAGGAAATATCCGCTCTTTCCGGGGGATCATTGATTTGTACCGCACGCCGATATCGGAACTGGTTGCCGCATTTCAGGTTCCCATTGTGCAGATCAATGGAGACTCGAATCATCTGAATCACATCTGGTCCGTCAATTCGGACAGTGCCTCCGGGATTGCAGCGGCCGTCCGCCATCTGCTGAGGAACGGACACCGCGACATCCGGTACGTCTCTCTGGAAGGAATCCTCAGCGAAAAAACGAAAGCGACTCACCGATGGAAAGGATTTCTCTCCGCGATGCATTCCGCCGGAATCGCGGATCCGGAAAACCGGGCGATCTTTTTCCGCCTTGAGATGGATACGGAGCAGAAACAGCTCGAACGGGCAATCCGGGATGCGGTCCGGGAGGGATGCACCGCTCTGATCTGCGTCAATGCAGTCCACACGCTGAAGGTCAACGCCGCACTGCACGCGCTGCATCTGCGAATCCCGGAGGACATCTCCATTATCGACTGGGAGTATGACGGCGTTTCCGAATATCTGGATCCGCCGCGGACAACGGTGATTACGGACTATCCGAAACTGGCGGCGGAAGCCCTCGATCTTCTGCTGGAAGTTCTTGATTCCAAACGGACTCCGCCAGACCGTCTGGTCCAGACGAAACTGAAGATCCGGAAAAGCACCGCGAAATGTCCCGTTCCCGCCGGATGACCGCGTCTCCTCAGCGCGGGGATGCGTCCAGCTTCAGAGTCCGTACCGCGGGAGCATTGCGCGAAATCGACACCGGAAGTTCAAAACATCCGGAATCGGTCCGGATCCTCAGGAGATAATCTCCGTAGAAGCCGTAGATCTTGTTTTTCCCTTCGGATTCGAATTCCAGCGTTTCATCGGTGTGCCATTCCGTACGGATCAGCCGGTGAAGGACCTTCCAGGAGAGTTTCCCGGTCATATCGTTGTTGAGCAGACCGCCGAGGAACCGGTTTTCGCCCTCGTTGTTGTTGATCGAGTCGGCGCGGTACGCGGTCTTGTCGACCAGATTCCACCAGATGATCGCATGGACCGCCGGATGGCTGAACCAGATCCGGTAGAGACGTTCGGCGACCAGACTCTGAAACGCCTCTCCGTCGCCCAGCGCCGGCATCGCCGGCAGAGTGATTTCCGAAATATTCAGCGGAATGCCCAGCGAGCCGTAAAGATCCATGTGCGCATAGAGATGGGCCGGATCCAGCATCTGCCGCGACCAGTCCACCAGCTGATTCAGATCCCGGAAAAACGCCAGATGGTACTGCAGACCGAGTCCACGCAGCGGCAGTCCGGCATTCTGCAGGCGGCGCGCCAGAAGGTAGAGCGGAGTGTAGAAGTTGTGATAGTTGTTCCAGCTCTGCCACGGTCCCTCGTTGTAAACCAGTTCCGTGGATGCGGGGAAATATTTTCCCGCAAGTTCGAACGCCCGTTCGATGTGCGATGCGGGAACATTCCCCTTCGGGAAACATACCGGATCAAGAGAGTCGAGCTGGAGACCCTCGTTGTAGACATCGAAGATGGGAATCCGGGCGCCGTACCGTTCCGCAATCATGGCGATGCGCCGCTCATATTCGTCGAGCAGACGGGAACGGTCCTGCGGCAGCCATTCCGGAAGCAGCGTATGCCAGATCAGCGGATGGCCTTTCGGCGTGATCGCATTCTCCTCGCAGAAAGAAAGCAGTTCATCAACGGGCGGACGGCGGTCGATCACCTCGCAGTCCGGAGAACAGCGGAAGCGGCCGCGCTCCGGCTCGTAGGTATTCCAGTAGAACGGAACAACCGCCAGATTGAACAGCTCCTTGAATTTCTCCTCGTATACCGCGTTCTTCCATGCCTGATCGCCGCGGAACTGGCGGAACATGAATCCGTTGGCGCCGAACTTGAACTCATGGCGCTGCAGGGTGTAGCGGATCGAACAGCGCTCCACCTCCGACCCGTCCGGGGCAATGATATGCAGGCGCAATGCTCCCTTGCGGGCAATTTCGGTGGAGTGGCGGATCCGCGCTTCCGTTTCGGGAGAAAAAGCGGTCAGCGGTTTCAAGGCGGCCAGGGCTTCTCGGGTATAGCTCATTTTCTTCTCTTTCCGGAACTCCCCGGGAGATGGAGTCCGAGGAGGCTGTTCCTTTGTTGCATATTTTTGAAAATCAAAGAGTTGCAGTTCATTTTTCCCAGGAGTCCAGAACGGGCTTCATCTGTCGTGCGAGGTTCAGACCCATCACGGCGTGGCCGAAGAATCCCGGATGCTGTCCGTCGGCCTTGAGACAGCGGAAATCGTCGATCAGCGACTCTCCTTCGATCAGATGCACATTTCCGTCCTGTGCATAGTTCCGGCAGCAGCGGCGGATGATGTCGTTGAAACGGTCCGTCTCCTCCCCGTCCGCGGAAGGTTCTGCCCGGTAACGGTTTTCGCGGAACGAAGGGGGAATCGTCAGGAGGAAAACCGGCGTCCCGGGATGCGACGGAACAATCCGTTCCAGAAAAGCATTCAGTCTCGACTGGAACTCTCCGGCGGGAATCCAGCCGGCCAGATTGGTCCCGGGGGCCAGCACACCGATCTCCCATTGAGAGCTTCCGATCCACTCCGCCAGTTCCATTTCGCAGGCGCACGATCCGCTGAATCCCAGATTGATCATCTGCACGCCGAGCCGCCGGGCCGCCACAGCGGCAAATCCGTGCGCATGAGCGTTGGTCAGCGAAGAGCCGTAAAACAGACACGTTCTCCGCGGCTTCTCCTCCGGACGCGGCGGACGGACCGGAAAGCCGAACGTTTCCAGTCCGGAAAAAATCAATCCTCCGGTTCCGGAAACAATCCGCCAGACCTGCGGGGCGAATCCGGATCCGTCCGGGGAACGGAGCGCCTCTCCGGAGAGTTCGCGCAGGACCGGCGGACGGTCGAGAACCAGCGATACAACCCGTCCTTCCTCCAGTTCAAACGGACGGAGTTCAAAATCTCCGCAGAACACGGTCACTTCCAGTTTCTCCCACAGGAACTCCGGACGCAGTGCCGCCAGCGAGATCCGGATGCGCGGCGCCTCGCAGACAAACCGGATTTCAGTCCCGATCGAATCCCGGGCGACAAACCGCGCTCGCGGATTCAGGCGGTCTCCGACACTCTGCGGCAGACGCAGAAGCTGTTTTCCCAGAACGGTCTGCCGCAGTTCCTCCGCGTGGAATTCCAGATGATCTTCCAGAATCATTTCCGTTCACTCCTTTCCGGCGGACAGTTCAAAAAAGGGCGTCGGACCGTGTTTCAGGCGGCTGGTATCGCACTCCAGCAGGTATCCGCCGGAGATTCTCTTCAGCGGCAGCTCTTCGGTGCGGATCCCGTTGATCCGCAGAGCATAACAGCGGAGCGGGCGGTCCGATCGGATCCGGACGGAAAATCTTCCGCACTGCATCCGGATCGGGGCGGTTCCGATCATGCGCAGGTGCGATCCCTCTGCGTCATGTTCCATATCCGTGTTGGCCGCGCGGGTGGAGTAGATCAGCACCATGCGTTCCGAGTCCCGCAATCTCTTTCCATCGACGGAGGTCAGTGCGGTCAGCGCATTGACCGACGTTTCACGGATCTCCAGCACATCCAGCCGGGCACGTTTTCCGGCCGCAAGCGCCGCGCCCTCGGAGCGGGAGGTCTGAAGAGTCATCTGATTCTCCTTTGTCCGGAGAGTCAGCTCGCCCGTTTCGCTCTGGTACACGCCGCCGGCGATGTCGGTTTTGTTTCCGGGAGGCAGAATTCCCTGCCGGCGCATCTGTTCAACAACCGAGTTCAGATCCCGATCGGAAGCCGAGTTCTCCTTTGCCTGGGCGAACCAGCCGTGCCAGACGATATCGGAAGATCCCGCCGGCAGAAGGGTCATATCCGGTTTTTCCGGCTCCGGGACGGAGGAGCAGATCGGCAGATCGGGAAAGAAAGGTGCGACATCGGTCAGCAGCCCCAGTCTGCTCTGGGCGGGCGAAAGCGCCCTGTTGCTGTTGCCGATGCGGAACACATGCGCCCGCGGAACCGCGACGGCCAGATGATGACGGGCCGGCGTCACATCTCCGCGCAGAAACAGCATCGCCGCCAGGAACTCCCCTGCGCGCAGAACCGGATTGTTGTACACGCTGAACGAGGAGATCCGCTCCTCCGGAGCCATCTTCAGCGCAACCGCATTGGAATGAATCGCCAGCGAACTCCAGTTGTTCAGCGCCGCATACGCCGCATACGCAAGCGGACTTTCAAACTGGTACGGATTGCGGAACACATAGTTGTATTCGTTGGAGAAGAAAGGCCGTCCGTAGATGCGTTTCCCGTACATGGAGCGGAACGGTTCGGCGGCCGTGCCGATGGAACTGTACTGTTCGACCTTGGAACCGGGCTGCTCGCCGTTGTACGGATGGCAGTGATAGGTGTGGCCGTCCGGCACCGGAATCATCTCCCACGACACGGCGGCGCAGCGGAGCGCGGGCATCGGACACTGGACCAGAAGGCCGGAATATCCGGTTCCGCGGACCGTTGTTTCACAGAAGCGGTAGGTCTCCTTCAGATGTTCATACCAGAACTCATCATAATCCACGCGCAGGGGGGAACGATCGTGCTCCACCGGAATCGGCGGATTTTCCAGCATGGCGTCCGTATAGGCGCCGCCGGGACGCTTCCTGTACGGGACGGATCCATATTTCCGTTTCAGGAAAGCGCTCCATTTCTTCATGAAAAAGGAGTAGCAGTCCGGATATTCCCGTTTCATTTTCGGGGCATAGGGAATTCCGAGTCCGAGTTCGTTGTAGAATTCAACCGCCAGGAACGAGGGATCGTCCTTCCACGCCAGTCCGGTATGGGGATTGACGTGATTGAGCATCCGCTGCGCCATTTCGGCAAACCGTTCCCGTTCCCAGCTCCGGCCGAGAATGAACATGATCTTGTGCGCCATCCGCTGCTCCGCGACATGAAACCAGTCCTTTTCGGAGGAGTAAAGCCAGAAGGCAAAGATGTTGTACTGCACATAGATCCCCTGTTTTTTGAACTCGGCGATGATCCGGTCCCAGCGATCGGCAAATTTCGGAAGGGGAGTTTTATCCCGGGTGCTGTATGCCATCAGCCAGGAATCAATGCCGTGCATGCGGAAAAGATTGTAGCCCTGCGCACGGACCGCCCGGGCGAATTCGCGGACATTGGAATCGAACTCCCCGTCGGAACACGTTTTCCAGATATTCTCCGGAATCTGTGAACTGAATCCGAAAAACCTCTGCGGGGCCGGATTGCGTTCAAAGACAACAGTTCCCCGCGGCCCGAAGGTTGCCCGACCGTACTTTCCGGCGGGCGCGTCGACAAGAGCCGAAAGATCCAGAGCGCTGCCTTTGACAATCGCCAGCGAGGAAAGATCCACCGGAAGATATCCCTCTTCCGCCCGGAAACGGACCGGGTCCCGCGGACGCTGGGCCGGCCCCCAGACAAACCGCCATCCTTCTGATCCGGCCAGCACCTTGGCGGAAAAAACATTCCGTCCTTTCTTCAAAGGGAGAAAGACCAGATGCGACGCGGGGGTCTGACTCTTTTTCCCGTTGCCCGCATCCATTGTCGAATAGATGATTTTCCCGTTAAGGCGAAGCTCCATCCACCAGTCGGCGGAAACGCCGATGGGGAAAAGCTGATCCTTCGGGCTGTCGAATTCGTTGTAGAGCATTGCCGCGTGGCGGAAACGGCGGCGTCCGGCGCCGGTCTCCCGGACCAGGTCAATCGAGGCTCCTTCCGGAGAATCCACCGATGCTCTCCGCACGAGAATTCTTTTTGCCGGTTTTCCGTCAGGTCCCCGCATCCGGTCGGGGATCTCCGCTCCGCCGGTGCAGGAGGGATCAATCCGGGCAAACAGGGTCCACGGATCGCGGAACGGCGGCGTAAGGGACTCGATTTGCGACGCATCCACCAGCATGATATCGGAAATCCGGATTTTCCCGTTAAGCTCGCCGAGATAGAACGACAGCACGGACGGGTCGGATGGATCGGACGACGCCAGTCCCGGGACAAACTCCAATGAACAGCGCTGTGTTCCTTTCCGGACCGGAAACCGGGTGAACACCCCCAGATTCTTCGCCTTCTTCCGCATCCGGTACGAGCAGACCAGAAAACGAGTCTGCGGCTGTTCGCTGTCCAGCGTGAAGCAGAGACGGTAGGTGTTGCCGCGTTTCAGCGACTGCACCTGCTGCAGTTTGCAGGCACCCGCATCCTTTCCGCCTTTGATGTCGATGGTGATTCCGCCGTTTCCGGGCCGGAAATCCCCGGCGGACCCGATCCGTTCCCAGCCCGCGGCATTGTCTGTGAACGCCGGATTCCGGAAGAGATTCCGAATCTCCCCTCCAAATACACAAGAGCTTGTCAGAAAAGAACTTAAAGCGATAATTCTCCAGAATTTCCACATAAAGACCGTTTCCTTTCAAAGGTTTCCGGGGTGTTGTCCGGCGTAAACGTTCAGAATAGAACCCCTTTTCCGGGAGACCGGAAAATCAGTAGGGCTGTCCGTTTTCATTGAAGATGAAGTTCTCCTTTTCCGCCATCATTTTCAGCGTTGTATGACGGACGGCGGTACCGTGTCCGTCAACATAGAGCAGATTGGCGTTTCCCTGATGAACGGCGCCGAATCCGAAGCGCGGATCGTTGCGGTCGATTTTGTAATAGGGAGTCGGAGGCGTCACATCGCTGCGCATGGAATCGGCGAGGAAGAAATAGCGCGAGGGAGAGTGTATCTGCTTCAGCAGCAGGTACATGCTGTTCCCGACCCCCTCGTAGGGAATGGAGATTTTCGCATACAGGGTTTCATACTGTTTGTGCCAGGCCCAGCTTTTGCTCCCATAGGTCAGATAGATGGTTTTCGGAAGATCTCTCGACGGGCAGTAATAGAAATTGGCGCGTCCCGCTTCGATCAGTTTCACGAGATTTTCTCCGGAATGGAAACTCCATGCCCATGTGCTGACATATCCCCAGGGGTCTTCCGCCCTCGCCGGATAAAAATCGCCCTGATCCGCGGCGTAGCCGGCAAACTTCAGACCGATCTGCTTCAGATTGCTGAGACACTGAATCGACTTCGCCTTCGCCCGGGCGGAGTTCAGCGCGGGAAGAAGAAGAGAGGCAAGGATCGCGAGGATCGCAATCACCACCAGCAATTCTATAAGGGTGAATCCATCGGAGTGTCTGATCGGAGAAAACGGCGAAAATCGGCATAGTTTCATGGTCTGCATCCTTGTTGATGGTATGTCTTTTCTTTAATTATAGCCTGAACGGGAAAATCCGCAATATTGAATAACGCCTTTTTTGTAATGATTTGTGCCGTGTTCCGGATTCCGGATTTGCAAAAGAGGTCTGAAAGTGATACAGTCCACAGAAGATGGAGGCGAAACGATGTATCACGAGCTGCTGCGCATGGACCAGATCCGGCGGAGGATTCATTTTCCTTATCCGCTGCACCAGTTTTCGTATTCTGTCGGGATCCGGTACGGGACGCGTCCGGTTCTCAAGGGAGTGGATCTGGAATTCTGCATCCGGATCGCCTCGCCGGAACCGTATGCGGAGGATGTTTTCGACGGAGTGTCCTACCGGTCGCCGTTTCCGTTTCTTCTGATCAAGCCGCCGGAGGTGACGCATGTCAACAATATCCGGGGAGTGCGCGAAGCGCTGTCGCTGACCTGGCATCGCGATCTGTACTCCCAGTTCGAGGCGCTCGGATTTCCGCTGGAGCCGCCCGGCTGGGAAATCGACATCACGCCCCGCATTTCCCGACGGATCGCCGAACTGCGCGACCTGGTCCAGAATTCCCAGATGTACGGCGTGGCGGACCGCATCGACATCGAGGCGTTCCAGCTGATCGAAGAGCTTCTGCTGCAACGGGAAAACGTCAAGCAGAAGATTCCGGAAACCGAGAAGAAAATCCGACGGATCGCCTCCTATTTTCTTCTGCATTTTCCGGAAATCACCGATCTGGCGCCGCTGCTGCGGCAGTACGGCTTCTCGCGGAGGAACTTCTACCGGCTCTGGAGCCGGTACTACGACTGTTCCCCGAAGGAGTATATTTCCAACCTGAAGTTCAACGAAGCGGCCCGCCTGCTGCATCACAGCGACATGACGGTCGACGAGGTCATGTCCCATCTCAACATCTCGGACCGGACGCAGTTTTACAAGACCTTCCGGGAACGTTTTCAGATGTCACCGGCCGCCTACCGGAAAGGCTGGAAAGAGTAACTCCGGCAGAGGAGCAGACACGCATCCGGCGTCCGCCCCGCTTTGCCGGCGGTGTTTCCGCATCTCAGGCAAGCGGGGAACGCTCCGGCGGAACGTAATTCTTATCGCCGCCGAGCGCTTTCCATTTCAGATACACCCAGACCAGCAGGGCAAGTCCGACGCTCGTGAACAGGAGATCCCAGACATAGATGTACTGATATCCCAGTTTGTCGATGAACCATCCGCCTCCGGCGTTCGCAAGGACAAGGGTGATCGCGCTGACCATCGCCATGGCGGAGCTGAACTGACCGTACTTGTCGCGCGGGACGAGCCGCATGTTCAGCGGCAGCGTGCTGGCGATCTGAAGCATGTAGACAAACGCAAGAGAAATTGCGATCACGGAGAAGGTGGTATAATCATGCACCCAGAAGAAGCCGAAAATGTTCATTGCAATAATCAGCACACTTCCGATCATGTAGACCCGGATCGGATGGATCTTGTCCACAAGAAGCCCGACGAAATAAAACAGCGGGATTGTGATTCCGGACCCGACCGCGATGATAAATCCATATTTGTCCAGAGGGATATTCAGCTCTTTTGTTGCGAACAGCAGGTTGAACATGCTCCGGCAGACCGTCGATGCATTGTTCAGCGCCATCACAAGGAAGTAGACCAGAAAGAACGGAATGCTGAAGCACTCCCTCACATAGACCGAGATGAATCCGAACGGACTGCGGTTCCGGACCGGCTCCGGCGGCGGATACTCCCCCTCCTTGACATGGAAGCACATCAGCAGGAACGACACCAGATACACCAGTGCGACGATCGTGAAGATCCACGGCAGATGCGTATCCGCATGCGGCAGGACCGCCAGATTGAAGACAAAACCGGCACAGGTTCCCGCGACCCGGAAGAGCGCCATGAACCGGCCGAGGAACTGCGTCGGCACGACATCCGCGAACAGGTAGTAGAACACGGAGGCGATGAACAGATTGAACACCTGATACGCAATTGCAAAAATGGCGATCACCACAATAATCGTTTTTGCCGGACTTCCCCCCGGTCCGAACGCCAGATGGTGAATCCATGCGCCGATGCTGTCGCTCCAGCCGAGAAGGATCAGGAAGAACACGACAAACGGGCTGGAGAACATCAGATAGGGAATGCGCCGGCCCCAGCGGCTCCGGGTCCGGTCGCTGGACGTGCTCACAATCGGGTTGATGATGAAGTTCAGAAGAGAGGGAAGACTGCCGACAAGCAGTCCGATTGTCAAATTGTTCGCATTGTGGTTTTTCAGCATCAGAGGAAGCAGGGTCGGCGTCAGAGCCTCCATCATCCAGAAGCAGAAATCCCCCCACAGCATCCAGACAAAAAGCATGATCAGAGCACTTTTGGTGTAGGAAAGAGTTCCGATCGTATACGGTTTCGGCGGCAGGGTTTTCACAGCAGCGGCTTTCTGATACATAAATAACGTCCTTCCCTCTTTGAGGCCGCTTGAATGTTCTCCTTCGGACAGAGATGCGGACTCGTTTTATTTATAGTACAGTTTAAATTCTCTCTCATTCGCTATTTTACACCCATTCTCTCTATTTGTCAACCTGTTTTTCAAAAAAAATGCAAAAAATTTATGGTACAGTTTTATCAAGAAAAAAGAGAATTTGATTTGACAGGGCCCCGGTATTCTGCTATATTAAAACTGAACCATAAATAACAGTTATCCCCGGAGGTCACCGAAAGGCTTCCGGATCAGCCCGGAGTTGTATGACGAATCGTTTTCAGAGTGGGAAGAAGTCCGAACGGCGCGGACGGAAACCGGACCGGAGACAGGAACTGTTCCTGCGCATCGCCGCCGATATCGAATCCGGAAAACTGACCGGTAAACTGCCGGGCGTTCTGAAACTGGCAGACCGGTACGACTCCTGCCACGGAACCGTCCAGAATGCAATCCGGATGCTGTCCGATGCCGGATATATCGAGATCCGCCCCCGGAGCGGCTGCTATGTCCGCAGACGTCTGGAAGTGGTCGTGGCGGGCTTGTATCTCGAAGACCAGACCCCGTTGAACCTTCCCGATGCCTACACGAATTTCATGGCGAATCTGGCTCCGCTTTACCAGAGTCTGCACGACACTCTGGGCAAGGCGGGAATCCCGCTCTCCTTTGAAGTGGTCAACCTTGAGGATGCGGATGCCATCCGCCGGCTGAAGCGCCCGGACCGTCACCTGGTCCTCAACTTTCCCATCCGGGAACCGGAACGGTTTTATCCCCTGTTCGACGGGTGTTCCTGGACCCGCGTTTCCGGGACCTTCGATCCGGATTGTCCCTCTTCGCATTTCACCTGCGACAATCCGGCGATCGGGCGTCTGGCGGCACAGCGGCTCATGGAGAAACGGTGCCGCTCCTTCACGGGAATCGGTTCTCATGCAATCGGATTGTTCCGGCAGCGTTTCGACGCCTTCGCCGGAGAACTGGAAGCCGGAGGGTTCCGGGCGGATCATATTGAAATCGACTCCTTCCGCATGAATCTCCCGGAGATTCTGACCGCACTGAAAACCCGCCTCACCCCCTGCGCGGAAGCCCTCCGTTCCGGAGAGAGAGGTATTTTCTGTGCGGCGGATGCGTTCATGCAGCCGCTTCAGCAGGTTCTGGACCACCTGCCCGGCGGAGCGGATGGATGTGTCATCGTCTCCTGCGACAACAATCCCTACTTTCTTCAAAACGTCACGCTGAAAGCGGACGAGATCGACATCGGCCTCCGCGGAATCGGGACCGAGGTCGGGATGCACATTCTGTCGGGCGCGGAGAATCCGGTCAGACGGGTATATCCTCCCGAGCTGCGCAAATCATGATTCCGCGAAACGGGGAAAGCCGGGAGAAACGGTCTTTCCCGCACCTCCCGGCAGCCTTCATTTTCCCGGCGTAAAGGTGACGGCGACCTTTGCTTTCCGAACAGCTCTGTTCAGGCGGACAGCGATCCGCTGCGGCTTGAGTTCCCCCTGATACCGTCCCTGGATTCCGGCAGTCTCCACCGTGAACGGCTCTCCGTCCGTGTCGATGGAGGCGATCAGTTTCTTCCCGGAGAATTCCAGCTCCAGCACGCCCGGCGAAAGCTGACGGCATCCGCCGAAGGCGACAAGCGCCGTCTCAAAAGACTCCGGTTTGGAGAATTCCGCCGTATCCGTGACCGTGACCGATCCACCGTTCTTTCTGGAGTAGAGGAAGGAACGCTCAAGCCGGGTCATGGAGGAAACCCGGTAGGCTTTCCGGAGATCGAGACGCCAGAGGAAGGAATCGCGGTCCATCTTCTCCTCCAGGAGGAGTGCCGCCGTGTCTTTGCCGGGGACCTGAAGCTGTCCGGCGGGACGCGGTACCGGATGACCGAACGAGTTCATGACCTGGCTTTCATAACGTTTTGGCCCGAAAGTCCATGCATTGTAGACCTCCGCGCCGGGATCGCCGGTGACAGGGGCGGCTCCATCGACCACGATCGTGTAGCTGCCGACATCATTGTGATTGTGCAGTTCATCGTTGTGACCGCCCTTGACCGCGGCGGCGAGACGGCTTCCGGACGAGCCGGGACGCATCACGGCGACCGCGCCGTCCGGAAATACGGAGACAAGATCCGGACTCTCTCTGCGGGGCGTTTCCGGTGCATCCGCCCGGCTGAGCTCCGCCGGAAGAAAGAGTTCGGGGAACCATCCCAGAGGGGAACGCTTCTCCGCCTGTTTCAGCAGAAGATCGTGCAGATCCAGATACTGCGGAGCAATGCGGGTTTTGTAATTGCAGTCTGCAAACGCGGGAAGCCATCCGCCGGCGATGACGATTTTGTCGGGATACATCGCGGGCGCCCGGGTCGCGGGCTGTTCCAGAAGGTTCAGACGGCGGTCTGTGGCAAGATAGATCATTGCCGCCATGTTGAGATAGTGTCCGAAGCCGTAGTTCCAGTAGGCGGCGCCTTCGGAGCAGTAGCCGTCGGGGAGAAAACTGTCGAGAAAGTAGCGGCTGTATTCGAGAGCGGTTTCCAGCATCCGAAGGCGCTTCCCGTAATCCGGTTCAACGGCAAGAACGGTTCCGGTGATTCCGGCAAGACAGACCGCATTCCAGTTCATTTTCCGTTTCATCCACCAGAACGGCGCGCGTTTTCCGATACTGATCTGATAGAAGGGATCGACGATCCTCCGATTCAGCTCCCGTTCGAGACGGACGGCAGTCTCCGGGGAAAGGTCCCTGCGGAACAGGGCGAGGACTGTTGCAAGCCGCCATCCGGTGAGAGAGGAGGCAAGATCAATATCGACCGTCTTTCCGGAATAGTTCAGCAGTTTTTTATCGTGCGCGGGCAGCACCCACGTCGGGAAATTGCAGAACTTGAGAAGCAGTTCCTCCAGCTTCCGCAGATAGGCTTTTTCTCCTGTCGCATAGTATGCGGCGGAAAGCATTACAACGGCGCGGGTATACTGGTCGGCGACCGTCTGAAACCGGGTCCGGTTCCCGGTTTTCCCGAAATCCAGATACAGATCGGGAAACGGAAACGGGAAACTCTGCGTCAGATACTGATCCGCCCGCGCAATCGCCGTTTTGACAGTCGGGGAAGCGATCAGCTCTTTTTTCTGACGCTCCGTCAGATTCTTTCCGGCAAACCAGGGGGTTTTCGAAAGAGATTCCTTCAGCAGAGCCGTCTGATCCGCCGCGGAAACGAGGAGCACCGCGGCGGAAAGGAGGAAAAGAACTGCTTTTTTCATCTCCCCGGGTCCTTATTTGTCAAGAGCCCACCAGTTCTGGCTGCTCGAGCCCGTGAACTGGGTCGCATTGTAACGGACCTCGGTCAGTTTTCTGGCATCGACATGTCCGTCGATCCAGAGGATATTGGTATATCCGGAATGGGGGAAGGCGATCAGATAGTTGACCGCGGCTTTCGAGGAAGCGTAGGTGTTCCATGTGGCGACCGTGGTTTTGCCTTCATCGGGACCGCCGTCCGCAATATAGAGCTTTTTTGTGGGGGTCTTGATCCGGGAGATCTTGATGCCGCCGGCCCGTCCGCTTTCCGCGGCATCGCCGTTGGAATACACGGTCCCGGCGAACATGTTGATGCCGTAATTGGCGGAAAAGTTCCACGTCCCGCTGGGAGAATGGAAGATCGGATTGGCGGAGCAGAGAAGCGGACCCGGATTCGGTTTTCCGGGAGCAGGCACGGCGGGAACCTTTGTCCCGTTGTTCATGTAGCCGTAATACGCATAGTACCAGGCAGTTTCAATCGTATCAGAGCCTTCCTTCTTGTAATAATTCCGATTGTTTGTGATGAGGTAATCGTTGCTGTCGGCGGAATACAGGGAAAGTCCCTGTCCGATGCCCCGGAGATTTCCGGCGCAGTGGATGGTGCGGGCCTTGTCCCGGGCCTGGTTCAGCGCGGGCAGAAGAAGTCCCGCAAGGATGGCGATGATGGCGACGACGATGAGGAGCTCTATCAGAGTGAAACCCCTTTTTTTCATTTTTCAATCCTTTCCCTTTGTTGTCCGCGGAAGGGCGCATCCCTTGCGCAGAATTAATTCTCCGTCGAGCGAAATTGATTCTTCTGCAACGGCTTTTTCTCCGTTGAGAATATGAAAAAGCTGTTCTACAGCTTTGACACCGACTGCATTGCGGGGTTCCGTCAGAATGGTATAAGACTGCGGTGATTTCCGGTTGAACAGATCGCTTTCGCCCCAGATCACAACGGACAGCTCCCGGGGAATGGCCAGCTGCATTTCCTCCACGAATTTCTGGAGCGCCGGATAGTGGCAGCTGGCAACAATCATCGCGGTCACCTCCGGCTTCTGCTTCCAGGCCTTTGCGATCCGGTACCAGTTGGACGGCTCCGACGGAGGCAGGGAAAGAATGCAATCGCTCATATCCCTGGACTCGTCATAGAGGAAAATTTCGCGCAGCGTCTGCTCTCTCTGGCGGAAGACATCGCGGTTCGGCAGAGAGTCGATCAGCAGAATCTCCTGATGTCCGATGCTCCGCAGAAACCGCCCCGCCTGACGGAGAGCGGCGGAGTAATCGCAGCTGACGGAAGGAATCCCTTCAATTCTCCGGTTGACCAGAATCTGCGGAACACCGTGATCCCGGAGGACGGTCACCAGATCGCGTTTTCCCGGCAGAAGCCGGTCCCAGATCACGCCGCAGAACTCCCCGTTCTGAAAGCGTTCCAGAAGGTTTTCCGCATCCCGTCTCTGATCCCCGGGAATCATTTTGTATCCGCGGAGATAGGCTTCGTTCATCACGCTGAGCATCAGTTCCCGGTCGAACAGGGGACTGCGTCCCGGTTCGCCGTCGTATTCTGGAAAGAGGAGCAGGAGTTTTTTTTCTCCCGTCGCCGTCCTGTCGCGGCCCGCCGCGTCGAGGACAAAGGTCCCCTTCCCCGGAATCCGGGCGATCAGTCCGCCGGCGCAGAGCATTCCGAGTGCGGAACGCATCGTCTGAAAACTCACACCTTTCTGCTTCGCAAACACCAGTTCCGGCGGGAAACGGTATCCGGGCGGAAAAACACCGGAAAGAATATCCTGTTTCAGTTCTCGAAACAGAATGTCCTTTTTAAATTCCAAATTCATGTTTTTCCTCCTCTCCCGCCTTTATCAAATACTATCCAATACTATCTGATACTATTAATTATAGACGATACTGGCGTTTTTGTCAAGGGGGTAAAACGAAAAAAAGTGTTTTTTATTTTAAAATTTGCGGGACAGGGGGAAAATCTCTGTTCGGGACTTCAGGAATTTCCGGGAGCCGGACCTGGATGGAGCTTTTCGGATCCGGAATCAAATGAGGTTCTCCAGCGGGAGGGACTGCAGCGCATTTTTTTCTGGAACACCGCGCAGAAATAGCTTTCGCTGGAGAATCCGGACTCTTCCGCGATTCGGGAAAGCGGATAATCGTAACGGGCCAGCAGCCGCATCGCATGGTTCAAGCGGGCGCGCGTCATGAATTCCAGAGGACTGAATCCGATGTTTTCCCGGAAAATCCGCCGGAGCCGGACCTCCCGGATGCCGATATGGGACGCAATATCCAGAACCGTCAGATTCGAAGCGATGTTCCGGTAAATGAAGCCGAGGAGTTCCGGAATTCTCGGATCCGAGAACTTCCGGAGGCGCGGATGGAATCTTCCCGCGCAGACGCATTCCACAAAGAACTGGCGGAACAGATCCTCCATCAGAAGGCAGGATGCGCGCGGCGAAAATTCCCGCAGCGCGGCGATCCGGCGCAGGGCGGCAAGGAAAAAATCCGGATGTTCCGGACGCAGAAACGGAGTGTCGAATCCTTCAAACGGATTCCATGCCGTGATGTTGTCGTAGAGCGCATGAGAGATGTAATAGGCGACCGGACCTTCTCCGGGGGCCAGACCGAAATCGTGCGCCTGATATTCGGGTACGATCACGACATCGCCGCGCCTCAGGATCTGCTCCCGTCCTCCGGTGCGGAAGCGCAAGGCCCCCGATTCCACAAACAGTCCGAGGTTGTCGTTGATCCGTCGTTCCGGAACCTCCCAGGGAGGAAAATTGTTCCAGTAGGTCACTTTCAGGACCGTCAGCGGAAAATCAAGACAGACCCGGGCGATCTCTTCCGCGGCGGCGGGAGAGAGTTCCGCTTTCAAAGAAATTTTCCGTTCATCTCCGTGAGAATTCATCGAAAGTGTCGATTTTCTAAAAAAAAGACTGGTATTTTCTATTGTCGTTCCGGCTAATATATTCTATAATTTATAAAAAACAACCAGCAAAGGATGGATCAAATGAAAAAACAACCCTCTTTTTTCTCTTTGATAGAGCTTCTGATCGTTGTTGCAGTCATTGGAATTCTGACCTCTCTGCTTCTGCCCGCATTGAAGTCGGCAAGGGACAAGGCACATGCGCTGACCTGTCTGAGCAACATGAAACAGGTGGGCTTCGGGAGCGCCCAGTACACCGGTGACAATGACGACTGGCTCGTCCCGAACTGGAACGGGAAGGATCCGGCGGAATATGACGGTGACCGGTATGAACGTCACTGGTACGGTCTGCTTTGCGGACTGTACAAGGATCCTCCGAATCTGGTTCTTGCCTGGAATACACCCGGTCCATACGGACTCACCTGGGGGATCACGGGAGTCGCCCAGCCGAAGCGCAAAGGACAGTTTTCCTGTCCGGCGGAACCGGAATTGCTCTACTGGGCCGGACACCTGACCGATACGCATCTGAATGTTTTCCTGCATGGCGGTCCGATCAACCGGGGAGATACGCCGGGAGGATCCGGACGGAAAAGCAATCAGATTTTCTCCCCCTCGCTCGCCGTCAGCTTCTCGGAGGGCATTCGGAGTGATCGAGTCTACCTGTTCGGCGAGGACTGGAACGGGGCCGCCTCAAGAAAAACGATTCAGTATCAGCGTCACAACGGCAGAGCATCCTTTGTTTTTGCCGATGGACACGGCGGCATGATCCGGGAATCGCAGGCGATGTCCGTTTCCGCCAACGGCATCCCCAACCGGATGCTGAAAGCCGGATTCAAATAAAAAAACAAATGGACACAGATCAATAGAAAGAAAGGAAATGGAATGAAAATGATACGAAATCAGCTTGCTGTCCTGCTGATGAGTTCCGCGTGTTTCCTGCATGCGGGACTGGAATTCAACGGAGAAATGGAACTTGGCAACGTCGGCGATCCGGTCCCGGGATGGCGTCTGTATGTGGGGAAAGCCCTGCTGAAAGAGGTCGAGCCGAAACGGATGCACTTTCCCGTTGTCACAGAACAGGGTGTCCATGGACAGGGAATGCGCATTCCCGCCTATCCCGGAATCCTCTCCTGCGGACTGCAGTCCCGATACTTTCTGATCGACTGGAACGGAGAGGTGGAAATTTCCTTTCAATACCGGATGGTTTCTCCGGAAAAGCGCGGGAATGTCCGCTGCAATGTTGATTTCCGTGCGTTCGGAGACCGTGCGGTCCGCAATGCCCCCGTTGCCAATCCCCGGCATCCGAACTATCCGGTTCTGACCGGTGCCGGGGTGCCGTATTCCGCAGAATGGAAGGAATTC
This sequence comes from uncultured bacterium, assembly GCA_949297765.1. Lineage (GTDB taxonomy): Bacteria > Verrucomicrobiota > Lentisphaeria > Victivallales > UBA1829 > UBA1829. Next base: position 34,152 of record CASFTV010000002.1, on the reverse strand, counting down.
CGGCGCAGATTCCGCGTCGTGAAATGGCACAACTATTATCTGCTGACGCTGAATATCTCCAGCACGGACGGAAAAGCGATCAACTCCGCAATGGAGCTGGACAATATCCGAATTGAAAAAGTCGGCGGAAAGAAGGAAGTGATGGAAGAGGCGGCAGTCGTTCCGGACCGTCCCCGCCCGGTCTACCGGAAAAACGATCCAGTCCGTCTTGCCGTTTCCGCGACTTTGAACTCGAAGGATTCTGTTGTCGACGGCGTTCTGGAAATCTCCGGCCGTCCGGATCCGAGCAGAAAGATTCTGAAACCGGTGCGTCTGGAACGGAAAAAAACGCTGGATGACGGATCCTCGCTCTATGCCGGGACCCTCTCCTTCCCGGCGGAAAAATTCGGTTATTTCCAGGCGGATCTGAAAGTGAAAAACCGGAAGATCGACACGCTGGGCAGCTGGTCAGTGGTGCATCCGGATCTGGATCATCCGCGTTTTACGCCCGGCTGGAGTCTGGGAAGCAACGTCACCCATTATCTGAACCCCTACAACACCCCGCATCGGGAGATCGGAAAGGTGGTGGGATGGCGCAATTCCGGAGGAATGCTCGAACAGTATGACATCATGCGGCTCTGCGGCGTACGTCTCGGCCGGGTCTGGGGATATCTGCGTATGATTCAGAGAGAGGAAAACTGGTTTGACCGCACACAGATGGATCCCTGTCTGAATGCGCTGAAGGAACGCCGGATCGAACCGGTATTCTGTCTGGCCGGAGGCGCCGGGATGACCTTCCGCGATGCCGGGGCGAATCCGGCTGTCAGCGACTATCCGCCGTTTCTCTACCGGTATCTGAAGCCGAAGACGAACCGGAAGGGGATTCTTTATCTGGACTGGCCGCTCGACCAGTGGGAAAAGCATGTGCGCAACTGTCTGAAAACATGGGGAGATTCCGTGCAGATCTGGGAACTCTTCAATGAGCCGGATCAGAATATCATGGATGCGTCGCATTACCAGAAGTATCTCGAATCCACCTGGAAAACGGTGAAGAAGGAAAATCCCGCGTTTCTTCTTCTGGGCAACGGGAACACCTGCGACGTCGGATTTGAAAAATCCTGGTGCGCCCGGCTGAATCAGGCGAATCCCGACTATGTGAACTGGATGGACGGCGTTGCATTCCATCCCTACTGGAACTCCACGGACTGCATCGGCGGCATCTACAATCTCTACACCCGCCATATTCAGGAGCTGCGTTCGAGACTGAAAGTGCAGAAACCGCTCTGGAACACCGAGTGTTATTATATCCAGAGTGCCCGGCACCCGCAGGTGGATTTCTATCTGAACAACGTTGCGTTTGATGCAAACGACCTTCAGCGCCATTTTCTGGACGGACTGCGGAATGGTGTGGTCGGAGCACCGACCCTGGCGCCGGATTCGCTGCAGGAGTTCCAGGCCGGAGTCAGCCGTCATCCGGCGCTGAGTGAAGCGGGCGTTGCGATGAATGCGCTTTCATGGCATCTGCGGAACATGAAGACATTGACGCTCGTTCCGCTCGGGTCGTATGTCCGCGGAGGCGTGTTCCGTTCCGCGGACGGAGCCGAAGCGCTCGGATTCCTCTACGACATGCGTCCGAAAGGTTCCGTTTTCACCGTTCCGGAGGGCGTGGAGATCATGGATCTGTTCGGGAATGTTCTTCCGCCGAAAAGCGTACAGGATCTCTCGCTGGATCCCGTGTATGTACGGGGAAAAAGCGCGACGGTGGAGAAGTTCATCCGGAATCCGAATCTCCGGGCCAACGCGGGGGCGGTCTATGGACGGAAAATCGGAAACGACATCTATCTGAATGCGGAAAATGTCTGGGAATCCGCGGGCGTTCTGGAAATCGACTTCCCGAAGCAGAAGGATCTGCCGTCCGTTCAGTTCGCGTTCCCCGATGCGAAACAGGACGCGTGGAATGTTCTGCGCAATCCGTCCCGCCTTCCGGGGGAATTCCGGGTGAAAATCGGAACGGAATCCGCCGGCGGAAACGAGGTGAAAATGCTTCCGGAAACACCGCTTTATCCGCTGACGCCCCGGGAATCCATGCTCCCGTTCGGGAACGGACAGAAGATCTCGTTTCACAGTTCGCCCGAAGGACTCTGTTTCCGTGCGGTCATCCGGGATGCCAACGTGACGGCGCCTCAAAAGGAGATCTTCTCCGGAGACGCGCTTGAGATTTTCATTGATCCTGCGCCGCTCTCCAATCTTTCGCGGGACCGGATTATGGCGACGGTTCCCCTGAAGGCCTATCAGTATGTTTTTTCCGCCGCCGGAACGGGGGATCTCCGTCAATGGGCGGTCTGCCGGAGCAATCCGGATTTCCGGACGCAGGCGACCTTCCAGTCGCAGCGGACCGGCGACGGCTATGAGATCCGGGGCAGAATCCCGTGGAAGGAACTTCAGCTCGGCAACGCCCCCGTTCTCGCAATCGAAGCGGAAATCACCCATGTGGATTCCGGGAAAACCCTTCCGAAAGAGTCCCTGAGCGGAGCGAAAGGCCGTCAAGCCTTCGCTCAGCGTCTCCACTATCCGCTCTTCCGCCCGGATGCGGATGCGAAAAAACAAATTGAAAACGCGGCGCCGATCCGGAATGCAGACTTTCAGAACGGCTCTTTCGGCGATCCGGATTTCTGGATTCTCTCCTCCTTCCAGAAGAAAAACCGGATCGTGTTTCAGCCGGGCTCCGTTCGGATTTCCGTTCAGGATCCGGAGAACCTGCCGCAGAACGCCCTCCGGATTCAGCAGTCTTTCGAGATTCCGGACGGTGCGGTCGGCTGCATCGTCACACTGCTGGGCCGGTACCGGGATGTGAAACCGACCGGGAAAAAGCGGGATGCCTACTGGCCGCAGGGCATCATGCTGACCGTCGGCGAATGGGACTGGGGAAGAAGCCGGAAACAGACTCTTTCCGGCAATTCCGGACTCTGCTGTTTCCAGGCGTACGTTCCGGTCGGGAAGATCGGGAACCGCCATCTGCTTCAGGCAGGACTCCGGGCGGCGTCCGGAGAACTGGAGATTCAATATCTCAATCTGAACTTTGTCAAATAAGGAGCATTTTATGAAATCCGTGTTTCTTCTGATTCTGCTTTCCGTTCTTCCGTATGTGACGCTGGCGGATTTCCGCATCAATCTGATTGCACCGGAGGGGGTTGCGTTCGTCGATCTCGACGAGGGGCTGACCGGCATGCAGGGCGGATGGCTCAAGGAGAAAAAAGATACCTATCTGGTCATTTCCGGGCCTCTCTCTCCGGAGAGGAAAAACTGGCGTTTTTCCATTGTCCCCAAGCGCGACGGCTTCCTGACGATACAGCTTGTCGCTGAAGGAAAGGAAGATGGAAAAGAGATCCGCGCGGCCTATTCCGACATCCGTCTGGAGGGGGCGGATCTCCGCAACGGGACACTCGCGGAAGTCTCCAGCGGAAAACCTGTCGGATGGAGTGCCGTCCGGAAAGCGGAATTTCATCAAACGCCGGAGAAGCATGAGCTTCTCTGCGATCGGCTGAATTACTGGACGCAGAGAATCCGGGTCGAAAAAGGCCGGACTCTGCATGTTCAAATCGCCATAAGGAAGGAGCTCCCATGATGGGAAAAATACAGAGTCCCTATTTCTACTCCCGGATTTTCGAGGCGGATTCGACCTTTCGTTTCGGACGGGAGCCGATTCTGCGCCGCATGCCGGACGGCAGTCTGTTCTGCCTGATCTACACAGGAGGAGAAAAGGAGCCGTCCGATGAAAATGTTGTTGCGGGAGTCCGCAGTCTCGACGGCGGGAAAACATGGTCCGCGCCGACCCTTCTCTTCCATTCCGCCACCCATGCGGTCTGGGGAAGCGAACTCTTCACAGAGGGACCGGTTCCCTTTGCCGTAATCAGCACATTCCATGCGGCAACGCACTATATGGAACTGAACGCCCTCCGCAGTTTCACGACCGACGGAGGAAAAACCTGGTCCGCTCCGGAAAGTCTGCATGGAGTGCCGAGCTGCATGTCGATCCGCGAAGGAAAGGTTCTGAGCGACGGCTCCTGGCTTTTTCCCGTCTACTGGGAAGAGGAACATCCGACCGCGGAAACCGAAGGCCGCGTCTCCGCCACGCAGGAGATCCGCTCCTGGGGCCGCGCCTGCTCCGGCGCCATCCGGTCCGAAGACGGCGGACGCTCCTTCACACTCTCCACAGCGGTGGAATATGACGACCCGAAAAGCAGCGCATGGGAACCGGCTGTCACGGAGCTGGAAGACGGTCACCTCCGCATGTTTCTCCGCCGCGACCGCTGCGGCGCGCTGTTTTCCTCCGACAGCTTCGATTACGGACGCACCTGGTCGAAACCGGTCCGGGAAATGATTCCGAATCCCGGAGCCAAAGTCTCGATTCACAAATTTGAGGGTCTGCAGGTGCTTTTTACCAATGTCTGCTCTCCCGGCGAGTTTCATCGCCGGCGCCTCGAAGCGTGGATTTCAGATGATCTTTGCCGGACCTGGAAGAAAAAACTCCGAATTGCCGAAGTAGCGGATCCGAAGGAAAGTGCGATCAATGTCACATACCCGCATGGGTTCGCCTGTCCGGAGGAAGAGTGTTTTTATCTGGCACTTGATTCCTACCGGTTCTTTTCGCTTCTGAAAATTCCGTTTTCGGAATTCCGGATCAAGGCGGATCTCTGAACGGGAACCGCCGTGCAAAGGGCGGGACTTCCACCTCTCTTCCTCCCGTTTCCCCCAAGCGTTATCCAGTGACCGGCGCCGGATTTTGAGGTCATATCGTCCTGACTCCGGCAAGTCGTCCGGCCAGACGATTTACCGACCGCATGAACCCGGACCGCCGGGTGTTCAGGCTCTTCAGGGATCGCCTCTTTCTCACGGGAACGGTTGCGCCAGCATCCACATCAAACGGCGGAACCAGTCCACCGCATAATTGCCGAATAATCCGAAATGATTCTCTTCCGAAACGGAAACTCCGGCCATTTCGATCAGACTGGATCCGGCCTCCCCCATGGCCAGAGATCCCCCCAGCAGGACAATCAGAACGACAATGACATATTCCATCAGCATGGAACCTTGTTCTTTTGAAACAGACATGGGGGCTCCCTCCTGTTATTTCACCGCCTGTTCAAATGACGAACGGAATTCGGGATGTTTTTTCAGCTCGCTCTCTTCCAGTTGAAACGCAAGATTTTCAAATGACAGCTCCTCCAGTTTCCGGACGCAGGCCGCCAGTTCGGTCCCGCTTGGAGCGGAATAATATTTCATCATGGATTTCCGTGCGGTGGCAAGACGTGTCAAAAGCCGGCGGCTCATCGGAATGCTTTTGCATTTCACGTTGTTCTTTTCCAGATAAAAATCGAGGTGGCGTGCGGTAATGCTTCTGGATTTGTCCAGATCAATGGACAGAAGAATGATTTCCGCCTGACCGAGTTGATCGGTACGGACTCTCCAGAAGGTGTCGCTCCCGGGATTTACGACCAGCCATTCGTTGTCAAGCGGTCTCCGGTTGTTTTCCGTATAGGAATCCACGAGCGTCCGTTCCACTTTTGCGGGGATTTCCTCGACACGGCTTTTCGATTCAAAATTCATAAAGGGATTCATGCCGTCAAACGCATATTTTGTAACCTCGCCGGACCATTCAAACGGAAACATCCCGAACGAAAATACGCTGACGACATGGGACATGATCGCGAACGGGAAAAGTCCCAGGCCGGCCAGGAATTCATAGGACTCCCGCCACCCCTCGTAGGGGGTATAGAGAGATGAGACCTTGCGGACCTGATAAACCTCGACTTTAATATTTTCCATCTGTTCCAGGGTCACTTTGAAAGAAGAGGAATCGGGAATTTCCCTGTCCGTCGTCAAAATATACTGCTTGCCGAGGACGGTTCTGGAGTTTTCCAGAGTTTCCTTGGTCATGTCTTCCAAATGGTTTGCACATCCGGAGAAAAGAAGGGAAACGAACACCGCCGTTCCCGCCGATACGATTTTTCTGTTCATGTTTGGATTAACTCCCCTGTTGTTCTTTTTGCACTTTGTTGAATTTTCCGATAAATTTTCCGGACTCGTCCGTTCCGGTCTGCGTCCATTCCCATTCGCTTTCAAGGTGATATTCCCCGTGCTCCAGCGGAAGAACCTTACTGATTCCGAGCACCTTGCGGCTGCCGTCCTCCAGGCGGCCGGTATGGACGATATAATTCAAGGCGGCGACCACCTGATTGCGGATCGCACTGAGCGGGAGATCAAACCCGGCATACATGACGCAGGTTTCCAGACGCAGCAGACTGTCGTAGGCATTGTTTGCGTGAATTGTGGACATCGATCCGGAATGTCCGGTATTCATTGCCTGAAGCAGATCCAGAGCCTCGCCGCCCCGAATTTCGCCGAGGATGATGCGGTCAGGACGCAGACGCAGCGCCGAATGCAGCAAATCGCGAAAGGTCACTTCCCCTTTGCCGTCCTTGTCCGGACGGCGGGTTTCAAACGGCACGAGATGCGGCTGGCGGAGTTGAAGTTCGCAGGAATCCTCAATCGTCAGAATGCGGTCCGCCGGATCAATGTACGAGCTCAGAACATTGAGAATGGATGTTTTTCCCGACGAGGTCGCACCGCAGATCAGAATATTCATTCGCTTTTGAACCAGGTTTTTGAGATAGTCAAGCATTTCCTGCGAAATGCTCTGCCATTTCACCAGACTTTCCGGGGAGAGTGAATCGGTCCGGAATTTGCGGATGGAAACAACCGTCCCGCAGCGGGAAAGCGGCGGAATCACAACATGAACGCGGGAACCGTCCGGAAGCCGTGCATCCAGACGGGGATATTCATCGTTCAGCACCCGTCCGACGGATTTTGCAATATTGTTCGCCGCGGCTTGAAGCGCCGGTTCGCTGGGAAATTTTGATTCGACTTTAACAACCCTGCCGCCTTTTTCAATGTAAATATTTTCCGGCCCGTTAATCATAATTTCGCTGACGGACGGATCGTCAAGCCAGGGTTTGACCGGTTCCAGAAACATGGCCAGGTAAGAAATTCCATTCATTTTCCTCTGCTCCTTATGCCAAGAGGCACTTCAATTTTTGAGTTTCAGCATCCGCTTCCTCCGCAGAAAAACGACTGCCGGCGCGTTTGGCATGACTGAAATCCAGCAGGACGGGAGAACCATCGTTCCGCAGTCCGAGATTCGACCACCGGATGTCGCCATGCAAAACCAGTTGTCGATGCAAATAGTCCAGCGCCTTGAAAAAACCGGATGTTTTTCCCCGGTTTCCAATCGGTTTCCCGGTATGACACCATTCCATGATGCAGTACGGAGAATCGCCGGTCTCGCAGGCGAACACTTCCGGCAGATTCGGGTGGTTCATGCGGCGCAGGCATTCAAGCTCGTTCCGAAAACGGGACTCGCCTCCGCCAACCGGGATCTTCACGACACTCTCCCGGCCGTGGAAATCTGCAAGATATACCTGCGACGTACTTCCTTTTGCAAGAAAACGCTTCAGTTTTGCTCCGTGAATCACGACCGGCTCCGACAATCGCCGTTCCTCCACCGGCATTCCGCAGAAAACATTTCGGATGAATTCCGGGAGACCGGAGCCTTTCCGGAGCAGAACACTGCTTTTCCAGTTGTGAAGCGCGGTGTCAAAAACATCGGTGCTGAGACCCGGACGAAGATTCGTCAGCAATTCCGTCAACCGGACCGCCGCCGCCCACCGCCAGTCGGAAAGACCGGCGCCGCCGCTGAGAACGGCCGTCCGCCGATCCGGGCGAAACAGCAGGAAGAAATCCAGCGGGCAAAGTCCGGACAATTCGATCTGCACGGGATGAGTCCGGAGCCATTCAAGTTCCCTGCCGATTTGCGCGGCATACGGCTCAAATTCGGTTTCCGGCGATTCGAATCCCCGGCAAAGTGCCGGGAGGATATCATTCAGTTGGCGGAGTAACATCATCTTCCTCCTCTCCGTCCGGGGTCATCGGAGTTTCGGCTTCTTCCCGGCTGACGTCGGGAGTGATTTCCGGAAGTTTCCCGAAGGCAATTACAATGGCGGTCGCATTATCCATTCCGCCGTGTTTCAAGGATGCGGTAATCAAGTCTTTCGCTTTCTGTTCCGGGAGGGAATTTGAGCTTAAAATCTGTTTTATTTCCGACTCGGGAATCTGACGGGAAACGCCGTCCGAACAGAGCAAATAAAGATCGTTGTCCATCAGATCCAGATTCTGTGTTTCGAGAAAAAACTTCGGGCCGCACCCGGCGACGTTGGTCAGGACGCCCTGCAGATGCTTTGCCAGTTTCTCCTCTGTCACACCCATTGCGGAGGCGATGGAATGATCTGTGGTGAGCAGCTCCAACTCTTTTTTCCTCAGCCGGTAACAGCGGCTGTCCCCCGCGGAGAACAGCATTGCGAAAGTCGGCTGAAACGGAGAGAGAACGATTCCGACAATCGTGGCGCCCATGCCGCGCATATGGTTCGCCGCGGCGAACTTCTGGATTTCGGTGTTTGCCTGATAGGAAAATTTCACCATTGCCGAGAGATTCTTCAAGGGAGTGACCACCGCTTTCGCGAGAGTCTGAACGACAATGGCACTTGCCCGTTCGCCGCCGTCCCCGCCGCCCATGCCGTCGGAAACGACGAACAGGCCGCCGGAAGACAGACAACGGTAGGAATCCTGATTCTCCTTGCGTGCCAAACCGGTGTCGGTATACGCGCCGGCGGTGAAGTATTTTTTCTGGAACAGCAGAAACGGCATAGGTTGTCACCTTGGATATTTCTTGAATCCCCACATCCGGCGCACCACGGGATCACCCGGAATGCCTTGACGGAGAATGGAATCTCTGATTTCTATTTTCTGTTCGTCCGACGCGGCATTGTAATCCCGTCCCAGTTTAATCAGAGGAATGCGCATCTTCTTGAAGTCGCGGGTAAAGGCTTCCACGTCCGCCTCCTTGATTTCTCCATTCATCAGGAAAATGGCGATGGCTTTGCTTAAGATGCTTTCCCGCAACGACTCGCTGTTCGCCGTGAAATATTTTGTTGCCAGTTCGTTTCGGAATTTAAGCACAGCTCCGGTACTTTCATACAGGCGCTGAAACGCACCGGAATGCAGCCACTCGTTCTGTTTCTGATCGGCGAATGTCCGGAACGTTTGGATCGCGCCGAGCAGATTTCGGAATTTGACAATTTCAGGACGGAACTGAAACTCCGAATACACGGATTGGTCATAGGGGGCCGGAAGCGCATAGATGAACTCAAAAAATCCTTCAATTCCGAGAACACGGTCGTATTCCCCCGCCGGTTCCGTCCGGAGCCGGGAAGGCATTTTCCGCTCAAACGCATCACAGGAGAGGACTTTTTTCATGACCTTCTGATTCTGGAAGATTGAGACACATTCCGGAAGGGAAGTATCCTTGTCCAGCCCCGCCTCGTTCAAATTGCGGATCAGCGGACGCAGATTGGCGGCGACAGAAAGAATGATATCGAATTGCCGCTCCTGCTGTTTCCTGAGCGTGGCAATACTCGCATTGACGACGCATTGTTCCAAGGTCGGAAGATCCAGACGGATGGAGTCGAGTTTTTCAAACTCCAGCTGCTGCACCGCGACCATGGCGCGCTTGATCTGTTTCCCGCTCCGCTGCAGCATCGCCAACGGGACCATGCAGCTTTCGATTCGGATGCGGATATTCGGCTCGGCATGCTGTTTCAACTCATCCAGGTCGCTCAAAACCAGGGCGAGATTCTCCGATTCCTCCTCAATTCTTGCAAGAATGGCCTCCAGCTTTTCCAAATACAACAGGTTATCCCGGATCTGTTTGCGAAGCGTTACCGAATCCGCCAGCAGTTTTTTCAAATAGGCAGGAGGCTTTTTCGAAAAACGTTTTTCGATTTCGCCGATGATGTTGACAGATTGTTTCAAGTCGGCGAGATTTTTCTGGTTCCGGTCATCGCGCATAGAGGTCTCCGCCAGAAGATACGCATCCAGCAGTTTTTTTACGGTGAACGCTTCTTTCCGCATTTCCGGAGCGGAGGTGTCGTTCCATCCCCACACATTGGGATCGGCGTCGGTAATCATGCCGAGAATGTGAGAGGATTCGATCCAATTGCCGGAATTCAGTGCCGATTTTGCCTTTCCCCAGCTGGCAAAAATCTTTTCCCACACGGCGATGGACTGATCCAATTCGTTGTAAGCAATTTCATTTGCGTCCGCACCGCGCCGCGAACGCGATTCCTTCAGGGATTCACGCGCCTGATCGAACCGCTCGGCGGCCGCCTCGCGCCTGGCGTAATTCAGATAGGTGTCGGAAGACGATTTGATTCCCATCCAGAGCCAGTTCAACGCCAGAACGATGAAAATGGTCGCTGCAACGATGCCGAGACTGTACCATATTCTGATTTTGGAATGCTCAATGGTCCCATCCACGAATTTGAAATCGACAAAGGAAATGCTGACGACATCGTCATCAACCAGCAGCCGCTCCGTCGTGGCGGAAAGTTTGGTCCCGTTTACAAACGTACCGTTTTTACTGCCGAGGTCGCGAAGCCAGCAGCCATCCGCCTTGCTGTTGAATTCGGCATGGCGCTGCGAAACGAGTTGTTCGTCGATCACGAGATCGCAGCCGGGAGCGGACCCGACCACCATTCGGGGATTGTCAAGCCGGACCGCCTGTCCTTTGTTGTCCGTGTTGAGATACACCAGCTCATGCCGTGCGGCGGCGGACGCCTTGAGCTTCTCCACATAAAGGGTACAGTTTCCAATAGCGAACTGATCGTCCGGAACGAGATTTTTTTCCTGAATTTTCCGGGCTTTGTAGAAAATCCCATTCCGGCTTCCGGTATCCCGCAGGCACAGGCGCCCCTTGCGCATCAGAATAACGGCATGATGTCCGCTGGCGACATTGTCGTCCTTGGGAATCACCCATGTACAGTCCGCGCTTCTTCCGATGGTGATGGTATCGGAAGCGGCAAGATCGGCAACTTCGTACAACACCTTGTGATTGAATTCAAGCCGGAGACTCAGCCGTTCCGGAGCCGACTTCTTCAGGGAAAGACCGCGCACCACGGTATTGTGAAAGTGATTGAACGTCTCGCGGGAGAACATTCGCCTGAATATGCTGCTTTTTGAATTGCTTACTCCCATACGTTCCTCCTGAGTGTGAAATAGCGCAGATCGTCGGGAGAGGAGAAAACGGTTTTGCACAATTCCAGAACCGCACTCGCCTGCTGACGGTCATTTTTCAGACTTGCCTCGTAGTATTGGATTTTCTGGCTGTTGTACCAGATGGTCTGCATGGAACGAAGACGCCGCAGCTGCGTAAGCGCGTTCTGCATCAGGGCCGGATTGCTGGTTTTGACACTTTCCATCAGGGTATTCTGAAGCAGAAGATACGTTCTCGCCCATTCAAACGGAGCCTGTTTTGCCAGGTGTTTTGACACTTCATCGAGCATTACGGCGGGATCGGCTCCGCCTTTATAATCGGGATTGCCCTCCCAATGCCCCTGCAAATACTGTGCGGAAAATTTCAGAAACGGTGTGTTGGAAATGAAATTCTGACCGCGGGCGCGTTCCGAAACAAGAGTTTCCGCCATTCTCATGCAGGCCCGATCTCCGGTGCGGAAAAACAGAATTTCCCCATACCATGATTCGTTGTCCGCCTCGCGCCGGTACTCGACGCTCAAGCAGGGCAAACCATTTTCAGAACCGATGAAAAACACATCGGAGATCTGCGCCAGATTCCATCTTTTATTCTCTTTCTGCAAATCGGCCAGCATGGAGGAAAACACTTGTTTCCGCTCCTTGACCAGAAAGTCGGCGGATTGTTTTTGAATGAAAATAATCCGAAGCGGAACCGAGGCGTCTTTTCCGAAGCGGGTGGAGATGGTGATTCGTCCCGCTTTCTGTTCCACTTTTGTTTTTCCCTTGATACTTGGATATGCCAGCGAAAATGCTCCGGCCTTGTGTCCGCCGTTGCCGGGATCGGTGAAAGCTCCGAGTTCATAGCCGTCCGATCCGACCGGCCAGCTCAGATTCACCTCTTTGGGCGACGACTTCAAAGAATACAGCAATACCAGAACGGCAATCGCCCCGATGCCGCCGAGAATATATTGGAACAATTTTCCCGTGGACCGCTTGCGATCCGCGTTGCGCAGGAGATTCATTTCCTCCAAGCTGGCAAGACGGGTGCGCATCACATCCGTTTTCTGGACGTCCTCCCCATTCTTTTCGGGCGTTGGAGCCGGTTGCGGCGGAACGGTCTTGTTTTCCTTGTCGTTTTCCGGGATGAGCATTCTGCTCCGGTCCGCGGCCGTGTTCCGGGAGACCTGCTGCGGCGGGATCGCCGTTTTGTTCGGGTCATCAACCGCCTCGGACGGAGGCGCAGCGGGGATGACGGTTTTCATTTCGCCGTCTTCGGGAATCGGATTGTCCTCCGGAATCCTCAAGTGGATTTCCAGTTTTTTTCCAAGACAAAGCACATCGCCGTCGCTCATTTTTCTTCGGGCGTCCAGCGGACTGCCCTGGAAAACTGTGCCGTGAGAACTCAGGTTTTCCGCGAAGACTCCTTCCGCCGTCACATCAAGTTTCAGATGTTTTCCGGAAACATCCGGCTCGGTAAGATGAATGTCGGCGGAATGGGAACGCCCCGCGATGTGTTCGCCCGGAGACAATTCCCCTTCCTGCGTTTTTTCGTGATCGACGTATATAAGATATCTGATCATATCCTTTCTCCCTTAAAACATGCCGACCATACCGGAGGATTGAACTCGAAGATAGATCGGGACAAAAATAATGATAAATACCGAGGGCATAATAAACAGCGCCATCGGGATCATCATGAGCGAGGGTGCGCGCTGCGCCTTGCGCTCCGCCGCCGCGACACGGACGCGCCGCATTTCCTCGGCGTTGATCCGCAGCGTGTCGGAGATGGATGCGCCCATTTCAGTTCCCTGAATCACAGCATTGACCATGCTTCGGAATTCGTCGATGCAGAGTCGGTCCGCCATGGCTTTCAACGCGTCGTTCCGATTGTTTCCAAGTTCCAGCATCTTCAACGTGATGCCGAACTCCTGGGTCAGGGGGCAGATTGCCGAATGCTCCACATAGTAGCGGACGGCGGCGGAGAAATCCAGCCCCGCGGTCATGGCGGAGGAAATCAGGTCGATGGAGAACGGCAGAGCGCGGCGGATGGAATTCTGTCTTTCCTGCGCAAGATTTTGAATCTGCACAATCGGAATCAGCCAGCCGGTGAATCCTGCGATAAAGATTGCCGTGACAACATACGACACCTCCATTTCGAGGAGCAGCATAAAGACGATCCCGCATACGGCGAACAGAATGGCCCAAAGGAGCTGAGCGCCGAAAACATCTGTCGAATCAAGCGGCAAAGCGGCCAGCTTCAGGTCTCTGGCGATGGCTTCACTCTTGCTTCGAAAGAGCTGTTTCATGCCCGAACCGAGCGTATCCTTCAGGATCTTGATCTCATTGTAGAATTCCCGGAAGGTGAACGGAAGGCGCGGATCGGAATACCCCCCTCCCCTCTTCGTCTTCCCGGAAACATAAAATTTCAGTCCGAGCACCAGCAGAAACGCGGCAAGGAAGCTCAACAGCCTCGCCAGCAGCATATATACCTGTTCATCCACGATTGCGTCCTCCTTTCCAGCTCTATATTTCGACCGTGACTATTTTTTTAATAAAGAGATATCCGATGGTTTCCAGAATCAGCACCACGCAGATTGCCGCCCATCCGAGCACGGTGGTGATCAGCGGCTGCATCAACTGCCGGTCAAGCGCATAAAGAATGCCGAACGCCATGAGAGGAGCACAGGCCATGACGATGGATTCAAACTTGCCCTGCGCGGTCAGAGTGTTGATCTTATCCTCCATGATGGAACGCTGGCGGATCGTGTCGATGATCTTGTCCAGGATGTCCGAGAGACTTCCCCCGGTCTGCTGGGAAATGCCGACCGCCGTGACGAAAAGTTTCAGATTATCATCCGGCATCCGTTTTTCCAGCCGGACAAGCGCCTCGGTCAAATCGATCCCGAGGCGGTATTCATAAAGCGTCATGGAGATTTCCTCCTGCATGACTCCGCCGATGTCGCGCCCGACGACCTCCAGCGCCTGGGGAAGCGCCACCCCGGAACGCATGCCGTTGTTCAGCCCGAGCACCACATCCAGCAATCTGCTTTTGAACGCAAGATTGCGCTTTTTCACCTTGTTCTTATAATACAGCAGCGGCAGCGCATACGCCCCTCCGGCGGCCATCAACAGGACAATCGGAATCGCCCACGCGGAGACTCCCGCCACCAGCAGCAGACAAAGCATAATCAGCGCGCCGACGGTTGCAAAACAGATCTGAATTTTCCGAAGTTTCGGTTTGGAGATAAAATATTCCAGCTGTGTTCGTCCATCCCAGCCGCCGGAACGCTCCACGCCGCTGTGATCCAGATCGGCAAACAGCGTGCGGCAGAGAATGTAACAGATGGCGGACACCGCGACGAACACCATGAGAAGAACGAACCAGTGCATATATTATCTCCTCCCTTATGCCCGGGGAACAAACACGGACATGTCGAGTTTGAGATCGCCTTTCTGGCGAAGTCTTTCCACAAAGGCCGGAATATTTCCCGTAGGATAATATTCCCCGACTATTTTTCCGTTTTCATCATATCCGGTCTGCTTGAACACAAAAATATCATGCATCAGCACAATGTCTTTTTCGCGTCCGGTGATCTCGGAAATCTGCACGATTTTGCGAGACCCGTCCGGAAGGCGGTTCTGCTGGATAATCAAATTGATGGCGGAGGCGATCTGCTCGCGGATGGCGGTGATCGGGAACTCAATCCCCGACATCAGCACCATGTTTTCCAGACGGGAAATCGCATCCCGCGGCGAATTGGCGTGGCAGGTGGTGAGCGAGCCGTCGTGTCCGGTGTTCATTGCCTGAAGCATGTCCATGGCCTCTGCGCCGCGGCACTCCCCGACGATGATCCGGTCGGGACGCATGCGCAGGGCGTTGATGACCAGATCCCGGATCTGAATTCGCCCCTTCCCTTCAATGTTCGCCGGACGCGATTCCAGCGATACCAGATTGCGGTGGGAAAGTTTCAGTTCGGCGGAGTCTTCGATGGTAATGACGCGCTCGTCCGCCGGGATATATTGCGAAAGCACGTTGAGCAGCGTCGTTTTGCCCGATCCGGTTCCGCCGGAGACCAGGATGTTCTGAGCGGCGCGCACCGCTTCCCGCAGGAACAGGTCGATGCCGGGAGTCATGCTTCCGAAAGCGATCAGGTCTTCGGCGGTCAACTTCTTTTTTGCGAACTTCCGGATCGTCACCGCCGCGCCGCGGAGCGAAAGAGGAGAGATGATCGCATTGACACGGGAACCGTCCGGAAGACGGGCGTCCACCATGGGACTGGCTTCGTCAACGTGGCGTCCCAGCGGTTCGACAATTCGCTGAATAATCGTATACAGATGTTTATCGTTGAAAAATCGTGCGCCGGTTTCGTAAATGCGTCCGTGACTTTCCACAAAAATCAGATCCGGGCCGTTGACCATGATTTCATCCACCTTGTCGGAACGCAGCAGGGGGGAAATCGGGCCGTATCCGGTCAGCTCGTCCAGCAGCGACTCCCGCAGTTTTTCCAGCGGAATGGTGTGCGGCAATTCGTGACGCAGTTCTTTCAGCGACAGATCCAGCGCGGCGAGCAGTTTTTCGCGCATTTCGTCATTTGCGATCTGCTTGGTCGCGATTTCCTGAAGATTCAATTTTCCCAGCACATAATTGTGGATCCGGGTTTTGAGAGCCATCAGCTCGTCGGTGTAGAAAACGTTGGTGTCATCAAAATCAAACGTGCGGGAGACGCTCTTCTCCCCCTCGTCCGCCGGCGGCCTCGGCGGAGCGGAAACGGCCGATTTCACCAGCCGGAGCTGGAACGGACCGATGGATATGGAATCACTCAGACTGAATTCCACGGCCGAGGTGATCCGTCCATTTTGATTTCGGGTTCCGATTCCGCTGCCGAGATCGGAGATGAAGAATGTTTCCGGTCCGCCGAAAAGTTTCGCGTGTTTTCTCGACACCGAACTTTCCAGAAGACAGATATCGCAGTTCTCGGAACGTCCGATCAGCCATTCGCCCTCTTTGTCGCCGAGGTCGATATGGCGGGCCGTTCCGTTTGCTTCGGTTATTTGCAGAAACATTCTCTCACCTCATTTTCTAATTAGAACCAGCGTTCCCAGAAACTTTTTTTCTCATCGGCCTCCCGGGTGCGCTGCTGGTTGCTTTTTCCGGATTCATCCAGCGTGTTCGCGGTTTCGGCGGAAGGCGGCATCTTCAGCGGAGGCGTCCGGCCTGCAACCTGAGGATAGACCAGCAGAAGAACCTGATTGTCGTTGAAGGAGTCGGTCTGTTCGGCGCAGATCCAGTTCAGCACCGGAATTTTGCGGAGGAACGGAATGCCGGAGGGACCGGAACTTTCTTCAATCATATCCTTCATGCCGCCCAGCGCGACGGTTTCGCCGAGTTTGGAGACGATGGTCGTGGAAACCTTGGTCTGCTTGAGATCGTAGTCGTTGTTTTCCTGAAGCGCGGGAGTGCTGATTTCAAGCTGGACGTCAAGTTTGACGCGGTCGCTGCCGATCAAACCGCCTTTGACGCGCATGATAAAACCATAGGGGACATCGTTCAGCGTTCCGGTTCCGCCGGCGCCGCCGTAAACACGGACTTTCAGCGTGCCGCCTTCATGCAGGACTTTGAACTCGTTGGATTCATTGCTCATGAAGCTCAGGTGTCCGGCACGGTGAAAACGCTTGCAGCCGCTTTCCGCCATCAGATTCAGAATGGTGCTGAGATCAGCTCCGAGATTGTAACTCTGGTTGGTTCCGCCGTTGAAAATGGTGGAGAAATTGAAGCCTTGCGCGATGTTCACACCGCCTTTCAGCAGATTCGCGCCGATCGCGCTGGTTTCGGACTTTTTGACTCCGACGAATACCACGCCGACGTCAAGAAGAGTCGGTTTAATGGCGACTTTGTTGATGAATTTGACGGGCTTGCTCTTGTCTTTTCCGTCGAAGGAGATCCAGTCCTGCGTGGAAATCAGCTGCTGGATGGTGGTCAGATCTTCCTGGCAGTAAACGGAGCCGCGCAGAATCAGCGTATCCTTTTCGTTTTGCAGAGACAATGTGCCGGGGGAAAGATCGGTGATGTCCTGAACCATCCGGAATCCGGATTTCTCAAAGAGTTTTTTCAGGGACAGCATAATTTCCGGCGCGGGACGGAAGATGGTCAGATTGACGACATTGCCGCCGTATCCGGGAAGGACCTTCAGCAGAGTTTCCCATCCTTCAATACTGGAAACCTCGCCTTTCAATACGACTTTGTTGCCGTTGATGCTGATTTCCACTTCCGGGACGCTGTCCAGGTCTCTCCGCAGAGCATTGAAAACTTCGCGCACATTGTCGTTGACCGTCACGGTGTAAAGTTTTGCAACCGTTCCGGCGGTAATGTGCAGATCGGATTTTCCGACGGCCAGGCCGGTTACGCGAATCTGGTCATTCGCAATCGGTTCGGCGGAGATGATCCCCCGGTCGGTGATATTGATGTCGGTCGCCCGGAAGCCGGGGGTCAGAATCACGATTCCTTTCAGCGGGACAAAGACTTTTTCACTGTCTGCGGCCATCACACCAACGGCCACACCTGCCATTGCGATCAGAGCGAAAATTTTCTTTAACATGGTGACCTCCTTGTGGTTCGTTTACTTTTTGGACGTTTTGGGAATATTGACAACTTCAAGGTCATCGACCATTGAACTGAAGGTTTCCGGCGTCACCATTCCGGCGTCCATCCGGTTCAGAGCGGTCGGGTCGTTCGTCCGGCGCAGCACGGGGGTCAGCTCTGCGACCCGTGAAGCGGCGATCAGCGCCTGCGCCTGCTGCGGAGGCAGCAGCACGATAATCACGCCGTCCATATTCTGATCCCGCTTGCCGGACGGGATTTCCAGCACCCGGACCTTCGGGAACAGCACCATGGTCACATCCTTTTTTCCGGGAGGCACTCCCGCGCCGCCTTTGAAGTCGAGCTTGAAGGTGCCGACAATCGCCACTTCGTCTCCGCTTTGCAGAATGGAATGGCGACCGCCCATTCCCCTTCGCCGACCACATTGCTCATTCCCTGGGAGAGTCCCACGTCCTGAATGAAAATGTAGTTGCCTTTCTGTACCGGCTGCTTCAAGCGCTGTCCGACGATCATGGACGAGCGATTCCATTTAATGGCCTGTGCCGGTACGGCGGATACCGGAACCTCCTTCGGCATGAAGAATCCTTCCGCGATCACCTGCCGCCACAATTTTCACGGTTTCCTCGACCTTGGCCGTGTTGGTCGAGATGATCTTGCTTACGGCGAACACCGCTGCCAGCCCCAGCAGCACCGCAAGAATCAGGGGAATGGAATTTTTCATTTTCCGTTGTTCCTTATGTTTCGGGTTTTCATATTTATTTCAATCCTTCCAGAGCTTTTCCGCGCCGCCGAGCCTTGCTGTTTCCCTGTTCCGCGGCTTTTTCATACCAGTACTTCGCCTTGCCGACATTGATCGGCACTCCGATTCCGTTTTCATAACTGTATCCCAGCTGATACTGTGCATCGGGCTGTCCGGCCAGGGCCGCCTCCGTAAAAAATTCAATCATTCTCGTGTAATCCACCGGTTCATCTCCATCGCCGTCCTTGTAGGCCATCCCGATCCGGAACAGCGCATCCGGATTTTTTTGATCTGCGGATTTTTTATACCATTCCATCGCCTTTCTTATATCCCGGTCCAGACCGCCGCGTCCTTTTTCATAAAACAAGCCCATCTGATACTGCGCCTTTGCATGATTCAACGGCGGTTCCGCCGCTTTCTGATAACAAGCCAGGGCATCCGAGTCGCTGGAGAACCAGCGGCCTTTTCCCTGTTCATTCATCTGTCCGAGTCGGAACATCGCTTCCGGATGTCCCTTTTCGGCGGCCGCTTTCAGTTTTTCCACAGCGTCTTTGTTATCGCCGTTTTCTATGAGTTTTTCCGCTTCGGCGAATTCCTCTTCGCCGGGAACAGCGGCTTGCCGCTTTCGTTCCAGAACAATTTTATATACGGATTCCGGCTGAAGTTCCGGGATCTGAACGATGGATTCCATTCCGTCGGAAATCCTCCATTTCAAGGTGTACGTCTTGAAAGGAGAAAGTGTGATATTCTTTTTCAGAGGCACCCATATTCCAAACAGATTAATGGAGATCTTGTCCTTGATCTTCGTTGAGATTTCCAGGGAAGCATCTTTTTCCGTAAGATAAATTTCCGCTGTGCTTTCCGCCTGATCCGGAGCAATTTTCAACGTCTGAACGGTCGGACGGATTCCCGTTCCCTGCAGCGACAGCGTGTGAGTCATTCGAGTCAGTTTCATTTCATACGGGAATTTTGTGACTTTATTCCATTTTCCGTTATCGACGCGGAGTTCCACACCTTTGACCTTCAGGAAATCCAGCAGTTTGGCGCTGCCGTAAACCCGCACCGTGCAGGTGCATACGTCATGCGGAAGATCGACCTTGACACAGGTGATCGTCCGTCTGTCCGAAACCGGGAACGCCCGTTCCATCGACTTGAAACCGGGCGCCGATACGAAAAGTCGGTATTGCCCCGCCGGAACATTGAACTGAATTTTCCCGCTGATCGGGACACGCTGCGAGAGCAGTTCCCGTCCGGCATCGTCTTTCAGAACAGCGTTCGCCCCGACCGGAGTGATTTCTGCAAAAACAGCGATTTTTTTCGCTCCGGACGCCGGTGTTTTCGGAGTTTGCACAACAACAGAACGACGCTGCGCCGCCCGTCTGCGTTCGGCTTCGAGTTCGCGGCGCTTCCGCTCCAGCTGACGCTCTTCTTCCTCACGCTGACGCTTTTCCTCGTCCAATCGAGCAGAATCTGCGGGAGACTTTGCGGTTTCCGAGCCTGCCGGAGCAGACTTTTCCTGTCCTTTTTGAACCGTCGGGAGCATTGTCTCCGGAGCCTTGGGAGCTTGTTGAGCGGTCGTGGCGGAGGTCGATTCCCCGGGAACCGGTGTGCCGGGGCCAAAACCGTCCGAGGAGCGGGAAGTGTCGGGAACACCGGGAATATCCTGCACCGCCTGAGCGGAGAACGGAGCATCCGGAATGGCCGGGGGTGCAGTCAGGACCAGGGTGATCGGCAGACCGATCAATAAAAGAGTCACCAGAACAAGGACTGCATAAAAGATCCGGATATCCCGGTGCATCGCGTCGATCATGCGGGCGCAAACCGGAATTTTACGCAGAGAGGTTTCCAGTTTGAGCAGCACATGCCGCATCAGCCAGGTCGAAACGGGATTGCCGGTGGTCGGAGTCAGCGAAGCCGTGCTGTAATTTCCGGCTCCGGATTGTTCCAGAAGTTCCCGGATACTTTTTTGAGAGTCGAAATTAGGCGGCAGAATATTCAGCGCGTGGATTTCCTTCAGCAGTTCCGCCGCGCTGTGCTGACGCTGTTTCGCCTGTTTCGACAACATTTTCATGACCAGGCGCGCGGTCTGCGGAGAGATGGAATCCACCAGCGCGCGGGGATCGGGAACCGGATCGGAAACCAATTTTGTCAGAATATCATATGTGCTTTTCCCGGGATACGGAATTTCTCCGGTAAGCATTTCATACAATGTTGCGCCCAGGCTGTAGATATCGGCGCGAACATCCACGGAATGGGCGTCCTGCGCCTGTTCCGGAGCAAGATACGCCGGAGTTCCCATCATGATGTGGGATTTGGTCAGCTGAACATTTTCGTCCGTGCTTTTGGCGATCCCGAGGTCGGCCAGTTTGACTTCGCCGCGCCGGGTCAGCATCACGTTGTCCGGTTTGATGTCGCGATGAACGATCTTTTGTTCGGCGACGGCTTTCAGCGCTTCCGCCACCGCTTCGGCTATGATGACCGCATGGATTTCGCTGAGGCGCGGAATGGTATGCAGCACATTGCTGACGGTTCCCCCGTCCACATATTCCATAATGATATAGCAGAGTCCGCTGTCGGATTCGTCGCCGACGTCCAGCACATTGACGATGTTCGGATGGCTGATCGAACACGCCATCCTCGCTTCCTGAATGAAGCGTTTGACGAATTCGCCGCCGCGTTTGTAAAGAGCGCCGGAAAGGACTTTTGCCGCGCGGAAAACGCCAAGCGTTTCATGCCGTACCAGATAGACGCTGCCCATGCCTCCCTGACCGAGTTTCCTGACAATGGTGTAGCGGTCGATCCGGTCGCCCGGCTGCAAATCATCCTCGCTGGAAATCTGCTCCGGTTCCGGCGGATTTTCCTGAATCATGGTCACATCGGTCTGATGAGGATTGACAGGCGCGCTGACCATGGTAAGCTCGGTCCTGTTCCGTCCGGCATCCGGGGCGGAGGCTTTCCGGCCGGGGGCGTCGACCATGGTAAGCTCGGTCCTGCCCCATTCGGCGTCCGGGGCGGAGGCTTTCCGGCCGGGAGCGTCGACCATGGTGACTTCAGTGGGATACCTTGTTTCATTATCCGACGACGAAACGGCGGAGTCCGTCTCCGGACGCACCGATGCCGGGGAGACTGCATCCGAAGACGGGTTCTGGTTCTTTTTCCGTGTTTCGTTCTCGTTCATGACTTCTTTTCATCCTTCAGCGATCCCCAGGCAAAGCCGGTGAGCGACACATCCTCCCGCCAGTATTGCACCAGTATCCGCTCTTTGCCTTTGCTCCACAGTTCGAGAGATTTCCATTGAATCCGGTCGTACTCGACCGTTTTCAACTTTTTCCACCCCTGTTTCCGCAAAGCCAGATCAAAATTCCTTTTTGCCGCGGTGTAGGCAAGCGGCATGGTTCCGTATTGCCGCCATGTTTTCCCGTCCGCGGCTTCATCGGCGGAAAGCCGCGCTTCCGCCGGAAGCCGGATCTCCGCAGCGACGGCGGCGCCCGCAAGACAAACCATGCAGAACAATGTCGAAAGCCGTTTCATTCTCATTTGCTCCATGCCTCGAATTGCGGGTTTCGGGTATACTCTGCACCGTTGCAGACGGAGAGCGTCCCCGGCCTGTCGCCGGGGACTCCCTCACGGTTGATGAACGCCGTGCGGTACTCCACATACCACAACGGGCCGCCCTGTGCGAGTTCACGGCCCGATTTCTCTCGGACATCGTAATTTGCGCGCATCAGCACGCTGTGGGTGTCCGGCTCCTTGACCTCCCGCGATTTGAACGAAAGATTGTCCCACAACTTTTTATCCGGTGCCGTACCGATGTCGGCGAAAAGCTGAATCACCCCTTTCCGGCATCCCACGGCCCAGACCGGAAGGACCATCTTGAGTTTCGCCGCACCGCGCACGACGGAATACCAGTCCACCTTCGTTTTGTGGGATGCAAACGATTCAACTTTCGTTCCCTCGGCGAATTCTCCGTCCGGGAAAAAAGTTTTCGAGGCGTTGTTCTTCACCGCGTCATCGTCCTTCTGTTCGTACCGGCTGCCGGAGAGCCAGACCGCGAAACGGTCGGCGGCGGTCAGTCTGTTGCGTCCGAGCTCCAGATCGCCGAGCAGATAGATCCCGCTGAAAAAAGCGATATACAGCGGAATCACGAGGATCGTTTCCATCAGAACCGATCCCCGTTCCGTCATCATTTTTTTCAGCGTGGTCATCATTCCTGTCCGCCTTTTACGCCATGGATATAGTCGGAATATTGGCTTCCGACTTTGGCATCCTTGTCCGTATCGTCCCGGAACCGCTGCTGAATTGCGGAAAAATCCTCATCCGGCAATGGAGCCATGACATAGGACATCAGGGCGAATTGTTTTGTGACGGCGCGGGAGAATGTTACAACCATCATCACCGCGCCTCCTGCAATCAGGACGCAGAGAAGCACATATTCCATCGTAACGGCCCCGGAACCGCTGAAAACGAGACGACGGAAAAATCCGGCTTTGCGTTTCCATGACCGTTTTGTTTTCTTCTGCATGTGCATCGTGCTCTCCGGATCGTTTCCGTTGTTATCTGCCCAGATTGAGGAGTCCCTGAAGGAACTTCTGGCTTCTTTCATAATCCTTTTTATTCTCTTCCTTGAGCTTCTTGTCCGACTTCAGGTGCCATTCCCAAACCTCTTTTCCGATCTTTCGGATTTGCTCCATCAGCCATTTGTTCTTGCGGACGCCTTCTCCGAACACATCGACAATCGCGTTTTCCCATGCCTTCAGGAACTCTTCTTCGTTTGTCGCAAGGCTGGCCTGAAGTCCACCCCAGACCAGAGCATTCACTTTTTTTATCTTATCGACCCATCCAAGCCATTTTGCACCGGCCTGCATCAGGGAATTTCCGCTTTTTTCCATCGCGGTGGTGGTGATTTTTTCAAGTTCTTCTGACGAGATGACATTCTCGGTTGCTTTGGTCTTTGACGCTGTATCGCTTTTTTGAACCGTTGACGATGCCGCCTTGGATTTTTCAGCGGCCCCGAGGCTGGTGGAAAGGAACACGCATCCACAGACCAGCAGAAATGCCATTGAAAATCTGATTGTTCTGTTGTTTTTCATAGTCGTGGCTCCTTGGTGTTTATTTGCTTTTGATTTTCATGATCTGCTGAGCAAATGTATCGTTCAAAAAGAGCATGAGAAAACTTGGTTTCCCATTTTCCTTTGGAACAGAAACCAGAATGGCAAGCTCCGGCCAGAGGGTCGAAGAGTATGCGTAGACCGATTGGTTCTTTCCCTTCAGAAAGGCGGTAATGACGATGTCCTTCCTCGTTTCAGCGGGAAATGCGGTGAATTTCTCAAGCATGCTTTTTACATTTTTGCCGGAAAACACTTTTTCCAACTCGCCGAGGCTTCCGGATTGAAGCAGATCCCCGAAACGGTCGGCCTCCTGAAGCGCAGCCGTGTTGCCGGGATCCTTGAGAACGGCAAGCAGCTTTGCATTCAGATAAGCATTGACGGTAACATCCGCGAACATTCCATCCGAGTCGTTCTTCAGATATTTGGCAAATTCCGCCATTGCCTTCTTTCCTGAAAATTTGCTGTCAAAAACTTTTTTTGTTGCCTGATAGGTCTGGATGATCGCCAGATCAAAGGCCTTGGTTGTCGGGAAAATCGACTGTGCGGGTTTTTCCGCATTGAATTTTTCTCCACGGAAAACCGCGCCCGGGAGGAAAATAAAGTTTTCCGGAGCACTGAAACGCTCGGAATTATCCATTTGAAACAGGAGGATGGAGTCCTGCCATACGTTGTAAAATGCCGCGATTCCGCTGTCTTCATTCTGACTGCCCGTGAAAACGACAGCCGTTGCAAAGAAATTTTTCAGCAGCGGAGCGCTGCCGTTTTCCAGGACAGTCGGCCGGATCATTTTTTCCCATTTTGCACCGGCGGCCTTGCTCATCCAGTCCTTTACGGTTTTCACCGGAGTCTCTTTGGCAAAAATTCGCATGACGGAAATATTGCCTTCAAACGGATTTCCCACGGTGTTTTGTGCATTTCCTGCGAATGCCGTTTGCATGCTTCCCGCACACCCCATGATGAGTGCGGCCGTTGTCAGCAACTTTGTTGTTTTCATGCTGTTTTCTCCTGTTCTATTTTAGTGGTGTAAATGCGACTTTGCACCGGAAAATTCTATGGTTGAATATGAACTGAAATGATCTTTCCCGACAAAAGTCTTCGATGCGCCGAGCTTCTTTGCCAAATCTTCGAGCAGAGTTGATTTGGCGGTCGAATCCTTGTCGCGCAGCGGCAAAAACAGCGCGTCCCAGTCCGCCACACACAGATTGTCTTTCGCCTCGATGCTTCCTGTATTGCAGTATTCGCCCTTTCCCCATTCGGAAAGACGATAACCGGCCCGCGCTCCGGCAATGCTCCACATGGTCTGACTGCCGCCTCCGACGCTGAACGCCGAATAGATCCCGGATTGTTCCCCTCCGCCGAAAATGAAGGCGAACGGATTGTTCAAAGGACGCGACACGCCGACGACTATCGCGCCGTCCGGCTTGAAAAAGTTGGATTTCAACACCATCGGAGACGCCTTTTCCCCGGTGTAATACGCATCGCGTCCCTCTTCTCCGGTGACAGGCGGCGCCGCGTGAGCGGAAAACCCGGCATAATGACACACCGTACTGTGCCACCAGATTTGATTGTAGGTGAACCATCTGGCGGTCAGAGTATTCACGGTCTGCCGGTAATTCCGCTGGAATCCTTCGGCATCGGCGAGGGTCAGCCAGGTATTGGCTCCTGTTCCGAGCGTCTCCACGGCCGAACCGGAAAAATCTCCGAATCCAAGAAATCGGCTTTCCTCCTTCGATTTGAGCGCTTCAAAATAACTGCCGGCATCCTTCAACTCGTGAAGCGACCATTGGATTTTGCGTTTTTCCCGGGTTTTTCTGTCGTTTTCCGTCAGGGAGACATTGGCGTTGACGGCGAATTCCACCGCATTTTCAATCCGTTTTTTCATGCCGGAAATCAGTTCCTTCTCCGCCTGATTCATGGAAGCGACACACTTTCGCAGAGTGCTCAGGAGCGACACCGGATTCTGTGCGGCTCCTGCCGCACGCCCGGCGAGAATTTCCGGAATTCCCACGTTTTGCGATTCATTCAGACGGATGACCTGATGCGCGATCCCTTCACTTGCTCCGCCCGCCGGATCGACACCGACCCGCCAGTTGAGCGCTTCGATTTTGTGCCAGCAGCAGGCGCAGGTCTGCTGGGCGACAGCGGTCACGGAACAGTCATGCTGCCAGCGCTCCGTCACTTTGCCGAGCCAGGCTTCAACAATGTGATCCATCTGCCGTCGCGTCATCATGACGTAATTCCACGCCATTGCCTTGTTGATGACGGCGATGCGGCTGATCGTATCCGCCTGCACCAGCGCCCCGGAATACGCGGCGGCATCGGCGGCGTTTTGCAGTTCGATCCTCTGCCGCACGGTTTCCCCGCAGGCGTAAACAGCGAAACCGAACAGAAAAATAATCAGCGAAACCGTGACGGTGAAAGCGAAAGCAACGCCGCTTTCGTCACGCCCGAGTTCCATCATTTTCTGTTTCAGAATTGCCGTCATTTTTTCTTCTTCACAATATAAGGTTTAGGGATGCTCATCCGTTCGTGGAAGATCAGATGCGGGCCGGAGAATTCGTCGCCGAATTTCTCCTTCGAAATATGACTTCCCGCCTCGCCTCTCGTGTAATCCGCCGGGTTGAAGTGATAGCCGATAATCTGCGCCGCAAGCGGCATGACCAGCGGAAACGCAAACTTCAGTTCCACTTCGTTGTTCCAGCCGTTCTTCCTCACGTTGAATGCAAGCAGACGATCTTTGACACTCCTTGCTTCCGGATCGGGCATCATCACGCCGTCGTGCAGGGAATCGGGAGAGGCCACCAGCCAGCAGAGGATCCTCTGCGCCGCTTTTTTCGCCTCTTCCACCTCCTTGTCCTTCGCGACCGGCAAGGTCGAACGAGCCGCGGCATACGCCGCATAACTCACAATCTGCCGGGCCACATGAATGTGCGCCATCTGAAGCGCGCCAAAAATCAGCGCGACCAGAAGCGGCATGACAATCACCGTTTCCATCAGCATGGAGCCTTGTTCATTTTTTTTCATCTGGCGTACTCCCCGACGAGCCTCAGCAGCAGGGTCGTCCATATTCCGGCGGAAATGGCGATGCCGAACGGGATGCGGACCGTTTCGCTTTCCTTGTCCGGCAGATTTTTCCGTCCTTCCGCCCGGTCGTACCGCCAGTCGCAGACGCAGCGGAAAAAGTGCTTGAGCCGCGCGGCGTCCACCCGGCCGGTAATCTGCATAACAATTCCCAGCACGAGTCCGAACACGGAAGTCAGCAGCAGCATCGGGAACACGGCCGGGAACCCGACCAGCAATCCGCCCGCAAAGAGATATTTCAGATCGCCAGCCCCCGCCGCCCTTACGAAAAAGGGAATCAGCAGCAGTGCACCCGCGACGAATCCGCCCAGAAGGGCGTTCAGCAGATACGGGACCCCGCCCCAGCCGAGCTGCCAGACCAGGATCACCGCACTTCCTCCGAGCGTGAGACGATTCGGCAGCGTCCGTGTTTTCCAATCGTATTTTCCCAATACGATCACCCACGGAGTCGCCGCTGCAATCATATACACTGTCGGAGTCATATGCATTCTGAGTTTGACCTCTTATTTATGCATGCTGTCATGGAATTCCGACGCTTTGGTCGCATCCTCGTTCTGCTTCTGCTGCGTTTCATCCAACGCCGTTTTGGCCCCGGAGTGGTCCGCGCTTGCGCCCTTGGCCGCGACATCGAACATGCCGACGATGGTTTTGCCGAACATGGCCACAGCGACCACGCAGGCCGCCGCGATCAGGACCGCAACAATGACGTATTCCATCATCACCGCGCCGCGTTCTTCGCCCAGCAGTTTGCAGACTTGACGTCCGAGCCAGCTTTTCTTCATCCGGTTGATTCTTGTTGTCTTCATTTTCTTGTCCTTTCCGTTGGTTGGGATGCTGTTTCAAAGATCATTTTCTTATTTCAAAACCTCTTTTTCATTCAGGAAATCCTGAATATCGGAAAAAGAGGAATTCATTTTGCCGAACCCTTCGCGATAGGCTCCGATAAAAGCCTCGTCTTCATGATATTGACGGACTCTTTTCGCGCATTCCCGGCAGAAGACCGTATGGACTTTGACCGACAGGCGCTCAAAGTCCGGCAGTTGTTTTTTCACATACTGGTCGATTGTCGCATCTGTCAAATGGCTCATCACTCCACCTCCTCGCTTGAAATCTCCGCGATATTCCCTCGGAGAAAATCAATGACTTTTTTCCGGTAATTGTAAACACTCGGAATGGAAATCCCAAGCGTTGACGCGACTTCAGCGGCTTTCTTGCCTTTCATTTCCAGAAGCTCAAATGCCTGGAACACTTTTTCCGGCATTTGCTCGGCGGCATTTTTCATGGAGAGCCAGAACAGATGAATTTTCCATTCTCTGTTCCATTCTTCTTCAAAGGAATCATCGAATTCCGCCTCCTGATTCTCCAGGGCCTTGTTCATCTCCGCCCGCTGTTTCTTATGGCGGAAGATTGAAGAAATGCAGTTCTTCATAATGATGCCGAGATAGGAACGGAATTTTCCTTTCTGGGGATCATAGACGAAATTCGGATTCACCCGGAAAAAAGACAATAATACGATTTGCTCCAATTCCGGATAATCGTCCGGAGTCAGCCCCCACTGCTTTGCGCAGTGGTAAATCAAAGGGCGATATGTGTCACGGAACAGCCGCCACGCGGCTTCATCACCCTCGCGGACTTTTTCAAGAAGTTCCGAATTGGTTGTGTACATGTTATATCGCCTCGTCTATTCGATCCCGGAGTTCCTGGAGAAAACACGTTCCTCTCTACCCTTATATAGGGGCGCTGAAACAGTTTTTATAAGTTTTTCCGGGAAATTCTTCCGCAAAAAAGAATTTTCGGACAATAAATTTTTTTTCATGCGCCCCTCCTGCGGCAACATTCTCCGCGGGATATGTCGAGTTGGTCCGGGAATGAGATCAGCCCCCAGCCTGCCATCAGCTGTCTTTTGCAAAATTCGAGATAAAACTCATCGAAATCCGGGGAGAGGGCAAAATCTCCGTTGAAATTGAGTTTATTTTTCCTGTATCCGCGCGTGGAGAGCGGCAGCATGACATTCATGAACCACGCATACGCCTCATTCACATCCTCTCGACCTGTTATCTTTTTGAAAACCGTAAAAAACGCCTCCACGTCCGATTCAAGAAAGGAGGCAAGAATACGGTTGCCGATTTCGTGATAACTTTGAATCACTTTCTGTCGGAGCAGAATATGCCATGTGTTTTTTTCCTCGCGCATAAAATACTTTTGGAATTCGTCCAGAAGCGAGGAGATAAACTGAATCTGCCCCTCTCTGGTTTCCAGCATTTTTCCATTTTTATGCAGAAAATCCGCAATACAGTGACATCCGTGAAGTTGTCGAAGTTCGTTCAACACCGCATTGAGAAGTCCCGCCTTATTGCCGAAATGGTAGTCAATGGCCGATTTGCTGGTACGCGCGGATGCGACGATCGCCCTTGTGCCGACCGCACGGGCATCCCCCTTTTCCACGAGAAGTTTTCCGGCGGCATCAATCAGTGCCTGCCGTTTATTTTCTCTGTTTCTGCACGTTACCATCACTCTTATTTTCTCCATTTTATTTACAGGGCGACTGCCCTGTAAACGACAAAAAATTACAGTAAAAACCCCTGCCGATAAAAAAACAAAAACGCCGCGATACTCCAGCGATGATGGATTCCGCGGCGAAAAGATAGACAGCCGAGCTGGAAAACTTACAGAAAAGATTCCAGAACCCCGGAAGAAGCATGTCTTTATTGAAAGCGCAAGGCGTGCCTGCATGCAAACATGCCTGCGCAGAAGTCAGATCGAAATACGAGAATGCAGCAGCACCAGCGGCTGAACATGCCGGGATATTCGTATGCACTGTCATTGTTGCAGCAATCATCCCTTGACCTCTATTGTGTTGTCTGCCGATTTCCCAATTTTTCGCTGTGAAATCCAACACGCTTGAAAACATCCGAAAAAAGATCGAACATTTCAAACATTTCCAAGCATACGCATGGAGGCTCTATCAGGAGCCTGCTGCCGCATGGAGCAAACGCCCGGCAAGATGTGACAGCACGATCTTACCGGAGACATTTCAGCGGATGTGGCAGCAAATATCATTTTTATCTGGTTGGTTTCCCTGCGTATTTGCTGAAATATAACGATTTTCAAAAAAGCACTGCATCAATACAAAAACAACATAATGACACTATTGGAAAATATACTTTGAAAAGAATGAATGTCAAATCATATCGGGAATATTTTTCGATTGGATTCAAAAAATATAACGGCCTCAGAGAATCTGAAGATCCCCTGCGGGAAAAGATCTGATTTTCCTGAACATGTCGGGGAAACGGCATCATGCGGCATCCGACTTCCCGTCGGGAGGTCGAAGGAGACAGATCATGCCGCAGCCGGTCAGGAGCAACACAACTCCCAGACGGAAAAGCCATCCGGTCTGATTCATGCGGCTGGAAAGGAAGTACGCCATCATATCGGTTCCGTCCCCGGCTTCCACTCTCCGGCATTCCGCGGAAATACCGCCATCCGACAGGAGTTTCACCAGCCAGTAACCGTACCGGGGATCTTTCCCTTCGCCCCGCTGTCCCGAGGTCGGGGTGACCAGAAGCGGCGCTCCGGCGAATTCCCAGCGGGCTTCCGCATGCTGATGACCTGCAACAAACAGAGAGAGCCGGTACTCCCGCAGCAGCGCTTCCAGATCATCCACCTCCCCGGCAGGCAGACACTCCTTCCGTCCCTCCCTGCGCAGGTCGAGTGGCGGAACATGGGTGAACACAACCAGCCTGCGGAAACGATCTCTTTCCGCTTTCAGAATCTCCTCCAGACGCTCCAGCTCTCCGGCGGCAAGACGCTCCGCGGAAGTATCCAGCGATATGAACAGCGAATCTCCCCAGGCGAACCAGTAGCCGGACTGCCCGAACACCCCCTTATATGCACGCAGGCCGTTTTCCCGCGGATCCCTGGATTCCCGGTCATTGTTTCCCGGTGTACAGAAAACCGCCAGATCCCCTGCAGCGTGCTTCATACGTTCAGCAAGCCAGCAGAAATGCTGGATTTCGCGCTTTCTGCTCATATCCCCGACGCAGAGGGCAAAATCCGCTCCGCTGCCGCGGATGGATTTCATCACGGCTTCAAATGGTTCTGTCTGAATGCGGAAATCCCCGAACACGGCAAAACATATTCCGGTTTCCCCCGGTCGGAAAAACCGTCCTGCCGGCGGCAGCATGAGCGGCGAAGCGTGCCCGTCGTACCGACGCAGCAACTCATAGCAGAGGATGCATAACACAGCCCCCGCGACAGCCAGAATCCAGCCGCCAAGCCATGATTTTCGCCTGATAAAATCCAGCATTTTTTCTAATTCTGCAATAAATATTCCCAATAAAAGCCACTCATTTATATACTATATCAATACTAAATTCTAAATCAAGTATAGAATCGTATTTTTTCTGGAAAAAAGGGATAGAGAGCGTATGGTAAAGAAACAGTGTCATGAAAATTGAAATCGGTTACGATGCCTTATGGGAAGAAGAATCAGAATCTCGAATGAAATCCGCACGGCCATCGCCCGGGCGGTTGACATGGCAGGTTCGCAGAGTGAATTGAGCCGATTAAGCGGAGTTCCGCAGAAGAATCTGAGCAATTACATCAGCTCCGCGAACAGTTTGATGAACGAATCGACCTGGATACAGCTTGCACCGTTTCTTCAGGATTTTCTTCCGTGGGAAAAAACCGCGCCCCGAAAAAATCTCATGACCGTCTGCCGCGTGGAGGGAGTCACCACACGAGCGGAAATCGTGTCGGAGCTGGTTCGTCGCGTTGCGGAATGCAGCGAACTTGACGAGCATGCGCGTCTTATCGTAATCCGACTGCTTTCCGAGCCATAAGCCACGCGCAAACCGATTTCCTCCTGCTTCGGGCGTTGTATTTTGATTCTGCGCAGAAGATTGAGGGAGCTCTCATATTCCGGATAACGAGCAAGATCGGTTGGAATGCGGATAAAGACAGACGCTTTGCATGTTCTGCGATTTCTATCATCGAATAAACCGGCGGTTTTCCGGCTTCGTCGATCTCTTCGAGGCTCTTCAAGCTGATGTCGGACTCCCCTGCGAAACTAGCGCAATGACGGAAAGGGATCTCCCGGGGGAAAGCACCAAGCACCAGCACCCATCCTCTGATTGAGCCTCCATAGTCGCAGTATTGAAGCAAAGCCGAGAGCATTGTTCCTGCGCAAGAGGGGCGATTCCCGAATTCGACCCAGTCTCAGGAGGAATCCGGTCCACCCTCCCCCGAGGAGGGGATGAAGGGTTGTCAACACTGGAATCAGGGGAAAACGCCGTTCCAATCAAGACATTTTTCGCAATGGAACAGAATTTGCACCATCCGGATGCGGAATCCATCGCTGCATGCTCTCGCCCCCCCCCCTGCACCCTGCTTTCGACCCGCGCAGAGAGGAAATCCGTTTGCCGGGACAAAGAAGGCCGAAACATTTTTCGTTTTTTTCAACCGGAAGGCAGAGGAAAAAGAAGCCGCAATCTATAGAAACGCAGTATTCATTTTTCGTATCTGCCCGGTTTTACTCTACCGCAATGATATTTGCGTAAGCAAAAGGGTGAATCCACAGGACACGGAGTTCCCGACCACGCGAAGGGAAAGCTGCAACAGGGGAAATCGAATTATGATTTCATCGAAATCACACTCATTGTTGCACGTTTCAATGCTTCCAGATAACCACGTCCGAATCGCAAATCAGGCTCCATATAGTTTCCCTCGCCCCATTCATTCCAGGACTTGATGAAAATCAGGCGATGCTGCGGTTGTTTGGCCGCAACCGCAGTTAAAGCATCCCGGACATTCCGTTCAAAGAGTTGCGGACATGAACCGTGGATGATGCTGCCGCCGCGTCCGGAACGAGGCGAATGATCCCAGTTCGGCAGGACTGACGGGAAAACATTGTCGCATTGATCCTCTTCGGCGACAAAAAAGCGTGAGATATCCTTGTAATTGACGATCTTCGGATAGGGAGATAAATTCCACCAAAGACGTTTCAACGCATATTTCACCGGATTCCAGCGCCAGCGGTAATCATGCATCCGCAAGGTGTTGACACCGTCAACTCCGGTTTTCAAAATGGGAATGAGTTCCTGCTTGGCGTTGGGAGTCTGACCGACGAAAAAAATCCCTTCCAGATTGTTTTCTCGTGCGAGCTTCTGCCAATGCGCAATAAATGCGGACGGATCCGGGAGATCCAGCGGACGGTAGATCATGAAGAGCGGTTTTCCATCGACTCTGATGTAGCGGGGATCGCGAAATGCCGGCAGACACGCTTCGAAATGAGCCCGTTCATCGTCCGGGCCGGGATAGCGCTGTTCCTGGAGGATTTTTGCATCAATAACCGCATCCTTATTCCACATTTTCATTTTCCAAGTCTGATTCGCCCAACACAGGCAGAACGGGAAATCCGGCTTACCGGAATGGAGGACCTCATGGAAAGGCCGTTCCAGCTCGCGAACTCCATTTCCGAACCAGTAATGGTAGTAGCAGAACCCCTCAATGCCGTACTCCCGAGCCAGACTTGCCTGAGCCTCCCGAGTTTCCGGAAGACGCAGATCGTAATAACCGAATTCCCCGGGAACGTGGGGGAAATCATGACCGGGATAACATTTTCGTGCTTTCCCCAGATTGGTCCATTCAGTAAATCCAGCTCCATACCAGCGATTGTTGTTCGGAGTCGGATGATATTGAGGCAGATAAAAAGCAATAAAACGAAACGTATTCATTCCAGAAAACGACTCCCTGTCGATCAAACGATATTGGCCATCCGAAGATAGAATTTTGATAACTCTATAGTTTACACGCCGGAATCGACTTTTTCAAACGCGGTTTCCTGTTTCAGAGTAATTTTATGAATTCCCATGCGGTTCACAAGAATTTCTTCAGCATTTTTTGCAGTAAAACGAACTTGAATGCCAAAATGGACACGACGAAATCAGACAGAGGAAAATTCTTCCTGCAAGTATAGATTCCGGTGGCGTTACAGGAATAATTCAGCGGACTTGGCGTTCCCCGAAGATTGTGCATACATCGTTACGGGGGAACTGGAATTGACCATGTCTGAATTACGGGAGAGTATTCCGGTATTATGGAGCGACCAGGAAAAGTATTTTATCAGATTACAAAAACATCAACCTTTTAGCGGCCCGGCAAGACACAATATCGCCTGTCTTGGATTTGGAAGTTCGGACAAATCTCATTCAAATGAGCAAGGACTTCCCAGAAGAGTTTTTTCGCCATGCCTGCGTCACAGTTCCGATTCGCGTAGAACAGATCATTCCGTCTCGGCGGAATGCAATCCCAAATCTTGC
The DNA here is from genome assembly GCA_949297765.1 of uncultured bacterium. Taxonomy (GTDB): domain Bacteria; phylum Verrucomicrobiota; class Lentisphaeria; order Victivallales; family UBA1829; genus UBA1829. Next base: position 183 of record CASFTV010000002.1, on the reverse strand, counting down.
GCATCAGACCGCTATGATTCCGAAGCGTATCACATATGTCGTTCAGCCCCAATCTGCGTCAGCTGTTCGAAGATCAGAGGCCGGACATGACTCGTCGGGCTGAACACCCGAGACTGCCTGTCTATTCCGAACTCATTGGCAAGTTTCGGAATCAAATTTCGCGGAATCAACTTGAAAATTTGC
>CASFTV010000001.1 GCA_949297765.1 uncultured bacterium | reverse complement strand
TCCTCCGACCCGTCCCCAGAGGAAGAAGCGGACGCCCTGATAGGGCCGCTTCTTTGCGGCGATGTTCTCTCCGCTGAGAACAACCTTGAAGGTCAGTTTTTCTCCCTGATAGGTCTTCATCCAGAGCCGCAGGGAGTGATTGTCTTTGTCGGAAGTGTTGACGAGGCGCATTACGCCGTCTTTTTCCGTCTTTCCATCGGTTCTCCAGGCGGCTTTGGAGGGATAGAGAGTCTGCACTTCCGCATGCAGGACCAGCACCGCACTCAGGGTGAGAAGAGAAAGAAGATATTTCATGTTTGAATCCTTTCTTTTCCTGTGGTTATTTCAATATGGAATAAAGTCGTCGTTCGTGATGTAATTACCGGTCCATTTCATCGCCCGGGCCGAGCCGTCCTTGAAGAGAGTGTTGATGACTCCGGCATGGAGCGGCAGCCAGCGATACTGCGGATAAGCGTTGTACTCGCTCCATGAGATCCACTGTCCGCCCCGTAGACGGTTGCCGCAGAAAACGAACCCGCTGTCTCCAGCCTTCTGCCAGGAGGTTTCTGCCATAATCATGGAGCCGTTCATGATGTCTTTGAGCTTCACGTTTTTTATAAAAGTGGATGTCTCTGAGTAGCGGAGCCATCCGCCGCAGACATCTGTACGGATCGCCTGCCGTGCGGTTGGATAGTAGTTGGGAACCCATTTGGTGTCCTCGGGGAGAGTGGTGCTGGTGACGGTTCCGTAATTCATTTCCGGACGGATCGCCGGGCAGAAGTAGACATTCCCCAGTTTCCGGAATCCGATCATCTCGTCATCCCAGCCTGCCGTGACCAGATCCTTTTTCTGCTGGAGATAGAGATTGGTTTTTGCGCATGCGCCGTTCGTCTGCTCGGCACCGCGGTGTGTGGGCATGTAGTCGTCGCTGTCTCCCAGATACGAGGCGATTCCCGTGTAGATCTGTTTCATGTTTGCCGTACACTTGATCGAGAGACCTTTTTCCCGTGCCGATTTCAGGGCGGGAAGCAGAATTCCGGAAAGAATTGCGATGATCGCGATAACGACAAGAAGTTCTATAAGCGTAAAATGATCTCTTGGCTTCACGGAATTTCCACCTTTCTTTTCTTTTTTTTGAATTTTCGTTTTCATTTTTTCTCCGGCATGCTATCGTAAAAGGAGCTTCTCTTTTTGATTATACAATATTTCTCCGAAAAAACAAGAGGGTATACAGGGGGTAAAATGGTAAATCGAAGTACTCTTTTTGGTATGGATAAAACAGTGATCCGGTCGGTGGGGAAGAACTGGACCGACAAGTTTGGCGTGGGGCTTCTCAACAAGACCACTCCCAATCAGCGTGTCACCGGGCCGGAATCGTTTCCGTTTTTTGCGTTCTGCCTGGTCCTTCGGGGAAGAGGAGAGTATGTGGATTGGGAGAGCGGAAAACATTATCCTCTTCAGGAAAACACCTATTTTCTGCGGATTCCCGGAGTCGTTCATCAGATCCGGATCGACCTTGAAAGCCGCTGGCGGGAATGCTTTCTCAGTCTCGGCTACAACGCCTATCCGTATTTCCGGGCGTTCTGCGGAATCTCCCGGGAGACGCCGACAGGAAAATTTACACCGGACGAAGAGTGGATTCAGCAGTATTTCCATCTGGAACGGGAACTGGAACACTGTCCCGAATCGTGTCTTCTGGATCTTCTTCCGCTTCTGTTCGGCATGGTTTCCAAGGCGCTCCGGAAAAGCGACCGGAGCAGTGCCGAGATTGAACTGATCAAGGAGGCCTGCCGCTTCCTCTGTTCCAGTTTCCGCGAAAAACGGGAATTTCAGGAGTTCTGCCGCTCTCATGGATGGGGATATGAAAATCTCCGGAAAAAATTTGCGGAAATCGTCGGAGTTTCACCGAACCGCTATCGGATGAACCGGCGTCACGATGCGGCCTGCGCGCTGCTTCTGCAGAAAAACCGGACGGTTGCCGATATCGCTTCCGAACTCGGTTACGCCTCTCCGCACGAGTTTTCCGCACGCTTCAAGCAGAAAACCGGAATGACTCCGACCCGGTTCCGGGATTCCAATATCTCCCTTCTGGAATAAAAGTCCCGTTCCGTATCCCGGATCAGGCGAAAAGGCCGAAGAAGAGCAGAAGCACGATGCCAAGCGCAATCCGGTACCAGCCGAACACCTTGAAATCTTTCCGCCGGATATAGTCCATGAAGAACGCGATTACGCCGAGCGCAACCAGAAATGCCGTCACAAATCCGATTCCTGTTGCGATCCACTGATTTCCTGTCAGATTCCCGCCGTTTTTCCAGAGCGAATAAAACGAGGCGGCGAACATGGTCGGGATCGCCAGAAAGAACGAATACTCCACCGCGACTTCCCGCGAGGTCCCGAGGAGCAGTGCTCCGAGAATGGTCGCTGCGGATCGCGAAACTCCGGGAATCATCGCAAGGCACTGGGCGAATCCCACGGCGATCACTTTCCCGAATCCGAGTCTGTCGATCGAAGAAACCGTGACGCGCCGTCGGGACGACTCTATCCAGAGCAGCGCAATCCCGCCGGCGATCAGTGCCGCCGCCACGGTCGGGGTGTTGTAAAGCGCATGCTGGATTTTCGAACCGAACAATCCTCCGATCAGAATCGCGGGCACCACGCCGAGCGCCGCCTTGCACCAGAGCAGGAATGTCGATCGGCGCAGATCCGGCTCCCGGAGCGCTTTCAGCGGGAAGAGCTTCCGATGGAAATAAACCAGTACCGCAAAGATTGATCCGAGCTGGATGACGACAAAAAACATCTCCTTGAACTTCGGATCCAGATGAATGAACTCGTCGACAATGATCATGTGTCCCGTGCTGCTGACCGGCAGGAACTCCGTGATCCCCTGAACGATTCCGAGAATCAGAGCCTGCAAATCCAGAATCCAATCCATGACACACTCTCCGGAGGAATGAAAGAAAAGCGGGACCGCCGGGAAAAACCGTCCGGAAGTCCCGCGTGAAAAACGGGAAGGGGAGAAATTCTTCTCCCCGGCTTTTTACTTCGTTTTGTAACGGGGCTGCTTGTGGGCGAGGACCTTCAGACGCATCGCATTCTGAGCGATGTATCCGGAAGCCATCGTCGGATCCTGCAGGCCGTGATCGTCTTCGAACGTTGCGAGCGATTCGTCGTAGAGGCTGTAGGGCGAGCGGCGGCCGGTGACCATCACGGCGCCCTTGAACAGATTCACCCGGACGTCGCCCGTGACAAACTCCTGCGACTTCGTGCAGAGCGCCTGGATCATTTCGCGTTCCGGGGCGAACCAGAAGCCGTTGTAGCAGAGTTCCGCATATTTCGGCATCAGCATGTTTTTCAGTCCGATGCTTGCGCCGTCCATGCAGATGGTTTCAAGGTCGCGGTGCGCTTCGAGGAGGATGGTTCCGGCCGGCGTGTTGTAGACGCCGCGCGATTTCATCTGCGTGAAGCGGGTTTCGACAATGTCGATCGTTCCGATGGCATGGTCGCATCCGATCTTGTTCAGCGTGCGCATGAGCTTGGCGGGGGACATCTTCTTTCCGTTGACCGCCACAGGAACTCCCTTCTTGAAGGAGATCACCACATCCTCCGGTTTGTCCTTCGCCTGGGAGACGGGCTTGGTCATGACCCACATGTGTTCCAGATCGGGCGCAACCCACGGATCCTCCAGATCCTGCGACTCGAACGAGATATGCAGCAGATTGCGGTCCATGGAATAGGTCTTCTTGATGGAGGCCGTGATGTTGAGCTTGTTCTTTTTGCAGTATTTCATCATATCCTCGCGGCCTTTGAAGGGCCAGAGGTCGGGACGGCGCCACGGAGCGAGAACCTTCAGGGAGGGGTCAAGCGCGTTGATGCTCAGTTCAAAGCGGACCTGATCGTTTCCGCGGAAGGTTGCGAAGTGCATGATGGTGTCGGCGCCTTCCTTATGGGCGAGTTCGACGAGTCCTTTGGCGATCGCGGGACGGGCGAGGGAGGTGCCGAGCAGGTATTTCCCTTCGTACATCGCGTTCATCTGGAGAGCGGGGAAGTAGAAATCCTCAATGAATTCTTCCGCGATGTCGGCAAGAACACATTTCTTTGCGCCGAGCGCGAGGGCTTTTTTCTCAAGGCCGGCGGTTTCCTCCTCCATTCCGACATCCGCGCAGTAGGCGATGATATCGGTTTTCGGGTACTGATGCGCGAAGTAGTGAAGCGCCGTTGTCGTGTCGAGTCCGCCGGAGAAGGCGAGAATGATCTTCTTGTAATTGAATTTAGCCGCTCCCATGATAAAAACTCCTTTATCTTGTTTGGTTTCCGGTTTTTATTGTCGGATAAGATATCATTCCGAATCCTTTTTTTCAATCGGGATCCGTGTTTTTCTTGTTTTTTTCGGTTGACAGGGAAATTCCGGAGCGGATGCGTCATGAAGGCGTATCCGGAAAACAGGAGAAAGTGTATGGCGTTGAAAGCGGTTTTTCACGACATCGCCGACGTTCCGGAGAAGTTCAGGGAACTGTACTCTGAAACATCTCCCGGAGTCTGGACTCTCACCGGAGTGGAGGGGGTCCGGCCCGAGGAGGAGTTCCGCTCCCTCCGGGAAACGATGGGAAAGGAGCTCGCCGATGCGGAGAAAATCCGGGCGGCGTGCGAACGGAACGGAATTTCGCCGGAGGAGTTCGAGGGATTCGCCGGGGAGTTCGCCGGACTGAAAAGCAGACTGGCCTCGCGTGATTCCGAATTCCGGACGGAACGGATTCAAAATGTCCTGCGGGAGACGGCGATCCGGATGGGGGTTCGTCCCGAAGCTCTTCCCGATGTCCTTGCGCGGGCGTCTGTTTTTGAGATCGGAGAAGGGGACATTGTCCGCTGCCGGGAGGAAAACGGCGCTCTTCCCGTTGCCGAGTGGCTTGAAAAACAGTTGAAGGAATCTCCGCACTGGCTGAATCCTTCCCGTTCCGCGGGAGTCCGACAGTGCTCGTTCGCCCGCGTCCGTCCGCTCGGAAACGCAACGATGGCGGAAGTCATCGCGGAATCCTGGAACAAACACAAATAACACGAAGATCAAACCAATCAACGAAAGGAATCTTCATCATGGCATCGTCTCTTTATGAAATCGCACTCGGCCCGGAACGGAATCAGCTTGCGGTGGTTGACGCAATCACCTGCGAGGCGCCGATCCTGAAAAATCTTCCGATGGAACCTTCTTCGCACGGTCTCTGGAACGTGTATGAATCCATGAAGGATGTGACCGGAGGGGACATCGTGGATCTGGATGCTCCGCTCCCGTCCGTCGAAACCGATTCGGAACTTCTGCAGACCGATCTTTCGATCATCGGCGGCGAGATGGAGGTCGGCGAGGACACCGCCCGCAAACTCGGAGGTCCCGCCGCCTATTTTGCGAAAAAGGCGACTCCCGTTCTCCGCAAAACCGGCATGTCCGCGGAACACAGCATCCTGTATGACGGATTCCGCGCCTTCGCCCTGAAAAACGGCAATGTCCAGTCCGCGGGCGGAAGCGGTTCGCGGAATTATACGATCCTCTGTGTCCACTATGTCCCGGGCGAGATCACCGGCGTTTACGATCCCGCCGGATTCGGCGACGGAAAAACCTTCGACCTGACCCCGATCGCCGGAGGAAATCTCTACAAAAACGCCGAAGGCCGTCTGGTCTACGGAATGCGCCTGAAAACCTACTTCGGCCTTCAGCTTGCCAATCCGGACTACGTCAGCGCGATCGTCAACTGCGACATCGAAGCCGACAACGCCTCTGCCCGGACCTTCCCGACTATGCGCCAGATGGACAAACTCCTCATCGACGCCCGTGCCGGACAGAACACCTTCATTTTCTGCCATCCGGCGGTCAAAGCCTATCTCGGTACGACCTGCAAGCTGGAACACATGACCATCCTTGCCGGAGATACCGGAATCTCCACGCAGATCGAGGCCTGGAACGGCGTTCCGATTGTCACAAGTTTCAACTTCGACAACGGCACCGAAGATACGGTCTCTCTCTGATTTTCTTCCTCTCAAACCAACAGCATAAGGAATCTTTTTATGAGCTTTTCAAGAACTGTTTCCTCGGAACTGCGGGATTCGAATCCCGTGTTTCTCACCGCCCTGCCCAATGCGGATACCGTGACCTCGAAACCCTTTCTCTGCAACGGAACCCAGCTCGGCCTGGAACTTGTCGGCCGGGTGGAAACCGGAGTCGCGATCCCGGAAGAGAAGAATCTGACCGTCTCCCTTCTCGGAGCCGAGGCCCGAGACGGCGAATTCGCCGAATGCGCCCGTATCTGCACCCTGAGCGGGAAAACTCTGGTGAAAGGGGAGGAGCTGTTCCGCTTCGTTCCGGTTTCCACGCTTCCGGCCTGGAAGAAGATCTCCATTGCGGCGGATGCGGATCTTTCCGCCGGCGCCGTCTCCGTGGGATTCGCCCATAAAGCCTGACATCGACCAGAACGGGAGTCCGCCACTTGTTCAAACGGCGGACTCCCGGGAAACAAGAGGGATAAATGAGTTTAAAACTGCTCTACGCCTCTCCGGAAGAAGCGGATTCCTGTGCAGCCGGACGGGAAGATGCCGCCTTCTGGAACACCCTTTCCCGGGAGGAGAAAATCAGCGCGCTCAGCCGGGCGGGTGAACTGCTGGATTCCTGCATGATCTGGAACGGAAGACCGGCCGTTCCCGGACAGGAACTCCGCTGGCCGCGCAAAGGCGTCGTGGATGCAGACGGGGAAGCCGTTCCGGAAACGACGATTCCCGATGCCGTCAAACACGCTGTCTGCGAGCAGGCGTTTCATCTGGCGGATCCGGAACTGCAGAAACTCCGCCGCTTCCGCCGGACCGGGATCAAAAGCGCCGCAATGGGAGGGCTTTCCCTTTCCATCGGTTCGGAGAGCGCGGATCGGAAGATTTCACCGGATGCACTGGACTGGGTCCGTGCATTCGGGCGTCTCCGTTCCGATTGTGCGGAAACGGGAAGCGGAGGATCGGTCTGCGGCGTTCTGCGGAGAGGATGAATTCCGATCGCTTCCTGAACGGGGATTTCCGGATGAGCTGCCGGATTTCCCCGTTTTTTTGTCCCGGATGGAAATTTTTTCTGAAACGGGTTTTGCATTTTTCCGGTTTCGGACCTATATTCCGGATGAACTTGAATGGTCAACAGGAGGTGGAACGATGGATGCAAAGAAGAAAAAGAAAATCTGGAAAATCACAGGGTGGGTGGTCGGCATTCTCGTTGTGCTGATTGTTGCAGTTCTGCTGTTTCTCGGATCCATCGTGAAGTCGGCTCTGACTACGATCGGACCGAAGGCGCTGGGTGCGCCTGTCACGGTGGGATCGGTCTCGATCAATGTCCTTACGGGGGTGGTTGACATCCGCGACCTGTTCGTCGGAAATCCGGAAGGGTTCAAAAACGACCGGGCTTTGACGGTCAAGCACATCCGCGTGGATGTTGCGCTGTCGTCTTTCTTCGCGAAAAAACTGATTGTGGAGGAGTTCACCCTCACCGGGGTGGATGTCTACTTTGAAGTTTCGGCGACACGTCTTTCCAACAACCTCTCGCAGCTGAATGCGAACCTTGCGGAATTTACGGGAAGCACGGAGAAAAAAGAACAGGAGAAACCGGAGCCGGAAAAAGAAGAGGCGAAAGAGGAACTCCGCCTTCAGGTGAATGACTTGAACCTGACGTCGATTTTTGTCAATGTGGTTGCTTCGGCTCCCGGACTGCCGACCACAAAAGCGCCGATTCCGATCGTTCCGATCGAACTGGACAATCTCGGTCAGGGGGAAGAGGGGATCAGCGCGCTGAATCTGACCGCGGTCATTCTGAACAAACTCACGCTTGGCGTTCTGGAGGCTGTCGGAGAGGCATTCCCCTCCATGAAGGATATCACGGATGCGGGAGGAAAGGTTCTCAACACGATGGATTCCCTGCTCCGGGATGTCGGCGGATTTCTGAAATCCGGAATCAAAAAGTGAATTCCGATTCCAGCCGGATTCGCTAAATTCTCTTTCCCGGCGAATTCGGATGCGGGATTCCTGTGCAGGGTGCCGCTGAAAAACGGGATCGGGGTATTCCGGTTTATCCGTCCGGTCTTCTATCTTTCTGTCCGCGGGTTTCCCGCATCCGCATGGCACCGTAGAAAACCGGAACGGCAAAAAGAGTCAGAACCCCAAAAAGCGCAAGATAGGAATTCCGTCCATAGACCAGAATTCCGTCGATCCGCTGCGCCGGAAAAAGATCCATCAGAAATCCCGCAAGATTCCCGAACACCGCAACGGAAAGATAAAAACTGAAATTCATGAAACTGATGGACGCTCCCGCATCGTTCTCCGGATTCGTCTCCCGCAGCAGCGGAATCGTGATCGACGACATGCTCGCCGTCAGCGAAAAAAGACACAGCAGAACCGCAACGGCCGGACTTCGGAAATCAAGCAGGATCAGAATCGTGATCGACAGAAACACGCCGAGGCAGATCCATCCCGCTAGACGGCAGAAAATTCTTCTCCGGTTTCCCGTCATCCGGCTGAGCACGGCAAACATCACTCCGGAAAACGCCGAAATCGTTCCCATCAGCGAAAGAATCCACGCCGCGGAGCTTGAATTCATCCGGCAGAAATCCTCCAGAAATTTTTTCCCGATGACCGTCTGGATCACATAATACAGTCCGAAATTCACCCCGCTGAACAGGAACAGTTCACAGTTGTGGCGTGATTTCAGCACGGTTCCAAACTTCCGGAAGCTGATCGGAATCTTCTGCACCGGCGGCAGACGCAGCGTCGATCCGAGCAGCAGATAGAGTCCGTAAAACACAACGGAGAGAATCCCGGTCAGGACCAGCATGTTTTTCAGGCCGAGTTCCTCCACTCCCGCGACAAACGGTGCATTCGCCGCGATTCCTCCCGCATAGCCGATCATGATAATCACTGAAACGGCGATCCCGTACTCCCGGTTGAAAATCCGGATCGTCTCCTTGATCAGACTCAGATACAGCGCACTCGCCCCCAGTCCCGTCAGCGCACGGCTCAGATACAGCAGCACCAGCGAATGCGTGAAGGGAAACAGCAGCGATCCCGTACAGAACAGCAGCGCTCCTGTCATAATGACCCGGCCGCCGCCGTACCGGTCCGCCAGAAGCCCGATGAACAGCTGATTCGCCGCATACACATACATGAACGCCGAGCCCAGAGCGGTAATGTACGGCGCGGAAACATTCAGCTCCTCCTGCAGAAGACTGAACACCGATCCCGGAATCGCCACCCGCTGCACATTCGCGAAAAAGTAAAGCATCGCTCCGCAGAACAGCATTGCCCGGAGCCGGTGTTTCCGGGCAATCGGATAGACGGGTTCATTCATTCTCCGGTCCGCACCGTCAGGACGACTTTTCCGATGTTTTCTCCGCGTTCCAGAACGGCATGCGCCTCCTCCGCCGCCTGGACCGGAAATGTTCTGCAGATCACCGGACGGATTCTTCCCGCTTCGATTTCCGGCCAGATTCGTTCCGTCAGGGCGGAGAGAATGCGTCCTTTCATCGCCGTCGGACGGCTGCGGAGCGTGCTGCCGATCAGCCGGAGTCCGCGTTTCAGAATCGGACGCAGCGCGATTTCCGCGTGTTCCCCTCCAAGGGTCGAAACCAGGATCCAGCGGCCTCCGGGCGCGAGTTTTTCCAGATGTTTCCCGAGACCCGTTCCGCCCACGCAGTCGAGAACCACGTCAACGGGGTTTTCGTCAAGGATTCTGCCGAGATCATCCGTCTTCCGGTTCACGACGATATCCGCTCCGAGCGCCCGCACCGCTTCCGCCTTTTCCGTCGAACTGACCGTGGTTACCACTCGGGTCCCGAGGACCTTTGCAATCTGAATGGCGGCAATCCCGAGTCCGCTGGCACCCGCCTGAATGAAGACCGTTTCCCCCGCGCTGACGCCCGCTTCCAGCACAAGATTTAAATAAGCCGTGGCAAATGTTTCAGGCAGCGATGCTCCTTCCGTCATGGAAAGCCCGGCGGGAATCGGCATGACCATCTCTTCCGGCACGGCGATTTTTTCTGCATATCCGCCTCCTCCGAGCAGGGCGCAGACTTTGTCTCCGGCTTTCCAGCGGCTTCCCGCGGGAGCCGAGAGGACAATCCCCGCCGCTTCGAGGCCCATCCATTCCGGCCATCCCGGAGGCGGAGGATATTTTCCCGCTCTCTGGAGCAGATCGGCGCGGTTCAGCGCAGCAGCATGGATCTCCAGCAGGATTTCCCCCTTCTTCGGAATCGGATCGGCAACTTCTGTCCAGTGCATGGATCTGTTTTCATCGACCAGCATTGCATACATTTTTCATCTCCCGTGAAATGGATTGAGCGCTCCTGCCGCGTTCAGCAGACGGAGCAGATTTCCCGAATAGAGTTTTTCCCGTTCCTCCGGATCGGGAAAGGCATGGCGCGAGCGAAGAAGAAACGCCTCCGGTTCATAGACGGTGAAATCCGTCCCGAACAGAAGGTGCTCCACCCCGAGCTCCTTCCGGGCATATTCCATCGAATTGAAACGGAGTCCGCCCGCAAAACCGCTGACGTCGAGCAGGACGTTCGGACACTCCGCAAGCGCGCTGAGATGCGGAATTTCAATGTGGGAATTCACGATTTTCAACTCCGGAAGGAGCTTCGCCAGGCGAATCACCCCCGGCGATGAATGGAGCTGGACAATCATTCCCGAATCGCGGCAGAGTTCAAAAAGCCGGAGCCATTGCGGCTGATCGTAATCGCCCCGGCCCGCCCGGTAATGGACCAGCTCCCCGACCCAGACAAGGCCCCGTTCCCGGAAGATTTTCAGCCATTTCAGCGAGGTCTCCGGAAACGCCGGATGAATGCTCGCGCCCGGATAGAAAAAGCTCGGGTCCGTTTCATAGATTTCCAATGCCTCCCGGTTCGCGGAGTCCAGTTCCTCCTCCGTGTCGCTCCAGACGCCTTCCCAGGTGGTGAAGATCATTCCTCCGATCCCTGCGCGACGGCTGTATTCCGCCGCCGCCCTCCAGTCGGAAAAATAGGAGACAAACGGCCCGTCGCTCTCCTTCGCGTGATTCGCCGACGGCAGATGGACATGCGAATCCAGAATCATTTTTCATTCCTCTCGTTTTTCTCCAGCGGATGAGTCCGGTCTTTCAGGGGCAGGGGGATGACCCGCCCCTCCAGCTGGGAGGTATAGACTCCGTTGATCATCTCCACCGTCATGCGGGCATTGTACGCATTTGCCGCCGGTTGACGGTTCTCCTCAATCGCCCGGATCAGGTCCCACGCGGCGAAGCGGTTGTTCTCCGTGAAATATTTGAGATAGCCGAAATCCGGCTCCGTCGCGCCCGGAATGGTCCGCGTTTCGACGAGCGGAACTTCTTCATAGGCACTCTCGTCCTCGGGAGGGAAGGGCGTGCGGCTCAGACGGAGTTTCCGGTCGTTGTCGTACCGGACGCTGAGAATCCCCTCCGTCCCGATGACCGAAACTCCCATCCGGACCTGCTGCTTGAACAATCCCTTCCGGCTTTCAAAAATTCCCCGGACCTCGTTCGGAAAACGGAACAGTGCAAAGACATTGTCGCCGGCGACGGGGCCGAGCGGCTCTTTGGTCACGCTCCGGTCCTCCCGGCGCAGAGGCCGGCCCTCCACGGTCACTTCCGCGGAAACCGACTCCGGATTCCCGAACAGATAACAGCCGATGTCGAGAATATGAGATCCGAGCACGACCATGTCTTCACCGCCGCCGCGTTCGTCCTCCTTGCCGCGTCCGTAGAATGTGAGCGGTGTGCCGATCGCCCCCTCTTCAATCATCCGTTTCATCGTCCGGAAGACCAGTGCATGGCGCGCCAGAAGGGCCACCGCGATCTTGACATTGTGCGCTTCGGCAATCCGGATCAGCTCATCGGCTTCCTGCAGATCGTTGGTCATCGGTTTTTCGCAGAGGACGTGGATGCCGCGTTCCGCCGCCGCTTTGATCTGTACAAAATGGTCGGCCGGCAGGCGGGAGGCTAGAACGGCGATGTCGGGTTTCTCCCGGTCGAACATTTCAATGAAATCGGTGTAGTGGCGCTTCGCCCGGACCGCCGCCATGCGCTCTTCCAGTTTTTCCGTGTTCGAGTCCGCAAGCGCGACAACTTCAACGTTCGGAAGCCCGCGGAACGACAGGTGCGTGTCGTGTCCGCCGAGATAGATTTTTTTCGTGTCGAAAACAATGCCGATTTTCCAGGGACGGTTCATGGTTTTTCCTTTCGTTTGTGTCAGAGACCGTGGGCGGCAAGATACTCGTCCATCGCGGTGTTGACCGGCCAGACGGTGTCTTTCGGACAGCGGGAAATTTCCAGTTTGAGTCCGTCGTAAAGAGGCATCAGTTCGCTCTGTTTCATTCCGGTCGCCTTCAGAATCTTGCTGTTGTCCGTGATGCGGGTGAAGAGACGCGCATATTCAAGCTGCCACCGCGGACCCATGGCGTACGGATCCGGAGAGAGGATGCGGAGATAGTCCTCCTTGTCGACCCAGACCGCTTCCAGTCCGCAGATGGCGTTGTAGTACGCGGCAATCTCCTCCCATGAGTGATGTTCGCCGGTCGCAATGTTGAAGTCCTCGCCGAGGGCGGATTCGTTGAACAGAAGCCCGGCGAGCATGTTCGCCACGTCGCCGCCCCAGCTCAGGGTCGCCTGCTTCCGGCGCGCCTGTTCCGGGACAACGACTTTTTTCCCTGCAAGCGCGCGGCCGACCGTGTTTGCCGCCTCCAGTGTCACAAGCTGGTAGCGCATCAGCGAATAGGTCGTCGCCGGTCGGACGATTGTCCAGTTCCGGCGTCCGGAGGCGCGGAGAATGTTTTCGCCGCGCGCCTTGTAGATGCAGTAGTCATCCGAGTTGCGGAGAAGTTCGTCCCTGCTGGAGTCGATCAGGCGCGGGGAGGTCTCCCGGACCGGATGCTCCAGATCGTCGAAAACCCGGCAGCTGGAAAGAAAAATGTAATGATCCGTCTGATCCAGAATCTGCGGAAGATACCAGGAAAGTTCTCCCGTGGGGTAGGTCAGAAAATCCACAATGCCGTCGTAACGCTTCCGGAGAAGTTCGCGGTAGACGGATTTCTCCTTGGCGTTCGCCCGGATGTATGTGACGCCCGGCAGCTGCTGATTCACCTCATCCAGTGATACGCCGTCGATTTGATACCCCAGTTCCGCCAGACGCGGGAGGAGGTACTGCCCCATTGCTCCGGAAGCCCCGAGCACCAGCACTTTTTTTGCAGCCTTCATTTTTTGCCTCGATTGAAATTGATCTGATTGGTGAAATTTATTTTTCTTTCCGGTGGTGAAAATGCACCCCGAGAACACGTCCGCCGTCGATGGTATGGTTTTCTCCGGTGATGAAACCGGAATCGTCCGACGCGAGAAAGGCCGCCAGAGCCGCGATTTCACGCGGTTCCCCGCTCCGCCTCAGCCAGGTTCCCTGATGAGGAACCGCTGCCGCGCCCACGACCATTCCCGGCGAGATGCAGTTGACGTTGATGTTGTACTGCCCAACTTCAAGCGCCAGCGCCCGGGTCAGGGAGAGAATTCCCCCCTTGGCTGCCGAGTAGTCCACCCGATCCAGAATCCCCTTTTCCGCCGCGACCGAAGACATGTTGATGATTTTCCCGTATCTGCGTTCAATCATCTGACCGAGCAGCGAGTGGATGCAGCAGAGCGTTCCGTTCAGATTGAGGTCTATGACCCTGCGCCAGATCTCTTCGGTGGTGTTCTCGAAGCGGGAGAGCCGATGGAACAATCCGGCACTGCCGCCGGCGTTGTTTACCAGAATCTCAATTGAACCGAAATTCCGGAGCGCCGTTTCCGCCATCCGGCGGACTTCGTCACTGCGGGTCACATCCACCTGACAGGGGAGAGCACAACCTCCGGCGGAACGGATTGTTTCAGCGGCTTTTTCGGCGTTTTCCCGGGTGAGATCCGCACAGACGACCGCCGCGCCGTCCGCCGCGAGGCGTGAGCAGATCGCAATGCCGATTCTTCCTCCCGCGCCGGTGACCACGGCGGTTTTTCCTTTGAGTTTCATTTCCATCTCCCTTATTCCTCCTTCGGTCCGAGAATGCAGCCGCCGTCGATAATGTAATTCTGACCGGTGATATAGCCGGCCTCCGCCGAACAGAGAAAGCAAACCAGATTCGCGACCTCCTCCGGTGTCCCGGAGCGGCCGAACACACTGCCGCCGATCGTGGATTCCGGATCCGATTTCATTCGGATGGCTCCCGATGCAATGCTGTTGACGCAGATATTGTATGCGCCGTAATCCATCGCCAGACTCCGGGTCAGGCCGATGATTCCGCTTTCCACCGCCGAGCGGACCGGTGCCCCCTGCAAGCCGGCGACTCCCGCCACCGATACCAGATTGACGATTCTGCCCGTCCGCCGCTCGATCATTTGCGGCAGAACATAACGGATCGTCGCAATGATGCCCCTCAGCAGGGATTCGAGGAGGGGTGCCCACTGCGCCGGTTCCGACTCCGGAAATGCCCTGCCGGTTCCGTCCGCATGAAAACAGCCTTCCGCATTGTTGATGAGAAGATCAATCGAGCCGAAAGTTTCCGTCGCACTCCGGACCATCCGCCGGATCTGGTCAATATCGGTCGGATCGGCGGGGAGCGCAATCGCTTCGCCGCCAGCGCCGCGGATTTCCGCAACAACTTCCCGCGCCTCTTCCACAACAGGAGCCGTTACCGCCACTCTCGCTCCGAGTGAAGCGAGCATACGGGCTGCCGCCCTGCCGATTTTATTTCCTGCTCCAGTTACAAGAGCGTTTTTCCCATTCCATTGATTCTCCATGATCTCTCCTGTCACAGAGGGATTCCGGAAGCGCGCAGAAGCGCTTCCTGAACAATCAGTTCGTGCGGGAACGGCCAGGGATTTTCCTTCTCATTGCGGATGATCTTCGCCAGCTCGATCAGCTGATTGTCGTACCGCCCGTTCATGACCCCGACATCGACGATATGAGTTCCGGCTTCGAACTCCTCGTTTCCTTCCAGCAGCGTCAGGCGCAGATGGAGCGGATCCAGACGATAGCGGTCCGCCGGATGCTCCAGAGGACAGATTTCGATGCTGCCCTTCGTCCCGCAGACAATCAGCCGCCGGTGTTTCATGCCGTCCACCTCCGTGACTCCGGTGCGCACCGTCGCAAGTGCGCGCGGATACTCCATGACCGTGAGTCCGGTGTCATACAGATTGTCGTTGCGCGTCCTGGTCAGATACGGCGTGACACGGAGCGGACGGCCGAGCATCGCAACCACAAGATCAATCAGGTGTCCGGCGAAGATGTAGACCGCTCCTCCGCGGAACTGCGCAAGCCAGCGGCGGTACTCTTCGTTGTTTCCGTCGTACCGGTTCATGACGGCGTGAATTTCAAAAATCTCCCCGAGCCATCCTTTTTTCACCGCGTTGAAGCAGTACTGGATCGCGGGATTGTTGCGGTACATGTAGCCGAGCTGGATCGTCAGATGTTTTCTGCGGTATTCGTTCAGAAGTTCGCGGAAGAGGTCAAGATCCTCTCCGCCGGGCTTGTCCATGTGAATGTGCAGATTGCGATCGACACACTTCCGCGCCGTTTCCAGAAGCTCGAATCCATCCGTTTCCACGGCGACCGCTTCCAGTCCGGGCGTGGCGAAGAGTTCCTCCTCCGTCAGGCGGGGAATCCCCTGATACTCTTTGAATCCGCCCCGCTTCTGCCACCACTGTTCGTCGGATTCGACCACCCCGACCACTTCGTAATACTCGGTAAGACGGCGCAGCGCAGACATCTTTTCGGCGGCGTGGTTGTGGCCGATCCCGATTTGTCCGATTTTGATTTTCTGCATGTGATGATTCTCCCCGCTTATGAAAGTTTCCTCGATTCCCAGTCGAAGACCGCACCGAGAATCTCCGGATCACCGTTTGCAAGACGTTCGAAAAAGCGCGGCGCCTCTTCCGGACGGAGCCGGTCCCGGATCAGCCGTTCCGGACGGATTCTGCCCGCAGAGAACAGACGCAGAAGCAGCGCCATATCCTCCCGCATGGTCCAGCAGCCGGGCCGGGCGTCGTGGTGCGGACGTGCCATGTTGTGCGCTCCGATGATCGAAATGCCGGGCTTGTGCACCTTGCTGTAGAAGTCGATCTCCCGGGTCGGAGTCCGGGAACAGCCCGTGAGGGTGACTCTTCCATACGGCGCGGTGAAGTCGAGCGCGGTGTTGAGCGCATCGGGATTGCCGGTCACTTCGACCGCTATGTCGACGCCGGATCCATTCGTGAGACGTTTGATGGTTGCCGCCAGTTCCGGATCGTCGGGAGAAAAGGTCGCATCCGCCCCGAACTCTTCCGCGAGCTTCCGGCGTTTTTCGTTGAAGTCGATCCCGATCAGCGGGACGAGACCGCTGAGAGCGGCGCAGCGGATCGCGAACAGCCCGAGCAGTCCCAGTCCGAGAACCGCCATGGATTCTCCGAACTCCGGCCGCGCTCTGCGCATGCCCTGAAGTCCCATGGAGCCGATAATGCAGAACACCGCCGACTCGGACGGGAGCGAGTCATCCTCTATTTTTACCAGATCCTCCGCTTTCTTCACCAGAAGCGACGAGTGCGAACTGTGGTAGACCGCCACCCGCTCTCCGGGATGAAATCCGGATTCCTGTCCCGCGTTCCGAACTCTGGCAACCGCACTGTATCCGAGGCGTTTCGGGAAAGAATTTCCGCCGGCAAGTCCGAGCAGGCACGCACGTTCCGTTCCCGGACTGATCAGTGTGCATTCCGTTTCCAGAAATACTTCATCCCGTTTCAACTCCGGTTCATTCCATTCCTTTTCCTGAAGCTCCGCTTTTCCCGGCGCCGTGAATACAATTTCTCTGCATTTCATGGTGAGTTTCCTTCGTTTGGGATTTTGCCCCGTTCCGGATACTGTAATAACAGAAAAATGAATTGCAAGACCGGAATCGGAGATGTTTTGTAAAAGAATCTGAAAAAAGAATTTGTTTTCAGAAAAGAATGAAATATATTGTAAATGAATCAATTCTTTCAGTTCCGAAGGAGGAGTTCCAATGAGAATTCAGGAAATTGCGGAGAAGGCGGGGGTGTCGACGGCGACGGTGTCACGGGTGTTCAGTCACCATCCGAACATCCGGAAGGAGGTCCGGGAACATGTGTTCGCAGTCGCCCGGGAGTGCGGATATCATCCGCGTCTGTCCACAAAACAGCGGAATGTGGTCGTCATTACGCCGTACAAGCTGGTCTACCCGGTTCAGGCGTATGTGGAAATGGTGATGACCGAGCTGACGCGCGAGCTTTCCATGCGCGGCTGCCGGATTGAAATCCTGCCACACGACAATCTGGAGCGTCTGGAAAGCATCCAGTTCTGCGGGGCGGTCTCCATCGGATTCGAGGCGCCGCTTTTCGAGTCATGGGACGAACGTTTCGCCGTTCCGCTGATCCTGATCGACCGGAAACCTTCCGGCCGGTCCACCGGAGTCTGCTGCGTGCGGTCCGACGAGACCCAGGCAATGGATCTCGGAATCGGCCATCTGGCCGACTGCGGCTGCCGCCGGATCGGTGCCATCGTGCACGGCGTGGAAAACTGCGGGAACGCGGCGCTCCGCAGAGACGGAATCCGTCGAGCCCTGACCGTCCGGGATCTCCCCTCGGAGGAATTCCTTGTGCGGATCGCCCTCCCGGAAGAGTTTATTGAAGAGATCGGGAAACTTCTGCATGCGGGAATCGACGGACTCTTCTGCTGCGGCGGCGGAAATGCCGGAGGAATCGCCGCTTATGCGCTGTCGCTTTACGGGAAACGGATTCCGGAGGATGTCGCATTGGTCAGCTCCGAACGGGCGCAGATTTCCCGTTACTGTATTCCGCCGCAGACAACGATCTCTCAGGACTATTCCGCGCTGGCTTCCGCGGTCGCCGATGCGCTGGATGCCGGAATCCGGGGAAGAAAGATTCCGGCGGAAATCGTTCTTCCCTACAAGCTCATTCCGAGAGAAAGTTCCCGGAAACGGCTTCCCGGCGCGGCTCCCGAGAAAAAATTTCCGAGCTCATTCGGCGCCTGAATCTCCGAATCCGGAAGACCCCGGAAAGGAAATTTTTCCGGGCGTCTGCCGAAAACCGTTTTCGGATGTCCGGTCGGGAAAATGTGGAACCTGTGACTTGCATTTCTCCGAAATCTGTTGTATAATAAGAAATTCAGAAGAGAGGATTCCTGAGACGACAGATCAGGATTATGGCAGGAAAGGCGGAATACTTGTATGCAAATTGAGGTATTGTTTGCTGCGGGAGGACCCGGACCTGTCAGAATTACTTCGCGTCAGATTATGTCATAAACTTCTACAAACAGGAAAGATATGATACTTTTCACTTTTTTCAACCGGCTTGCAGAATTCGCCAACAGTTTTTCTCAAAAACTCAATACATTTTCTCACCGGAAACTTCTGGGAAGTCTGATTCTTTTTTTCATTTTCTGGCGATTTCTGTCACTTGATCTTATCGAAAAAAGCGGAGATGCTGTCTGGAAATGGAGCTTTTTGCGCTATTACGCCGAAACCGGTATCTGGTATCCTGAATTTCCGGATCATCATCAAGGGCGCTGGGCGCTCAATTTGCCGGTCTATGCTTTGATGAAGCTGTTCGGCACCTCTTGGTGGGTTTATTATATTTATCCGCTGCTGACAGCTCTCGGCACAGCAGTCCTTGCTTACTGGATTGCCGCAAAACTCCGGAGCAAGGCTGCGGGCGCAGCCGCTTTCTTCCTGATCTGCTTTCTCCCGCAAACGGTCCGTGAAAGCACTCAGTTTCTGCCGCTGATGCCGGCAGCATTCTACATGCTGGGTGCAATCCTCCTTCTTCTGCGCCATCTGAAGACTGGTACGCTGCAGCCGCTCTTCTGGAGCGGTCTGCTTGTGGGAATTTCTTATGGCTGTAAATTCACCTCGCTTTACTGGGCGGTGGCATTCGGACTTTACCTGCTGCTGTATCCTGCGGAGAAACGGGAATTTTTCCGTGTTTGGAAGTTCCATGTGGGACCGGCTGTATTCTGCTTTTCAGCAGGAGTGATGCTGGTCCTTGTGCTGGAAACCGTATTGCTGAATGCTTTTTTTGGGGTTTCCGGCGGACGGGTGGAAATAATTCTCGGTTCTCATATCCCTCAGCGGGTTTCTTCTGATGCCGTGGGTCTTCTCGGGTATCTTCTCTCTTTTTTCCGTCCGCTGGAATTTTCGGGGAAATATTTCCAGTCGGGACCTGCGATCCTTCTTTTCTGCGCAGTTATTCCGATCGTGATTTTTCAACTCTGGAAAGGATGCGGATCGGAGCGGCGTCTGCTGGCATTCAGTTTTATGATCGTCTATTTGCTGCACTGTTATGTTGTATATAAGGTATTCCCTTTCCTCCACCCGGAAAAAGCCTATCTTCGCTATCTCCTGCTGCTTGCAGTTGTAGGAATTATAATTCTGGTTACAGGCTGGCATGAAGCATCGGAAAGATTGCAGCGTTTTCTACCTTCTCGCTATCTTCTTCTGCTGCAGGCGGTTTATCTCATCGGGATGCTGGTGCTGATGCTGATCTGGGTCGGGAACCAATGGCAGCATGGAAATCACATCTGGAATATTTTCCGTATGCAGAAAAATTTTACGATCGCAAAGCAAGAACAACTTCCTGTGCTCAACAAAATTCGAGATCAGAAAATGTTGCAGGAATCCAAGCTGGCGACTTCTGACTACAAATACGGCAATATGTTTCTAACCATGTGGGGGCCGACGGAATCCCTGCCTCTGCATAATTCTCGGAATCCGTTGCTGATTGAAGATTCTGACGGGAAAATCTGGGAAATACTGATGCATTCCGAGCACCTGCCGTTCCCCGGAACATCCGGAAAAGTCGTATTGCTGGACCAGGAATCTTCTCGGATTGAATCCAGAAAATTTCCAGGGCGTTCCCATTATCTTCGTCCGCTAGACCGCGATGCTTCTGCGTCAAAAGTCAGATAGCGAACATTTTTGTTTTTTTTCGCGGTAATCATATCTGCCTGCGGCAGGATCCGCTGTGAAAAGAAAATACCGCTCGTTCAGAGCGTCGCTTTGCTGCATGGTGTTGAACTGCTTTCTTCTGAAAGTTCATCCAAAAGGAGATAAAGCTCGTTTTTGGCAATTAATCTGTGGAGATTCTTTTAATTGTTTTTCCGAAGCGGGCCGAAAATCTCCTAGGAGGATCAAGAAATTCTATAAGCAAAGAAATAAGGTCGAACGTTTTTTCTTACGAATCAAACGTTTTCGCAATATTTTCCCACGTCATGGCAAACTGGATATTATATTCTCTGGCTTCATTTTATTTGCTATATGACAGATGTAACGGAATGAGCCGAATCTGGCCACAGGTATTATCTTTTTAGAAAACCAGGCGTTGTTTAGGGATATACTCTTAAGAAGAAGGAACAAGGACGGAAGAACAGATGGGACATGAAAAACAACGGATAAATGGAGCCAGTCATCGGACTTGAACCGATGACCTGCTCATTACGAATGAGCTGCTCTACCGACTGAGCTAGACTGGCACCTGTTACAGTCCCATAATGTAGCGCTGTTTTTGAAAGATGCAAGTCTTGAATTCAAAAAAAAGAAATATATTTTACGGAATATTCGCTTTCCCCTATTTGAAAAACCGGAAAGCCGTGCTAGAGTTTCGTTAAATTGAGATCACACAGTGCATCGTTTTATCGCTGAACAGGAAAGGACTACAGAATGAAAGCGGAATTCCTCAAGTATCTCGACACAAACTGCATTTTGCTCCTTGAAGGAACGACCAAAAAGGCCGCTCTGGAGGAAATCATCGCGTTGGCTACCACAAGATGCACTCTGGATGAATCCCAGCTCCGCGAACTGATCTGGAAAAGAGAAAAAATGATGACCACCGGTGTCGGAAAAGGTCTGGCGCTTCCCCATATCCGCGTTCCCGGCTTCCCCGTCCCCCTCGTGATCATCGGAATCTGCACAGAGCCGATTGCCGATTATAAATCGCTCGACAACGAACCGATCCGTCTGATCGTCTTCATCGCCGCCGATGAACGGGATCAGGATGCGTACATCCGTCTCCTTGGAAGTGTTTCCATGAAACTGAAGAATCCCGCTGTCGTCAACGAGATCTTCGAAAATATGAAAAACAAAAAGAAGATTATTGCCGCTCTCTCCAAAGAGGAGGAATAATTCCCGGAGGGCGAAGTCCCGTTCCCTCAGGGAAGGGACTTCGCAGCCTGCGTTACGACGCTCGGGAAACCGCCTCGGAAAGACTGCTTTTCCGAATCAGTTTCCGCTTGTATTCTCTCATATAGAGTGCGAGTCCGTTGAAAAACTCGGCCTTTCTTTCCGGAGAGAGAAGAGGTCCGGTCTTGCGGGGAGGATTCTTTTTCATCGTCAGGCCTCCTTTCTGTAACATCAGCTGTATAGACCGGGAAGAGGTGCGGTTTGTTCCACAGCGGATTCCGTGGAGTTTTTTGTATGGATTCAGACAACTGCATATTTCATCCGGAGCTTGGGGAAATTCCGCATCTCCCTCCCGCGACGATCCATGACGCCGACTGGCGGGATGGTTTGCTGATCCGCTCCCCGAACTGGCTCGGCGACGCCGTGATGGCCATTCCCGCCATCCTTCAGCTGAAAACGATTCTTCCGCCCTTCTGCGGATTGTTTGTTCTCTGTCCGAAAGGAATCGCCCCGGTCTTCGAGGCAATTGCGCAGATCGACCGCGTGATCCCGCTTTCCAATCCCCGGGCATTCATGACGGCGCAGGAACGGCGCACGGTGAAACGTCTTCAGGCGGGCATCGGCGTTCTGTTCAACAATTCCTTCCGCGATGCTCTGGACCTCCGTCTTGCGCGGATCCCGAAGCTCTTCGGGGCGAAAGCCCGTTTCCGCTCTCCTCTTCTGGCATGGAGCTGCGAATTCCCGAAACGGCGCGATCATGTCCTGAACAAACCGCATCAGGCGGCAAAATATCTTGCGATCGCAGAAGCGCTCGGTGCAGAACCGTGGAATGGCGTCATGCCCGAATTCCGGGAAAATCTCCAGCCGGAAATCTGTCCGAAGAGGTTGGAGGAGTTCTGCCGGAAAAAACGGATTCTGGCAATCGCGGGCGGAGCGGCTTACGGCGCGGCAAAACGGTGGCCGGCGGAATCGTTCCGCGAGCTCGGCCGCCGCTGGATCGCGGAGGGCGGAGCGGTCGCGGCTCTCGGATCGAAGGGCGAACGCCCGATCGCGGCGGAAATCCTGAAGGGTCTGCCGGAGGATTCGTGCTGGAACGCCGCCGGAGAGACTTCAATGAATCAGCTCATCTATCTGTTGAAACACGCGGAAATGTGTGTGGCGAACGACAGCGGCGTGATGCATCTTGCCGCCGCGCTGGGGGTTCCGGGTGTTGCTCCGTTCGGGTGTACGGATCCGGCCGCGACTTCGCCGCTGTCTTCAAAATGGACCATCGCGTTTCACAAGATCGACTGTGCGCCATGCTTCAAGCGGGTCTGTCCGCTCGGAACAAAGCAATGCTTCGACCCGATTACACCGGAAGTTGTCTGGAAAATCATGAAATCAAATTGAATTTTCCCTCATCCGGCGTTATTGTACCGCAGAAAATCAAACGGGAGATCAATCTTATGGACGAACAACAGCATACCATTTCAGTTCTTGTGGCGAACAAATTCGGCGCTCTCGCCCGGATCGCAGGACTTTTCAGCGGACGCGGCTACAACATCGAATCGCTGACGGTCAACCGGACTCATAACCCGGAGCTTTCCCGCATGACCATCGTTACGACGGGAAACGACGCGGTTCTGGAACAGATCGAAAAACAGCTGAGCAAACTGGTGGATGTGGAGTCCGTGGTGGATCTCGACAGTTCCGATTATGTGGAACGTGAACTGGTGCTGATCAAGGTCTGCGCTCCGCCGGACCGCCGTCAGGAAATTCTCAGTCTGGTGGATATTTTCGGTGCCAAGATTCCTCTGGTGCAGAAAGACCGGATCGTCGTGGAGTTTTCCGGATCCTCCCGGAAGGTCGAAAATTTCATTGCGCTGATCTCCGATTACGGAATTATCGAGGTCGCCCGCAGCGGCCGGACCGCCATCTCAAGAAAATAAGGAGCCGCACTTGCCTCCGGTTCTTGTCTCCTTCGACGCGGGAACTCTGCTGACGGATTTCGGCGACCGGACCCCGCCCCCGGAGGCTCTTCCGTTTCTGAAATTCGATGAACGGGTGAATTTGTGGCGGTCGAACGCATCGGACTACGCACCGCTTCTTCGGGTCCTCCACGCGGCGGGACTGGAGGTGGAGGACCGCGCAGACGCCTATCAGCGCCTGCCGGAACTCACGCTCCACAACGGATTTTCTCCCATGCCCCATCAGGCGCGGGCGCTCGATGCGTGGATCAAGGCGAAAGGACGGGGACTGGTGGTGATGCCGACCGGATCCGGGAAAAGTTTCCTCGCGGTATTGGCAATTCTGGCGGTCAAACGGTCCACGCTGGTGGTGGCGCCGACCATTGATCTGGTTCAGCAGTGGGCATCGTCGCTCCGTCGTTTTCTCGGTGTGGAGCCGGGGATGCTCGGCGGCGGCGTCCGCGATGTCCGGGAGATCACGGTCAGCACCTACGATTCCGCCGTCATCATGATGGAGTTCATCGGAAACCGCTTCGGACTGGCAGTGTTTGATGAATGTCATCATCTGCCGGGACAGGTGAACCGTCTTTCCGCTTCGATGTGTCTGGCGCCGTACCGTCTGGGGCTGACGGCAACTCCCGACCGGGAGGACGGCGGACAGTTTGTCCTGCGTGATCTCCTCGGCCCGACGGTCTGCGAAATTTTTATCGACGAGCTGGAGGGGCGCGTTCTTTCCCCCTACGAAACCCACCGGATCGCGGTTCCGCTCACTCCGGAGGAGACCGCGGAATACGAGGAGGCCCGCCGCTGCTACACCGCGTTCATCCGGGCCAATGCGATCAATTTCCGTTCCGCCGACGGCTGGGGACGGTTTATCATGCTGGCCGCCCGGCGGCCGGGCGGACGCGCGGCCCTCGACGCCTATCTCCGCCAGAGAGCCATTGCCCGCTGCGGAAAGGGAAAACTGGAGGAGATCTGGCGCATCCTGCTGCGTCATAAATCCGAACGGACCATCATCTTCACCGCTGACAACGACGCCGCATACGCAATCGGAAATCATTTCTGTCTGCCGGTGATCACCCATAAAACCAGGCCCCCGGAACGCAAAGAGTTTCTCGACCGTTTCCGCAGCGGGGAATATCGTGTCCTGGTGACCAGCAAGGTGCTGAATGAGGGGGTGGATGTCCCGGAGGCGGCGGTCGGAATCGTGGTTTCCGGAAGCGGCAGTTCCCGGGAGCATGTCCAGAGACTCGGACGCATTCTCCGCGCATCGGAGGGAAAACGGGCGGAACTGTATGAACTGGTCAGCGAAGGAACCTCCGAAATGGGCGTCAGCGAACGACGGAGAAAACATCGCGCCTACGAACGGGAAAAGGACGACGGCGGAAAGGAGGAACAATCGTGCTGACCAGGGATCTGCTTCGTTTCCGTCTGCTGTCCGGCCGGATTCAGCCGAAGTTCGTGGCGGCGGACGATCCCGCTCTCCGGGCGTTTGCCGGGGAGATCATCCAGACATACCGGAACGGAGCGGGAAACTCCCGTTCCGCGCTTCAGGAGGCTCTGGAGCCGCTGGCGGGAACGCTGAACGATCGGAAACTGGCAAAGGGACTGCTGAAACTTTACGACGATCTCTGTGAATATTCCGGAGCGTCGGAACGGGATTATGCCGGACTGCGCCGGATTCTGTTTGCCGCGTCCTCCCGGATGCTGGAGCGCCTTGAAGAAGGCGTCTCCCGCGCGGAGTTCCGGAATGCCGTATTTCGCGAGGCGGGGGAGGGGACGGAGATCCTTTCGGACCATCTGTATCCGGATCTTCCGGAGTTCGAGCTGCTGGTGAAGATTCCGGATCTGACGGCGGAAGGTCTGCTGGAACGGTACAATATTGCGCTGGCACAGTCGCTGGTGCTGTTCGCGGAGGCTCTGGAGCTGACGCTGGAGGAGCCGGATGGAAGCAGAATGCGCCGCTTTTTCAAATATCTGAAATTTTTCCGTCTTCTGGCGGATGTGTCGAAGTGTTCCGGATGGGAGGATGCGGCGCCGAAAGCTCTCCGGCTCCGGATTGACGGCCCGGCATCCATGCTGGATGCGGCGTCAAAATACGGACTCCAGCTGGCATCGTTTCTGCCTGCGGTTTTTCAGCTTTCCAAGTGGAAGTTTTCCTGTTCGCTGAATCTGCGGGGACGGCATCTCCGCTTTTCGCTGGACGATTCCTGCGGACTGCGTCGACGTTTCGGGCGTCTCGGCATCCATGTTCCGGAGGAGGTCCGGATGTTCGCGAAGCTGTTCGCGGAACGGTGTCCCGACTGGGAGGTGTCGTCGGACAGTCCCTTCCTGAAAGGCCGGCGCGGACAGACGTTTGTTTTTCCGGACATCACATTTTCCAGAGGAGAACGGAAGGTCTATCTGGAACTGTTTCACAAATGGCATTCACGCCAGCTCGCGGATCGTCTGGATTTCCTGGCGTCGAATCCTTCGATTCCGCTTGCGCTCGGGATTGAGCGGAAGATCCTGGACTCGAACCCGGCTCTCCGCAACGCCGTGGAGGAGCATCCGATGTACGGTTCCCGGATTTTCCTGTTCCGGGAATTCCCTTCCGTGGAAAAAGTCCGGAAACTTCTGGAAAATTCAGAACCGGAACTGCTCTGACGACTGTTTATTTGAGAATCCGGTCAAATTCCAGAACAGGGAAGATCCAGCGGAGATAATTGGGGGAGGAACGCGTGTTCCAGCGGATTTTGTCGGCATTCTTTTCAAAAAACGGGAGCAGTTCGGCTTCGTCGCCGGCACGGTAAAAGGTGGCGATCAGGATCCGTTCCGTATTCTGGATTGCCGCGACCGCGATTTCTCCGGGATGCGGACGGGCGGATCCGTCGATCAGCGCATTCAGCTCGAAGGGAAGGGCGGGGGCGGGACATTTCAGCGCAAACCGGACCGGGGTCGTCGGAACGGTGAAGGGACAACTGCCGATCCGGGGCGTCCGGCGGATAAAGTTTTCAATGGATTCGAACACCGGATCAAACTCCAGAAGCTGTCCGACGGAAAAGAGCGGTGCCGGTTTCCGGCTGGAAGCGGAGGATGAGGCGGAAAGCGACGAGGCCCGGGATGATGTGGAGGAAGGTAGTTCCGGGGCAAACCGCTGACGCTCGTCCCTGCTCAGAAAAGGAAGAAGCGCCGGTCGGACCTTCTCCAGCCAGAGTTTCCCGCTGACATTCGGACTCTTCCCGCTCAGCCAGAAGAGAACGGTGCTGTGGGCAACACCGATGCTTTTGGCGAACTGAGAGGCATTTCCATATTCGGAGATCACCCGTTTGAACACGGCCCGCAGTTCCGGAGTGATGTTCATGACGCCTGTTTCCTTTCTTCGGGCGGAAGGAGGGCCGGGCCAGCCGGACCGGGGAGGAAAAACCGTTTGCAGACGGCTCGTTTCCGGCGTTTCCATTGTTCCTTCGGAGAAGTCTCCCGCCTTCGACCGCGGATGTTGAAATATTGTTTAAAAGTTTCTTCTTTTTTGTGATAATATGTTAAATATTGTCTGTGTATAATTTAATTCTTAAATGGAATTATGCAACCTTTGTATTTTAAAAATATGTAAAAAATAAAGATTTTCCTGTTCACGGATTCCGCGATGGCAGGGAAAGACGGTTTTTCTTGGAGGCGTTCTTGAAATTTTCTGTTTTTTGTGCTAAGTTATTCCTCTTGCGTTTCAGACTGGGAACCCTGTAATTCAAGGAGGTGGGCTCATGGAAAAGAAAGAATTTGTTGTGCTGAAGATTGATGACCGTGAAATCCGTCTTCCCGTCGTCACCGGAACAGAAGGGGAAAAGGCGTTCGACATCACCCAGTTGCGAAAACAGACGGGATATATCACAATCGATCCCGGCCTCATGAACACCGGAGCGTGTTACAGCAATATCACCTTTGTCGACGGCGAACGCGGAATCCTGCGCTATCGCGGCATCCCGATTGAAGATCTGGTCAAGACCTCCTCCTTTGTCCAGGTTGCCTATCTTCTGGTTCACGGGACGCTGCCGACGGAATCGCAGCGGCGGGAATTTTCCGAACTGCTGAACATGAATTCCCTGCTTCATGAGGATATGCGCCACTTCTTCGATCATTTTCCGCGCGGCGCCCATCCGATGCACATCCTCTCGACCATGATCAATGCGCTTGCCGCATTCTATCCGAACGTGGACCTGCAGTCGATGGAGGAGGATATCGAACTTTCCACCGCCCGCCTGATCTCCATTGTCCGGACCATGGCGGCGATGGCCTATAAGAAAAGCATCGGCGAACCGGTGGTGTATCCGCGTCACGATTTGACCTATTGCGCGAATTTCCTCAACATGATGTTTGACTCTCCCGTGAATCCCTACAAGATTTCTCCGGAGGCGGTGCGCATTCTCAACATCCTGCTGATTCTGCACGCCGATCACGAGCAGAACTGTTCGACCACCACGGTCCGGACCATCGGCAGCGCACAGGTGAATCTGTATGCGACGATTTCCGCCGGGATTTCGGCTCTTTCCGGACCTCTGCACGGAGGGGCGAATCAGGAGGTCGTGGAGATGCTGCGCATGATCCATCGAGGCGGAAGCATTGATGATTTTCTCGTGAAAGTCAAGGATAAGAGCAATCCGACCCGTCTGATGGGATTCGGACACCGCGTGTACAAAACCTTCGACCCGAGAGCGAAAATCATCAAGAAGGAGTGTCACGATTTCCTTCAGAAGATGAACATCAGCGATCCTCTTCTGGATGTTGCTCTGGCGCTGGAGGAGCGCGCGCTGAAGGACGACTACTTCATCTCCCGCAACCTTTATCCGAATGTGGATTTCTATTCGGGCATTGTCTACCGCGCGCTTGGAATACCGGAAAACATGTTTACGGTGATGTTTGCGCTGGCCCGTCTGCCGGGCTGGATCGCCCATTGGAAGGAGATGATCGGGATGAACACCAAACTTGTGCGTCCCCGTCAGATCTATACGGGGAGAAACTGCACACGCATCCGGACGGTCAAGCACTGATTCCCAGAAGGAAACGGCGCGGGAAGTGAGGACGCCTCATTTCCCGGATTCCTTTTCTCCGGAGGAGGGGATCCTTCTGTATTCCTGCGGGAAGTTTTTTCAGTATTCAATTCGAATATTTTCTATTTGAAAACCCGCATCGGCCGGGCCGAGATACTGAAAGGAAACGGTTCGGATCCGTTCCGGACACTTCTTCAGATCCCGGAGAGGAAGGCAGAACTCCTGCTGCGGACCCGCCGATCTCACTTTGAACGAGGATGAGCGATCCATTCGGTCGGAGAAAAGTTCAATCTTGACAGGGGATTCCATTCTTCTGCGCGGATTGCCGAACTTGTCGCTGCGGACTTTCAGATGAAAGCGGAGCATTGCATTTTGACGGTCTTTTTCTGTCAGGAGAAGGAGCGGAGCGGAAATCCTTGCGCCCGCCCAGTTTCCTGTTTTGCTCCCGAGCGTCAAAGCGAAGGAGGCCTTTCCGATGGATTGAACAGAGACTCCGCCCCATCCGGCGGCCGTTCCGGAATCGAACCGATGGAGTTTCCGG
Organism: uncultured bacterium; assembly: GCA_949297765.1. Lineage (GTDB taxonomy): Bacteria > Verrucomicrobiota > Lentisphaeria > Victivallales > UBA1829 > UBA1829. Next base: position 384,651 of record CASFTV010000001.1, on the reverse strand, counting down.
TTCCCGGTATGCTGTTCCACCGTAATTCCTATCACAATCGGAATGGTTGCTGTGTTTGTCGAGAGAATGTCGATGGAGGCAATTTCCCGGTCGGCTTCCGGATGAATCCACTCCATTACGGTGAATCCGCGGCCGTTGAGATTTTTCCAGGCAACGCGACAGGAGGCATTCTCCGGACGCTTTACACTCCACCAGTCATATATATCAATGCCGTTTCGAATGGGGATCTCCCGGGTGCCTCCGTCTGCATAGCGAATCCGGTAGATCATAGAGACCGTGCCCTTGGGACGGCTCCATGCCGTCGTATGGAAAAAGTAGATTTTTGACACCTTCCGGTTGACGGGAATTCCCCGGATTTCCGAAGGCAGTTTCTCTTTCAGCGAGCGGGATTGAAGCATGATGCAGGTGCGGTCGCTGTTCTCATCAAAACGAATCAGATCGCACGGAATTCCGGAAAAGGTCTGGATTCCCCATGGAACGCCGTCCAGAGAGGTCTCTTTTCCCTGATCGGTCCAGCCGCCTTTTCCATCGTTCGGGCGCTGATCCTGAAACGATCGGTTGGCAAACGGCCGCAGATTCAAAGGAATGAGATTGGCCAGGTCTGCCGAATAGACAAATTGACCGGCTTCCGCTTTCCGCAGCTGTTCCTCGTGTTCTTTTTCCGCCCGGGAAAAGCGTTGGAATATTTCGTCTGCCGGGATTTCCCGGAGCATTCCGAAACGCTGCTTCAGATCCTCGGGGGAGCCGAATGCAAGGAGAATGCGGTCGTTGGATGGCATGAAGAACTCCGCATATCCGTTCTTTACGGGAAGAATCTCCCGCCGGAAGACGTCGAGGGCGGCCGAACAGCCTTCCGGAAGTTCAATTTCCATCCGCTTCGGGTAGAGATCATGATTGTACAGAAACGCTGCCGTGATCGCTTTCACCCTGGAGGCGTGAAGCTCAATGTTCACGGCAAGATCCTTCTCCGGAAGCCGTCTCAGACGGAACAGCGGCCGGATCCCGTGGGACTGGAGAATGGCTCCCGCAACGGCCGCAATGGCGTAATCCTGCATCATCGGAGCAATCAGCCAGACGTATCCTTTCCCGAGTTTTCTTCGGAGAACTGCCGCTTCTCCCTGAAGCGTTCCCAGAACTTCCCAGGTTCCGGGGGCCGTTTCCACAGACAGATCATTCTTCGCATGGATGGGTCCCGGCAGAAGATCCGGAACCGGAAGGTTCAGCTGAAGGATTCCGGAAAGAGCCGGCTGCTTCCTCTCGCGGACATGCAACCCTTGAAACAGGGGATTGTTTCTCGGATTTCCATATTCATCAAAGGGCATTTCCGAGCGGGCGGCGATGAGAATGCCCCCATTGCGGACATAGTTTTCCAGATGTTCCAGCGTGCCTTCCCCAGTGCAGAGAATTCCCGGAGCAATGAGAGCTTTGTAGCGGGTATGACGGTTTTCGGAGAGCTGCTCCTCAAAAAGAGCGTCGATGGGGTAATGGGAAAATTCAAGAGCGGAGGTGTAGTTCAGAATCTCGTTTTTCCTGCCATAGCCGATCTGGACTCCGTAGCGTTCGGTCGGATACGACAGCATCACGGCGACCTCCCGCGGACGGACACTCTCAAAATGTTTCCGGGAGACAAAGAAATCGGCGAGTTCCAGAATTTCCGCCCGTCCCTCCGCAATTCCCGCAAGAGCTTCTGTGGAAAACGAATACGGATTGGTCATGACATACGGATATTTTTCCGCCTGCCGCCGTCCGCCTTCCTCCGTAAACGCCGGTTTCCAGGTGGAGAGCATTCTTCCCCACGAGAAAAGATAGATCTGATTGCTGCCGCGGAGAAGATCCATCCACAGAAGATTCCGGTTGTCCTTCCGGTTTTTCCTTGTGTATGCCTCCGGATTGTGAATGGGCTTGCCGTCCGCCATCGCGCGGAATAAATGACGGCAGAGAAGCCCTTCCGAGAAACGGTCGCTGTTGGCCGGCGCCTCAATACTCCGCCGGGGCGGCTTTTCAAATGTCGTCGGATAGGTGAGTCCTCCGCTGGTCGGCAGGGCAATGGCATCCATATTCCGGTTGATTTCAAAAATATTGATGTTCGACATCGGAAGAGTCCGATAATAGTTCATTCCGATCACCTGGGTGCAGACTTTCGCATCCGGATCAATTTCCCGAATGGCTGCACGTCCTTCACGGGTCAGGTTTGTGAATCCGGCTTCCTGAAATTTTCCCCATTCCACGCTCAGAGCCGGATACTTCCCGAGGTCTGTGAGCGATGCAGCTTCCTGAAACGTGCGGAATTGAGTCCGAAACGTCCGATTCATTCTTTCCACCGTTTGAAACTTCCGCAGAAGATGCTTTTCAAAACACTGTTTGTTATAAGGGCCGAGATCATTGTAGGCCGGTTCGTTGAAGAGTTCGTAATGCAGGATCGGACCGGTGATCCGCTTCTTCATTTCCCGGACTCCGTCGCGCCACATCCTCCGGTAGAGATCAATTCCCTGCGGATGAAAGATGTTGTAGGGAACCCAGTGATTGTTGTTTCCCTGCAGATAATTGTTGTAAGCTGCCCCGTCAATTCCTTTTGCAAGTTTGCGTTTGGAATGAAGACTGCCGTGGCTCCATGAGAAAAGCGTGAAATCCACCGCAAACGGAAGACCGTTTCCCAGCATCCGGCGCGCCAGGGCAAGATTTTCCGGATTGATGCCTTCCACAGGAAGTTGCGGATTGATCGTTTTCAGCCAGGTGGCAGGAACATTGGTCGTGATGGTGTCGAATCCGAGGCGCTGGGCGGTTTCGAAGGTCAGGACTCCTTCATAAAGCCATTTCAGCGAGGATGGATAACCCGCGGTCGGGTGTAAATTGACGTCCAGATTGGTGGATGAACACGAGACGCCCACCAGATAGCGTCTCTCTCCATTTACGAAAGTGTCTCCGCTGTCATCCGTTCGGATGTCGGCGCATTTCGGCATCCGGAGTTTCGGCGGAATCTTTTCAAATTCCGGAAAAGGAGTCTCCGGGGAAGTGGCCGACGCACCGGCAGCACAGAGAATCGCAAGAACAGAAAAAAACAGATTTCCCATCGTGAACAGAAGCTCCCTGATTAAAGTTGTTCCGCTATGTCCGGATTGGTGCCGAAACACTGCTTTTCTATATTGTAGCCGCGGAATATTTTATCGGTTGTAACGATCGCACTTCCGGAAAGATAACGGACATGCCCGTCGATGAAGGAAAAGTTGGCTCCGTTGGTGTGTCTGCCGGAAATTCTCTGCTTGTAGATCGAAGAGGTCGGATTGGGAATATTCCATTGGATAAAATTGCTGAACGCCGAATTGAACGCGGAATAGGCCTGCGAGCTGACTCCCGGTTCTTTTTCACAGACCAGAAAGACTGCGCTCGGTGACAGGATTCGGCTTCGTTTGGCACGTCTCTGCTTTTTGGAATCAATGAATTTGCTTGGAAACCAGAATTTGATTCCTCCGGCGCAGGGATTGAATCCGTAGCAGGAGAATTTTTTCAATGCACTGTCACCCAGAGTTCCCGCTTTGGAGGAATCCATTGAGGGACAGTACATTTTATGTACGGTCCGGAATTCACTGTCCGGCGAAAGAACATGAAGACTCGGGTAAAGATAGGGATAGACCGCGTAATTCCATGCCCGGGAGTCGGTCAACGGGTCATATGCCAGAGGAATGAGATCATCGTTGCTCCCGCAATAGGACTCGATGCCGTAAGCAATCTGCTTGATGTTGGAAATACAGAGCATTTGCTGCGCTTTCTCTCTTGCCCTGTTCAATGCCGGAAGAAGAAGAGACGCCAGGATTGCAATAATTGCAATAACAACGAGAAGTTCCGTCAAAGTGAATTTATTTTTCATTTTTTTCTCCTTTCAGACTTCTTTGACACAGATCTTCAGAACAATTCGGTCCCGCGAGGCGTTTCCGGTCAAACGGCGGATCATCTGCCGGGCCATGACGACTCCCGTTTCTTCGAAAGGAAATTCCAGAAGGATTCCATGAAAATCCGTCTCATGCACGGCATGGGCTTCTGCAATCAGCAAGGGCTGGTAAGTCGGTTCCAGATTCTGCAGAATTTTCCGGGCCGTTCCCAAATGCTCTCCATGAACATAAAGCGCATCCGGAGAGTTTTCCCGCAGCAATTTTTCCACGTTCTGGAACACATCCGGCTGATCCCAGAAGAACGACTGAATGGTCAGTTCCTTTCCGGCTTCCTGATAAGCACAGCGAATTCCGTCCAGAATCTCCCGGGTCATTTCGTTTTCAAACAGAAAGAAGAGGGAGTGTTTCTGTTCTCGCAGGAGAATGCGTCCGGTCTGTATTCCGGCGGAGAAAAGATCGAAGAGACAGGCGTCAATATCTTTTTCCGCGCTTTGTCCTTGAGAAGCAATTTGCGCGGTCACCGGAATTCCTTTCTGTTCCAGAGCCCGGATCGTGGGAAAACGGGATGGATTGGTGTCAAGCCAGATCAAGCCGCTGAGATACTGGCTGCAAAGTTCCTCTTCCAGATCGCCGTTTTCCACGCCGCCCAGATTGACGGAGCGGATGTTCATGCCGTTTCTTGTCAGTTCCAGTCCGCAATGCGCAAGAACGGACCAGACCTGATGCGGGTAATAAAAATATTTGCCATCGCCGGCAAGAAGTCCGATCAGCGGCGGCATTTTTCCGCACAGCGGAACAAAGTTCAGATGCCGGGTGAACGTTCCGACTCCCCGTTTCCCCTCCAGATAATGTTCCGCCACCAGAGCTTTCAGTTCCAGCGTGACCGTGCTGCGGGCGACTCCAAACATTTTTGCCAGCTCTTTTGAAGATGGGATCATGACCGATTCTTCCGGATGACGATAAATCAGATTCATGATGTAGTGGCGGATCTTCAATCCTTCTTTCTGAGGAATTTTTTTGCTTTCTTTTTCCATTTTATTCCTTTTTTTTCGGACATTTGTCGGACATGTTGATAATTATACCATAATTCCCCGAAAAAGTCAAGAGGGGAAAAGGAAAATAAAACAAAAAAATGGACCCGGCATACATCGTTCTGTTGCGTTCACTTTTCCCCATAATAGAAATAAATTAAAAAGGAAAAATTATTCTTTTATTGCAAAAATAGAAAAGTGTTCCGGATGCCATGACGAATGAAAAAGGGAAGGCGAATCCCGATGCCGCTTTGAAAACATCAGCGGAAACTCAAGAGGCCGCCGATACCGTACATGAATCCGTTCCTGGTGCAGATACCGGAGTCGTTACGACTGAAGAGGAATTGGATGCCTATCACATCGTTCGTGCAATCGGAATGGAACTCGTTCCGCCGGAAAAGATCGTTTCTTGAATACTATCCGGAAATATCTGGAACCGGAACAGAAATAGATTAAACGTGAAAATAAAAAATCCCCGGAAACGGATTCCGTTCCGGGGAAAAAGTATTCTGATCAGATCTTGATCAGCTCGTATGCACGCGTTCCGAGGCCGATCTTCTCCGCATGTTCCAGCTGGAGATTCCAGTCCGTATCGGGTGAAACATCCTTGAAGTGGTCGTGGTGACGGCAGCCGTGATCTCCGAGGACGCTGTCCGTGATCGGCGTCTGGGCATTCACGGCGTCTGCGCACGCCTGATCCAGCGCTACCGGGTCGAACGACGCAAACATGCCGACATTCGGAACAATCGGATTGTCGTTTTCCGGATGACAGTCGCAGTACGGCGAAACATCCATCACGATGCTGATGTGAAACTGCGGACGGCCGTGGACAACGGCAAGCGCATATTCCGCCATCTTCTTGTCCACAAGTCCCGCCGCCTGACCCCACGACGGTTCAATGGCGTCTTTCGGACAGACTCCGATGCAGCGGCCGCAGCCGACGCATTTCTCCGGATCAATCGTCGCCTTGTTGTCCGTAAAAGTCGGCGCCCCGTGCGCACAGGTCTTCGCACAGTGACGGCAGCCGATGCAGAGTTCCCGCTTCACGGTCGGTTTCGCATCGCAGTGCTGTTCCATCTTGCCTGCGCGGGAGCCGCAGCCCATGCCGATATTCTTGATCGCTCCGCCGAAACCGGTCATTTCATGTCCTTTGAAATGATTCAGCGAAATGAAGATGTCGGCATCCATGATCGCCCGCCCGATCCTGGCCTCCTTGACATATTCTCCGTTCGGGACGGGGACGGCTACGTCGTCCGTTCCTTTCAACCCGTCGCCGATGATGACGTGGCAGGTGGTCGAATACGGCGTGAAACCGTTCCGGTAGGCGGTCTCAATATGTTCAAGGGCCTCCTTGCGCGTTCCCGCATAGAGCGTGTTGCAGTCGGTCAGGAACGGCTTGCCCCCGAGTTCCCGGACCTTCTCCGCCACCGTCCGCGTAAAGTTCGGACGCAGATAGGAAAGATTCCCGCTTTCGCCGAAATGAATCTTGATCGCCGCAAAGCGGTCCCGGAAATCAATCTCTCCGATCCCCGCCTTCGTGATGAGCTTCGTCAGCTTGCCGAGCAGATTTTCCCCGAACGCCTTGACCCGCATATCGGTAAAATAAACTTTGCTTTTTTTCATAATCGGTTTTCCTCCTGAAACAGAAAAGCCGCATTGATTCACGGGGAATCAATGCGGCGAGTGTGCATTGCACGGAAAGCGGAGGCTTCCTGTGCGGATGAATTACATCATGCCGCCCATGCCGCCCATTCCGCCCATGCCTCCCATGCCGCCTTCGGGCATCGGAGCGGGTTTCTTCTCTTCCGGAGCGTCGGTGATGAGGCACTCGGTTGTGAGAAGAAGTCCGGAGATGGAGGCCGCGTTCTGCAGTGCGGAACGGGTCACCTTCTTCGGATCGATGATACCGGCCTTGAGCATGTCGACATATTCACCGGTCGCGATATTGAAGCCTTCGTTGGCTTTGCCGGCGAGGACTTCCTTCACGATCACGCTGCCTTCGTAGCCGCCGTTCGAGGCGAGGGTGCGAAGGGGTTCTTCGATCGCGCGGAGAATGATATCAACACCGACCGCCTCGTCGTCTTTGAGCTTGAGGGCTCTGGCCGCCTTGGATGCGCGGAGAAGTGCAACTCCGCCGCCCGGGACGATACCTTCGTCAACAGCCGCTCGGGTCGCATGAAGAGCATCTTCGACACGCGCTTTCTTCTCCTTCATTTCCGTCTCGGTCGCGGCGCCGACGTTGATGACGGCAACTCCGCCTGCGAGTTTCGCAAGACGTTCCTGAAGTTTCTCGCGGTCGTAATCGCTGGTGGTCTCTTCGATCTGCTTGCGGATCTGATTGACGCGTCCGAGAATGGCGGATGTTTCGCCCGCGCCTTCGACGATCGTCGTGTTCTCCTTGTCAACCGTGATGCGTTTCGCGCGGCCGAGCTGCTCAATCTTCACGGAGTCAAGTTTGATGCCGAGATCTTCGGAGATGCAGGTTCCGCCGGTGAGGATCGCAATGTCCTGCAGCATGGCTTTTCTGCGGTCGCCGAATCCGGGCGCCTTCACCGCGCAGACATTCAGGATGCCGCGCATCTTGTTGATCACCAGTGTCGCAAGCGCTTCGCCTTCGACGTCCTCCGCGATGATCAGCAGCGGCTTCTGGGTCTTGGCAACCGCCTGGAGGATCGGGAGCATGTCGTTCAGGTTGCTGATCTTCTTTTCGTAGATCAGAATGTAGGCGTCTTCCAGCTGGCACTCCATGGCCTCGGCGTTGGAGACAAAGTACGGGGAGAGATAGCCTTTGTCGAACTGCATGCCTTCGACAACATCAAGGGTTGTCTCAATGGTCTTGGCCTCTTCGACGGTGATGGTGCCGTCCTTGCCGACCTTGTCCATGGCATCGGCGATGATTTTTCCGATTTCGGAGTCGCCGTTCGCGGAGATCGTCGCAACCTGCGCAACCTGCTCGCTCTCGGAAACGTCCTTCTTGATCTTGTCCAGCTCGGCGACGATCGCGGAAACCGCCTGATCAATACCGCGCTTCAGAGACATCGGATTGGCTCCGGCTGTCACGTTTTTGAGTCCCTGCTTGAAGATGGCTTCCGCAAGAACGGTCGCGGTTGTCGTTCCGTCTCCGGCGATGTCGCTGGTCTTGCTGGCGACTTCACGGACCATCTGGGCGCCCATGTTCTGGAAGGGATTCTGAAGTTCGATTTCCTTCGCAACGCTCACTCCGTCCTTCGTGATGGTCGGGGAGCCGAATTTCTTGTCAAGCACAACGTTCCGGCCTTTCGGTCCCAGTGTTGCCTTGACCGCGGCGCTGAGCTGCTCGACGCCGGAAAGAAGCTGACGACGTGCTTCGTCATTGAACAAAAGCTGTTTTGCTGCCATAATGAATCATCTCCTGAAAATATAAGATGGGTTGTTCGTAAATCAGCCGATCACGGCGAGAATGTCGCTCGAGCTGAGAATCTTGTATTCCTGGTCGTCGTATTTGACTTCCGTTCCGCCGTACTTGCTGGTGAGGACGATGTCGCCGACCTTCACATCGAACGGGATCTTGTTGCCCTTGTCATCCAGTTTTCCGGTGCCCAGAGCCACAACTTTGGCTTCCTGCGGTTTTTCTTTCGCCGAATCGGGAATCAGAATCCCGCCCTTGACCTGTTCCGCGACTTCGATTGCCTGGACAAGCACTCTGTCACCGAGAGGCTGAATCTTTACTGCGCTCATTCAAATACTCCTTTTTGGGTTTTATGTTTTGGGTTTTTGACTGAATAAAGCCGCCGTCCGGATTTTCTCCGGACAGCGGATTGTGCTTGGAATTTATTTGTCGTCGTCGACGATTTCCGCATCGACCACGCCGTCGTCGGGCTTCTGCGCTCCGGCATCCGCCGTTCCGGCGTTCGGTGCCGCTCCGGGCTGTGCGCCCGCGGCTCCCTGCGCCTGCTGCTGTTTGTAGATCTCCTCGCCGAACTTCATCAGACGCTCTTCAAGCTCTTTCATCGTCGCCTTCATTCCTTCGGTGTCATCGCGCTCGATGTCTTTTTTGAGCTTGTCGATCGACTCCTGAACCGGGGTCCGGACTTCCGGAGAGAGCTTGTCGCCAAGATCCTTCAGCTGCTTTTCGGTCTGATAAACCATCGAGTCGGCTTTGTTCTTGACTTCGATCTTCTCTTTCGCCGCCTTGTCTTCCGACTCGTGGGCTTTTGCGTCGTTGACCATCCGCTGGATCTCCTCTTCGGAGAGTCCGCTGCTCGCGGTGATCGTGATCTTCTGCTCCTTGCCGGTGCCCAGATCCTTCGCGGTGACGCTCAGAATGCCGTTCGCGTCGATATCGAAGGTCACTTCAATCTGCGGAACACCGCGCGGCGCCGGAGCGATGCCGTCCAGACGGAACCGTCCGATGGACTTGTTGTCCGCCGCCATGTTGCGTTCGCCCTGGAGCACATGGATGTCCACCGAAGGCTGATTGTCGGCCGCCGTCGAGAAGATTTCGCTCTTCTTCGTCGGGATGGTCGTGTTTCTGTCAATGAGCTTGGTCGTGACGCCGCCGAGCGTTTCAATGCCCAGCGAAAGCGGAGTGACATCGAGCAGAACCACGTCGTTGACTTCGCCGCCGAGAACACCGCCCTGAATGGCCGCGCCCGCCGCAACGACTTCGTCCGGGTTGACACCCTTGTGCGGATCCTTGCCGAAAATCTCCTTCGCCGTCTCCTGCGCCTTCGGCATACGGGTCATGCCGCCGACGAGGATGACTTCGTTGATCTTGGATTTCGGCTCGCCGGAATCCTTCACGCAGGTTTCGCACGGGGCGACCGTCCGCTGGAGCAGATCGTCGCAGAGCTTTTCAAGCTGCGCTCTGGTCAGCGTGATCTGCATATGGAGCGGGCCGCTCTGATTCATCGTGATAAACGGAAGATTGATTTCCGTGCTCATGCTGGAGGAAAGTTCGCATTTGGCTTTCTCCGCCGCCTCTTTCAGACGCTGGAGGGCCTGCGGATCGTTCCGGAGATCGACACCGTTCTCTTTCTTGAAGGTGTCGGCCAGCCAGTTCACGACTGCTGCGTCGAAATCGTCGCCGCCGAGGTGGGTGTCGCCGTTGGTCGCCTTCACTTCGAAGACGCCGTCGCCGATTTCCAGAATCGAGATATCGAATGTTCCGCCGCCGAGGTCGTACACCGCGATCACTTCTTCCGCTTTGCTCTTGTCGAGTCCGTAGGCGAGGGCCGCCGCGGTCGGCTCATTGACGATTCGCTTGACATCCAGTCCGGCGATGCGTCCGGCGTCCTTGGTCGCCTGGCGCTGACTGTCGTTGAAGTATGCGGGAACCGTGATGACCGCTTCCGTGATCTTTTCGCCGAGGAATGCTTCCGCATCGGCTTTCAGCTTCTGCAGAATCATTGCGGAGATTTCCGGCGGAGAGTAGGTCTTTCCGCCCGCGACGATGGCGACATCGCCGTTCTTTGCTTCAGTCAGCTCATACGGAACCCGTTTGGACTCTTCCTGAACTTCGCTGAATTTCCGTCCCATGAACCGTTTGACGGAGAAAATCGTATTCTTCGGATTGGTCACCGCCTGACGTTTCGCCGTCTGGCCGACAAGACGTTCTCCGCTTTTCGTGAATGCCACAATCGACGGCGTCGTATTTGCGCCTTCCGCATTCGGAATAATCTTGAATTTTCCCTGATCCATCACAGCCATGCAGCTGTTGGTTGTTCCCAAGTCAATACCGAGGATTTTTCCCATAAGTAAACCCTTTCCTGTTATTGTTTTCCGGTTTTTCCGTTTTTTTTTACAGTGTGTGTCTAGCAATCCTGATGCCAACTTTTCAAAAAAGTTTTTTTTACACTCATTTCAGGCAGGGAAATCCCATGTGTCCCACTGCGCCATGCACCGGATCGGTGTGACAATGCGGGACATTGTGTCACACTTCCCGCCCGTCCTCTTCCTCCCGGATGAGACTTGTATTTCTTCCCGGGAACGTGTATATTGCCGAAGATAAGAGGATTTTATTATTTCCCGGAGGGGGTGTCATGCCGAAGATCATTCTGCTGCTGTTTGTATGTGCTGCCTGCTTCTGTTCTGCTTTTGCCGAATCTCCCGCGCCGGAGGGGGGAATGGAGCCTTCCGCCGGAAAAACAGTGGAACAGAAACGAGCTGAATGGCTGGATTCCCGGATTCCCGCCGGAATTGATCCCGCTGATCTGGCCCCCCGCGAGCTGGAACAGCTGCTGACCCGGCAGGAACGGGAGGTCAACCGCTGGTTTTCCGCGCAGGGGAAAAAACTTCTGAAGGCTCTGGGCGTTTCGACGGTTTCCGCTCTGCTCTGTTTCGGGATCGGCCTGTTCTGCTGCCGTCTGATTCAACGGGAGCTGAAGCGCGCCCGGAAAAAGCATTTGTTCTGGGAACTGCTGCATGCATTCAATGCGCCGGTGTTTCTGTCGGCGGCGGTGGTCTGCGTGTTCTTCGCGTTTTATCCGATTCTTTCCTCGTTTTCCGATACGGTGTTTCTCTACGATGTCCGGATTTTTTTCACGCTGCTCTGCATGATCGCCGCCTGGGCGGCGCTGAATGTGGTCGGCGTGATTGATGTGCATCTCCAGAATCTGGCGAAACGCGACGACAATTCCCTGGACGATCTGATGGTGAAGGTCCTGCGCAACATTCTCCGGATCCTCGTGTTCGCCACCACCATTCTCTTCATCGGACAGAGTATTTTCCGGATCAATATTACGGCACTGCTCGCCGGAGCGGGAGTTGTCGGACTCGGCGTGGCGCTGGCGGCGAAGGACACCCTCTCCAATTTCTTCGGCACAATCGTCATTCTCTTTGACCGTCCCTTCAAGCTCGGCGACCGCATCCAGGTCGGCGAACTGGAGGGAATTGTCTGCGAGGTCGGCATGCGGAGTTCCAAGATCATCGCGGACGACGAATCGGTCTACACCCTTCCGAACAGTCTGTTGACCACCCAGCCGGTCCGCAACATCAATCAGAAAAATCTTCTCAAACTCATGTTCGACGTCACCCTGACCTATGATACCACGCCGGAACAGATGGAACTTGCCATCCGGATCCTCCATGAAATCACCGATGATTTTCATGGTCAGGACCGTCCCGGATTCGCCCCGCGCATCTTCTTTTCCAAATTCGATTCCTCCTCCATGAACATTACCGTGATCCTGTGGCTGAAGACCGAATCCTACGCGCAGGAGGAGCGCTGGCGGACGGAACTGAATCTGGCGATCCTCAAGCGCTTTACGGAGGCGCACCTCAATTTCGCCTATCCGACGGTCACCACATGGCTGCTCAATACTCCGGACCAGCCGCTCTCTGTCCGCAATCTTCCGCCTGCTTCCGGAAACGGGGAAAACCCTTCCGGGAAAATCGGTCGTCCCGGTTGAATTTTTCGAAAGAAAAGCTATTGGTAAGAAAGGCCGCTGCACAAAACGGAATTCCGGATCGTGCGGGAACTGTCCGGCGGCCGCGCGTCCATCCCGTACGGTCCGTCCCGGAAAACTCCCGGAGAGGGTATGAACATCGAACTGACTCCCATCGGCTATTTCTCCTGTCCGCAGAAATACCGCTTTGAAACACCCCGTCAGGGCGTCTATGCGAACAACACGGGACACATTGTGCTGAACGACGATCCCCGTCTGGAGGAGGCGTGCCGAGACCTTGGCGGCGTCGACCGGATCTGGGTTCTTTTCTGTTTCCATCTCAACAAAGGCTGGCGTTCGTTTGTCCGTCCGCCCGTGTCGCCCGGTGGCCGGCGGATCAGCACGTTTGCCACCCGTGCGCCCTTCCGTCCGAATCCGATCGGCCTGAGCTGCGTGGAGCTGGTGCGCGTGGAACGGAAGATCCTCCACATCCGCAATTTCGATCTGCTGGACGGAACGCCGATCCTTGATCTCAAACCGTATGTTCCGGCGGTCGATTCGTTTCCCGATTCCCGTGTCGCGTGGCTGGAGAACGCGAAGACGGAGCAATGGGAGGTCTGCTTCGAACCTTCCGTTCTCCGCCGGATCGTCTGGATCCGGGAAAACGGCGGACCGGATCTCGAAAACTTCTGTTCCGTCCAGCTCGCCTGCGATCCGCTGAACCGCAAGCGCAAACGTCTCGCCTCCGATCCGGACGGAGTATGGAGAATCGGATGCCGGACATGGCAGATCCTTTTCCGGATCGAACAAAAAACTCTTCGGGTCCATACGGTGCTTTCGCACTATGCTCCGGAAGATCTCGCGTCGCAGGAGGATCGCTACGGTGACAAGGAGCTGCACAGAAGTTTCAGAAGGATTTTCGGCAATGAATGAATCGGAAACAATCTCCATTGCGGTTCCTGTGCACAACGCGGAAGCGTTTCTCGCTCCGACCCTGGATGCGCTGACCGCACAGACCTACCGGAATCTGGAAATCATTCTGGTGGATGACGCCTCCACCGACGCTTCCGCCCGAATCTGCGCGGAATATGCCGCCCGCGATTCCCGGATCCGCCTGATCCGTAAATCCGTCAATCAGGGGCAGGGGGCGGCGCGGAACGACGCCCTGCGGATCGCTTCCGGTTCCTGCATCGGTTTCTGCGACAGCGACGATCTGCCGGATCGGGACATGTTTGAAAAACTGTATTCGCTTCTGACGGACTCCGGGGCGGATATTGCCGTCTGTTCCTTCCGGACCTGGCGGGGAAAACGGAGATCCGGGAACTTCTCCTCTCCGCAGATCCTCTCTCCGGAAGAGGCGGTTCTCCAGATCCTTGCCGATGACACCTTCGGCGCATTCTCCTGGAACAAGCTCTTCCGTGCCGATCTGCTGAAACGGACGGGAGAGTTCCCTTCGTTCGGATATGAGGATCTCGCTTTCATTCCCCGTGTCTGCGCGGAGGCGGGGAGGATCGTCCGGACCGGGGAGGATCTGTATTATTATCGCCAGCATCCGGGCAGCGTGACATGTTCGCCCTTCAATCCGTGGAAGATGAATCTTCTGAAGGCATACAATCTGCTCCTGCCGGATCTTCTCTCCCGTTTCCCCGATCGTTCCGCCCGCATTTACGGAAAAGCCTGGTTTGATATGATGGGACTATTCAATTCCATTCTCCGGTCGGGGAAAGAGTATCCGGAAGAGATGCGGATTGTTCTGAAACGCGCCGCGGAGTACCGGGCGAAGACCTCTCTCCGGGAGACGCCCTCCTTCTGGAAGGGAGTGGCGTTTGCACTGGCTCTGCGCCTGCCCGGACTGTATCGGAGACTCTTCCGGCTGCTTCACTGAATCCGGATCGAATTGCTCCATGCGAAACGGCCGTTCCGGTCGATGATCTGACAGCGGAAATAGGAGCCCGGGGGCAGATCGTTCAGATCGAATTCCATGCGTTCGATTTCGCGGAAGGGGGTTCCGGGACCGTCCTGATTGGGCTGAAGGCCGATTCTACCCCGGCTGGCCTGCATGACGAGATGTGCGCTGACAACCGGAGAGAATTCAGCGGAAAAGACTCCGTTTTCAAAGCTCAGTTTCCGGAATTCGGGACCCTGTGATGCGTAGAAGTTTCCGTTCCGGAGCGCATCGAGGACGCTTTCAAGGGTCCGCTTTTCCGCACAGATGACGGTCCAGCCCTGGAAAAGCGACGCGGCGGAATGCATGTCGTCGACGGCGGTCACCGGGATGTCGCGTCCCGCTTCCAGGAGCTCATCCCAGGTCTGAATGCTGTAAGCGCGTCCGATATTGCGGCATTCGGTGTTGTAGACCTCCATTCCGTAATACCCGGTCAGCGGGCGAAGATCGGCGGAGGTGAAGCCGCACCAGTAGGGATGCGCGATAAAGGGAAGGGCGCCCGCCTCGCGCAGAAGATCAATGCTCTGCTGGACGTTCAACCCTTCCTTTTCCGGGGTCGGGTGCCGGAAATCCAGCGGAACGTTGAGACCGACAAGATGCCAGTGATGCGTGCTATGCTCGTCGTGCGGATGAATTTCGATGCCGGGAATCAGAAGAAGATTTTCCGGATTGTAGCGGGAGATGTCCTGGGTCGTGCGATGATCGGTCAGCGAGAGAACGTCGTAGCCCGCATCCGAATAGAGGCGGATAACCTCTTCCGGAGAGAATTTCCCGTCGGAGCAGGTCGTGTGCGTGTGCAGATTGGCTTTCAGGCTCAAGAGTTCTTTCCCATAAAATGAAATCATCGCATTTCTCCTGTATCAGTTTAGCGGTTTTCTTTGCCTGGACGCAGAAAATAAAAGGCCAGAAGAGTAAAACGGGTTCCCGGTTTGTAATCGGGACCATGCGGGATGGAGCCGTCGAAAAAGAGCAGATCGCCCTCCCGCAGAGAGAGCGTTTCTTCTCCGATCCGGTATTCCAGGGCTCCCGAAAGAATATAGAGAAGCTGATCCGCCTCCGTGGTGACGCTTTTCTGTTCGGTGCCATCTCCTTCCGTAACCAGCATCACCTGCAGGTTGTCTGCCGTCAGCGGGGTTTCAAAAAGCATCCGGTAGCGGAGTCCGTGATCCGCCTCCCGTTCCAGCGGTTTCTGATCCTCCGGATGGACCAGAAACCAGTTCTTCCGCTCCGATACCGCGATTCCTTCAAACAGTTCGGAGAGGGCTATTCCGAACGCACGGGCAATCTCCGCAAGAACCGGAAGAGACGGAATCGTCCGGAAATTCTCGATTTTCGACAGCAGCCCCGCTGTCAGATTCGTCTTTTCCCCCAGTTCCTGGAGCGTCATATTCCGCTGTTTCCGCAGTTCCCGGATGCGGCATCCAAGCGCTGTCAGCTGTTCTCTCATGTCGGCAACTCTCCGTATCGTTTTTTCGGAGTTAATATATTGACAAAAAAGAAAATTTTCAAGATAAAAATTGAGAAATATTCAATTTTTTTGCATCTTCGATTGCTTTTTCTGAAATTTAACTTATATTAAAAAAGTTTCCTCATTTTATAAATTATGGAAAGGGAAAGCCGGGATGGCTGTATTTTATGCGTTGTGCTGTTTGCTGAGCAGTGCGGTGAACGATTTCATTTTCAAGCTGTTTGCCCGCCGGAAAAGATCGCGGGGAATGTTTGCCGGACTGATCGGACTGGTCTGGTTCGGAGTTCTGTGTTTTTCTCCGCAGAACTGGGAAAACGGGCAGGCGACGGTCTTCTGGGGAACGGTCAGCGGTTTTTTTTCAATCGCGGCCAATCTTCTTCTGATAGAGGGAATGGGACTGCAGAGTGCGGGCATCTGCGCAACGATCTACCGGCTGAATCTGGTCCCCGTCGTATTCGGCGCATGGCTTCTGCTTGGCGAGACGATCGACGGTGTGCAGATGCTCGGAATCGCGGCGGCGGTTGCGGCGATTTTCTGTTTCATGCAGCTTCCGGAGACGGGACGCCGCAAACGGTATCTCTTCGCCCGGATCGGGACATTTCTGGTCATCACCGCGGCGGTCCTGCGCGCCGCAATGGGAATCTCCTACAAATATGCGTTTCTGCATGGGGCGGACCGGAACGGAATCCTGCTGATCAACGCCCTCTTCTGGATTGCAGGCGGAGTGGTGTACGCTCTCTTGCGCGAACGGAAGATGCTGAAGCCGGATCGGGCAATGCTGTTTTACGGTATCTGTTCGGGAGCGTGTGTTGCGGGAATTGTCTACTTCATGGCACGGGCGCTTCAGGAGGGAAACGCGGGAATCGTGCTTTCCATCGCCCAGATGAGTTTTCCGGGAACGCTGCTGCTCAGCGTACTGATTCTGCATGAACCGGTGAGCCGGCGGAAACTGCTCGGTGTCGCATTCGGTATTCTTGCCGTGATTCTGCTCTCGCTGCCCGGATGAAACGGGGAGGACGGGTCAGACGCCGGTTCCATCGAATGCGGGAATGAAGTCCTCGCTGGCGGAGTCGCCGTCCTGAACGAATCCGTCCTCGATGCCGGACTCCTCCAGATGGCGTTCGACCCGGCGGTATTCCTCCTCCGTGACGCGCCGGTTGAGCTCGGGAAATTCCGCGGACCGCCCGTGCGGGATATACTGGCGCATCAGACTGAACAGAACTTCGCCCGGATCAAAGGTCTCCGCGACCCAGTCGATCACGCGCAGCGTGTTCTCCACATGATTTGGGAGCAGAAGATGACGGATGATGACTCCGCGTTCCAGAAGACCGGTTTCCTCATTCATCCGGTAGGAACCGATCTGGCGGAACATCTCGCGGACGGCCCGTTTCGCCGTGCGGAAATAGTCGTCCGCATGAGAATAGCGCAGAGCGAGGGCGTCGTCGCTGTATTTGACATCGGGCAGATAGATCTGCACTTTTCCCTCCAGGCGCCGGAGGTTCTCCACGGATTCATAGCCGTTGGTGTTGTAGACCACCGGAACGGGAAGCGGCTCTTCCAGCGATTCGAGAATGGCATCCGTGAAATGGGAGGGCGTCACCAGATTGATGTTGTGCGCGCCCTGTGCAATGAGTTCCCGATAGATCTCCCGGAGACGTTTCACGGAGATTTCCCGGCCGTTTCCTCCGCTGCTGATTTCGTAGTTCTGACAGTAGACGCAGCGCAGGGTGCAGCCGGAAAAGAAGACCGTTCCCGATCCTCCTGTTCCGCTGATGCACGGCTCTTCCCAGAAATGGAGTCCCGCCCGTGCAACGACCGGAAGAATCCCCATCCGGCAGAACCCTTTTCCGGTTTTCCGGTCGACTCCGCATTCATGCGCACAGCAATGACATCCATTCATGATTCCCGTGACTCCGTGGTTCAAACAGTAAATATAGCATGCGGAAGGGCTGTGTGCAAAAGTTTTTCCCGTCGATTTTGGTGAAAAAACTTGATTTTTCCTGATTCCCGTTTACCTTACTCCGACAAAAAAATGAAAGGATTGTCCGCAATGAGTGCAAAGAAAAATCTTTCCGCAAAGGACCTCAGCGAGAAATTCGGCGTGCCTGTTTCGGAGAAGGACCTGACTTCGGAAAACAAGGAAAACAACCGGGGATTGAACCGCCTGGGCGATCTTTCCGAACTGAATGTGAAAGAAAATTTTCAGGATCTCCCGGAGGAGGTTCCCGCTCCGATGGAGGAGAAAAACGATCCGGAGAACGAGAAAAGTTTCGCGGAACTGTTCGAGTCGCGCGGCGTAGTCCTTCCCGGAGAATCCGTCCGGATGGACGAGTCTCCGAAGCGGACGGAGAACCGTTTCGTCTGCGAGGAGGAGACCGATTTCGGGAAACTGTTCAATCTCTCGAAAGCCACTGTCGAGGATAAGGATTCTGTCGCTCTTTCCGATGAGGACAGCGCGCCGTTTGAACTTGCCGACGGCGAAACGGACGGGAACGGCCTGTTCCACGGCTTTCAGGATCTGCCCGGGGAACGGAAAGGAAAAAAGAGACGCTGAACCTGCGTCTCTTTCCTTTGCTGCGGACCTCTGAAACAGAAGCGCACTCTGCGGACCGATCTTATTTCAGTCCGATGGAGACCTTGAGCGTGTGTTTCTCCCCCTGCTTGAGGATGCGGAAATCGTTGCCGGCGTTGGCGGTTTCGACACAAACCATGCCGTGATACTCCTCATCGCCGAAATCGGGCATGCGGCGGGATTTGGCGATCCAGGGATTCCAGACGACGGTCGAAAGGGAACCTTCCTTCGCAATCCGGATTTTCCGGGTGTATGCGGGATCATCAACAAGGCATTCGGCCGCGGAGCTGTCGTAGATGCGGTCGGTTTCCGCGTTGAAGCGGATGTCTTCGTCCTGAATATGGCGCAGCCCGGTGAGGGTGTCCAGATATTCGGCCTTGTCGAGCCCGGTGATCCGGATGTTCGCAATGTCGGAAATTGCGAAATAGGAATGGAACGCCTCCGTGAGCCGGAAGTCCTCCGCGCCGAGATTGGTGGTGGTCAGCTCCATTGAGAGCGTGTCGGCAACCGTGATGGTCAGCTCCGCAATGCGGTTTTCAAACGAAAATGCTTCAAAGCCGAGCACGGTTTTCCCGGGTTCGGATGCGGTTTCCCGGAGCGTCCACTCGTTCAGGCGCGCGACCCCGTGGGGCGGTTCCTGTGCCGGACCGAACCACGGCCAGCAGATCGGGATTCCTCCGCGGATCGGTTTGCCCGCCTCGTGCCAGCTCTCCTGCGAAAGCCAGAGCAGTTCACGCTCGCCTGCGGGTTTGTAGGAAAGCACATGCGCTCCGTGGAGGGCGATCAGCGCCTCCGCCGCCTCGTTTTGAACTTTGAGAACCCGAAGTCCGTTCCAGATGTCCGAGACCAGATCCGCCATAAAAAAACTCCTTTCTCCGGTTGAAAAATTGCCGTCCCGGGAATATAGTAGCACTTTCGCGAATTTTAAAATAAAAAGGTGAAGGATATGTCAAAAAAAATCGAGTTTTTGAAACAGCAGCTTCAAAAACGGATTCTGGTCCTCGACGGGGCAATGGGAACAATGCTTCAGGCGGGAGGATTGAAGGAGTCCGATTTCAACACCGGAATCTTCGCGAATCATCCCCGTCCGCTGGCGGGGGACAACGATGTTCTCTGCATCACGCGTCCCGATGCGGTTAAACGCGTTCACATGGCGTATCTGGAGGCCGGAGCCGATATTATTGAGACCAACACCTTCAATTCCAATGCCGTCTCGCAGGCGGATTACGGTCTGGAAGACCGTGTTTACGATCTGGCTCTTGCCGGAGCGAAAGTCGCGCGGGAGGCGGCGGACGAGATGACGCGCCGGACTCCGGACCGTCCCCGGTTTGTCGCGGGAAGCATGGGGCCGACCGGACGGACCTGTTCCATCTCCCCTTCGGTGGAGGATCCCGCCGCACGCAATATCTCCTTCGATGAGCTCGTGGAAACCTATCAGGTGCAGGCGGAAGCCCTGATCGACGGAGGGGTTGATCTTCTGCTGGTGGAAACCATTTTCGACACTCTCAATGCCAAGGCCGCCATCTATGCGATCCGGAACGCCATGCGGACCAGAAACGTGCGGATTCCGCTGATGCTCTCGGCAACGCTCAGCGACGCCAGCGGACGCATGCTCGCGGGACAATCCGCGGAAGCGTTCCTGATTTCCGTTCTCCACGCCGAAGAACTTCTGAGTGTCGGGTTCAACTGCGCGCTCGGTGCGGAGGAGATGCATCCGCATCTGGCGGAACTCGCGGCAAAGGCGCCCTGTCTGGTGAGCGCCCATCCGAACGCGGGGCTCCCGAACAGCTTCGGCGCCTACGAACAGACTCCGGAGCAGATGGCAAAGGTGATCCGCTCGTTTGCGGAAGAGGGACTGCTCAATATTGTCGGCGGATGCTGCGGCACCACGCCGGCGCACATTGCCGCGATCGCCCGGGCGGTGGAGGGGATCGCTCCGCGCACGCCGGCGGAGGTCCGGCCTTTCCTGCGGCTTTCCGGACTGGATCCGTTTGTCGCATCTCCGGACAGAAATTTCATCAATGTCGGCGAGCGGACCAATGTGGCGGGATCGCGCAAATTCCTGAATCTGATCCGGGCGAACGACTTTCATGCCGCCATGGAGGTCGCTCTGCATCAGATTGAAAACGGAGCCTCCATCATCGACGTGAATATGGACGATGCGATGATTGATTCCGTCGAATCCATGAAGCATTTTCTGCTGTATCTGGCTTCCGAGCCCGAGATCGCCCGCGTTCCGATCATGGTCGATTCCTCCAACTGGGAAGTCGTGAAAACTGCTCTCCGCTGCATTCAGGGCAAAAGCATTGTCAATTCCATCAGCCTGAAGGAGGGGGAGGAGGCATTCCTGGAGAAGGCCCGCGAGATCCGCGCACTGGGCGCCGCCGTCCTTGTGATGGCGTTCGATGAACAGGGACAGGCGGATACGCCGGAACGCCGCATCCGGGTCTGCCGCCGCTCCTATGAACTTCTTACACAGAAAGCGGGAATCCCTCCCGAGGATATCGTGTTCGATCCCAATATCTTCGCCATTGCCACCGGAATGAAGGAACACGATTCCTATGCGCTCGACTTCATTGAAGCGGTCCGCTATCTTCACAGGAACATGCCGCTCTGCGGAATCAGCGGAGGGGTCAGCAACGTCTCCTTCTCCTTCCGTGGCAACGATACGGTCCGGGAGGCGATTCATACGGTTTTCCTCAAGCATGCGATCGAAGCCGGAATGACGATGGGAATTGTCAACGCGGCACAGCTCGGCGTCTATGAGGATCTGGATCCCGCGCTGCGGGCGGCGGCGGAAGCGGTGGTGCTGAACACCGATCCTTCCGCGGCGGAGAAACTGCTGGAGATCGCATCCGGGATCCGGAGCGAAAACAGAAAGACGGAAACGGTTGACCTCTGGCGCTCGGAGCCGCTTCCTGAACGCATTATCCGCTCCCTCGTCAAGGGCGATGATTCCTATGTGACGGAGGATATGGCGGAGGCTCTGAGAAGCTATCCGACTCCGATGGATGTTGTCGAAGGTCCGCTGATGGACGGCATGGGACGCGTCGGCGAACTCTTTTCTTCCGGACGCATGTTCCTGCCGCAGGTGGTGAAAAGCGCGCGCGTGATGAAGCGCTCGGTCGCGGAGCTGATGCCGGCGATCGAAGCCTACCGCCGGAGCGGCGGAAAAGATTCCTCCTGCAAAGTGGTCATTGCAACGGTCAAGGGGGATGTGCATGACATCGGAAAAAACATTGTCTCCGTGGTGCTTCAGTGCAACAACTGCACCGTGATTGATCTCGGTGTGATGGTTCCGGCAAAGACGATCGTTGACGCGGTCGTGGAGAACAGGGCGGATCTTCTCGGCCTCAGCGGCCTGATTACGCCGTCGCTGCAGGAGATGGTTCATGTCGTGGAGGAACTGGAGCGGCGCGGCATCCGGATTCCTGTCCTGATCGGTGGCGCGGCGACCTCCCGGACCCATACGGCGATCAAGATTCAGCCGGCCTATTCCGGTCCGGTGGTACATACCCGCGACGCATCGGCCACCGTACCGGTCGTGGCGGCTCTGATGAATCCGGAAAAACGCGACGCCTTTGAAGCATCCCTCCGGGAGGAGTATGCCGCACTGAGAAATTCCGTTCAGCACAAAGAGGAGCGCGAGCATCTTCTGCCGATTGCCGAAGCATGCGCGGCCGCCGTGAAGCGTGGAACACCGGCTCCTGCTCCGAAATATCCGGGCATTCACCGCATGACCCTTCTTTCGGATGAGCTTGAAAGCCGGATCGACTGGGATGGATTTGCCCGAGCCTGGAACACCCCGATCCGGAGCGGCGGAGCAAAAGAACTGATCGCGGAAGCCAGAAAACTTCTGAAGGAGCATCCGCTCCAGGCGGAGTGCGTCTGCGGAGTTTTTCCCGCTTCGGCGGATCGGGAATCCATTTCCGCAGGCGGCGCGGATTTCCCGTCCCTGCGCCAGCAGAACGCGGAATCGGAAAAGCTCGCTCTTGCGGATTATGTTGCGGAGGAGGGGGACTGGATCGGAATGTTTGTCCTGTCGGTATTCGGCGCGGAGGAAGCCGCGGAGACGCTGCACGCAAAAGGGGATGATTATTCCGCCCTTCTGCTGAAAACCGCCGCGACACGTCTTGCCGAGGCCGCCGCGGAGGAGCTTCATTCCCGGATGGCCCGGGATCTCTGGGGATTCGAAACAAAAGAAACTCTGGAACGCGAAGGTCTTTCCGGAATCCGGCCCGCGCCGGGATATCCGACTCTTCCGGACCATTCGCTGAAACGGGAGATTTTCCGCTGTCTGGATGCGGAAAACGCGACCGGAACGCGGTTGACCGATTCTTTTATGATGGTCCCGCAGGCATCGGTCTGCGCCCTGGTCCTGGCGAATCCGGAAGCGCGGTATTTCACCGTCGGGAAGGTGGGGGACGACCAGCTGAAAGCCTATGCGGCCCGCCGCGGATTTGATCCGGAAACCATGCGCAAACTGATCGGCGGATGACTCGCCGTCCGCCGCACTCCTTCAGAAAAACGGAAAACGGTTGAAAAATTCCGGCGGAGACGTTCAGGAAAGAATCCGGCGGATCTCCTCTTCGGAAACCGGGCCTTCCCGCAGAATTTTCCAGGAATTGTCCGCCGCGACGAGAATCACGGTCGAAGCTCTGGAATTGCCGGGGAGGGGGCCTTCGTCAAGAATGCAGTCCGGCTGTTCGGCAAGATTTGCGCAGGCGTCGGGCACATTCAGGGCGGCCGGTTCTCCGGAGCGGTTTGCGCTGGTCGATGCCAGCGGTTTCCCGTATGCGGCCAGCAGCGCCAGAATCAGGGGATGATCCGGAATGCGGAATCCGAAAGTGGAGTTGTTCCGATCGGGAACGATCAACGTGACGGGTCCCGGCATCAGCGCTTCCGCAAGACGGCGCGCAGCGTCCGGAAGCGGACGGCCGCAGAGTGTTTCCGCACAGGCTGCCGATGGAAGAAATGCTGCGAGAGGTTTGTTTTCCGAACGGTGTTTCATCGTGTAGATCCTGTCGCGGGCGGACGGGTCCGACCAGTCGCAGACAAGACCGTAGACGGTCTCCGTCGGGACCAGCAGAACGGTTCCCGGGCGGCTCAGGGTTTTCAGCGCTTTTTCAAGATCCGCCATGAGTCACTCCTCGAAATAGCTGGCTCCGGAGGTGTGGTTTTCGCCGACGCGCACCCGGTATACTTTCACGTTGCCGTCATCCAGTTTCGAACTCAGGACCTTGTAAATGTGCATGGCGATGTTTTCGCTGGTCGGATTGAGCGTGTCGAACGGAGGAATCTGATTGAGATCCTTGTGATCGAGCTCCAGGAGAATGGCGTCGAGTTCACGTTTCAGCGCCTTGAAATCCACGGCAATTCCGATTTCGTCCAGACGGCGGGAGCGGATGAAAACCTGTACGCTCCAGTTGTGTCCGTGCTTTTCGGAGCAGTTCCCGCAATATCCCTTCAGTGAGTGCGCAGAGGAGAATTCCCGCGTGACATCCAGTTCAAACATTCTTTTCTCGCTTTCTTTATTTGAGTTGTTTTTTCTGTTCTTCAAGTTTCTGTTCCAGTTCCCGGATTTTCCGGAGAGAGGCGGCTTCTTTTTCCTTCAGATCGGAGATTTCGCGGTCTTTTTCTCCGGCGAGTTTCTCCATCTGCTCCAGGCGGGCTTTCTGCTCCGCGGCAAAGCGTTCCTTGAGTTCCGCAATCTCCTTTTCCCGTGCGGATTTCATTTCGGAAAGCGCGCGATCGAACTCTTTCTGCTGAACGGAAAGCCCCTGCTTGAGTTCACGGATTCCGCGTTTGAGTTCATCCGCCGATCCGGAAAGACGGACCGCCTTGTCATCCACCGCCTGAATCGCGGTCCTCTGAAGATCATCCGCAGACCGGTTCTGCTTCTCCGCACGGCTCTGGCGGAGAAATAAGAACGCCGAAAGCACCACAAGGACCGCCAGCAGGAGAAACAGAAGAGCGTAGCCGAACGACACCTTCCGCTCCGCACGGTTCGCCTTGTGTTCGAGCGTGTGCATGCGTTCCGCCATATCCCGGAAACTTTCCGCGATGATTCTGCCGAGCTCGTCGGACTGCTGTTTTGCAATCAGGGCGAACTCCTCCGCCGGAGGCTGAGTGGAGGATTTTTTTGTCGTTTCCGCCGGTGTTTTTGCCGTTTCCGCCGCATCGGCCGGTTCCGGACGGACCGGATGGGTCTTGGCCAGTTCCGATTCAATATCATTTCCGGAAAGCCCCCGGTTGCGCAGTTCGGAAATCTCTTTCAGGACCGCGAGCGCCGATTCCGTGTAGACCCGGCGCCGGCCGACCATCTTGAAGTCGATGTACTGGGTATAGCGGGCGAGCCAGTCGTTGACGGTGGTTCTGGCAACTGCCAGGGATTCGGCAAGTTCGATGACCGTATAGGTTTTTTCTTCCATGGATCAGTGTCCTTTCAGCAGCCCGGCGGCTGCGGCTATGTCGCTTTGAATTTGAGATCGGAGTGCATCAAGGGAATCAAACCGCTGCTCCGGACGGACGCGCGCAATCAGATCGACGGCAAGGCGCTTCCCGTAAAGATCCAGCGATTTGCGGAAAATATGAACCTCCACCTTCGGCTGCGGGTGCTCCTCCTTCCGGACGGTGGGGGCAATGCCGATGTTGACGATGCCCGGATCGCGTCCGGTTCCGTCCTCCGGCCCCGCGTAGACCGCGTAAACGCCGAACGGAGGCAGCACGCCCGCCTCCAGATGAAGATTGGCCGTGGGAGCTCCGAGCAGTTTCCCTGCGAGTCCCATTCCGTGTTCAACGGAACCGAACAGAGCGTAGGGCCGTCCGAGCATCGCCTCCGCTTCGGCAAGATTCCCGTTTGCGACCGCTTTCCGGATTTCGGTGCTGCTGACCACAAGTGAACCGTAGCGGACCTCGTCGACCGGCTGAAAAATAAAATGATCCTGATGCGCCCGGCGTTCGAGATCGACGGCGGATCCCGCGGCCTCCGCACCGAAGCGCCACGATTTCCCGACGCAGACTCCGGTCAGACGGACCGTCCCGGAATGCAGGCATTGATCCAGAAAATCGTCCGGAGTAAGCGCCGCGAATTCCCTCGTAAAAGGGATCGTCACCACGGCCTGCGCTCCGCAGCTGTGGAGAAGACGGATCTTCTCCTCCTCCGGAAACAGAAGGGGAGGGGACGCTTCAGGCCTCAGAACCGAACGCGGATGCGGTGTGAACGTGACCGCGACCGGAACTGCATTTGATCGTTCTGCAATTTCAAGAAGCGTCTTCAGGACCTTCTGATGCCCGCGGTGCACGCCGTCGAACACGCCGATGGCTGCCGCCGCTTTATTGATCCCGTAACGGCTCAGCGATTTCAGGCTCTCCGTCCGGATGATTCGGTTTCGATTCATTGTGCATTGATTCCTGTTCTTTTCAGACAGGTAAGGTAGCATGATTTGCGTATTTTTCAAGAGTCTCCGGCGTTTCCCGGCGGGAAAGAGCGGTCCTCTCCGCGGGGGTGGGGCGGATTCAATTCCGCGCCCGCCGGACGGCCTCCCGGACGGGGACTCCGTCGAGGTACAGCTCCCGGACCGCATAGTTGCCGTTCGGATAGACCAGAACCGCAAGCTCCGCCCGTTTCGCCTTGTTCAGAAGACGTTCCGCCACCGGAGCGATTTCCTCGTTGAGATAGAACCGGGTGAACGGAAAATGAAAAATATGGCGTCCGGTATTCAGCGGCCGATTTCCCTTCCAGTCCCTCCGGACACCGGAATAACGGATGCGCAGGCAGGATCGTTCCGGATCAATCTGACGCAGCAGAACCGTCGGTTTTGCAAACCCCTCCGGATCGCGTTCCAGGACGATGAAGCGGTAGCCCGCGGCATTGAGATCGGTCGTCGTCAGTTCCGGAACGGGAATGTGCAGAACGATATAGCGTCCGCGGAAGAGATCGTTCGGATCGACTCCCGTCACCCGGAAGCGGAACTCCTCCGGCGGAACGGCGGGAAACTCATACTCCCGGATCTTCCGGACCGGATACCACAGTGCCGCCGTAAAAATGATGAAAAAGCACAGAAGCCGCCACGGAATGGTTCGTTTCATCGAAGCACCCCTCCTTTCCGCCGGAAATGGTGCGCAAGCCCGTAATTCAAAACCAGAAAGACGGCTCCGGCTCCGAGAAAAACCAGCGAACGGACAAGAATGCTGTAACGGCTGTCCAGAAAATGGACGATCAGAAGCCCGTACAGCTGAAGCTGTCCGAAATTCAGCAGAAGCAGGTCCGATTTGCGGAATCCGTCAATCAGAAAAAGAATCCCGGAGAGGAGAAGAAAGGCTGTTCCGGCAAACCGGTGGATCTCCGGTCCCAGCGGGAGCAGGAAAAACGGAAGAGCGGCAAAAAATGCCTGCATCAGATTCAGCGCATCCGGAGAACGGCAAATCTGGGAAATCAGCGCCGCTCCGAACAGTATGCAGAGAATCATGGTCGTTCCGTTCCACTGAAACGAACGCAGAAACGTGTTTGAATTGCTCAGAATCAGAAGGTAAATGGTCGTTCCGGCAAACGCCGTCTGAATCCACGGATCGCGGAACCATGCGGTTTTCCCGGTCCGCCGGAGATTCAGTCCTCCGCAGAAGAAGAACGCCGCGGCGAGCGGAAACAGAACGCCGGCATTCCCATCCCGCGAACAGAGCAGCGCAATGGCGGCGGCGATTGCCGCATAGCGGGTCAGCATGGAATTCCGCCGGAGATGATGCACGGCAAAGGGAATCCAGAAAACGGTATAGAGCAGGGGAAGATACTCCCGTCCTCCGCCCCCTTCGTTCGAAACGGAGAAAACGATCAGCGCGATGGTGATGAGGAGAGAGAGAACCCGGCTGTCCAGCAGATACATCAGCGCCAGAGCAAACAACAGATTCAATGTCAGGAAATCAAAGATGGTTCCGTCAATATGGTAGATCTGGGAGATCAGCGCATTCAGTGTCATGATTCCTGCCGTGAACAGCAGGGCTGCGCATTCGGTCCAGATCCGTGTTTTCCGGCGGAGCAGAGTGAAACAGGCGAACCCCGCCGTCAGAACGAACGGTGTGAACGTGAGAACGATTCTGCCGGTTTTCGGAAGCATATCCCAGTTGTGGGCGGTGAGAAGAATCACGCCTCCGGCAATCAGAAAGGCTCCGAGAAATCCCAGTATCATGAACAGAAGACTGCGGACGGAGGTGGATTCCAGCTCTTTCCGGTAATAGTCCTGCAGTTTCCGGGCGGCGGCTTCCTCCAGAACTCCTTCGCTCTGAAGACGGGGAAGTTCGTTCAGAAACCAGTGAATGGATTTGAAATCTTTCATGGACGCCTTTTCTCCCTTTGTCAATGCAGGACCGGCGGATAGTGAACGCTTCCGGGCGGATTGCAGTTGTCTTCATTGGTGGGGATTTTCTCATCGGGTTTTTCCGGGTCCGGTTCCCAGAGCGGGGTTTCCAGCCAGGTGATCCCCTGCGTTCTCCAGTCCGGATCGCTGAGCCGTTTGAGCATGGAGTGGTAGAAACTGTACTTATTCTGCATCGCCTGGGGAATTTCGTCCAGTGAACCGACCGTCCCGAGCGTCGGAAGATACTCCACGAGAAATTCAAACCAGAGATAGTCCGCAAGAGGATTCCGGCCCGGATCCTCCAGCGAGGTCGGGATGATCGCACTGTTCGTGAAAACCGGAAGGACTATGCCGGAAAGATGCGGAGGCTGAAGTTCGTTGTCGATCGAAAGCGAGCCGAAGGGCTTCGCCACGGCGTAGGCATAGATGTGCGGAGCGTTGTTCTGAAGACGGGTCTGCGCGGCATCCAGACGGTTTTCGCCGGAGGAGGTCTGGAGAAACGCATTGGAATCTTCCGAACTCTGAGGCAGGTAGCTGTCCCGGAAAATGTCGCCGAGACGGTTGTCCCGGTCGCCTTTGACGCCGAGGGTCCCCGTGACCGTGACCGTCTCCGCCTCCACATCCATCCGCGACACCGCTCCGGAATAGTAGAGCGCCTGCTGTTTGAACGGCGAAGCAAGATAATCCTCCCAGAGGGCGGTCTGCGTTGTGTCGTACGCTCTCCATTTCCAGCCGTAATACGCCCAGTCGAGCACAGGAAGCGGATTCAGTTTGCGGTCCGTATCCTGCGAAGGAATGATTTCCCCTTTCTCGTTGAACGCCGGATCGTAAAGATCGTAATGATTCATGAGTTTGTCCGCATTGTAATCGACTTCCTTGAGCTGGTCGTCGAGCAGGGTGCTGCCCTTCAAAGTGTTCCAGGTGCCGGACTGCGCAGCCTTGATCTCCACACAGACCGGAAGATATTCGCTTTCCTGGCGGAAAGTGGAATCCTCGTCTGTCACCAGATTGCCCCACCAGTTTGTCTGGCTGAAGTTCATGCGGATCAGTTCCCGGAGCCAGCACCAGTAGTTCGACTGGATGGCGTCGTAGATGTAGCGGGACTGAAGATAGCCCGCGAAATCGTTGGTGGTGGGCGGATAGGTCTTTACACGCGGCGAGCCGAGAAGCTGAGCGTTCGGAAGAACGGCGATCCCTTTGGAGATGTCGCCGTCGCCCTGAAGGATCGTGTCCAGCGTGGCAAGATAGGGATTTTTCCAGTTGTAGCCGAACATGTTCTTCCGGATGTAGTCCGGCGTCATATACTGCGCGAAGATATTCTGCCGGTTCACGTTGCTCGGATTGTCCACATAGAGCATCTGCTGGCGGACGGCGTCTCCGTAGGATTCGTTGTAATTGATCCCGTTGTTTTTTGCGGTCTGCTGGGCGGCGCCGAACCCGATCAGCGGAACAATGAACAGCGCCCTCTGCTGCATCTGAGAGAGCGTGTCGGAGGCTTCCCTCAACGACTCCATCTGCGTG
Organism: uncultured bacterium; assembly: GCA_949297765.1. Classification (GTDB taxonomy): domain Bacteria; phylum Verrucomicrobiota; class Lentisphaeria; order Victivallales; family UBA1829; genus UBA1829. The sequence goes on along the minus strand of CASFTV010000001.1, from coordinate 355,510 downwards.
GCGCGCTTCTGGATGGCGTCTTCCTCGTTTTCGACCTGAAGAAATGAATCCGGTCCTTGCTGGGCGGTCGTGCCGAACATCGAATCGGAAATCAGGACGGTGGTCGCCTTGACCAGATTCAGCTCTCCAAGCAGATTCAGTGTATGCCGTTGCCAGTTAGCTCCGGTGAGCGCGGCGGCGTCCACCGCGTTCTGCGCCTTCACTTTGGCCCGGATGACATTGGATACGTCCAGAAGCAGAAAAATGGCAAGGGTGAGGATCAGCAGCGCAATCAGCGCAAGTATCAGAACCTGTCCGCGCTCCCGGCGCCGTAAAAAAATCCGTGTCTTCATCGTCTCATTCCAGATAGGCAGCCGACTGCCGTGACATTTTCGCCTCTCCGGTGATATCCAGCCGTCCTTTTGTCTCCGGCTGGAAAGCTCCCCGGAACGGCATGATCCAGGGATAATCTGTGAACGTGGAGTGCGCCGTGAACGAATCGCCCTGATTCGACAGTTCCGTGCTGAAGGAGGTCTTGTAGCGTGTGGAAAGCTCGTCGGAAGCATCGGTCGACCACCAGTATTGATACCGCAGCCCTCCCTGATGTCCGCGCATGTAATCCAGAATAAGAAGCCGCTCATAATAGAACTGTTCAATCGCGGTTTTGAAGGGGAGGGAGGAGGCATCCCCGTTCACCAGGTCGACGGGGCTGCGCATCTGTCCGGCCGCGGGGATGACCTTCAGCCGCGCCTCCCGCTGATAGGCATCTTCCCGGAATCCGACCGTTGCGGAACGGGCAGCCCGGAATGCGGCATAATCGGTCACCATCTGGGCCACCGCATAATAGAAAAACTGGAGCAGCCCGAACGTCAGAAGCAGAAGCAGAAGCATGCAGAGCATGGCTTCCACAATGGAGGAAGCCCGCTCTCCGTACCGGATTCGCGGGCGAGGATTCCGCATTGACTGTCTTTCGTCCGGGATGAAATCGGTCACTCGGTGGTGATGCCGCCCTTGTCGAGTTCCTTGAGGGTCTCAACCGAGCCTTTGTCCACGGCGGAATCGACATCCTTCGAGGTTCCGAGGGTCGCCGCCGCTCCGCCGATCTTTTCGCGAATCGTATCGCTGAAGATTCCCAGCACGGCGAGCGCCGCGAGCGCAACGATCACCACAATGATGATGTACTCGACAATCGCCTGACCTTTGCAGCGTTTTTTCATCCGTCTCAGTTTTGCCATATCCATGTTTTTTGCTCCTTTCTCACACCCACGGCTCCCAGCCGATAAGCGCAGTTATTCTCCATCCGTATTCCAGGAACACCGCCAGCAGAAGAAGCATGACGGCCGCCACAAGGACAAACATGACAATCAGAATCGCATATTCCGTGAGCACCTGGCCGCGCTGAATGCGCTGTTTTGTCATTTCTGTCATCATGGCCACTCCGGTTTCCGCGGTAATTATAGCACATCCGGACCCGGAACGCAAGGGGAAATTGAAAAAAAGTAATCTTCCAGCAATATTTTTTATCCATTTCTCTTTTTCGAAAATTGCAAAAACGGGAAGAGGGGCTATATTTCCCTTCTGTAACAACTTTCAGAATGAAACAACGAAAACGGAGTTCTTCCCAAAATGGCAAAGCAGAAAAAAGTCATGGAGTCGGAAATCATCGCAGACGATATCACCAGAGACTGCAACTCGTTTGAAGCCTGGTTCATCGAAAACGGAAAAATGATCGCATGGGCATGCGTCGCGATCGTTGTGGCCGTGGCGGTGGTCTTCACCGTGGTCCAGATCCGCAAGAGCGCCCGCGCGAAAGCCTATGCCGCGCTCGCGTCCGCGACAACGGTGGAGCAGCTTCAGGACGCTCTGAAAAAATATCCCGGCGGAACCGCGGCCGCCGAAGCCCGATTCCGTCTCGCAAAACTCTTTATTCAGGCGAAAAACAGCAAGGGCGCTCTGGAACAGCTCTCGCGGATCGCGGCGGACGAAGAAGCCCTCCCGTTCACCCGGGCCCGCGCAATTCTTGATGCGGGATACCTCTACGAAAATGAAAAACAGAACAAAGAGGCACTTGCCCGGTATGAGGCTGCCGCGGCCGATCTCCGTCTTCCGGAAGATGCGCGCCTGGAAGCATATTACGCCGCTGGACGCATTCAACTCCTTCTGAAGGATCTCCCGAAGGCGCGTGCCGCATTCAAACAGGCCGCCGCGGGGACGGTCCGTTCGCAGGGCGGATTCTTCTGGAGTTCCCAGGCGCGTGCCGCGCTGAACCGCCTTCCGGCGGAAACTCCGGCTCCGAAGAAATAATCCGTGGAACGAACGCTGTCGCGGCGCCGGGAGTCGCTGCTCCGCGCGTTGACGACCCGTCATGGAAGGAAAAACAGCGGATACTGTCTGGGAGAGGGTCTGCGGTGCGTCGGAGAGATCCTGAAGCTCCGTCCCGACCTGATCGAGTGCTGCGTGATCCGCGAAGATCTGGCCGGAACATTGGATCTGCCCGGCGACCGGACCGTGCTGCTGGATCGGAACACGTTCGATTCGCTCGCCCTCACGGTGAACTCCCAGGGAATTCTGGTGCTGGCGAAACAGCCGGAATACCGGGCACTGGATCTGCCCGTTGAGGATCCGTTTGTCCTGCTGCTCGACCGCGTGGCGGATCCCGGAAATTTCGGAACTATTCTCCGGACCGCGCGGGCGGTGGGTTTGCGGGAGGTCTGGTGCGTGAAAGGCGGAGTCGATCCGTTCGGGGAGAAGACGATCCGTTCGGCTTCCGGAGCACAATTCGCCGTGGCTCTGCGATGCGCGGAGTCGCTGGATGAGGCGGTTGCCGCATTGAAAAAACGGGGAATCGAACGGTTTTTCCGGACGGAGCCTGCCGGCGGCCGCAGCGTTTTTTCGGAGCCGGATCTGTTCACCCGATCGGCTGTTGTTTTCGGAAACGAGGCGAACGGGGCGGGGAGAATCGAAGCCTCTCTGCCGCTGAATATTCCAATGCCCGGTTCCGCGGAGTCGCTGAACGTCGCGCAGGCCGCAACGGTGATTCTGTTTGAATTTGTTCGACGTTCGGGAGAGTTTTCATGAAAAGCATGGAATTTGTAAAAATGGACGGAGCCGGAAACGATTTTGTCGTTGCGGCGGAGGTCCCGGGCAATACGGTGTATCACTCGCCCGAAGCGGTCCGCGCGCTCTGCGACCGCCGCAGAGGGATCGGCGCGGACGGCGTTCTGATCCTCAAACCTCTTTCTCCCGGGGAACTCTCCATGGCGTATTACAACTCCGACGGATCTTCCGCTGATCTCTGCGGGAACGGACTGCGCTGTGCAATGGAGTTTGCCGCGATCTCCGGTTTCGCCGAAAACCACGCGCTGTTCCACACGGGCGCAGGCCGTCTGGAGGCATGGCGGATCGCCCCGGAGCAGATCCGTATTCAGATGCCGCTTCCGGAGCCGTTCCGCGAGCTGACGGTCTGCGGTTATCCGGTTTTCCTGACAACCTGCGGCGTGCCTCATGCCGTCGTGCCGTTGACGGAGCGCGGATTTGAGGAGCTGGATTTCGAGTCGGTCGGCCGTTCCATCCGGTTTTCGGAGGAGGTGGGACCGGCGGGCGCCAACGTGGATTTTATCCTTCCGCTGAACCCCGATACCCTTCGCATGAGGACTTACGAACGCGGCGTGGAGGGCGAAACTCTTGCATGCGGAACCGGCGCTGCTTCGGCGGGAGCCTACGCCTGCCTGAAACTGGACGGAGGAACAAAAAAACGGATAATTTGTGCCGGCGGAGACGTTTTGACTATTGAATTAACGGTAAACGGGAATATTTTAAAAGAGATCTGTCTTTCCGGCCCCGCGCGAGCGGCGTTTACCGGAGTCTGGAACTGGACATGAGAACGATTCAACATACTGGAGACAAAACATGAGCATCCAAGGACTTTACACCGCCCTGATCACCCCCTTTTCCCGCGGCACCGTGGATTACGGAAAGCTGAAGGAGATCGTGGAATTGCAGATCGCGGGCGGCGTGGATGGAATCCTGCCCACCGGAACCACCGGAGAATCCCCCACACTGACCGTCGAAGAGCACCTTGACGTGATCGAAAAGGTGATCGAATTTGCCGCGGGCCGCTGCAAAATCATGGCGGGAACGGGGGCAAACTGTACGGAAGAGGCGATCAAACTGACAAAACAGGCAAAAGCCATGGGGGCGGATTCCTGTCTTCAGGTCACTCCGTATTACAACAAGCCGACGCAGGAAGGACTCTACCGCCATTTCAGCAAAATTGCCGATGACTGCGGTCTTCCGGCCGTTCTCTACAACGTCCCCGGGCGGACCGGCGTCCCGATTGCCGCCGAGACGATCGCCCGCCTTTCGACGAATCCGAATATCGTGGCCGTCAAAGAGGCTGGCGGTTCGGTGGAGCGGGTCTCCGAAATTCTGAACCTCTGCGACATCACCGTGATGTCCGGCGACGACAGCCTGACCGTCCCGATGATGGCGGTCGGAGCAAAAGGCGTGATTTCGGTCGCTTCGAACATCTATCCTGCGGAACTCAAAAAGATGGTCGATTTCTGCGCCGCCGGAAATTTCGCGGAAGGCTTGAAGATTCATCGCCGCTTCTACGCGCTCTTCAAACATCTGTTCATTGAATCCAACCCGATCCCGGTCAAGGCCGCGATGGCAATGATGGGAATGATTGAGGAAGAGTACCGCCTTCCGCTCTGCCCGATCAGCGAGAAAAACCGCGCAGTGCTGGAAGCAACCATCAAGGCGCTGAATCAATGAAAATCGCTCTGCTCTCCGATCTGAAAAAGCAGAAAGGAGATCTCGGAGAATTCTTTCTTCTCCGCGCTATTCACATGGCCTCGTCCTGTCTCAAGGCGGAGGCCATGGTTGTCTGCGGTTCTCTCTGCGCCGATCCGGCGGATCCGCTGGATTTCCTGAAGGCGGTGAATACATCGGTGAAACTCCGGAAACTGCCGATCAAACTCTTTTTCCTGTGCGGGGAATCCGTTTCAAACGAGAGTGTCTCTCTCGGACTCGGTTCCGCGGAAGGAACCCTGAACGGTGTTCCCGTCAAAACGATTGTCTCTCTCGCCGGGCCGCTGCCCGCATGCTCCGCGCCGGAGTATCCCTTCCTGTGCGCAGAGCTGACCGACGGACGGATCGAACAGCGGACCACGCATTCCCTGACAGTTCCTTCCGAATGGAGAAACCGGCTGACGGATTATCACATTCATACCAATCTTGCCTACTGTTCCGAAAACATGACGGTCCCGGAGGCTTTGCAGATGGCCGCCCTGAGCGGCTTGAAACAGATCCATTTTGCAGAACACTCCGGACAGCTCTATTTCGAGAACGATGACTACTGGGCGGGCCGCTATGTCATGCGGACTGCCGGAACGCCGGAAGGAGCTCCGCTTCAGCTGCGCATCCCCGAATATCGCAACCTGATGGCCCGCTGCCGCAATGCCTCCTGTTCTTTCGGTTTTGAAGTCGACATTGATCCGGAGGGGGTTCCGGCGCTGCTGCCGGAAGATGCCGCTGCCGCGCAGATCCGTCTCGGATCGGTGCATCATCTTTTCCGGAAAGAAGATTCCGCCGCGTTGAAACGGGAGTTTCTCGAAAAAACGGAAGCTCTTCTGAAATCGGGCGTCCGGATTCTGGCACATCCGTTCCGAATCTTTCCGAAAGGATGCGGAATGGCGGAGCCGGAAGAGCTTTATCGTCCGGTGGTTGATCTTCTGCATCGCAGCAATGCGGCCGCCGAGATCAATTTTCATGCGGGATATCAGCCGAATCCGGAATTTTTCGATCTCTGCCTCAAACGCGGAGTGAAGCTCTCTCTTGGAACGGATTCCCACAATCTTTATGAGGTGGGATTCCTGTATCCGCATTTCCGTCTGCTCAAGGAGATCGGCGCATACGGGCGCCTGGACGAAATCCTGATCTGACGCGCGGGTTCACTGGCCCGGCTGTGTGAAAAGATAGGACGGCGAGCGGAGGATGCCTGCGCAGATTCCGTACGGCGTAACACGGAATTCGTAACTACCGGTCATTTCCAGCGTGCAGCGGAGCACCATGGATCCTGCGGCGATGACCGGCGCAAGCTGTTTGTCCATGCCGGGCATCCGGATGATGGACTCCTGGGTCTGCGCGGAGAGAGTCCGGGTAAGTTCGACCAGGGAGGACGTCGTCTGCGGGATCGCGGAGATCGCTTCAATGGAATCGAACGCCGGATATTTGGAGAGCAGCGCAAGACACCCGAAGGGAAGGGGGCCGACCGCCATGAATTCCGGTTCGATGGAGAGGCTCCCGCGCCATTTCCGGTAATCGTCGGAAAGAACCGAAAGTTTTTTCATGATGTATGCGTGCGCGGTGATCTGCCGGAACAGATTCAGCCGATGCGGTTTCCGGTAGAAAAGATCGTTGACCTCGGCCACGCTCAGATCCAGTTCAAACGCTCCGCTGATTTTGGATGCGGTTCCGTAAGCAAAGTAGAAGTTGTTGTATCCGGCATAGGTTGCAACGACCGGCAGATTCGCCATGGCATCGGTGATTGCGCCGATGAAATTGAGACGGGCCTCATCGCGTCCGCTCAGGACACAGGGGAACAGCTCGAACTCCTTCTGACAGCCGAGCAGCAGAAGGCTCCGGTTCGGCACGTTCCGGAGCGAAGAGGTTGCCGCGACCCGGAATGCCGTGACGCCTTCCTGGCGCGCGGCCTCGTGGAATTCATGAAGCGAGGAAAGAACCCGGTCCATCCCCTCTTTTGAGATCAATCCGTCGTCGATCCGGTTCATCATGTTGGTGAAGGTCGTGAACTGATTGATCATTTCGAACGATTTTCCATCCGGCAGGGTTTTGGCGATCAGCATCTGGGTGGTATAGGTCCCGATGAACACCGCGGCGGAAATGTTCTCATTTATTGGCATCTTTTTTTGTTCTTTCGCTTGCTTTTTTCCTCTTTACTGCCATTGTATAGTAATGTAGCTCGGAAAATGAATTGTGCAAATGAAATTTTCCATGGATGGATGACAACCCTGTGTTTTGAGCTGAAATAAGGGTTAAAAAAGTTGAAAGTGGCCAAAAATGATTATTGTTTTCAAGCCGAACAGTTCGGATGCGGAAATCAGAAAAGTCGAAAAAATGGTTTCGGACATGGGGTACGAGCCGCGTCTGATCAAAGGCGTGGAGCACACCGTTCTCGGCGCGGTGGGGGACGAAAATATGCACATGTCCCTGGAGGCTCTCCGGAATCTCCCCTGCATTGAAGATGTTCACCCGATTCAGAAAAAATATAAACTGGCCAGCCGGGAGTTTCATCCCGACAATTCCGTCTTCCATATCGGAAAGGAGCTGATCGGGGGAAAGAAATTCCAGATTATTGCGGGCCCCTGTTCGATTGAATCCGCGGAACAGATGGATCTTGTCGCCTCGACGCTCACGGCAGACGGCGTCGGAATCCTCCGCGGCGGAGCGTTCAAACCCCGCACATCCCCTTACGATTTCCAGGGACTCGGCCAGAAAGGTCTGGAAATCCTCCAGATGGTCAAAGATAAATACGATGTTCCCGTGGTGACGGAAGTGGTCGGTATTCCGACCATTCAGGCCGTTGCCGAGGTGGCGGACTGCATTCAGATCGGCGCCCGCAACTGTCAGAATTACAACCTGCTGGAAAATGTGGCGAAAGCGGGTCGTCCGGTCCTGCTCAAACGGGGCATGTCCACCACCGTCGAAGAGTGGCTGAACGCCGCCGAATATCTGCTGGTCCACGGATGCGAAAACGTGATCCTCTGCGAACGGGGAATCCGGACGTTTGAAACATCCACGCGCAACACCCTTGACATCAGCGCGGTTGCCGTGGCGAAGAAGGAATCGCACCTTCCGGTGATCGTCGATCCAAGCCATGCCGCCGGAAAGCTGGAGTATGTGCTTCCGCTGGCGAAGGCCGCCGCGGCGATCGGTGCGGACGGAATTATTGTGGAATCCCATCCGCAGCCGGTCAAAGCGCTCAGCGATGCCGCACAGCAGATCCCCTGCGCGGATTTCAAAGCATTTATGGATGCTCTCCGTCCGTTCGTGGAAGCGGCCGGCCGGACGTTATGAGCCGGAATCTGGACGATCAGTGGCGTTCTCTGGCGCCTCCGAAAGAGGTGTTCAAATCCCGTGTCATCACACTGTGCGCGGAACCGTTCCGGTGTCTTCGCACGGGGGCGGTTCATGAATTCATCACCTGCCGCACCTGCGACTGGGTGAATGTCGTTGCCGTGACGCCGCATGATGAACTCGTCCTGATCCGCCAGTTCCGCCACGGAACAGGAAAGACGGAGTGGGAGATCCCCGGAGGCTGTATCGACGCATCGGATTCTTCTCCGGAAAATGCCGGCGTCCGCGAACTGCGGGAGGAGACCGGTTTTGTCGGAGAACATCCGAGAATCATCGGCCGGGTCCATCCGAATCCCGCCCTGCAGGGAAATCTCTGCTACACGATCCTGATTGAAAACGCCGTGCAGACATCCGTTCCGGAGCTGGAACCGACCGAATGTATTCTCACCGAGGTCCTTTCCGGAGAAACGGTCCGGTCCATGATCCGCAACGGAGAGATCCGCCACGGTCTGGTCCTGAACGCCCTGATGTTCTATTTTATGGAGAAAAACAGATGAAAAGTGCTTACGAACTTGCCCTGGAACGCAGCGGCGGAGTGTTGAACTCGGTCCCCGCTGAAGTCAAACAGAAAATCGCGGAAATCGAACAGCTTCGCAAAGCAAAAATTGCGGAGGCGGAACTCTCGGCCCGTCAGCGCATGGAACGCGAAAGCGAACCTGAAAAAATCGAAGAGATTCAGAATGCCCTCGTTACGGAGATCGCGTCGATCAACGACCGGTACGAACGGGAAAAAGAAGCGGCCCGGAAACAGTCCTGAATCATTTTCCCGGAACCGGAGGGGGAGGAGGGTTTGCCGCAAGAGGAGAGAATCAGACGGTGCGTGCGCGGCGTCTGTTCCGGACCCGTCTTCTGCGCTCCGCCCGGATCAGACGATCGAGCATGAGGAACATTCCCGCAAGCAGCGTTCCTGAAATGGAGTGCCACACACAGCTGACCGCGGAGGCCAGCGCCGCTTCCGGCATGGAGGCAAAGTGACGGCTCGCCAGATTGGTGGCCAGCCCGGCGTTCTGCATGCCGACTTCGAGAGAGATTGTCCGTTTTTTCGGCTTGGACATTCCCGTGCATTGGCCGACGAGATATCCGAGCACATAACCGAGTCCGTTATGCAGGAACACCGCGGCGAAGATCATCGCGCCGGAGGTGAAGAAATTCCCGCCGCTGTACGAGATCACTCCGCCGACAATGCACGCCAGCCCGATGACGGATACGCCCGGCATGATCGAACAGATCTCCTGATACCGCGCCTTTGTCCCGAAAAAGAAGTTGGCGAATGCGCCGACCGCAACCGGAAGGATGGTTACAATCAGAATCGACTGGAACATTCCGATCGCATTGACTTCAATGGAATTTCCCGAAAGATGAAGCATCAGCAGAGGAGTCGCGACCGGAGCAAGAAGAGTCGATGCCGTGGTCATGCCGACGGAAAATGCCACATCCCCCCGACAGAGAAACGACATAATGTTCGAGGAAACTCCCCCCGGACAGCATCCGACCAGAATAAGCCCTGTCGCAATTCCCGGCGGCAGATGCAGCACCTTTGCCAGAGAAAACGCCAGCAGCGGCATGATCGTGTACTGTGCGCACGCTCCAATGAAGATGTCCAGCGGGCGTTTCGCCAGAATTTTGAAATCCTCCGGCGTAAGCGTCATTCCCATGGTCAGCATGATGATCCCGAGAATGGTGGTCTGCGTATTGCCTTTGACCCAGAGAAACAATTCCGGTTTCCAGAATGTGAAAATCGCAATCAGAATGATGAAGGCGGATGTTTGCGCCGCCAGAAGACGGCTGAGTTTTTGCAGAAATCCCATGTTTCACGTCCTTGAAAAAAATAACGGTATTCAATTAATATAACGGAAGTCCGTTTCGTTTTCAAGAAAAATCCTCCGGAAAGAGAAAATGAGGGGGAAAGGAAAATTTCTTTTTTTTCCTGTGCGCTGCTTGAAATTCAATCTTTTTATATTATAATGGAAGTATCGTCCCTGAGCGTACGGGATTTTTTTAATTACCGGAAAAGAGGCAGATTCCGGAAACGGAAATTGACTCCTGCCGCTGCGCCGGAAGGCAGCACACACCCCTTCCGCTTTTCCGGACAACAGTTAACGAGAAAGGAAAAAACACATCGTGAAACAATTGCTCACACTCTCACTGGCTCTGGCCGCACTTCTGTCTGTACAGGGGGCGGACGCTATTTTCCGGATTGATCTGTCCGCGCTGAAAGACAAAGTCGTCCTGACCACGGAAAAGGATGACGATCTGAAAGCATCCACCTTCTCCTGGGTGAAAGCGGAAGAAAAACCGTACACCCAGAGCATCTCCTTCCTCAAGAAGGTCCCGTCAACGGAGTGGAAGGATTATGATTTCACCTTCATTCCCTCCCAGTCGGGAACGGTAAATGTTTCCATCGGCGGCCAGTGGGCGAAAACTCCCGAGGAGCGGCAGTGGCTTCTCGTGAATGAAGTGAAGCTCAATGACACGCTCTATCCGAACGGCGACTTCAAAAAGACGTGGACAAACAAGAAGGACGGCCGTGTCATACCGAATGGATTCTGGATTGCCGGCAAAGCCAAGTATCTGCCGACCGCCGGAGAAAAAGGAACTCCCGCAGTCCTGGTCAATCACGACAACCGCCTCTCGTTCAATATGAAAGTCGAGGCCGGAAAGAAGTACGAACTGGAATTTGAAGTCAAAGCGGCTTCTCCCGCTGATTTCAAATAAACAATGTCGATCGCCATCGCCGGATTGGATCCGGCGATGATTGTATGAAAAATAAAAAGTAAGGTTTGGTGAAAAATGAAAAAAATCCTGGTGTTTTCTCTTTCGATTGCCGCTCTTCTGAGCGTCACTGCCGCGGATGCGACCTTCCGTGTCGATTTCAATTCCTCAAAGGATAAAATTGCTTTGACCGGAGAAGAGAATGATCTCATGAAAGCAACTTCGATGGGATGGGTCAAAGATGCAGAGGCACGGAAATACACGCTGACGTCATGGTCAAAGAAAAAAGTTTCCGGAACGGAATGGAAGGATTACAAGATCTCGTTTGTTCCGGCGGCATCCGGAACCGTTGAATTCAGCGTTGGTGCCCAGTGGGCAAAGACTCCGCAGGAACGCCAGTGGGTCCTCGTGAACAAGATGGAACTCAACGACAAACCCTATCCGAACGGGGATTTCAAAAAGACCTGGACTGGAAAGGACGGCCGCGTCATCCCGGCCGGATTCTGGATTGCAAAAGGCGCTAAATATCTGCCCGCCGGAGGAGAAAAGGGAACACCCGCAATTCTGGTCAATCACGACAACCGCTTCGGTGGAAAACTGAAGGTGGAAGCCGGAAAAAAATACGAACTGGAATTTGAAATCAAATCCGCTTCTCCCGCTGATCTCAAATAACTCCATATGCTTGAACCGCCGGAACAATCCGGCGGTTTTCTTCTCTGCTTTCTGAAAGGGAAAAAGGATTTCAGGTATGAAAAAGTCGCTGATGGTTTCACTTTTCGCCGCAGCACTCCTGTGCGCAGATGCCGCCGATGCGGTTTTCCGGGTCGATTTCAACTCCGGGAAAGACCAGATTGTTCTCCAGCCGGAAAAAAACAATGAGATGCTGGCCGAACCGATGAAATGGGTGAAGGATCCGGAAGCAAGAAAATATACCCTGACGACATGGTCAAATGGAATGGTTCCCGCGACACGATGGAAATCATACCGGATCTCCTTTGTTCCATCAAGTTCCGGATCGGTGAGCATTTCCGTCGGCGCCCAGTGGGCTGCAAAACCGGAAAATCGCCACTGGCTTCTTGTGAACAGGATGGACCTGAACGGAAAACTCTATGCAAACGGAGATTTCCGGAAGACCCGGAAAAGCCGGGACGATCGAACCATTCCGATCGGTTTCTGGCTTGCAAAGGATGCCAGATATCTTCCATCCTCCGGAGAAGCCGGAACGCCCGCAGTTCTGGTCAATCACGACAACCGCCTCTATTTCACGCTGAAGGTGGAGGCCGGGAAACCGTATGAGCTGAGATTTAAAATCAAAACTCCGTCTTCCGACGAAGTCCGCTGAACGAAAACGTTTTCCCTTTCAAAGCCGCTGACGGATTCCCGCAGCGGCTTTTCCGCATTTTTTTATAGATTCCGGGAGAAACATAAAATCGTTTCCGGAAACAGCGCCGGAAATAAGAGAGATTCCGGAATCCGACCTCGCAGGCAATCGCGCTGATTTCCATTTCTGAGTTCAGCAGCAGGCGGACCGCCTCATCCAGCCGCAGTTCCAGAATATATTCCTGCGGGGAGATCCCGTAAAACCGCTTCATGGATCGGCAGAGATGTTCCTGGGATCGGGCGGCAAGACGGAGGAAGCACGGAAGACCTTCCACATAATTTTCTTTCCGTTTCATTGCTTCGCAGCTGTCCGCGAGCCATTGCGGCGTTTCTGTGGAAGAGTGCCCGGAACGGAGCATCAGCGTCAGAAAAACGGCACCGGTCAGATGACGGAGTATCGAATCCCGAAGAAGAGGATTCCCCGTTTTTTCAAATCCTTTTTCCGCAAGCCCGGTCAGATAGTTCCAGGCGGCGGAATGCGGGGGAAGATGAACCCGCTGCACACAGTCATCCAGAGAAAATTCATGTCCGCCGGAAAGGAAGGAAAGCACCTTGACAATCTCCTCGGAATGGACATTGCAGTTGAAAATCCGCACTTCCGGACAGCCTTTCGCACATCGGAGAAGATGGTGGTCGCCCGGATGGATCAGCTGAAGGGTTCCCTCCGGAAGAAGGGTCCGGGTCCCGTTCAGAATGTGTTCCAGTGTGCCGGAAACAACCAGAAAAAATTCATGGAACTCATGGCAGTGTTCCGGGAAAAACTCTCCTTCCCGGTAGCAGGACTGCTGTAAATTGTAGACGCGGGCATTCAGAAGAACTGTGGTTTTGATCAGGAACATTGGATTTTTTCCTTTTTCTTTTATCAATATAGTATCGCTTTTGTTTTTTTGTAGTCGTATTACGGGAAAAAAAGAGTATTTTATGAACGAAATGTTGATTGAAGAAGAATTTTCTGCAAAACGATAGCTGATGAAAGGAGAATATTGAAATGGCGGTACTGAATCTTGCATCCGGCTGGAGCCTTCGCGCGGACAGGGCGGACATTCCAGAGATTCCTGCCCGGGTGCCCGGAGACAACTATTCCGCTCTTCTGGAAGCCGGAGTGATTCCGGATCCGTATTTTGAACGCAACGAGGATCAGGTCCAGTGGGTCCGCGAATGCGACTGGATCTATTCCCGCGATGTCGTCCTGGATGCCGGTTTCCTGGAGCAGGACTCCATCTTCCTGAACATCGACTCCGTGGACACCTTCGCTGAAATCCGGATCAACGGACAGTGTGCCGGCCGCTCGGAAAACATGTTCACCCGTCTCCGTCTGGAAGTGAAGCCGTTCCTGCACAGCGGAACGAACCGGATTGAGATCGTTCTTTTTTCCGCCGTGCGCCGGGCCGAGGAGGAAAATGCAAAACAGCCCTTTTTTGTCCCTTTCTGCGGCGGGAACTGCAACCGGGTCCCTTATCTGAATCTCATCCGGAAGGCACAGTGCCACGGAGGATGGGACTGGGGAATCACGCTGCTCGTCAGCGGATTGTACGGGGAGATTTCCCTCCGGGGGGTCCGCCGCTCGCGCATCGAGCATGTGTATACGGAACAACTGCACGGAGAGGGTGTCTGCAATCTGAACGTGACGGCGGAGCTTTTCGCGCATCGCTCCGGCGAAACGGAGGCCGCCTTCACCTTCAACGGCGAGACAAAAACGGTTCCGGTGGTCCTCACGGAGGGGATCAACCGCGTGTCAACGGAATTTTCCGTCAGCCATCCCCGTCTCTGGAATCCTGCGGGATACGGAGAGCAGAACCTCTATCCGCTGATCGTCTCGACACCGGACGACCGCATCGAAAAAAAGATCGGTCTCCGCAAACTGGAACTGGTGAATGAAGCCGACGACGTCGGCGTGAGCATGAAATTCCGGATCAATGGAACGGAGATCTTCTGCAAGGGGGCAAACTGGATTCCGATGGATGCCATGCCCGGCCGGTTCACCCGGGATCGCTACAAGCGGCTTCTCGGGGATGCGGCCGCTGTTCACATGAACATGATCCGCGTCTGGGGCGGCGGAATCTACGAGAACGATGCGTTTTACGAATACTGTGATGAACTCGGCCTTCTGGTCTGGCAGGATTGCATGTTTGCCTGTTCGCAGTATCCGTCGCAGCCCCGTTTTCTGGAGCGGGTCCGGGAAGAGCTGGAATATCAGGTCAAACGTCTCCGCGACCACGCCTGCATCGCGCTCTGGTGCGGCGACAACGAGGTCGCCCGCGGACTCACATGGTGGAAAAATCAGAAGGATTATATCCGCACTCTTCTCAACTACGACCGGTTCAATCAATGCGTCGGCCGCGCAGTCCGGGATGCCGATCCGACCCGCACATTCTGGCCCACGTCTCCGTGCGGCGGCTCTTCCGATGCCCTGGAGAACCCGCAGGAAGGCGATATGCACTACTGGGAAGTCTGGCACAGCGGGAAATCCTTCTCCTCCTATTACGATGTTCTGCCGCGCTTCTGTTCCGAGTTCGGCTATCAGTCTTTCCCCGCGGCGGAAACGGTGTATTCCTATGCGGCGGAGGGGCATCGGAATCTCACCTCTCCGGTTATGGAGCATCATCAGCGCAACAAACAGGGGAATTCCCGGATTCTGGAGATGTTCACCCGCTATTTCCGTTTCCCGGACGGACTGGAAAACATGCTCTATCTGAGTCAGGCTCAGCAGGCGCTCGCAATCAAGACCGGCGTGGAATACTGGCGCCATCTGAAACCGGTTTGCATGGGGACGCTCTACTGGCAGCTCAACGACAACTGGCCGGTCGCATCCTGGTCGAGCATCGACTATTTCGGAACCTGGAAACAGCTTCATTATCAGGCCCGGAGGTTCTATGCTCCGGTGATTGTCACAACCTTTCAGAACAGGGAAAACGCTCTGGAAATCTGGGTCTCGAGCGATGTTCAGAAAAAACTTTCGGGAAGCGTAAAACTCTCCATTTTCGATTTCAGCGGAGCGGAGCTTAAATCCTGTTCGTTCCCGGTGGAGGCAGGGAAGGGGGAGTCGCTCAAAATCTGTGCACTGGAGATTGCTCAGATCACGGACCATCCGGAACGCTGTTTCGCATTCCTGGAACTGGAACTCTCCGGAGACGGAGAAACCTTCCGCCATGTGAACGATCACTTCTTCACCGAATACAAACACTGCGATCTCCTGCCGCCGGAAATTTCCGCGGAATTCGAAGCGGCGGATACGGAAGGGAAAAACTGGAAGCTGATTCTGAACTCCCGTGCGCCGGCATTCTTTGTCTTTGCGGAACTCCGGGGAATCCGGACCGTGTTCAGCGACAACAGCTTCACGCTTCTGCCGAACCGTCCGCGCGAACTGACCTTCCAGCTGGATTCTCCGACGACGAAGGAAACTCTGGAGCATTCGCTTGTGCTCTATGATCTGCGCAGTTCGTATTCGGAATAAAAGACCATGGAGATCCGGAAGGCGCCGGGTTGCCGAAATGTAATTTTCCCGCAGGGGAAAACGGCTTGACATCTCTTTGCTGCCGGGGGTAGATTACCTCTTTCAGTACGAAAGGCGAAGAATGATCAACTGGAAAAGGAATCTGTTTTTTGTCTGGCTCTCCCAGATTCTCTCTCTGGCGGGATTCGGGTCTGTGATTCCGTTTATTCCGCTCTATATGCGGAATGTGCTCGGTGTGATGGATGACGGAGAACGCGGACTTTGGGTGTCCGCGTTCTATTTCGGTGGACAGCTGAGTTTCTGCATTTCCATGCCGATCTGGGGAACGCTCGCGGACCGCTTCGGACGACGGGTGATGCTGCTGAGAGCCAATCTGGTGACCGCGCTTCTTTTTCCGCTGATGGCGTATGTCCCGAACGTATTCTATCTGGTTCTGCTCCGTTTTGTGATTTCAATTTTTTCCGGGACCGTCAACGCGGCGCAGACTCTCGTCGGCAGCACGACTCCGGAGGAGCATCAGGGATTTGCGCTCGGATCGCTCAGTTCCGCGCTCTGGAGCGGCAATATGATCGGTTATATGATCGGCGGAGTCGTTGTGGATCACTTCGGCTACACGCCCGCATTCTTCACCGGCGCTTCCATGCTTCTCGCCGCCGGACTGCTCGTGCTGTTCTTCGTGGAGGACGACTTTGTGCCGCGGCCGCGCGTCATGGCTCTCCCGGAACGAAAAAAACGGAAAAGGCCGTTCGCTCTGCGGCGGATCTTCCCCCGTTTCGGACATGTGATCTGGACAATTCTGGGGCTTTTCATTTTTCTCGGTTTTGTCCGTAAATTCGACGATCCGTTTGTCGCAATCCAGGTGGAACTCATTCACGGTCCCGAGCGGGCGGCCTTCTGGACCGGTCTGATCTGCGCGGGAGCCGCAATCTCCGGAGTCTTCTCCGGTGTCGTTCTCGGATGGCTCTGCGACCGGTTCTCCGCGGAGAAAATCGCCGTTCCCGCCACTCTGCTTTCCGGCCTGCTGATGATTCCGCAGGGAATGGCCGGCAATCTCTGGGTGTTCGGCGGAGCACGCTTCCTGAACTATTTCTTCGCCGGAGGACTTGATCCGGTCTTTCTCACGCTGATGTCACGGGTGACGCCGCAGGAAAAACGCGGATCCGTCTTCGGCTGGGGCGCCAGTGCAAAAGTCAGCGGATCGCTGTTCAGCTCTCTGCTCGGCGGATTCATCATCTATCATTTCGGCGTCCGCTGGATTTTCTATACCGACGGAATCTTCATGCTGCTTCTGATCCCGGTTCTCTGCCTGCTGCCCCGGATGCTGAGAAACAGCCGCTGACCGCAGAAACTTTTTCCGCCGTCCGCACAGGAAAGAGGTGCGGAGAATCAGACCGCGCGGATCCGGAAGCGGAAGGTCATATTGTCGCCGAACCACATCGGGAAATTGGTTCCCCAGACGTTGTTGTAGAGATTGAAGTGCAGTCCGCCTCTGGTCCGCGGAATCCGGTTGTGAAAATCCAGCAGGGAGGGTGCGCCGGGTGCAAGCAGCGGAGAATCAAGGTTCTCCAGGCGGACCTTTCCGTCGATGACAACCTCTTGTACCGCGTGGAGAGTCCGTCCTCCGCGGCTGACAACATCCGCTGGATCAATCCATTCATTCAGCTTTCTGAACATGCAGCGTCCTCCACCCGCGGCCGGGACAAAGGAAAACCATGCCGCATGAGGCAGTCGGTGCGGGATCTTGGCAAACCATTTCAGACGGATTTCGAGGTATTCTTCCTCGTCGGGCAGAATATAGTCGATTTCAACCCGCCGGAAACCGGGATGCCGCTCCGTGGCAAACGTGATGCGCGTTCCATGTCCCCAGAGCGTTTTGTAGACCTCGGACGGGAATCCTTTGATCTGCGTTTTCTTTGTTTTCGCGGGCAGATCGGGCTTGGTGAAATCGCAGATGGCCCATCTCTCGTCGGGGAGGCGCAGATACTGGCGGCGGAACCGTTCATAGTCGTTCCGGTCGAACGTTTCGCAGGTGAAAAGACCGGAGTTCCTGAATTTGAATTTATTGGCTTTCAGGTAGATGGTGTCGGCAGAGGCGTCCTCCGGGTTGAGTTCCAGACGGAAGAACTTGTTTTCAAACGCAAGTTCTCCGGTCCGGTTCCGTTTGAGATAGAGATCCTCCGCCGGACGGAGTCGTTTCACCGCGCGGAGCGCCTCCTGCTTCTTCTCTTCCGGAAGAGTCAGAATGGCGTTCTTGAGAATTTTTCTCCGTTCCCGCCAGGAGGAGGCGAATTTGCGGGCCGCGTCGGTTTTCAGCTTTTCGGGAGTCCATGCTTTCGGCGCGATGAAGTGTGTTTTTTCGTCGAGTCCCCAGGTGTGTTCCGCGGTGAGGAGAAGTCCGCGGTAGAAGGAATCCAGTTCAGGGGAGTCGTCCCATGTGGAGCGGAGGCGGAGAAGTTCGCGGAAATCGGCAACCTTTTTGGGATCGCTTCCGATTCCGTGAATCCATGTGTCGCCGATCTCCCGGGTCAGAACGGGGAATTCTTCCCGGTGCTTGAGAAGAGCTTTTGCCAGATCGTCGAGTGTGGCGCCGCGGATTTTCGCCCCGCGGTAGCGGGCGAGGATTTCCCGGACCTGTTTCGGGGTATGGGGCCCCTGATTGTCGCCGGTCATGCAGATGACGAACTCTTCATCGTCCACCCGGATGGAGGAGGCGTACTCCTTCTGGTAGAGGACAAGGATTTCATGGCCTCTGGAATCTCTCCAGCGGAAAAGCGAAGGAACGTCGGGCATGGCGGAGGCCGGATTGATCCCGATGTGGAGCAGCTGGATTCCCGCGTCGGCAAGCGGAGCGATGATCCCGCGCGTGTGCCCCGGGACATCGGTCAGTTTCGCGGCGATGGTTTTCCTTTTGAAGCGTTTGTCCAGTCCGGCGGAAATTCCGGTTGCGAAGCGGTAGAGCGCGTCATCGGCCAGTTCGCTGTGGAGCGTGAAGGGGAGGGCGTGCCAGACGATATCGCCGTGTTTGATGGCTTTTTCGAGTTTTTTCCGTTTTTGCGGATCCGCTTTTTTCAAATATTCGGAGATCAGCCAGGAGCCGGTGGTCCAGACATAGCGGAAATCGCCGTAGCGGGTGCTTTTGCGGAAATAGTCAGCGGTTCGAATCGCGTCGCGGATATAGCACTTGAAATATTTGTGAATGACATTGTCCGCAAAATCGGTGAAGCCGACATCCAGATGGGTTTTGAAGATGAGATTGATTTTTTTCATGAGGTTCTTCCCTTGCAAAAGAATAAAACACCAATACATAATTTACATCCATATTTCCATCTTTACAAGTATCTTTTTTCGTAAAAAAACATTCTTCCGGAAAAAATCTCAAATATCTGCATCCTGATCTGGAAAAACGGCGGAAATGGTGTATATTTTCATTCCCGAAAGCAGGAGGAATTCTCCGTTCGGGTCATACAGCCGGCCTCCGCGGGACCTCCGCGCATACACCTTTTTTACGGATGGAAGTGTCTCATGCCAAAGCGGGAAGATCTCAAGAAAATCATGCTGATCGGATCGGGTCCGATCGTTATCGGCCAAGCCTGTGAATTCGATTATTCCGGAACCCAGGCGTGCAAATCGCTGAAGGAGGAAGGATACGAGGTCATTCTGGTCAACAGCAATCCCGCAACGATCATGACCGATCCGGACTTTGCCGACCGGACCTACATCGAACCGCTGACAAAAGAGCTTCTGCACGAAATCATCCGCCGGGAACGGCCCGACGCGATTCTGCCGACCCTCGGCGGTCAGACCGCGCTGAATCTGGCGCTGGAACTTCATGACGCCGGTATCCTCTCCCGCTACAAGGTGGAAATGATCGGAGCAAAGGCCGAGGTGATCCGCCGCGCGGAAGACCGTGAACTCTTCAAGGAGGCCATGCGGGGAATCGGACTCGAACTTCCCGTCAGCGGTTCCGCGCACACGATGGAGGAAGCTCGTCTCATCGCGGCCAAAATCGGAAAATTCCCGCTGATTATCCGTCCCGGTTTCACGCTTGGCGGAACCGGCGGAGGAATCGCCCATAACGAGCAGGAGTTCGAGGAAATCTCCGCTCGCGGACTTGCCGCCAGCATGAACAGCGAAATCCTGATCGAGGAGTCTCTGCTCGGCTGGAAGGAGTTTGAACTGGAGGTTATGCGGGACCGCAAAGACAATGCGGTGATCGTCTGCTCCATTGAGAATATTGATCCGATGGGGGTGCATACCGGCGACAGCATCACGGTTGCTCCCGCCCAGACCCTGACCGACCGCGAATATCAGAAAATGCGGGATGCTTCGCTTGCGGTCATGCGGGCGATCGGCGTCGAGACCGGCGGATCCAATGTCCAGTGGGCGTTGAATCCCGAAGATGGACGGATGATTATCATTGAGATGAATCCGCGTGTTTCCCGGTCCTCCGCGCTTGCCTCGAAGGCGACGGGGTTCCCGATCGCGAAATTTGCCGCAAAACTCGCCGTCGGCTACACGCTCGACGAGATCATGAACGACATCACCCGCGAAACGCCCGCCTGTTTCGAGCCGAGCATCGACTATGTGGTCACAAAGGTCCCTCGCTTTGCGTTTGAGAAGTTCCCGGCGGCGGACAGTACGCTTTCCACCCAGATGAAATCCGTCGGGGAGACCATGAGCATCGGACGCACGTTCAAGCAGTCGCTCCAGAAGGCGATGCGTTCGCTGGAGACCGGCCGCGCCGGATACGGTGCCGACGGAAAAGACGGAAAGTATTCCCACTACCCTGATGACCATATCCGGGCGGAGCTGATCCGGCCGAATTTTGCCCGTCTGTTCTATGTGCGGGAAGCCTTCAAGCGCGGCTGGAGCGTCGATCTGGTTCACGAACTGACCAAGATCGACCGCTGGTTCCTTCGTCACATGCACGAACTTGCCGCTTTTGAGGAGGAGATCAAGCGAGTCCGCTCCCTCGACGAACTCAAGCGCGACAAGCCTTTCTTCCGCCAGATCAAGGAGATGGGCTATTCCGACCGTCAGATCGCATGGATGCTTCATTCCACCGATCTGGAGGTCTACAAAGCCCGCAAGGAGATCGGTCTGATGCCGGTGTACGGACTGGTTGACACCTGCGCCGCGGAATTCGAGGCCTATACACCTTACTACTATTCCACCTACGGCGATGTTGACGAATGCCGGACGGATGCTTCCAAGAAGAAAATCATGATTCTCGGCGGAGGCCCCAACCGCATCGGCCAGGGCATTGAGTTTGACTACTGCTGCGTCCACGCCTCCTTTGCGCTCCGCGCGGCGGGATATGAGACCATCATGGTCAACAGCAATCCCGAAACGGTCTCCACGGATTACGACACCAGCGACAAGCTCTATTTTGAGCCTCTGACTCTGGAAGACGTCCTCCATATCTACGAACGGGAGAAGTGCGACGGCGTCATCGTGCAGTTCGGCGGACAGACTCCGCTGAATCTGGCACACCGTCTGCAGGACTGCGGTGTCAACATCATCGGCACGAGTCCGGAGATGATTGATGCCGCTGAAGACCGGGAAACTTTCAACGAGCTGGTCAACCGTCTGGGAATCAAGCAGCCGGCGGGCGGGATCGCGACCAATATTGAAAAGGCGGTCGAAGCCGCGAACCGGATCGGCTATCCGGTTCTGGTCCGTCCCTCCTTCGTTCTCGGCGGCCGCGCGATGGTGATCGTCTACAACGAGGAAACCCTGCGCAAGTACATGACCGATGCCGTGGAAGCCTCTGAAGAGCGTCCCGTCCTGATCGACCGCTTCCTCGAAGACGCCACCGAACTGGACGTGGACTGCATTTCCGATGGTGAAACCACCGTCATCGGCGCCGTCATGGAGCATGTCGAGCTGGCGGGCATCCACTCCGGCGACAGCGCGTGCATGATCCCGACCATCTCCCTTTCCAGAAACGTGCTGGACAAAATTCACCGCAATACGATCAGTCTTGCGAAGGAACTTCATGTCTGCGGCCTGATGAATGTCCAGTACGCGGTGAAGGATGAGGAAGTCTATGTTCTGGAGGTCAACCCCCGAGCCTCGCGGACAATTCCGTTTGTCAGCAAGTCCATCGGCGTTCCTCTGGCCAAACTCGCCGCTCTGGTCATGGTCGGGAAAAAATTGAAGGATATGGGATTCACGGAAGAACGCATTCCGGAACATTTCTGCTGCAAGGAAGCGGTGTTCCCGTTTGTCCGTTTCCCCGGAATCGACGTCGTTCTCAGTCCCGAAATGAAATCCACCGGAGAGGTGATGGGCATTGATGTCTCTCCCGGTCTGGCCTACTTCAAAACACAGGTTGCCGCCGGAAATTCCATCCCCGACGGAGGGGATATTTTCATGAGCATCCGTTCCCTTGACAAAGATGCGGTTGTCCCGCTCGGACGGGAACTTTCCAAACTCGGTTTCACCATTCACGCCACATGCGGTACCGCAACGGCTCTTTATGATGCGGGATTGAAGGTGCAGCCGATTTTCAAAATCTCGGAAGGACGTCCGAATGTGATTGACGCCATCAACGATCATGAATTGAAATGGATTATCAATACGCCTTCGACCGGGGTCTCTCCCCGAACCGATGAAGTTCACATGCGCGCCCACGCCGTTATCAAGGGCGTTCCGATCACGACGACGATCGACGGTCTTCGTGCCGCCATTGAGGGGTTGAAGGCAATCAAGGAGATGGGGCGTATGGAGGTTTGCACGATTCAGGAGTATCATCGGCAGGCGCCGAAACTTAAACTGGATTGAGATTTTGGGGTCCCCCGGCAAAAGTCGCGGCGGGGATTTTGTCGGCGATTCATTTGTCGCGGGGGATTTTTCGGTTTTTTTTCGTGCTTTGCACGACCAGCGTTTCGCCGCTGGACCGCGAACAAGGACAGTGTCCTTGACCCGAGGAAAATGCCGGCGCATTTTCCCGTTCGGATTGGGGAAAAGAAAACGGGCTTCCCCTTCTCCGGGAAGCCCGTTTTCTTTTTGAGGGGATGGCGGATCAGTATTTGCTGTCCGCGTAATCGACCCATCCGCCCGCTTTGACAAGTTCAAAGTCGAATTCGCCGACCGTGAACGGATAGACTTTGGTGGTTTCACCGTTGGAGATTGTGAAGGTTTTTTTCTCCGTGTCGGTGGTGCAGTCCGCGCCGGTTTTGGCGAAGGTCGCGAAGATGTCGTCGATTGTTTCCTTCGGAAGGGAGATCGCCATCAGTCCGCAGTTGAACATGTTCTGGCGGAAGATCCGGGCGAAGTTTTCCGCGATCACAAGGTTGATTCCGTTGTATTCGAGCACCCAGGGGGCGTGTTCCCGCGAGGAGCCGCAGCCGAAATTAGCGCGTGTGATGACTACACTTTTGCCGGCGATGTCCTTTTTCGGATCGAACCCGGGGATGTTCAGGTCCTCAAGGCAGTAGGGTTTGAGGGCCTCCTTGGTCAGTTCCGTCAGGTACTTGGCGGGAATGATCTCGTCGGTGTTGATATCGGAGCGGTCGAGAAAGAGAATTTTTCCGCTGAAGTTTTTCATTTGTCGATTCCTTTTTTCAGCCTTTGTAGAACGGGGAGTTTGTGATGGTTCCGGCGATTGCGGTTGCGGCCGCGGTCGCGGGGCTCATCAGGTGGACCATGCCGCCTTTTCCCATGCGTCCGTTGAAGTTCCGGTTGGTGGTGGAGGCGCAGCTCTCCCCTTTGGCGAGGACGCCGTTGCTCATGCCGAGACAGGCTCCGCAGGTCGGATTCGTCACGCAGAAACCGGCTTCCATGAAGATCTGGATCAGGCCTTCTTCGAGTGCCTGGCGGTAAATTTTCGGCGTAGCGGGGGAGACGATCGCCCGCAGATTCGGATGGATCGTTTTCCCTTTCAGAATTGCCGCCGCGATCCGGAGATCTTCAATGCGTCCGTTCGTGCAGGAGCCGATGTAGACCTGGTCGATCTTTGTTCCGGCCATTTCGCGGACCGTCCGCACCTGGTCGGGTTTGTAGTTGACGGTCACGACCGGTTCGAGTCTGGATGCGTCGATTTCCAGCACACCGGCGTAGACCGCGTCGGCATCGGGTCTCCACTTCGAGTATTCGGCAAGGGCGGCTTCCTTTGTTGCGAATTCATCGCGGATGAATTCCCAGAGGTAGTCGACCGTGACCTGGTCCGGATAGCAGATTCCGCAGGTTCCGCCGGCTTCGATCGCCATATTGCAGAGGGTCATGCGGGATTCCATGCTCATGGCGTCGATGACCGGTCCGGCGAATTCGATGACCTTGTCGGTCGCTCCGTTCACGGTGAGTTCCCGGATGATGGTCAGGATCAGGTCTTTTGCATAGACGCCTTCGGGGAGGGCGCCGGTGACATTCACCTTGATGGTCTCCGGCGTGCGCATGGTGCAGACTCCTTTCAGAATTCCGACCTCCAGGTCGGTGGTTCCGACTCCTGCGGCAAATGCGCCGAATGCGCCGTGCGTGCAGGTGTGCGAATCCCCCATGATGACCGTGAAGCCCGGGCGGACAAATCCCTTTTCCGGGAAGATCGCGTGGCAGACTCCGTTCCGGCCGATGTCAAAGAAATCTTTGATCCCGTGACGGCGTGCCCAGTCGCGCATGGTTTTTCCCTGTTCGGCGGTTTTGGAATCCTTTGCCGGGGTCACATGGTCGATGACGGCTTTGATTTTTTCCGGATCGAACACCCGGTCTTTGCCGCGGGCGACCAGATCGTTGATCGCGATCGGCGTGGTGATCTCATGACAGAACACCCGGTCCAGAGTCAGAACGTTGACTCCTTCGGTCGGGGTGTCGATGCGGTGGGCATCGAAAATCTTTTGTGCAACGGTTTTTCCCATCTTTCACTCCTTGCTTTCTGTTTGGTTGCTGGGGTTACTATACCATGAAAAGAAAAAAATTCAATATTTTTTATAAAATTAATTATAATTAACAAAAGATGTGCTATATTACGATCAATGAATGGGAGATTGAGGATGACAGAGAATCGGATCGGTAAAAAAATTCATCAGTTCCGCAAGGAAAAGAAGTTGACAATCAAGGAATTTTCCAATCTGAGCGGGATCAGCACGGCGCTGGTGAGTCAGCTGGAGAGGGGGATCGGAAATCCGACGCTGAGCGTGCTGCGGCAGGTGTGTGCGACGCTGGAGATTTCCATGTCGTCGCTGTTTTTCGAGGAGATCGACAATGCGTCGCTGATCTGCCGCAGTTCGGAACGGGAACGCATCCACAATCCGAATGAGAAAAACAGCGTGTATTACAATCTGACGCCCGGACCGTTGAAATCGAATGTCGCTCTTCTTCTGATGACGCTGAATCCGCACAGCGAAACCAACGAAGGGTTTTCCCAGCATTTCGAAGAGGAGACCGCCTATCTGGTGAAGGGCGATGCCACCATTGTCTTTGAAGAAGAGTCTTTTGATCTGCATCAGGGAGACACTGTCCGGATCCTTCCCTCCCGCAAACACAAGCTGCGGAACGATTCCGCCACACCGGTACAGGTTCTTTTCATCAAATCGAAAATCAATTCCTGATACAAAAAAAGCGCTCCTCCGGAGGGAAGAGCGCTGTCGATGCCCGAAAGATTCCGGACGCTCAGGCGCGCGGACGCAGCTGCGGGAAGAGAATGACATCGCGGATGGAATCGGCTCCGGTCAGCAGCATGACCAGACGGTCGATGCCCATTCCCATTCCGCCGGTCGGCGGCATTCCGTATTCGAGTGCGGTGAGGAAATCCTCATCGACCGCCTGAGCCGGATCCTTTCCGGAGAGGGTGACCTGATCCATGAAGCGCTGGCGCTGATCAATGGGATCGTTGAGTTCGGTATATCCGGGGCTGATCTCCTGTCCGTTGATTTCGAGTTCATAGACGTCGACCAGCGAAGGATCGTCCTCGCATCTTCTGGCGAGCGGCACCAGTTCCGCCGGCATACGGGTGACAAAGGTCGGCTCAATCAGAGTATCCTCGACGAGTTTTTCATAGATCTCATGGGTGAGTTCCAGATCCGTCCAGTCGGGGAGGACCTGAGTTCCGAGGCTTTTCGCTTTTGCGTATTTCTCTTCGCGGGAGAGTTCGAACCAGTTTTCGCCCGCGACGCCTTTGACGAGATCGCGATAGGTTGCTCTGCGCCAGGGTTTCCCGAGATCAATCTCCTTTCCGCCTGCGGTGATTTTCAGTGTTCCGTTGACCCGCATGGCGACGGTTTTGATGAGATCTTCGACGAGTTCCATCATGGTTTCGCAGTTTCCGTAGGCCTGATAAAGCTCAATCGCCGTGAACTCGGGATTGTGGCGGCGGTCCATTCCCTCGTTGCGGAAGTTGCGGTTGATCTCGTAGACTTTTTCGAATCCGCCGACCAGCAGTTTCTTCAGGGAAAGTTCCGTTGCAATGCGGAGGTACATGTCGGTATTCAGCGCATTGTAATGAGTTTTGAACGGATTGGCCGCCGCGCCGCCGGGGATGTACTGGAGCATCGGGGTTTCGACCTCCATGTAGCCGCGTTCATCCAGATAGCTGCGGATCTCCCGCAGAATGACGGAGCGTTTCCGGAGAACCGCCCGGCTTTCATCGTTCATAATGAGATCAAGATAGCGCTGGCGGTAGCGGGCTTCCATGTCGGTCAGTCCGTGATATTTCTCGGGGAGGGGGCGCAGGGACTTGGAAAGGAGCGTGCAGGAGGTCGCCTTGACGGTGATCTCTCCGGTCCGGGTCTGGAAGAGGTGTCCTTCGACGCCGATGATGTCTCCGATATCGAATTTCTTGAAAAGACGGTAGAACTCTTCACCGACCGCGTCCCTCTGGACGTAGATCTGCATTCTTCCGCTGGAGTCCTTCACGTCCGCGAAGACCGCCTTTCCCATAGCCCGGAAAGCGGTCATGCGCCCGGCGATTCTCACAGTCGGCTGCTGCTCGCTGTCCGGAACGAACAGGGCGCGGGCTTCGGAAGTGGAGATCGTCCCGTCGAACCGTTTTCCGAACGGTTTCAAGCCGCCTGCGGCGAATTCTCCGATTTTGGCTTTTCTCTGTTCGAAAATATCTTCCGGCTTGAGTTCCGGAGTCGGATTGGCTGTCTGTTCTGTCATTTTCCTCGAATCTCCTGTGAAGTATTGGAACAAGTAAGATAACACTCTTTTGCTGATTTTTCAATCTTTTTCCGATTTTTTTTGCATCTCCCTCCCGATTCCGCCTGCGGAAAGAAAATGAAAACTTTGCGCGGAATGACTTGCCTTCCGGCTGGAAAGAGAGTATATTATAATTTCCATACTTCTTTAATCAACAAGGTGAAAAAAATGACTGCAAACGCATGGGAAGATCTGAAGTCTCGCGGCTTCGTGTATCAATCGACCGACGAGAAAGCACTGGAAAACGCTTTGGCCGAAGGCCCGGTCACCTATTATGTGGGCTTCGATCCGACCGGCGACAGTCTCCATGTGGGTCATCTTCTTCCGGTCATGTGCATGCGCTGGCTCCAGAAGGCGGGACATCATCCCATCGCGCTGGTCGGCGGGGCGACCGGTCTGGTCGGCGACCCCTCCGGAAAGCAGGAGGCGCGTCCGATCCTCACCCGGGAGACGGTCGCGCACAACTGCGAGGCCATCGGCGAACAGCTCCGCCGCTTCCTCCCCTATGACAACGTCATCATGGCCAACAACATCGACTGGCTCGGCGATATGAAATATCTGGACTTCCTGCGCGACATCGGTTCGAAGTTCAGCGTCAACAAAATGCTGACCGCGGAATCCGTCAAACTCCGGATGGAAACCGGCATCACGTTCATGGAATTCAGCTACATGCTTCTCCAGTCCTACGACTACTACATTCTCAACCGCGACTACGGCTGCACACTGGAGTGCGGCGGTCAGGATCAGTGGGGGAACATCGCCGCAGGAATTGATCTGGTCCGCCGCCTCTCCCGGAAAGAGGTCCACGGATTCACGATGCCTCTGCTGCTCAACAGTCAGGGGAAAAAGTTCGGGAAATCGGTCGGCGGGGCGGTCTGGCTCGACAAAAACAAAACCTCCGTCTTCGACTACTACCAGTTCTGGCGCAATGTCGACGACAACGACGTGAAAAAGCTGATGGCCTATTTCACCGCGCTCCCGCTGGATGAAATTGCCTCGCTCTGCTCCTCCTCGATCAACCGGGCGAAGGAGATTCTTGCCTATGAGGCGACGGCGCTTGCCCATGGTCATGAGGAAGCCGCAAAAGCCTATCTTGCCGCCTGCACAAAATTTGGATTTGCCGACCGGGAAGCCGCGATCCCGACTTCCAGCCGCATCCGCGAAGTGAAGCCCGACGCCTCCGCGCTCGACGACCTTCCGACCTACCGGGCCGAGATCCCGGAAGGCGGCATCTGGATTGTAAAACTGCTCGCGGATTCCGGTCTCTGCAAATCCAACGGCGATGCGCGCCGTCTGATTCAGGGGGGAGGGGCCTACCTCGGCGAAAAACGGATTGATTCCATCGACTACACGGTCACCGCTGCCGATTTCCCGAACGGTTCCGCGATTTTGAAGGCGGGCAAGAAAAACATCAAGCGCATAGTCCCCGCATAATCGGACGGACGGCGTTCAGCGGTTTTCCTGAATGCGTTTCTGCCGTTCCAGAGCGGAATGAATTCTCTCCAGAAGTTCGTCGGTTGACGCGGACATGTCCAGCGCAACTGCACCGGGATGCTGTCCGCGGAACCAGACCAGTTGTTTGCGGGCGAACTGCCATGTTGCGGTGGAGATGCGTTCCGCCAGCGAATCGCGCGGGATTGTGCCGTCGAGGAACTCCCGGATCAGCGGATAGCCGAGAGCCTGCCATGCGGTCGGAGCGGAAAAAAGACCCTGTTCCCGGAGGCGGCGGGTCTCCTCGATCCAGCCGGAGCGGAGCATCTCCTCGCAGCGGAGACGGATCCGCCGTTTCAGATCTTCGCGGTCCCGGAGAAGAAGAAACTGGACCGCGTCGGGACGTGCTTCATTCCGTTTCCAGGTTTTCTGCAGTTCGGTCATGGATTTGCCGGTCAGCAGGAGGATTTCGTAGGAACGGATCAGGCGCCGCCGATGCATGGAGCTTTTCGCATAATCATCGGGAGCGCGTTTCCGCATGATTTCCTTCAGTTTTTCAAAACCGTCCGGGGAATCGAATTCCGCATCAAGTTTTTTCCGCAGTTCCCGGTCGGAGGGCATATTGTCGAGCCCGTAGAGAAGTGCGCGGAGATAAAGTCCGGTTCCGCCGGCGGGAATCGGCAGTTTTCCCCGTGCGCGGATGTCGGCGATCCATGCTTCCGCCTGCTCGCGGAAGGAAAAAAGGTCGAAGCGTTCCTGAAGATCAAGAATGTCGATCAGGTGATGAGGAATTTCCCGGCGTTCTTCCGGGGTCGGCTTGGCGGTTCCGATATCGAGTCCGCGGTAGACCTGCATGGAGTCCGCGGAAATGATTTCTCCGTCAAACGCGCGGGCGCAGGCAAGAGCCAGTGCGGATTTCCCGGAGGCGGTCGGTCCCATGAGGACTGGAAAGGGGAGGGGAGGGGTCATTGGCCGGAAGTCGCTTTTTTCCGTTCCGGGCGGAGCAGGGAGGAGAGAATGAACACGAACACGCCGCAGGAGATGCAGATATCCGCCACATTGAAGGCCGGCCAGTGCCAGCGGCCGGCATAAAAGAGAAGAAAATCAACAACTTCGCCGCGGAAGATGCGGTCGGTGCAGTTCCCCGTGATTCCGGAACAGACGGCCAGCAGCGCGAAAATGCGTTCGGGATAGTTTTCCGAAAGATGGCGCAGAAAAACAACGATCGCGGCAAACGCCGCAAAGGAGATGGCCAGCAGAAGCCAGGAACGTCCGGCGAGAATGCCCCATGCCGCTCCGGGATTCGTGACATGGACGATGGAGAAAAATCCCGGAATCACCGGGACAGCTTCCCCTTCGGCGAGCGTCTGAACGATGAGTTCTTTTGTGAACTGGTCCAGAAGATAGAAAACAACAGCAGCGGCGGCGGCCAGTGCTGTTGTTTTGTGAAAAGACGATTGAAAAAAGCGGATCGGCAAACGCATCATCTGCTTCTGCGGGAGGGATCTTCGAACGACTCGCGCTTTTCCTTGCATTTTGTGCAGTATCTTGCGTAAGGCTTGGCCGCGAGACGCGCTTCTGCGATAAGATCGCCGCAGTCGAGGCAGATTCCGTATTCATCCTCGTGGATTCTCTGGAGGGCTTCTTCGATCATTTCCACGACATCGACTTCGGAGGACATCAGCCCCAGTTCCAGATCGTGTCTGGAGTTGTCGCTTCCGAGATCCGCCATGTGGGTGGCCATCCCGGCGCGTTCTCCGGCGGAGTCCTTCTGGGAGGTCAGTGCTTCATCCGCATGGAATTTGACCTGGGTCATGAATTCTCCGCGGGCCTTCATCAGAAGATCGTAATAGAACAGTTTTTTTGTCTTGGAAAGTTTATTTTTTGTCAGCCGTTTGACCTTTTTCTCTTCGCTCATAAAGCAACACCTCCTCGATCGTGCACGAACATTTTTGTTTTGTTTGCCTCGTAAACTACCACGGTTTTTGATTTTTTCAAGAGAAATTCTCGAAAATAATTTTTTTCTTCCCGAAAAAGGTATTGCAAAAATGGAATTTGGCTGTATTGTATTCCGGGAAAAATCCGGCGACGCGAGTTTTTTCTCCACTTCAACCAAATATCCAGGGAAGGATTTTGACACATGCACTGCAGAACGATGATTCTTTTTTCCGCCGCATTTCTCTCCGCGGGTGTCCTCTGTGCGCAGGACGTTTCATTTCGCAATACGCAGGACGCGGTCCGTTACTATGAGGATCTTGTCGGCAATCTGGCGCAGCAGGTGCGTTCCCTTCAGGATGAAAACGCCCGTCTTTCCGCCTCCGTCCAGAATCTTCAGAGACAGCTGGAATCCATCGCACGGAACAATGAACTGGTGACGAAGGACATTGCCGAACTCCGGAAGACCATCGCCCAGGATGCGGAGAAACGGGATAAACAGTTTTCCTCGTTTGCGGCGAAGCTCAATGCCGCGGCATCGGTTCCGATCAATCAGCCGCCCCGTCAGGACGGCGGTTACGTCGCTGATTATGAAGAATATGTGGTTCAGAAAGGGGCCACGCTGACGGCGATTTCCAAGGCCTATGGAGTCTCCATCGAGTCCATCCGTCAGGCGAACAATCTGAAAAGCGACATGCTCCGCGTCGGAGAGAAACTCAAAATCCCCCGCAAGTGACCGGGGATTTGCGGAAGAATGCGCAGTTATCTGACGTCGCGGTCGTATTCCGAACGACTTTTTCCGTTGCTGTTTGCGCAGTTCCTCGGAGTGTTTAACGACAACGCGTTCAAAATGCTGGCGGTCCTTGCCGTGATCGGTTCGCAGACCGGCTATTTCCGCGATGCGGCCTTCATGTTTGCAATGACGGTTGCCTATGTTCTTCCGTTTCTTCTGCTGACCGGGCCGGCGGGAGCGGTTTCGGATCGTTTTCAGAAGCGGTATGTTCTGATTCTGACAAAGTTTCTTGAACTTCTGATTATGTTTCTGGGGACACTGGCGCTGGGAGGAAGTCCTGTCTGGGGCGCGCTGCCGCTGATCGCTGTGATGTTTCTGATGACGGGGCAGACCTCCTTTTTCAGTCCCGCGTTTCAGGCGATCCTTCCGGAAACATTTACAGAGAAGGAGCTTTCCAAGGCGAACGGCGATATCGGAATGGCGTCGTTCATCGCGGCAATCACGGGAATCGGAGCGGCGCCGCTGATCAAATGGGGAACGTCCGGTGTGGCGGAGCGTCTGTCGGAACTGGGCATCCCGCTGGCAAACGAGCATTCCGTTTCCGGATCGGTGCTGATGATCGGATCGGTTCTCGGAATCATGGCGGCCTTCCGGGTCGTGCCGACCGCGGAATACGAAAGAGAACATACGCTTACCCGGAAAAGAAGCGGAGTGCTTCAGAGTCTGGCCCTCGGCTGGCGGGCGCTGACCGGACGGCTTTCGATCTTTCTTTCCGCATTCGGAGATGCGTTTTTTGTCGGGATCGGCGTCGCCATTCAGACGATTCTGGTGATGTTCGCCAAATATACGCTTCCGGAATCCGGGGGCGAAATGGAAATTGCGGCGCTTCAGCTTGCACCGGCAATCGGGATGGGACTGGGATGCTATCTTTGCGGACGACTTTCCCGGAATACGATCGAGGTCGGATTTGTCCCGTACGGCGCCCTGGGAATCGCCATTTTTCTGCCGCTGGCGGTCTACTGTCCGGGGGGAGGGGTGCTTTTCGGATCGATTCTGCTTCATCCGCTGGCACTGCTCTGGCTGATTTTCGGCGGGATCAGCGGGGGATTTTTTGTAATTCCGCTGCGGGCGTTTCTGCAGCAGCGTCTGGATCCGTCCTCCCGGGGTGCGGCGCTGGCGCTTTCCAATGCGATCTGTTTTGCGGTGGTTCTTCTGACATCCGCGGTGGTTTTTCTTCTGATGATCGCCAGTTCCGAACTGCCGGCGGGGACTCCGGGATGGATTGGGGAGACCGTGCGGCGGATGCCGGGGCTGACACCGCCTCAGCTGTTTCTCTCGATCGGCCTTCTGACGCTGGGTTCGACGATCATCTGCATGATTCTTCAGCCGCTTCTTCTGCTGCGCTTCCTGGTGGTTGCGCTGACCCGGACTCTTTACCGGCTGCGGATTACGGGAGCGGAAAACATTCCGGAACGGGGTCCGGTGCTTCTGGTGTCGAATCATGTTTCGTTTGTGGATGCGCTTCTGATTACCGCGTGCTGTTCCCGGACCATTCATTTTCTGATGCACGAGGACTACTATAAACATCCTCTGATTCATCCGTTTGCGAGAATGATGGGATTCATCGAGGTTCCGTCGAAGGGTCCCCGGAGACTTCAGGAGCTGTTCGAGACGGTGCGGGAAACGCTGCGGAGAGGGGAGGCGGTCTGCGTATTCCCGGAGGGCAAGGTGACCCGGAACGGACTGACCGACGACTTCAAGGCGGGATACTCGCGGATGCTTCCTCCGGATCTGGAGGTTCCGGTGATTCCGGTGGCGCTCGGGATGCTCTGGGGAAGTATTTTCAGTTATTATTACGGGAAGATCCGGTTCCGGATTCCGCGGGAGCTGCCGTGTCCCGCGACGGTGACGATCGGTTCGCCGGTGCCGCGTCCGTTTTCCGCGTTTCAGCTCCGGCAGGCGGTCAGCGAACTGGGCGCGGAATCGGAGGAGACACCGCGAAATGAAGAACGGACCCTCCATTATCAGCTTGCGAAACATGCAAAACGCCATCCGTTCCGGGTGGTTCTGGAAGATTTTGAAGGGAAGCGACTGACACTGTTTCAAACGCTGGTCGGAGCGGCGGTGCTCTCGCGGGTGATCCGCCGTCTGATGCCCGACGAAGTCCGGTATGTGGGAATTTTTCTTCCGAACACGGTTGCTTCCGCCGTTTCGACTCTTGCGGTGCTGATTGCGGACAAGGTGCCGTCGCCGCTGAATTTCACGGTTTCGGACGAGACGCTCCGCGCCTCCATCCGGAAGGCGGGAATGACGCATATTCTCACCAGCCACCGCTTTCTTTCCGCGCTCAAACGCGATCCTCTGCCGGAAATGGTGTTTCTGGAGGATCTGGCGAAAGACATTCCGAAATCGGCGAAGATTTTCTGGGCGGTTCTGGCGGTGCTTCTTCCGCATCAGGAACTGATGAATCTGCTGTCGCCGGTTTCGCACCGGAATCTGTTCGGGACAGCGGTTCTTCTGTTTTCCAGCGGATCGACGGGGAACCCGAAAGGGGTTCTGCTCTCCCATCACAACATCAACAGCGATATTTACTCCATTACGCGGGTGATGGGCTGGACGGGACATGACCGGATTCTCGGCAGTCTTCCGCTGTTTCATTCGTTTGGTTTTACGACCGGGTTCTGGCTCCCGCTGATTGTGGCATGCAAAGTGGTTTATGTGGTCTCCCCTCTGGACGCGCTGTCGGTGGGACGGGCGATCCAGAAGCATCAGCTTACGATTCTTCTGGCGACGCCGACGTTCATGCAGGCGTATCTGCGGCGTTGTGCGCCGGAACAGTTTGATTCCATCCGTCTGGCGATTGTCGGCGCGGAAAAACTGCGGTCGGACATTGCCGAGAAGTTTGCGGAGGCGATGAAGGGACGGATCCAGCTTGTGGAGGGATACGGATGCACGGAACTTGCCCCGATCGTCTCCATCAATGTCGGCAGTTCCATTCTTGAGCTGGGGAAGGATATCGGCCGGCCGGGAAGCATCGGGGCGGCGATGCCCGGGATCTGTGTAAAGATCGTCGATCCGGTCACCGGACACGAGCTTCCGCCGGAAACCGACGGTTTGATGCTGGTGAAGGGACCCAACGTCATGCAGGGATATCTGAACGACCCCGTACAGACCGCACGAGTGCTGGATCACGGCTGGTACGATACCGGCGACATTGCCCGGATGGATATCGACGGCTACATCACCATCAGCGGCCGCCTTTCCCGATTCAGCAAAATCGCCGGCGAGATGGTTCCTCACGAAATGCTGGAATGCATTATGAACGAGCTCTCCGGTTCGGAGGAGCGGTGCATTGCCGTTACCGGCATTCCCGATCCGGTGAAAGGGGAGGCGCTGGTCGTCCTCCATACCGGGGCTCTGAAACGATCTCCGGAGGAGATGAACGCGCTTCTGCGCGAGCGCAGCATTCCGAATCTGTGGATTCCCCGTCTGCAGAACTACTGGCTGGTGGAAACTCTGCCGATTCTGGCGAGCGGGAAACTGGATCTTCTGCATCTGAACGCATTTGTCGCTGAGGTGCGGAAGAATCGCGGAGAAGCGGAAGAAGGAGAGCCCGGATAAAAAAACGGAAGCCTTTTTCAGAGGCTCCCGCGGGAATACCGTTTTTGTCTGTTCAGAGATTTTTCAATGCGGCGTCCATTGCTTCATTGACGGGCCACTGGATGTCTCTTGGACAGCGGCTGATTTCAAATTTGAGGCCTTCGTAAAGCGGTTTCAGCTCTTCCTGCTTCATTCCGGTTGCGGCGAGGATCTTGGAGTTGTCGATGATCCGGTTGAAGAGGCGGTCATATTCGAGCTGCCATCTTGTCCAGTAGACGTATGGATCGGGATTGAGGATGCGGAGATACACCTCCTTGTCGACCCAGACGGCTTTCAAATTGCAGATATCCTTGTAGTAATCGGCGATTTCGCCCCAGGTGCGGTGTTCGGCCGTGGAAACCGTGAAGGCTTCTCCGAAGGCTTTTTCATTGAAGAGAAGTCCGGCAATCATGCGGGCGACGTCCCCGGCCCAGCTCATGGTTGCCTGGATGTTCCTTGCCTGTTCGGGGAGGATGACCGGTTTTCCTGCAAACGCGCGGCCGACCGTGTTCGGCGCTTCCAGCGTCACCAGCTGATACCGTTTGAGAGAATAGGTGATGGCGGGACGGATGATGGTCCAGTTTTTCCGGGGGATGGCGCGGATAATATTTTCTCCGCGGGCCTTGAAGATGGAATAGTCGTCTGAATTGCGGAGAAGAGCATCGTCCGAGGAGTCGATCTGACGGGGGGAATCCTCGCGGATCGGGGTTGCCTTGTTGTCATAGACCCGGTAGCTGGAAAGATAGATGTAGTGTCCGGTACTCGCGAGAAACCGGGGAAGAACCTTTGGCAGCTCGCCGGTTCCGTAAATCATGAAGTCGACGATTCCGTCATAACAGCTGTCCAGGAGGCGGGGAAGATTTTCCCCTTCCTTGACGTTCATTTTGATGAAATTGACATTGGGAAAATCGCTTTTTTTCTCGTCGAAGGAAACCGCGTCGATCCGGTATCCCTTTTCTGCAAGGAGCGGGACCAGATACTGCCCCATCGCACCGGTTGCGCCGAGAACCAGAACTTTTTTCGCTTGTACCATCACCGAATCTCCTTATTTTTCAGTCTCAGTGTTCAAGAACGGAAAGGCTTCTGATTCAAAACGTATCCCGTAAAAATGGTTTTTCAACCCGTTTTTTCTCTTTTTGCTGAAAAGGATCATGCAAACAATAGGTTGATTTCAAAAAAAAGAAAAGAGGGTTGCAAACGAGTCATCATTTTATTCGATCGGGGCAGGGAAGGGGAAATCAGCCGCAGTATTCTTCCGAGATTTTCGCGGCGGCATGTTTTACAAGGGCTGCCAGTTCTCCGGTCCGGTTTTTCAGATAGAGTTCGGATCCGGAAATGCTGATTCCCGCGATTGCGTGTCCGGAATAGTCCAGAATCGGAGCGGCAAGGCAGTAGACGCCGATTTCGTGTTCACAGTTGTCCACCGCATACCCGCGTTTCCGGATTTCGGCAAGATCCCGGAGCAGGGCAGGGGCGGTCCGGTGAGTCGTTTCGGTATAGGGTTTCCATTCGATTTTCCGGATTTCGTTTTCCAGTTCCTCCGGATCAAGAAACGCGAGAATCGCCTTCCCGATTCCCGTGCAGAAAAGCGGGGAATAATTGCCGATCAGAGATCCCATCCGGACGGAGCGGACTCCTTCCACCTTGTCGACATAGCGGATCTGATGATCTTTCAGCTCCGCAAGATGAACCGTTTCCATTGTTTTGGCAGAGAGTTCCGCCAGCAGCGGCCGGGAAATCTTCAGCAGAGGGTTCTGAGAGGCCGCGATATTTCCAAGACGGGCAATTCCAAGACCCAGCGTATAGGTGGAGGAAGCGCTCCGGAGATAACCGTTTTCCACAAGAAATTTGAGCATCCGGAAGGTTGTGCTGACGGGCAGGCCGGTCCGCTCGGCGATTTCCCGTCCTTTCAGGCCGGATCTGCTCCTGGCGATCTCCTCTATGATATCGAACAGCTTGGAAAAACTCTTGTCTCCGTTTTTGATTTCCTTCATCATGGCGTCGCGTATCCTGATTGTTTGGGCGGCTGGTACACTAGCATAATTTCTTCCGAGTTTCAATCTGTCTTCTGCTTTTTTCCTCTTCTTTCTTCTGGTTTCGGCAGCAAACAACAGGAAACAGTATAAAACGACATAAATTTTTATTTCTCCGAAAACGGACGATGTCGGCGAAAAAAACGTTTCAAGACAGCCGCTTCATCTTTTGTATGGAAACAGAACCCTTCCCTTGAAAATTTCGTATTTTGATTCCGTTTTGATTATTATGAATGTATTTTTTATGAAGAAAATCTTCCTTTTCTCTCGTTTTTAGCGGCAGACAAAAAGGGACGTTGACAAACGAAAGAGTAAAAATGAACTTTCCGGTCTGGAATATTTGTCATGGGGGAAGAAGGGATCATCCGCATCATCTTTCATCTGCTCCGCATTCATCCATCAGAATCCCTTCAAGCTCCTCCATCGCATTTCAGAGAGGGGGAAAATGATGAATTTATAACGTCGCATAATATACATTATGTTAAGTCGTATATTCCCGTCAAAGGGGGAGGGGTTCTTCTGTTTTATATTGATGATAAATATGTTATGACTTTCTATCTATGGTTTGTTTATAAAATGTTGACAGATTTGTCGATGAATCCACATCTTTGTTGATACTGATCCTTGCTTTGTCAACCGACAGAAAAAGCGTCTGCTTCCGGAAGCGATTCATTTCCGGGAAAGGGGGACGGATCACAAAAAAACGGACGAATGCCGGCAATCAGAGCCGGAACAATCGTCCGTAAGGCGGCGGGAAAGAAACGGCGGTTATTTCAAATAAGGATTGAAGGTCTTCTCAATCCCGATGGTGGTTTCTTCTCCATGACCGGGGAAAACACGGAGTTTTTCGGGAAGGACAAGAAGTTTCTCCCGGATGGAAGTCATAATATCATCAAAATTTCCACCGGGGAGGTCGGTCCGTCCGATGGATCCGCTGAAGAGAGTGTCGCCCGTAAAAATGGCGTTCAGTTCGCTGAAATAATAGCAGACCCCTCCCCTTGTATGGCCTGGAGTCGGGAGAATGGTGAAATCCATGGATTTCGGCGGCCAGATGGCGGGCGGAAGATTCTTTGCCGGCGGCAGAAACGGGAGAAGGGCGTTCTCTTTGCTCTCGTAAAGCGGAAGATCCTCCGGCGGAACATAGATTCCTTTTAATTTCAGTTTTTCTGCAAGTTCTCCTGCCGCACTGATGTGATCCACATGAGCATGAGTCAGCAGAATGACATATTCCGATGGCTGGAAGCGGGTGATGTTCGCGTACAGCTTCTCCGCCTCTCCGCCCGGATCAATGATGAACAGCGGGCCGTTTTCCCGGGGAAAAACATAATAGCAGTTCGTCTCAAAGACGCCGACCGTCTCTACCAGGATCGTCGGTGCGGTATAATTTTCTTCCGGCATGGGACTCCCCTTCCCTCTTCTGAATATGGTGTCTCTGAAAAACTCTCCCTCCGTTTCCGGAGAGAAGAGTTTCGATTTTTTACTGTTGTGCGACTTTTTTCTGCCAGGAATCCTTCAGCGGCACAGTCCGGTTGAAGACCGGAAGCTCCGGCGTCGAATCCTTGATGTCCGGACAGAAATAACCGGTCCGCTCAAACTGGACAGCAACTCCCGGCTGCGCATGGGCAAGAGCCGGTTCAATCAGACAGTCCACTTCCTTCAGGGATTCGGAATTGAGGTAATTTCTGTAATCCTCATCGTCCGGGATCTCCCCGACATTCTCAATCGTGAACAGTCGGTCGTAAAGACGGGCTTTCGCCTTCCGCGCGGTTTTTGCGGAAAGCCAGTGAATGGTCCCTTTGACCTTGCGGCCGTCCGGGGCATTCCCTCCCCTGCTTGCCGGATCATAGGTGCAGTGAAGCGCAACAACGTTTCCATCCGCATCCTTGTCAACGGAAACGCATTTCACAAGATATGCGTAGCGAAGACGCACTTCCGCTCCCGGAGCAAGCCGATGGAACTGGCGGACCGGAACTTCCATAAAGTCCGCCGCCTCAATCCAGAGTTCTTTCGAGAACGGAACTTTGCGAGTTCCCGCTTCGGGATCTTCCGGATTGTTGATGGCGTCCATCTCCTCCACAAGATCCTCCGGATAATTGTCGATAATCAGCTTCAGGGGATTCAGAACCGCCATGAACCGGTTTGCGGTTTTGTTCAGCTCCTCCCGGATGCAGTAATCCAGAAGAGCCACATCGGTCAGACTGTTGAATTTTGTCACGCCGACCTTTTCGCAGAAATTGCGGATGGCCGCCGGCGGGACACCGCGGCGGCGGTAGGCGCAGATCGTCGGCATCCGGGGATCATCCCATCCAGCCACCCTCCCCTCTTTGACGAGCTCGAGGAGCTTGCGCTTGCTCATCACCGTATAGGTCAAATTGAGACGGGCAAATTCCGTCTGCTGCGGATGAGACGGTGTTTCAAGCGCATTCAGAATCCAGTCGTAAAGCGGACGGTGAATTTCAAATTCCAGCGTGCAGATCGAGTTTGTGATTCCCTCGATCGCATCGGAAAGGCAGTGGGCGAAATCGTAGAGCGGATAAATGCACCATTTGTTTCCCGTCCGGTGATGAACCGCATGGCGGATCCGGTAGATTGCGGGATCGCGCATATGCATATTCGGCGAGGCCATGTCAATCTTCGCCCGGAGCACATAAGCGCCGTCCGGGAATTCTCCGTTTTTCATCCGTTCGAACAGCGCGAGATTCTCCTCCACGGAGCGGTCGCGGTTCGGACTGGGTCTGCCGGGTTCGGTCAGGGTTCCCTTGTACGCCTTGAACTCCTCGTCGCTGAGGTTGCAGACGTACGCCTTTCCGCGCTTGATGAGTTCAACTGCATACGCATACAGACGGTCGAAATAATCGGATGCGTAAAACAGGTTTTTGCCCCAGTCCCATCCGAGCCAGCGCACGTCCTCCAGGATGGATTCGACATATTCCGTATCCTCCTTGGTCGGGTTCGTGTCATCCAGACGCATATTGCACTGGCCGCCGTACTGCTTTGCCAGGCCGAAATTCAGGCAGATCGACTTTGCATGACCGATGTGAAGATATCCGTTCGGTTCCGGCGGAAAACGGGTAACAACCTTTCCACCGTTTTTCCCGGTTCTCAGATCCTCATCAATGATCTCGGTAATGAAATTGGCAGAACTTTCCGTTGTTGCGTCCATGGTGCGGCAAACTCCTTAAACTTATCGTTGACGAGTGTAATATAGATGAAATTTACCGCTTTTCCAGTCGCTTCATTCATTTTCTTTCAAATTCCGCTTCGATCAGGGAGGCCGCGGCGGCCGCCAGAGAATCGGGAAATGCGATCTCTTCGCCGTTCTTCCGGTATGCCTCGTCTGTCCAGAACGGATTCTTCCGCAGAATGGCATTCAGCTCAAGGAAGGAGATTCCCCTTTCCCGCCGGAGTTTGCGCAGGGATTCGTGGAGCTGCTTCTCTTTTTCCTCCAGTTCGCGATAGATCCGGGGGGATGGCGGGAGCGGCGTCGAAAGGACGATCGTGCGGATTGACGCCGTGTACGAGAGATGTTCCAGAAGCAGTGATATCATATTCATCTCCTCGCGGAATCCGAGAATTCCATGCCGTCCGGATTCCGGCGGAATCAGGATTGCTCCGTCCGCTCCGGAGGCGGCGATCCGGCTCCATGCGGCGGGCAGCGTTTCCATTACGGCGCTGCCCGAGGGAAGAGAACTCCGGCTCCAGGGCAGAAAGACCAGTTCAATTCCGTATCGTGCCAGTCCGGCGGCCAGTTTTTCCTTCAGCGCGGGGTAATCCTCGGCGATGACAAGGACCTTCTGGTGGCGTTTCCACTCCGCGCCCAGTTTTCTCGGCAGTTCCCAGGCTCGAATTTCGTGAAGGGAGGCCCGGTGAAGGATCGGAAGCAGACGGCGCCCT
This sequence comes from uncultured bacterium, assembly GCA_949297765.1. Lineage (GTDB taxonomy): Bacteria > Verrucomicrobiota > Lentisphaeria > Victivallales > UBA1829 > UBA1829. The sequence goes on along the minus strand of CASFTV010000001.1, from coordinate 315,024 downwards.
TCCCTGTCGAGAAGTCCGTCGGGAGAGGTTCGGAATCCTTCCGGAAGCGCGGACGCCGGAAGAATCCGCAGCGACTGCGAATCCGCCTGAAGCCCCGGAAGCACCAGACGGAATTCCGTGGAAAAATCCTGCTGAATCATTCGCGCATCCAGCGGATAGGTTCGTTTGATGATTCGGTTTTTCGCATACCGGTCCTCATGCTCCATGGGAATCGCGGAAATCGGAAGATACTCCTCCCCGGATGGAAAGACCGGATTCATTTCGGAGTTGACGGAAAACAGCGCCGTATACGCCGCGGGAAGCCCCGAATTGATCTCCAGAGTGACCGATCCATACTCGTCGTCATAAAGAAAATGAGGTGCCCAGAGACGCAGGGAGAGATCCGGACGGAGCGGCACTTTGATTCCGGTCCGCGGCTTCCGGATGATTTCCAGCGGAAGATAGTCCGGGTCTTCCGGGACCAGTTTCAGAACCGGAGTCTCCGGATCCCGGAGGGCAAACACCGATACTTGCGCAGGATAGTGCCGGGCATCCAGTTCCCAGTGCCAGGAGTATTCCGCATTCAGAACCCGGTAATGATCGAGGGAATAGGCATGATGCTTGTCGGTGAAGAGCGAAAGCGAGTCGTCGCGCAGCACGATGGGACAGCGTTTTCCCTCCCGGGTTTCCGAACGGGCGGGAAACAGCGGAATCGCCGGGGCAAAATCGTCCTCGGTCAGCAGATGGAACGTCCCCTCCCCTTTTTTTCTCCAGGAAAGCGCTGCCCAGTTCGCGATCGGTCCCTTGTAGTAGAGAAATTCCAGAAAATGGGAGCCGCGGGAAAGCGGAAGTGTCAGAAGATCCGAAGAGCCGATCGCATAGGAATTCGGATTCTGGAATTCGCCGAATCTCCGCAGAAGGGTTTTCCCGTTCAGACGCAGAATCCGGGTGGAATTGGTATTCAGACGGAATTCATATTCTCCGGGTTCCTCCACGGCTAAACGGCCGGAAAAACAGGCAACGAAATTCCGGTCGGTATCGAACGGCCTCTGCGTGAAGAAGATCCGGGAGACGTCGCTGCCTCTCCGCCGGTTCCGGAAATGAGAGAAAAAGACCGACTCCAGCGTTTCCGTCGCCACATCCCGGATGGTGCGGACCTGATTTTGAAGACGGGTCTGTGCAAAATGGTATTCCGCACAGGCCACCTGTTCCGGCGGCGTCTTCCGGACCAGCGCCAGATGAAGCCGTTCCAGATAGTCGGTCCGGGCAACGAAAAATTCGCCGACCCGTCTCCACAGCTGCCGCCGGTTCCGGATGAACGGCGAATTCTGCTTCAGATTTTCGATGGATCCTGCGTCATCGGGCGAGTTCGGATAGCGGCGGCTCACATCCTGCTGGCGCAGACGGTAATTTTCCGGAACGGGGGTGATCCGGGAATTCCAGCGCTGGAACGGACGGGGCGTCGCGTAACCGTAATAAAGATAATAGGTGACTTTTCCGGCTGCGGCGGGCAGAAGCAGATGATCGTGGTCGTACTGGTGAATGGATACCGTTTTCCCGTCCGCCGTGAATACGCGGACCCCGTTTTCCAGAGTCTTCGGAAGACAGATCTTCTTGAAGTCGAGATATCCGCATTCTCCCGTGACGTCGTGGTCGATTTGCAGACGGAACGGTGCTTCCGGATCGTGCCAGTCGAGCGCCTCTGCACGGCTTAGAATCAGGAACAGGCAAAGGAGAAGAAACCGTTTCATCGTCCGCCCTCCCCCGCTCCTATTGGAATCACTTTGAACGCCAGATCCAGACGGATGTCCGGCGCCTTGATCCAGAGTTTTCCGCCGTTTGTGAAGTCCAGCAGCGACGACGATACACATTCTCCGCTCATCGTGTCAAACCAGCGGACCAGATACCGTCCCTTCGCCAGCTGCGTATCCGGATACAGCACAATCCTCCGGGAGAGCGGAACCTCCGATTGCTCCGTGCGGTAATTTTTGAGCTCGGAAACATGATATACCCACCCGTACAGCAAACGATTCTCCTGTTTGAGCCATAATCCGGAAAGACCGTAGCGGGGAAACGCCAGAGCACGGATCCGTTTCGGCAGACTTTTCCGGATCTGCGTGATAAACGGCTGCGGATACACCGTATCCCGGGAAGAGACGGAGATTCTGCCGTACTCCACCTTCCCTTTTGTCAGATCCATTCCTTTCAGATAGGTGCTGAATCCTTTGAAATGAGCGTATTCATTGTTGATGTGGATGAAATCATGCCACCAGAGAAGCGGCGTTCCCGCATGACGGGTGAACAGCGCCGCCCAGATCCCTCCGTGAATATCCGATTTGAGCTGAGACCATCCTCCCGCAGCATTCGTTCCGCCATATTCCGTGATCAGGACCGGCTTGAGAACCTGGGTGATCCGCTCCTGATGATTCTGCATCTGGTTGACAATCGGAATAAGCGCGCTCCGATAGGCGTCACAGCAGACGTGCGTCAGTTCCGGAGGATCAATGGCCAGATCCTTCCATCCCATCAGATTTCCGATCTCCCCGCAGATATGGGTGGCGGTAAGAAAAGGTGCCTGCGTCTCCCGTTTGATGTCGTTTGCTGTCATTTTGTGCCATTTAATCATATTGCTTCTTGCTTTCCAGGCGTTGGCGACAAGATCGACCTCGCTCCAGAGCTCCATTGCGAAAATTGCGGGATCCGCTCCCCAGCGGGCCGCAATGTAGCGATTGCGTTTCCGGGCCTGCGCGATCGCACAGGGATTGCTCCAGAACTCCTCGGCGGAGGAGAGAAATCCGTTGTTGGCTTTTGCAAAAATCCCTTTTGCGTTGTAGGGGGAATCATACCATTCCGGATCGCAGATGTCGGCGACTTTTCCGTGGTTGTCCAGCACAAGATTGAGCTTGACGTTGTGCTTGCGGGCAAAATCCAGCAGCTGGTCCAGTTTCCAGGCGGTCTGCATGTTGTAGTGTCCGAGGCCGTAAAAGCCGTTCCGGGAAGAACTCCATTCGATGGCATAGGTCCAGGAGGCCATCCAGACCTCAATCAGATTGACGCCGTTTTCCGAACAGCGGAGAATGTACTCTTCATAATCCGCATTGCCGCGGTCGGGAAGATGGGGGAACCGGAAGGCCCGTTCGCTCCGTTGGTCGGTGTTGGAATGAATGTTGATGCCGACCGGGAAAAAGAAATCGCCGTTTTCATATTCAAAGTAGACCGGATTGGTTCTGCACACCCGGATGAATCCCGGATTGGCGGAGTCTTCGACCCGGACGGTTTTCCAGTCGGAAAAGAAGGTCGTTGTATGATCCGGGTCACTGGAATCCGTAATCCGCAGCCGGATTCGGTGTTCTCCTTTTTCCTTCGGCATATAGCGGAACTCCCAGAAAGGAAGTCCCTGAAGCCGGACCTGCTCCGTCGTGAAATGGAAATCGCGGAGACACTCAAACGAATAGAACGCAGGCCAGCTTCGAATCGTATCCGGGGCGGAAGGCGCAGTCACCTCGAAATCCACGGCAATTTCATCGGGGTCGAAAGGATTGAAATACTCCCGGTTCAAATGAAAGCGGGAGATCAGACGCTCGTTTTTGACGCCCCGTTCCGGAAGATCCCACTCCACCGGCCGGACTTCGGAAACAGACTCCCGTTTCCCCTCGAAAACCGGCGAGCGCATGGTGATGACCGCCTTCTCCTTCCGGTCGCTGTAGAGGGAAAGACCGGCGGCAAAAATCCGGGAAGCGAAAAATCCGCTCCACGCCGCATGATGTCCCATCGGATAGAGTTCGTGTCCGGAAAGGTCCAGACGCACGGAAAGACGAGTCCATTTGCCCGGTTTCAGCGAAAACTCTTCTCCGGACTGAAACCATGCGCCGTCCTTGTCCTTCAGGAAAATCCATGCCTTCAGCGGCGCCGTGATGCCGTCTGCCCGCACTTCGATGGAAAGATCTTTCGCCGAAAACGCCGTCCGGTCCGGAGCGAACAGAAAACGAAGACGCTCCTTGTACAGAAGAACTCCGCCGGGAAAGGCCGCCTCAATGACAGCGTTTTCATTCTCCATGCGCAGAGTCTCCCCTCCCCCGCCGCCTTCCGCTTTCCAGTCGCCGGGAAACGGCTCTCCGGCAGGAAGAAGCCCCGAAAGCAGAACGGATAAAAGCAGAACGGAAAAAATCTTCATTGATCTCACTTCTGAGTCCACGAATTGACTTCCCACGCGGGCGGGCCGCTGTAGAAAATATTGCCGTCATAGGAGAGATTGTAGACCGGCGTGTTGTCCTTTTCCGGCGTGAGCCCCTTCATATGCCAGAAGCAGCGGAGGACCGGAAACGTGGACTGCCGGTTCCGGAATGGAAGGGTGTTGTCCTGAAAAAGCTGTGTCTGGGAGCTGTCGACCTTGTTTGCCATGCCCGCAGGCGCCATGCTCCGGAGCTGGTAATATTTCAACTCCCACCAGGTTGCATCTTCCCCGGCGTCTTCCGCAAGTTCCCAGGAGGCCTTGACATAGGCAAACTCATAAAAATAGCTGATCCGGAGTTCGGTGCGGGGATCGTCGGAGGCGATGTTGCGTCCGCTTTCCGCAGCCCGGGGAAAATCGTAGGCCTCCACAAACTTGTCCGAAGAGCTGCCGTCCGAACCGGTGGTCTGCCCCGGAACATTGAGTCTCCAGTTGTCATACGGATAGGAGACGTTCTTCGGATTCAGGTCCCGCTTGCACATATACACCTGCGCCGACGGAATGTAGGTCGGAAAAAGATCCGAACTCCACATCGGCATCTTGTCATCACTGTCCGCCCGGTAGGTCATGAATGCGGTCCCGAACTGCTTCAGATTGTTGATGCAGTGAAGATCAATCGCTTTCTGTCTCGCATGATTGAGCGCGGGCAGAAGAACTCCCACCAGAATCGCAATGACGGCAATGGTGATCAGAAGCTCGATTAAGGAAAAACACTGTTTTTTCATGGGACGGACTCTCCTTGAAGATGATTGTTGAACCCGGAATCAAGACCATGAATGGTCTTTTCCCAGTAGAATGGCCGGGTAAAAATCTGCAGAAAACCTTTCCATGCGCCGCAGGAAATCAGAATCCAGTAAAACGGCATCAGCAGCGCATGCAGGATCAGATGATAATATCCCCGTTTCAGAACGGCCGCAAGATGAATCGCCACCAGCAGGATGTTCGAGAGAAACAGAAATACCGTTCCCGCGCAGAACACCTGCGAAACCATCGACCAGAACGGACTTTCTCCCGGTCCGGTGTACAGCATCGGCCAGACATGCCACGAAATCCCGGCGAACCGCACCCCCTGATATACACTCTCCCGGCTGGTGGACGCGACCAGAAGAGATTCCAGACTCTCTCCCGCGTTCAGACCGTGAATCAGCAGAAAAAGATACAGCAGCGTCAGCGGCCAGTAAATCAGATTGGTCAGCATCATCAGCGCCGATCCGCCGACCGCCATGTATCCGCCGACCGCCCCGTAAAATCCGAGACGGCGGATGGTCTTGAACGGATTCCGGTAGTGCGCCAGATGCGTCTGGATGAATCCCTTCACCCAGCGGGAGCGCTGCCGCATCCAGTTCCACAGCCGGGAATTTGCCTCTTCCAGCGTTGTGGAGTCCAGCACGGTGGTCTTCCAATGATTTTCATAGATTCGGATTCCCAGCTCGCAATCTTCGGTCACGTTGAACGGATCCCATCCGCCGATTGCGCGCAGAACCTCCGTCCGGAAATGGTTCGAAGTGCCCCCGAGCGGAAGCGGCATGTCGAATTTCTGCCACCCCGCAAGAACAAGATCAAAATAGGTGGTGTACTCCACCGTGAAAAAACCGGTCAGCCAGTTCTGGCGGGAGTTGTAGTAATTCAATTTCGCCTGGATGCAGGCAAGATGCCGATCTTTGTCGCGGCGGAAAACCGCAACGCTTTTTTTCAGCTGGTCGCGATCCGGAATATCCTCCGCGTCGTAGATGACGCAGAACTCCCCTTTTGCCTCCCTCAAGCCGAAATTGCAGGCTCTTGGCTTGGTTTTCGGCTGAGCGTCGGGAACGCGCAGGATTGTGAAGTTTTCCGGGAGTTCCGTCCTGGCCAGTACCGTCGAAGTTTCCGTATCGTCGCTTTCCAGAAGGAGTTTCACATCCAGCTTGGACGGAGGATAGTCCAGTGCGGCGATCCGTTTCAGGATTTTCCGGGCGACTTCCGGCTCCTTGTAGAGCGGAAGAAGAATCGTATAAACCGGAAGATCCTCGTCCTTCAGCGCGTCCAGTTCTTCTTTCCCGACCTTTTCCGTCCCGAAACCGCAGACGGTGCAGATCCCCGCGGCAAGACGCATCAGCACGGCACCTCCGTACAGCAGCATCAACATTCCGCAGACCAGAAACACAAACAGATCCCAGCGGTATTTCAGCAGAAAGAGAAGGAGAAGAACCAGCACACCGTAAAAAATCTTCTGTGCAACCGTTGCCGTAACGGCGGCACAGGTATCCGGATGAGTCTCCGCAAATTCCCGGGTGACAGGATCCAGCTGAGGAATTTTCGAATGGTTTCTCGGCATCATCGTATCAGCAGACAATCTTTCGTCTTCTCAGACGGCGTTTTCATTTCCTTCGGAATACGGCATTTTTACCCTGTGCATCCCTTTTGAATACAGGTGAGGAAGTATAGCAACCATTTTTCGAAAAGTCAAGCGGAAATCAAGATTTTCCGGGAAATGGATCTTGTTTTTTCCGGAAAAAGAAATAAACTATTCCAGGAAAGTGCAGCATGATGGAATACGGATCTTTTTCATGGAAAATTTTTCTCTGATCGTACGGGATCTCCGCAGGAGTTCCAATCTTTTTGTCCCGGTCTCTCATCTCGGCTACCGGAAAGAAGACTGTTCCCTGAATCCGAATCCCCGGCGCCAGACGGTCAATTTCGGGGTCGTGCTCTCTTCGCCGACCGGAAGGACCGGATATCGAATCAACGGACGCGAATTCGAATGCACTGTCCCGGCATTTATTTTTACCTGCCCGGGCCCCGAATACTCCATTCCGGACCCATCCACGCCTCTGGAGAAGTTTTTCTTTTCGTATCCGCCGGAAACCCTTCCGTTCTTCCGTTTTTTCTCTGCTCCGGAACGAGTTCTGATGCCGTTTCGGGGGGATTTCAATCTGCCGGAACTGCTGGATGAAATCCATCGCCATTGCCGGACGATCCGTCATCCCGGAGAAGCGGACCGCCTCGATGCAGTCTGCATGCGTCTGATTCAGGAGATCCAGCTTTCCGCCGCATCCGGAGAACAGCACGGAGAGTCCGGAGAAGAATCCGTTTATCCGATTGCGTCGTATCTGGACCTCCACTTTGCTGAAAATCCCGATCTGAAGGCGCTTGTCCGGAAACACGGGATGTCCTACCGGACCTTCCTGCGCAGGTGGAAGTCCGTCTTTCCCGATCCTCCGGCCGTCTGCATCCGCAAACGCAAACTGGAGGAGGCCTGCCGTCTGCTGGCCGAAACCAATCTGAAAATCTACGAAATCGCGGCCCGCACGGGATTCCGGGATCCCTATTACTTCATCCGTTTCTTCCATGCGGAAATGCATCTTTCCCCGACCCGCTACCGGAAACTCTCCGGCCGTGCGGAAACATAAAAAACGCCGTCGCGGAAGACGGCGTTTTCAGGAACTTTTTTCCGGAAGATCAGACAATCAGAAGTTCTGTCTTCGGATCGAAAATGTGCGCGGTGGCAAGCGACACCGCAAGATTCACCTCTTCGCCGATGACGACTTTCCGGTGAGCGTCAATCCGGGCGATGCAGTTGGTTTTGTCTCCGGTATCCAGATAGAGATAGGTTTCCGCCCCCATCGGCTCCATGACTTCCACTTTCGCCTTCATTCTCTGGGGATTTTCCTCCGCTTCCGCGCGCTCGGAACCGATCTCTTCAGGTCGGATGCCGAAGACCACCTCTTTCCCGAGATAGGCTTCCGCCCGGGCGTGCCACTCTTTGGGAAGACGGATGGAGATTGTCAGAGTCTTGAAAAAGAGGTCCTCGCCCACTTTCTCAAGATGTCCCTGGAAGAAGTTCATCGGCGGAGTTCCGATGAAGCCCGCGACAAAGATGTTGGCGGGATTGTCGTAAATATGCAGGGGAGTGTCCACCTGCTGAATGACACCGTCCTTCATTACGCAGATGCGGTCGCCCATGGTCATGGCTTCAATCTGATCGTGTGTAACGTAGATCATGGTGGTTTCGAGGCGCGTATGAAGTTTGGAAATTTCCGTACGCATCTGAACACGCATTTTTGCATCCAGAGTGGAGAGCGGTTCGTCGAAAAGGAAGACTTCCGGTTTACGGACGATCGCCCGGCCGACCGCCACACGCTGGCGCTGTCCGCCGGACAGGGCTTTCGGACGTCTCTGAAGATAGTCATGAATTCCCAGAATTTCAGCCGCTTCGTTTACGCGTTTGTCGATATCGGCTTTCGGCAGTTTGCGGAGTTTGAGTCCGAACGCGAGATTGTCATACACCGTCATGTGCGGATAGAGCGCATAGTTCTGAAAGACCATCGCAATGTCGCGGTCCTTGGGCGGGACGTTGTTGACAATCCGTGATCCGATGGTGATGGTGCCCGAACTGATTTCCTCCAGTCCGGCGATCATCCGGAGCGTCGTGGACTTGCCGCATCCCGACGGGCCGACAAGCACCATAAACTCCCGGTCTTTGATTTCGAGGTCGACATGTTTGACCGCGAGAACCCCGCCGTCATACATTTTGCAGACATCCTTTAAGATTACTTCCGCCATTTTTCTGATTTTCTCCCTGGGCTTTTTGAACATAAAAAGAATAAAACAAACTGTCGCGGGATTCTGAATTCTGTCTGCGGTTGCGGATCCGCATCAAATTCTCTATCCAACGAGTCATCTTTATTCCGGCAATATATGCCTGTTTTCCCGAAAAGTCCAGTCTCCGGGAGAAAAAAACGGATTATTTTTTATACGCATCCCCTCTGAAACTGGCTCTTTTCCCGTCCCGGAGCTCTCGACTTAATCCCGTTAAACAGTTTACTGAATTAAATTTTTCGTTTTTTTGACAAAAAAACTTTGTTTTTAATTTGCAGAATGCACAAAGAGAGTGTAAGTTACAGACTAATATAAAAAAATGAGAAGAGATAAAAACTAACGATAAAGGCGAATGACCGAATTTATGAAAATGAAACTTGTATATCTGCTTCTGACATCCGCACTGGGGACTCTCCTGCTCGCCGGCTGCGCTTCCTACAAGAAGCCGTTCGAAGGCGTCTCCAAGAGCAATTACACATCCCTGAAACCGCAGGAAAAGACCTCTCTTCCGAAAGGAATCCATACGCTGTCGCTGGAAGAGGCTCAGAACATCGCGTTGAACAACAATCCGAGCTTCAAGACAAAATACTTTGCGATTGCTGCCGCCCGCGCCAGATATTACCAGAGCTTCTCCTCCTATTATCCGACACTCAGCGTGTCGGCGACAATCGGGCAGAATTTCTCCCGGATCTACGCGCCGAGCAACTACACCCGGACCCGTTCCCAGGGAGAAAGCTACGGAGTCGAACTTGGAGGATCCTGGCTGATCTTCGACAGCCTCGTGCGGGAAATGAACATGCTTTCCGCCCGCCACTCCTGGAAAGCATCCGTTGCGGAAGAAGATGACGCCCGCCGCCTCCTCCTCCGCGCCGTCGCTTATGCCTACAATGACGTCCAGCTCGCGGCCGCTCAGCAGCGCATCGCAATCGCCGATATGAATTACAGTGCCGATCTTCTGAAAGACACACAGCTGAAATTCGAAGCCGGCGCGGTTCCCCTCAGCGACGTGCTGAACTTCAAAATCCGTTACAACAACGGCGAAAGCGATCTGATCGCCGCTCAGTATACCTACGCATATAATAAATATGCACTTGCCGCGCTGCTCGGGCTGACCGACGGAACCATTCCGGACGACGTCAAGTTCCCGGAAATGCCGTCGCCGGAAGGGGATGTTCTTCCGGATGTGTCGGTCTATCTGGATACCGCGCTCGCCAACCGTCCGGACCTCCGCGCCTACCGGGAAAATCTGGAAGCGGCGAAATTCTCCTTCTGGTCGAGTCTCTGTGCTTTCGGACCGTCGGTTTCCGTGAACTACTCTCTCGGCTATTCCCGCAACCGTTCCCTGAACCGGAATCTGGACACAGGCTCGGGAACGAAATCCTATTACAGCAACGGTTCGTTCAATTACGGAGCCACCGCCTCCTGGAACCTGTTTGAAGGCGGAAACACCTATTTCAACGCCAGAGCGGCGCAGGCCGCAATGGCGCAGGCGGAATACAATCTGGCGGAAATCTGGATCACGGTGATTACCGATGTCCGCGCCGCCTACGACAACTATATCACCTATCTCAAGCAGGTGAAACTGTTCCAGAAAACGTATGAGCTGACCAAGCAGACCCGCGATCTGGTGGAAGAGGAGTACAAAGCCGGAAACGCGGAACTCACCCGTCTGAATGAAGCGCAGACAGACCTGGTCAACGCGGAAATGAACCTGGTTTCCTCTGTCGTGAAGATGAATCAGGCGAAAGCTCAGCTGGAAGCCGCCATCAACGTCCGCTGAACACGCGGCGCAGATCGAATTGTTCTGAATTTGAATCGCACTTTGCCGGGGCGGAATTCCCCGGCAAAGTGTTTATTTTAGGAGAAAAGATTGTATGGATTTCAGAGCGCGTTTTGCCCCCTCCCCCACTGGTCAGGTCCATATCGGCAATATCCGGACCGCGATCTTCAACTGGCTGACCACCCGTCACTGCAAAGGGACTTTCCTGCTGCGGATTGAAGATACCGACCTCGAACGCTCGACACAGGAGGCAATTGACAAACTCCTCGAATGTATGAAATGGCTGGGCCTCGACTACGATGAGGAGATCATGTATCAGACGGCCCAGGGCGAAAAACATAAAGAGGCCGCCCGCAAACTTCTGGAAAAGGGCGACGCCTATTATCTGAATCCCGGAGAAGAACACTCTCCGCTTCTCTTCAAACTGCCGATGGCGTGCGATTCCATGCCGTTCGTCCGGGAAACCGGTCCGGCGGAAATCGTTCTTGCTCCGGAATCCGAGGTGGCGCTGAATCTTTGCGGCGTCACATATTCCACGCTGAGTCCGAAAGGGAAAACGGTTGAAAACGCAGCCTGTCTTGCCGGATTCAAGAATCTGACGATTACCGATGCCGCCGGAACCGTGCTCTTCCAGCTCAATGATGATACCATGAAAGCTCTTTCCCGGAATCCGCAGGAAAAAACCGTCATTGCCGGAGCATCCCGTCTGAATTTTCTCCGCCGCGAAGTCTTCTTCCATGATATGGTGAAAGGAGAACTGGCAAAGCCGCTCGACAGTATGAAGGATTTCATTATTGTCCGCAGCGACGGAAGCCCCGTGTTCCATCTGGCGAACGTTTATGACGATATGCAGCAGAAGGTTACGCACATCATCCGCGGCGACGATCATGTGGAAAACACCTACCGCCATCTTTTCCTGTTTGAGGCGCTCGGTTTCACACCGCCCCGGTATGCGCACCTGCCGATGATTGTCAACGCGGCGGGCAAACCGTACAGCAAGCGCGACGGAGATGCGTTTGTCGGCGATTTCCGTGAAAAGGGATTTCTGCCGCAGGCCCTGTTCAACTATCTGGCGCTTCTCGGGTGGTCGCCCGGAGACGATCGGGAGAAAATGAGCCGGGAAGAACTCGTCGAAGCGTTTACGATTGAACGCGCCCTCTGCTCTCCCGCACAGTTCGATATCAGGAAACTGACCAATATGAATGGTGCTTATATCGCGGAACTCCCGCCGGAGGAGTTTGAAAAGAGAATTCTTCCGTTTGTGGAGAAATACTGTCCGGAAGGAGCTGCGTCGCCGCTGCTGGGGAACGTCGCCGCTCTGATGCAGTCGCGGACAAAGACCTTTGCGGACGTCGCACACTGGAACTACTTCTTCCGGAAACCGGAAGAGCTGGAATATGATCCGAAGGGGTTGAAAAAACTCCTGAGCGATGATACAGTAAGAAAAGCGGTGGCAGCATTCGCGGAAAACGTGCAGGAAGCCGGGCCGCTGACGGCTCAGGACGTGGATGATCGGATTCATTCGATCGAATCGGAATACGGAATTCAGCAGGATCATCTGAAACAGCCGCTGCGCATTGCCATTACGGGTGTTACCGTCGGCGCGGGAATCTGCGAAACGATCGAACTGATCGGTGGAAGCGCCTGCGCGGTGCGAATCGCCCGTGCGCTGTCATTGTAACGAACGGAAATTTGAGGGTTTTTCATGTTTGGCAAAGAGAAAAAAACACTTCCGGTCCGTCTGCTCGGGGACTCCGTGCTGAATGCCAAAGCCAAGGTCGTCCGCAAAATCGACGCCGAGTTGTTCGAACTCGGAGAGAAGATGATTGAGACCATGTACCGGCACAACGGAATCGGTCTTGCGGCTCCGCAGGTCGGCGTCCCGCTCAGAATGTTTGCCCTTCATGTCTATATGGACGAGGATGAAAACGGAAATCCGCTTTGCGGCAACTCGCCGGGAGAGCTTGAACTGCTTCCGAAAATGCCGCTGGTGTTTGTGAATCCGGAAATTGTTTCCCGCAGTGAAGTGATCGAGGAGCGGGAAGAGGGCTGTCTGAGTGTGCCGGGACTCTATGCGCCGGTCAAGCGGCCCGTGTCGATCGTGTTTCAGGCGCAGATCCTGGGCGGACGCGAAATCCGTCTGGAGTGCGGCGGGCTGCTCGCCCGTGCAATCCAGCACGAATATGACCATCTGGACGGAATCGTTTTCGTGCAGCGCCTGGAGGATGAGGATCTGAACGCCATCAAGAGCGGAATTGACAAAATCGTGAAGAAATCCGGCAAACGCAACTTTAAAATCAACCGGGTGAAGCAGTAGTCCATGCAGTTTTTCCAGACCATTACGGCAGTATGTTCGGGACCGTCGGTCTTTCCGACGCTGATGAACCGGAATCCCTTCCGGGCGATTTTTCATTTGCTGCTGCTCTGCATTCTGCTTGCTCTTGTGATATCCGTTTTTAAAATCGCGGATCTGCAGGAGAAACGGAAAGTGATTTCCAAAGCGCTCGGGAGTTATTTCGGAACGCTGGTGATCCAGAACGGCACCTCGTACCCGAGCCGTCATGCGGAGCGACCGAAAAGTTTCATTCTCACGCAGGATCTCCGCCTGGATTACATGCCGGACTCCGCGGAACCGCTGAAAGAGATGGAACACTGGAAGGAACGGGCGGGAATCCTGTGGACTCCGCGCGGGTTCCTGCTCTGGAGCACGGTGGAGGGAGAAGAGATGTTTGTCGTTGTTCCTCTGCCGCTGCCGTCCCTGGAACGGGCCGTTCCGCTTCTGCCGCTGAACGCCCTCTCCACAACGCCCTTCACCGCGGAGGAGATCCGGAACTATGTGCAGAAAAATTATTTCGAGAAAAAGACAAAGGCCGAGGAAAACGGAAAAATGCTGACCATTCCCCTGCCCCGTCTGGTCTCCACCGTTTCCGGAGTATACAATTTCTTCATCGGGATATCCGCGTTCGCCGGACTGTTTTTCTCTTCTCTGATGATTACATTTCTGTTTGCAGGAGCGCAGAATCTCTTCTCACCGAAGGGCGAGAAGAAAATCGGTTTTCCCCGTCTGATGACGGTGATGGTGTATGCCGCATTCCCTCCGCTGATTATTGCGGGACTCTTTACCGCGCTTTCACTTCCGTTTCTCAGTTTTCAGACGGTGTTTTTCATTACGTTTTTCATCTATCAGATGCTGGCGTTTTCCGCGGTCAGCCGCTCGGTGAATCCGCCGCCGGAAGATGAGGATTTCTATTAATCGACAAGGAGGTTTTCCCATGTCAGACATCAACGATGTATTCCGGGTACAGAATTACTATCCGCTGTTCGCCCATTGCTCCATGCCGGCGACATTCGCTTTTCTGCGGGATCAGGAGATCGGCGCGCTCGCCGCAGGGGAATATACAGGGAAATATGCGCTTTCGGCAATCCGCCGGATCTCCGAAGCAATGCGTCCTTTCCACGGAAAGCACTTCGTTTCGACGGACTTCGCCGCGCCAACCGATTCGCCGCGCTTTCTTTCCTCGAAACGGGGATCCGTGGTTTCCGCGGAAAGCGCCTGGATCTCTCTGGCGGGAAGTGCGAAGATCCGTGCTCTTGCGGCCTCCGGAGGCGTGCAGTGCATCTGTGTCCGGAAATTCCGGGTGTTCGACATCCCGCGCGAATACCGTCTCTTCATCCGGAACGGAGAACTGCTGGCGATGAGCCAGCGCTTCCTGATCCGCCATTACCGCCGGCTCATCCATCGTCAGGAAGATTACTGGAATGTGGCAAAACGGTTTTTCGAGGAGATCAAGGGCCTGCTTCCGGTCGATACGCTGACCGTGGATATCTATATCACCTGCAAACGGAAGGTGATTGTAATGGACCTGAATCCGTGGGGAGAACCGACCGATCCGCTGATGTACCGGGACTGGAACCGCGAGGTCAGGGAACCGCTCGGCTGCCTTCTGGTTCCGCCGCCGTGCATGATCTCCGGGGATGTCAACGTCTCCTTCTGACCGCGCCCGATGCCGATGAACCGAATCCTCGCACTGGGATTGAATCCCGCCTACCAGAAAACCATCCGTCTGAACCGTCTGATCGCCGGCGGCGTGAACCGGGCGACGGAATGCCGGGTGTCGGCGTCCGGGAAAGGAATCAATTTCATCCGGGCGGCTCATCTCTGGGGACGGGCGGAGGCCGTGGTGCTTCAGCCCCTCGGAGGGGTGGTCGGCGATCTGCTTTCCGAGGCTCTTGCCCGGGAGAATCTTTCCGCCGTGACCATCCGGACCGCCGGCTGCACACGGACCTGCTCAACCCTGCTCTGCGACTCGTCGGAAAGCGCAACGGAAATCATTGAGCCGTCGGCGCAGCTCTCGGAAAGCGAAAGCGCGGCGCTGTTCGATGCAATGGAAAAAATTCTGCCCGAAGTTCAGGGACTCGCTCTCTGCGGGACTGTTCCGCCCGGAATTGCTCCGGAGTTCTTCCGCGACGCGATCCGTCTTGCGCGCGCCCGGGGAATCCCCGTGCTGCTGGATGCCTACCGGGAGGTCCGGGGACTTCTTTCCGAAGGGCTTACTTTCCTGAAGATCAACGGGGAGGAACTTTCCCATCTTGCAGAGTGTCAAACAATCACACCGGAGAGGATCGCACAGTTCCGGGAAGCGCATGGAATCGCCGTCCTTGCCGTCACCAACGGAGCGGAGCCTGCGTTCCTGTCCACGCAGGAAGGGCTGTTCCGCATTGCCGTTCCCCGGCTGAAGGTGTGCCGGAATCCGATCGGCGCGGGCGATACCTGCGATGCCGTGCTGTTTTCCGAAACGCTGGAAGGAACGCCCGTTCCGGAGGCGTTCGCACTCGGACTTGCCGCGGCAAGCGCAAGCTGCATGACGCGGGAACCGGCGTTCTTTGATCCCGGGGAAGCCCGGAAACTCTGTCGTCAGACTGTTATAGAAAGGATATGAAATGATGGAAGAAGAGAAGACCATTGTGATTGAACCGTCGCCGGAGAAACAGTCCGTCCTTCCTCCGCGGGAGGAGAAAAAGAAGGGCAAAGGCTGCTTCGGCTGTCTGCTCGGATGCTTCGCGGTTGCCGTGATTGCCCTGATTCTCGGCGTGACGGCGCTCTGGAGCCTGAATGGGAAAATTTCCGTCTTCGCAGGAAATCTCCAGAAAATCGACCGGGAAGATCCGGAGGAGGAATTCGGTGATGAACGGTCGGGGAACGAAGGAAAGATCGCCGTGATCGACGTCTGCGGAATCATCCTCAACGAAAACGGCGGCTACAGCGAAAATGCAGACTCCACATTGATCTGCCGTCAGCTGAAAAAAGCGGAAAAAGATCCGGATGTCCGGGCGGTGATCCTGAATCTCAACACTCCCGGAGGAGAAGTGACCGCGGCGGACGATATTCACATGGCCGTTCAGCAGCTGAAAAAGAGCAAACCGGTTGTTGCGCTGATGAACTCGATGGCGGCAAGCGGCGGATATTATGCCGCGGTCGCATGCGACTGGATTGTCGCCAGCCGTCTGACCATGACCGGAAGCATCGGCGTGATTATTTCAACCTACAATTACAGAGGTCTGCTGGATAAAATCGGTGTGCAGTCGGAGGTTTACAAATCAGGGAAAATGAAGGACATGCTCAACGGAGCACGTCCGCGCACACCGGAAGAGATTGCGCTGGTGCAGTCGCTTGTGGATGAATGTTATGGGGAATTTGTCCGCCTGGTCTCCGCCGGACGCAAAATTCCCGTTGAAAAAATCCGGACAACGGAGATCGGCGACGGACGAATCCTCCATGGATCGCGCGCCCTTAAACTCGGCCTGATCGACGAAATCGGACGCATGCCCGAAGCCGTCGCCAAAGCGGAGAAACTCGCCGGCTGCGATCCCGGAAGTCTGAAGGTTGTCCGCTACAAACGCAACAACTCCTTCCTCAATTTTCTGTTCGGAGCGGAGGCCAACGCCCCGAAAGCGCTGCGCTTGAGTCTGCCCGGACTGACGGAACCCCGTCTTCCGCGCGGCTGTCTCTATTTCCTGCCTCAGGATTTCCTGCAATGAGAAATTTCAGACGCGAGATTTCCACCGCGTCTGATTTTACTCTGGAACTCCCGGAGACGGAGTTCTCCTGGTCTCTGACGCGGCATCTTCGCTTTCTTCACTGCGAACGCGGATATTTTCTGCATTATTACGCCGCGCAGGGCGGATGGGATGTCTTTGCGGATCCCGCTGTCGCCGCCGTTTACCGGGGAAAGAAAACCCTTCTCTTCCCGGAATGGCTCGAAGAACAGATGGATGAAGCGTGGAAAACCGCTCTTGACCGAGTCCGTTTTCTCCCGGAAAAACTGCGTCCGCGCGCATTCCGCCGCCGTCTGGAACAGCTTCTTCTGGAAGCGCTGGAGCGGAAGACGGAAGAGCTTGCCTCCGATTCTCCTGAAAAGCTCCCCTTTCCGGATTTCCCGCTCCCTCCGGAGGATCTGTTCCGCAAGGGACGTCACGATCTTTCGGAGGCGCTGAATTTCTGTTTTTCCACCCAGATTCCCTCTTCCGTGATCCGTTTCCAGAAGCCGAACCGGATCAATCTCAATGAAGAATACGAATCCTATTTCGACGGCATACGGATCTGGAGCAATCCGGGCGTTTTCTGGAGCGAACCGGAGATGCGGTGTTCCATGCGCTTCTCCTTCCGCGAAACGGAACGCTCGGTTCTGCAGGCCGGTGCGGATCTGTTCGCGTGGTACATCCGGGAAAATTTCCGGGAAACTGCGGCGGTCAGCTTTTTCTTTCTTCCGGAAAACGGACACTGGAACGGCCTCGAAATCTCCGGAGATCCGGACCGGGCGGAGGAACTGATGGGAGAAAGCATCGCATGGATGCGTTCCAGAATCCGGCCGGGCAATGTGGTCTGCGCGTCGGATTTCCCGGAATGCGGCATTCCGGAACTCTGCCGGGTTTGCCGGTTCAATCTGGCCTGTTCGCTCGTCCGGGAGCTGTAAGCTCCTTCCGCGGAACGGGGAAATCTTCAAAAGAAAAAAGCCTGCTTCTTGTTTTTGTTTGTCCCTGTGCTATCTTACTGAATGAATTCAAAGAGGAACAACAATCCCGGGAGAAAACAGATGATGGATTTGGAACTGCTGAAGGAGTCGATTCGCTGCAAACCGGTGTCGGAGAATGTTCCCTGCGTCAACAGGGCGGTGGAGTGCATGCATGAATTTCTGCGTGTGCACGGACTGCATTGCGAAATTCAGGAACTGAACGGACGGAAAATTCTGTACGCCGCCACCTCCCCCGGAAGGATTCAGGATGTCCTTCTGAACGCGCATCTGGACGTGGTCCCCGCACCCGATTCAATGTTCGAACCGGAAGAGCGTGACGGAAAACTCTTCGGCCGCGGAACCGCCGATTGTCTTGGTCATGCGGTCATCATCGCCCGTCTTCTGTGCGACTGTGCAGGGAAACCGGGCATCTCGGCGATCTTCACCTCCGACGAGGAGATCGGAGGGGAAACGACCGCGTTCATGGTCAAGCAGGGATACGGCGCACGGAAAATGATTCTGGTTCTGGACGGAGCCCCCGGTGCGATCGCCTGCGCACAGAAAGGAATTCTTGTCCTGACCCTGCGGGCTTCCGGAAAAGGCGGACACGCCTCCATCCCGTGGTGTCTGGACAATCCGATCGACCGTCTGATCGACGGCTACCGGAACCTGCGTTCCGCATGGCCCGCACTCCCGGACGATCACTGGGGAGATTCCATGGCGCCCTGCATTCTCTCCGCCGGATCCGCAGGAAACCAGATCCCCGATACTGCGGAAATGGTGCTGAACATCCGGTTTGTCCGGGAAGAAAACCGCGGAGAAATCCTTCGCAGAGTCCGGGAACTGACCGGGCTTGAAGTCACCGTCGATCAGGAGACCAGTCCGCTTTTTGTGGACGAGAACCATCCCGCTATGCAGCTTCTCCGGAAAACCATGCAGGAGCAGTATCCCGGGCGCGAAATTCCGTTCTTCCGGATGCACGGAGCAACCGATGCGCGGCATTTCGCTCGCAGCGGCGTTCCGATCGCCATTCTTGGTACGGACGCCGGCGGCGTCCACATGGCTGAGGAATGGATCTCCATTCAGGGCATGGAGGATACCCTCCGCATTCTGAAGAATTTCATCGGAAAACTCTGAACGGATCAGTCGGGACGTCTGCCGGAAAAATCTTCCGGAGAGCGTTCGATCCATCCGGCGGAACAGAGCTTCTCAACCGTTTCCCGGAGCAGATACTCCGGAGCGGAGGCCCCGGAAGTCACGCCGATGTTCCCTGCCGGAAGATCCGCCGGATTCAGTTCATCCGCGCAGGAGATCAGCAGCGCGCGCCTGCCGCAGGATTCCGCCACATCGCGGAGTTTCCGGGAATTGGAGCTTCCCGGTGAGCCGATCACCACAATCGTTGTGCAGAGCGCTGCCAGTTCCCGGACCGCCTTCTGACGGGCGGCCGTCGCGCCGCAGATGCCGCTGCCGATCCGGATTCCCGGAATCCGCTGTTCCAGAGCCTTGAAAAGTCCGGCACAGTCGTCTGCGCTCAGCGTCGTCTGCGTAAGACACGCCCAGCGGCCCTCCGGAGAAACGGGCAGACGGCAGAGATCCTCCGGCGTTTCAACAATATACGGCGTTTTTTTCAGTCGGCCGATCACTCCTTCGATTTCGCGGTGGGAACGTTTCCCGATCAGGATCAGCGAACACCCCTCTCCCTCCAGTTCCGCGGCTCTCCGATGGACCCCCTTGACAATCGGACAGGTCGCATCCAGAAGATGCACGTTCATTTTCCGGGCGGTCTCCTCAATCTCCCGGGAAACGCCGTGCGCGCTGAAGATCAGAGTTCCTCCGCTCCAGGAAGGATCCAGCTCTTCGGAAAAGACCACTCCCCGGGAGCGGAAAGATTCCACCACATGTTCATTGTGTACAATCTCATGCAGAACCCGGACCGGAAACGGTCCGTTCTGGAGCGCCTCCTCCACCAGTTTGATCGCCCGCTCCACCCCGGAACAGAAACCGCGTACCGGCGCGACAAAAACAAATCCTTTCACTCCGGCATCTCCTGTTTGTACACCGGATTCTTCGGTGAGAGCTTCCGGGCGGTCTCCAGGGAACGGAGCGCCTCATCGCTGCGGGCGGGATCGCGGCGCAGAAGACGGTAGCGCTGAAAATGGAACGCCGCCATCGACGGAGCCCGGCGGATCGCCTCATCCAGATATTTCTCCGCTTCCGCCCAATCCTGCCGGGAGGCAAAATACGAACTCAAACTCCGGCACTGGAACGGAGATGCGGGGGCGACTTCGTCACAGCGTGCGGCCGCCTGCAGGACCTCTCCCGGCTCCGCAGGCAGTTTCCTCAGACTGAAACGCGGATCCTGAAGATTGGTCAGCTCTTCATACGCAAGTTCAAAGCGGATCAGACGATCCGAGGTCAGCAGAGAACAGATCATTGCACAGACAGAACCTGAGATCAGCATCGTTTTCCAGATTCCCGGATGCGGCGCTGCTTCTTCCTGCGGCGGAGACGGCCTGTTCTCCTTCAGCGTACAGAGAATCATCCCGTAGACAATGGCAAGCGTCATGGAAGCGGGCGTCTCGTAACTGACCTCCATCATTGCGTGGATTCCCCAGGCGGTCAGTCCGTAAACCGCCGCGCTCTGGAGGATCTGTCCATCCGGGAACACCTCCCGGAGCGAATGACGCCGGAGATAGCGGAAACAGAACACCCCCGCGATTACCACTATCGCCAGAATCAGCAGAAACGCCACAGCACCGGCCTGGGATCCGGGGGTCAGAAGAAGATTGTGCGGGGATTTCGGCGCTTCGTCGTTTTCCAGCAGTTTCATCGTCAGATAGTGCTGGAAGAATCCGCCCCACCCCTTCCCGATCCACGGCGATTCAAGCATCATGCGGAAGGCCGCCTGAAAATAATCCAGCCGGAAAATCATGGATTTCACTCCGCGCCCGAGAGCCAGCATCAGCGCAAACGCTCCCGCTCCGGCCGGAATCAGCGCCAGCACGCCCCAGCGGACCCGGCGCGGAAGATGCAATGCGAGCAGACAGCCGATCAGCGCCAGACCGGCCGCGAGCACCGCTCCGCGACTCCCCGTCTTCAGCAGAACATACGCACAGATCAGAAACGCCGGAATCCCGAACAGACAGCGGCTCAGCCGCGGCGGACTGACCCTCGCTCCGGCTTTCCACAGCCATGCAATCAGCACCGGAGAGACCAGAAGCAGATATCCCGCATAGGCGTTGCAGGCGGAAAAGTCCGCGCTGATTCTCTGCTCACTCAGACGAAGTTTCATGTTGTTGTGAAAATACATCCCCTCGGCTTCCATTTTCCGAAGCTGTTCCAGCGTTGCATCGAATCCGGAGAAATACTGGCTCAGACCCGAATAAAGCGAGAAGACCGCTCCGAGAGCCGCCGCACCGAGAAGACGGAATCCGAAATCCGGACGGTTGTCCAGCAGAATGGCAAACGCCAGCGCCGCACAGGCGAGCCCGAACCCGTAGGGAATCATGTGCATCGGATAATTCACCACCGTCCCTTCGGCAAACGCTCCGAGCGTTCCCGCTCCCGCAAATGCCAGCCAGAGCAGCGCCAGAACCCCGTTCCATGTCCATCGCGGACTCTTCGGAACAGCTGTCAGAACCACCAGAAGCAGAAATGCGGAAAACACTGCCAGAAGCGCCGGCGGCCACGGAGAAAGAACCAGAGGAAACCATTCCGTCCAGTAGATCATCGTAATGTCCGGAATCCCGACAATGGAACCGAACTTCAGCGGAAGCAGAAACACATACACCAGCGCCAGCGCTTCCGCGGCAAATGCAAAACGCCCCGGACGCGATTCCTTGACCGAACTCATCGTTTGCAACACTCCAATCTCGCATTCCGCCGGAAAAAAGAGAACCATCCTCTTTTCCGGCATTCAGAAAATTCCGATTTCAGGAAAATACCTCCGTTTCCCGTATTTTCAAGGAAGATTCCGATATTCTTCCGGAGTCCGCTTCATTTTCCGGCGGAAAACCGCGCAGAAATGGCTTGGCGAGGCAAAGGCGTACTCCAGCGCGATCTCCTTGATGCTTTTCCGTCCCTCCCGCAGCTCCCGTGCCGCCGAAAATATCCGCTGGTTCATCAGATATTCCGACGGCGTACAGTGCAGGCAGCTCAGGAAAAGACGGCGGCACTGCGCTTCCCCGATTCCCGCCGCAGCCGCAAGATCCTTTACGGCGATCCTGCTTCGGAAATTCAATTCCGCAAACCGGCACATCGCCGCGACATGCGCATTCCGAATCTCCTCCGGGATCGGAATCCAGTTTTCCGAATCCGGCACAAGTTCCAGAAGTTTTGCATTCAGAAAGGCGGAAAAATACCCGTGTCCCCCTTCCCTGTTCCATTCGCAGAACCCGATCATCCTCCGCATCCGGACGCACTCTTCCGGGGAAAAATGGAAAAACGGCGTCCGCAGCAGTTCCGCCGGATCCCGGAGCGGCGAATACGCCGGGCGCGCATGAACGATCACATGGGAGCAGAGAGAACAGCCCTCCGCCAGTCCGAACGCATGAAGCTCTCCGATTTTCAGCAGGCACCACTCCCCCGCCGACAGATTCCGGGTTCCCCGTTCCGTTTCCATCCGCACACATCCGGATTCGACGAAGAGACAGAAATGATCCCCGATCCTGCGCGAAGGCACATACCATGGTTTCCGGTTTTCCCAGTAGCTCGCGGAAAGCACCCAAAGCGGATTGCGCACCGTCAGAATCGCCAGAGCCTCGTTCACTCGGGGACAGCGCGATTTCTGTGGAATTCGAAACTCATATCCGTAATGCATGATTGTTTTTTTATATAATCTCCTGATTTTTTATATAGCGAATTTTGCTTTTTTTCTATATAATATAAGCAGAACAAAAAAGAATTACAAGGAGAAAAAGAGCATGATTTCTGATATCAGGAAAAGTTTTTTTGATGAACAGCGTTCCCCGCTTCCCGTTCCGTGGCTGGAAGAGACCGGCGAACCTCTGGTTCTCCGTCCGGGCCGTCAGCTTTTTGTGGATGACTGGTTGATTGAATCCACAGACTGTATCCGGATCTTCCATTCGCTGATTCCGTTTGACGGGAATCCCGTTCTGAAACCCGAAACGGAACTCGAAATCGGCGATGGAAGCCAGCCGCTTGCCGCGCCGTTCAACGACGGAGTCTGGTACGATCCCTCCGACCATCTTTACAAACTTTACTATCACGCCGGATGGTTCCGGGGAACGGCCTGCGCGGTCAGCACCGACGGCATTCGGTGGGAACGTCCCGATTTCGGGGTGGAAGGTCATACCAATGCCATTCTTCCCATCCGGCCGGACTTCCGGCGCGACGGCGGACTCGTCTGGCTCGATCAGGAAACGGACTCCCCGGACGAACGCTGGAAAATGTTTCTCTTCTTCCGCCACAACGGAACGGAAAGCGGCGAACTTTACACTTCTCCCGACGGCATCCGCTGGAACTTCCGTTCGCCGGCCGGCCCCTGCGGCGACAATACCAGCTTCTTTTACGATCCCTTCCTCAAACGCTGGGTCTTCAGCATCCGCAGTTTCTATGAACCGTTCGGGCGGACTCGCGATTATTTCGCCCGGCCCGGATTTGCCGGTCTGCCATGGAGTCCGGAAGACCGCATTCCGTGGGCGCGTGCGGACCGCTTCGATCCCCCGGAGGAAGGAACCGGAATTCCTCATTCTCAGCTCTATGACCTCAATGCGGCTCCCTACGAATCGCTGATGCTTGGTCTGTTTGCAATCTTCAACGGACCGGAAAACGATGTCTGCGCCCGACTCGGTGTCCCGAAACGCAACGATCTGCACTATGCGTTCAGCCGCGACGGATTTCACTGGCTCCGTCCTGAAAACCGGCAGCCGGCACTGAGATGCACCAGAAAAGAGGGCGACTGGGACCGGGGATATCTTCATGCTGCCGGCGGACTCTGTCTGGTCTTCCGTGACAGACTCCGCTTCTATTACGGAGCATGGGATGCCGTTTCCCGTCCGAAAACAGGAAGCGCTCCCGTGGAGGCGGCCATGTACGCCGGCGGCGCGACCGGGTTTGCCGAACTGCGCCGGGATGGGTTCGCCTCCATGCGTTCGACGGGACACGGATTCCTGACAACCCGCCGTTTTCTCCGTCCCGGGAAATATCTTTTTGTCAATGCGGCGGCAGGCGGACTGCGTGCGGAAGTTTTCGATTCCTCCGGGCAGAAACTCCCCGGCTTTTCCGCGGAAGAGTGTCTTCCATTTTCCGGCGATTCCTGCTGTATGCGGCTCTGCTGGAAGAACCGGGAGACTCTTCCGGAAGGGGAACTCAAACTCCGCTTTACCCTGACGGACGGCGATCTCTACTCCTTCTGGTGTACGGACGACGACAGCGGAAAGAGCGGCGGATATCTCGCCGCGGGAAGCGCGGACTACCCCTCCTGCCGCGACGCCTGAAAAGAGCGGGAAGCGCCTCCTTTTCGGTTGACAACCGGAAGATCGGTCAACCAAGAGAAAGGAGCGTTTTCCATGGCGGTCATCTACAAGGGCGATGTGAATCTCGGACTGACGATCGACGATTCCGGGCAGTCCCTCAAACGGGTTCTGGTCTTTTTCTGCGGAAACGGGGAAGATATCACGGAACTGAAGAACCACCGGGAGTTTCCCGCAATCGGCGATTCTCATCCATCGGATTCCGCGCTCAAGGCCTCGTCGATTTCCGTCATGCCCTCCTGCGACGGCGGAAAGAACAAGTATGAAGTGGAGGTCGCTTACACAAATGCGCACGCTCTTCTTCCGGAAACCGTTTCAGAGGAATTCGGACAGCCGTTCAATCTGAGTCTTTCGACGTTGGAAAAAGTGGTTCCGTTCGAGTTTTCCTACGATCTGGTCGACAGCCAGAATCTGCCGATCTGTCCGGTTGTCACCTCTGCGGGGACCGCGATTTCCGCAAGTACGGTCAAGACCTCCCTTCTCCTGAAGTTCTCCTACTATCTCCGAACCTTCAAAGCAGCATGGATTCTGGACGTTGCCGACACCGTCAACCGCAACACCATCAAGGTCTGCGGACTCGACATCCCGCCGGAATGCGGACTGATAAAAACCATCGCGGCGGAAACCGTTTCCGGAAGCTCCGGAACAACCTTTTTCCAGATTGACGTCAGTATGGAAATTTCGACGGAAGGCTTTCTGCGGACCTTCCCGAACCGGAGTGTCTATTACCGCGGTCCGAACGGCAATCCGACACGCATCTATATGGCGGTCAACTCTCTCGGAAATCCCGTCTATGGCAGCGACAAGGCGCTTGCCGAATGCGCGGATGCTTCCAGCATTCCCGTTCCGGTGGATGAACCGCTCTGGCTGAGTGCCTCCGGCGAAATCCTCTCCTCGCAGGACATCACGCCGGCGGAAGAGAATTTCCTGCGTTTCAAGGAAAAGCGTCCGCATTCCTGGTCTCAGCTTTCTCTTCCCCGAACCGGAACATGGTGAGCGCATGAGAGTTCTGGAAGCCACAGCAAACACAGTCGAGGCCATCCGCAAGGCATGGGAACTCCGTCACGACCTAACCCGTTCACAAGGGAAGAACTACTCCCTTGCCGCCCGTTCCAGATCTTCCGCGAACGAATATTCCGGAGAGTTTGCTGTCCGTGCTGTCGATCAACAGTACGACGAAGACGGAAAACTTGTCTCCTTCTCGATGCGGATCTTCAGCGGACTTTATCCCGAAACCGTTGTGCGACCTGCTGGAAGAGTCCTCCTTGCCGGAAGAGTCCTTATGACGATTCCCTATCTGATTCAAACGATTTCTTCTGAAGATTACAACCTTGACAATCCTTTGTTCCTCTGGTTCCGTCTGGATATGACCTATTCCCAGTTTGCCTATTATTGGAACATCACGGAATCCGGCGATCCTCCGGAGGTCGAGGGAGACGAATACAAAACCAATATCTTCACACTGATTGCCGTGATCCGGAACGGAGAAGTTTTCCAGGCGAACTACGGACCGATCCTCATCACCGACCGCTACTATGATGAAACCATTACGGAGGAGACGGACAATGCCGGAAATTGATCCGCCTCCGATTCTTGGCTTGAATCAATATCTTCTCCGCTATTCTCTCAGGAAATGGATGCGGTTTCTCGATTTGATGAGAGAGGACCGATACGCTTTCTTCTCTCCGGAGAAATCTTTTGAGAAACTGGAAAGCCTTCTCCCGATCCGAACCGGGATGCCGGAAACGGACCGGAACGGCAAATTCCGTCAGGCTTTTGTTTTAGACAGGGAAAACTGGACGATTCGAAGACCGACTTATGGGAAATGGACCTCCTCCGTTTCTCCGAAGGATGGAAACTCATGGCTTGAAAAATATCCGGAGATTCACGGACAGAAGACTCTTCCGGCATTCCCCGCTCCGGATACATATGTTTCGAATCTGATTGCTGATCGAAAAGAATGGGGAAAGATTCTTCGCGGAATCGTAGACTTTTATCACGCATACCAAAGCCTTTTCTTTCAGGATGTGACGTTTTTCAAAGTTACCGGGAAACGGTGGATTACAAGTCAGCATAACGGAACAATCCCGGAAGGGGACGGGTATAACATTGATTCTCATGACAGAAGTTTCGGATGCTATCAGAATATCATGGTCTCATCCTCCAAACCGCCCTTTGTCTCGGAAACATATTTCACGCGGTTTCAGATCGTGGATTTTGAGCCTCCGTTTGATGTTCCGTACCATATCGCCGTACTAGGGAAAACAAAAGATTTCTTCCAGTTCGACGGAATGGGATTTGTCGAGTTCTCGGATGCCTACAATGTATTTTTTGAGGATGGACCGATTGAAGGGAAATACACCTCTCCGATGATCGGCCCGGACCGGATGTGGACAACGCCGGATCTTGACGCATTCAAAAATAATACGTCAAAAGAACCGTCTGGCGGATGGAAGGTCGAAGACTGCATTCTTCTCCTCGTTCCGGATGTTTTTTTCTTTCCGGACGAAACGGAAAAAACAGACGGATCTTCCCTCTGATCCCGTTATTTCCCAGACACCTCCGATTTCAGGAACAAAAAAAATCACTTCAGTTGTAAAACGGTTTTTTTATGGTATATTTTCAGAACAGATTGAAACAGCTTACAGGAGATCGAATACCATGCAGCCGTTTTCTCCGCTTCCGGCCGTTCCGCGAAAAGGGAACACCAGGAAGATTTTCCTTCCATTCCGGCGGATCGCCATCCTCCTTCCCGTTCTTCTCATCTGCACACTTTTCTGCGCCTGCTCCTCCGAAGACCGGAAACGGGATCAGGAGAACCCGGAAAAGAAATATCCGAAACTCCGCAACTATTCGCTGAACCTCTCCATCATCTCCACACAGGGCAATTACAGACGGTCGGACGCGAATCCGGTTCTCCGCTTTTCCGTCCGCAACGCGGGCGCCAACCAGCTTTCCATCCATGAATGGAAAATGCATGAGCAGGAAAACATCCGCATTCTCTATGCACCCTGTCCCCAACAGGGAAGCGCCACCAAAATCCCCCCGGAACAGTGGGTGGAATCCGAACGTTTTCTCCTGAAGGGCGGTGTTCCGCGCTATCCGCTGGAACTGGCGCCCAACAACGCCGTACTCGTCGACGTGCCGCTGACCTTCATCCGGAAATTGAACAAACCCGGACGCTATGCCGTGAAAGGTGAACTGGATCTTTATTCTGTTTCCGCCCAGAGCGTTCCGATTGAAATAGAAATTCAATAAAGAGGCGATCCATTCATGAATCCCATTCAGATACCCCCGCCCGGCGATCATCGGCTCCTGTATGCCGGAGATGTCTTTCAGGTCACACTCAAGGTAACGGAAAAGGGACGCGCGTTTCTGCGGACCAATCTCGGGAATGCCGCAGTCCGCAGAGCGGAAACGGTCTCACTCGTCGACCACGGGCTCGCGTCCCCCGGTCAGGACTGGCATGACATTCCCATGTTCGATGCAGGAAACGGCACGCATACGCTCCGTCTCGCCCTGATCGAAACCGGCCACTTCGAGGCAAAAGCCTTTTTCATTCCCGAGAACACCACGGTCGAACAATGGCCGGACGGACCCAATCTTCATGTCAATGTTTCCCCCGCGCCCTACTGCTGCGCGAATTCCATCTACTGCGCATTCGTCCGCCAGTTCGGTGAAAACAAGACAAAAAATTCCACCGGGCCGGAACAGGATCCGGACCGCACCGCTGCGGAAACCGTGCTGGATCACGATCTTTATACGGTTATTCCCTCCTCGGGAACCTTCCGCGGCCTGATCCGGGAACTGGATCATATTTTCGACCGGATGAAATGCCGGATTCTCCATCTGCTGCCGATCAATCCCACACCGACCGTCTACGGAAGAATGGGACGGTTCGGAAGTCCCTATGCGTCGCTCGACTTCACCGCGGTCAACCCGGAACTCGCCGAATTCGACCGCACCGCAACGCCGCTGGAACAGTTCATAGAACTGGTGGACGCCGTCCACAGCAAAAACGGGAAACTGTTCATCGACATTGCCGTCAACCATACGGGATGGGCGTCGAAAATTCATGAAATCCATCCGGAATGGCTTAAGAGAAAACCGGACGGAACCATTCTTTCCCCCGGCGCATGGGGAACGGTCTGGGAGGATCTCACCGAACTGGACTATTCCAATCAGGAACTCTGGAAATACATTGCCGATGTCTTTATCGTCTGGTGTTCCCGCGGAGTCGACGGATTCCGCTGCGACGCCGGATACATGATTCCGATTCCCGCCTGGGAATACATCATCGCCCGCGTCCGGGAAAAATTCCCCGACATTATCTTTCTCCTGGAAGGACTCGGCGGAGATCCTGCCGTCACGACCCGTCTTCTCGACTACGCCAACATGAACTGGGCATATTCCGAACTCTTCCAGAATTACTCCAAAGAACAGGTCGAAGGGTATTTGAACTACGCATGGAAGGAATCCCTCGGGAACGGACTGATGGTTCACTACGCGGAAACGCACGACAATTCCCGTCTCGCCGCCGTTTCCGAAACCTATGCGCGGATGCGGACCGCTCTCGCCGCCCTCTCCTCCATGAACGGCGCATTCGGATTCGCGAACGGCGTGGAGTGGTTCGCCCGGGAGAAAATTGACGTTCACGAAGCGCGCGGACTGGCCTGGGGAGCCAGGAAAAATCAGGTCGACTACATCGGAAAACTCAACACCCTTCTGCGCTCGCATCCCGCGTTTCACAACGGAGCAAGCGCAACCATCATCGACTCCGGCTCTCCGGATGCGGTTGTTTTCCGGCGTATCGACGCAACAGGAAAGAAAATTGTCCTCTGTGCCGTCAACCTCAACTGCGCCAAGCCGGCCGTCGTCTGCTGGAATCCGCACGAATCCTGTTCGAGCGGACTGGCCTCCTACGATCTGCTCTCCGCGGAGACCGTGGATATTAAAGTCGTTGAACACAAACGCTTTCAAATGGAACTGGCTCCCGGCGAAGCACGCTGTCTCTCCTGCGATCCGGCCGATCTGCTGCTGATTCAGAAGGCCAGCGCAAACATCTTTGACCGGTTTTCCAAAACCGAGGTGCAGGAGGCGCAGTCGATGGCACTCAAATCCATTGCCTTCCTCCGCCGCTCCGTCGTTCTCCAGCCGGAGGACAACCCCTTCCGCGATGCGGAAAAACTGCTGGAATCTCCGGAAAAATATCTGGAAACGCTCCAGCCCGATCTCAAAGACCATCCCTATGTCATCTGGACATGGCCCGAAGACAAATTCCGGTATGTCATGATTCCGCCCGGAAAATTCATTCTGCTGCTTGCGCCGGTCCGGTTCCGCGCAACCCTCTGCGTGAAAAATGAATTTCATCAGGAATACAACAGCCTGGTCGATGCGAAGGGACGTCACTTTGCGATTTACTATCCGCAATCCCAGGAGCTTCCGCACAAACGGGCGGTCCTGCGCTTCTCCGCGTTTGCGGAAGGAAAGGTGGTTCGCGACGAAGGACACATTCTGCTGCTCGCACCCGATATCCTCAACACCTCGCTGACCTATTCGCATGATCACATCCGCAAATACGCGCCGCTGACCTGCATGCAGGCAAACGGGCGCGGAGCGCTGATGCATCTCCGTCTCGATCAGCCCGCGGTGGCTTCGCGGTACGACGCGGTCATGCTGGCCAATCTGAGTCCGGACCATCCGGAGGACCGGCACATCATGTTCCGCCGTCTGAGAATCTGGCTTCTCCACCATGCAAGAATCCAGGAAATCTCGATTTCCTGTTTGAAGAATTTCGAACGAGCCGCCGACGGAGGGGCAATCTGGAATTATCATGTCCCGACCGGGAACGGACTCTATGTGGATCTCAGCGTCAAATTTGAGATTCTTCCGGGAAAGAACCAGACAAAGATCTCCTTCCTCCGCCGGGAAATGCGCGGACGCGATTATCTGAGCGAAGAATCCCCGGTGAAACTCATTGTCCGGCCCGATCTGGAGGACCGGAACTTCCATTGTGCCACAAAAGCCTCCGGACTGGAATCCGTCTGGCCCGGGAAAGTGCTGTTCAAGGAACGCGGATTCGAATTCACACCGGCGCCGGGACGCACGCTGTCCCTCTACGTCTCCTCCGGACGTTTCACTCCGGATGCGGAATGGAGCTACATGATCTGGCAGCCCAACGAGGCCGATCGCGGACTCGATCCCTATTCCGACACCTACAGCCCGGGATATTTCGATTTCGACCTCGCAGACGGTTCCTCCGCACAGATCGCCGCCTCCATCCAGACCGCGGATGAACCGGAAAAACTCCTTCCCGCCCGGACGACCATCGCGGATTTCCAGCCGGCGACCGATACGGGAATCGAAGTCAACATGCTCAATGCCATGCGGGCGTTTGTTGTGAAACGCGGCAGTTTGAAGACCGTCATCGCCGGCTATCCGTGGTTCCTCGACTGGGGACGGGATACCCTGATCGCCGCCCGCGGACTCGCCGCAGCTCCGGAATTCCGCGAAGACGTCAAAGCGATCATTCTCCAGTTCGCCCAGTTCGCCGAACATGGAACCATTCCGAACATCATTCACGGCGACACCGTCGGAAACCGCGACACCAGCGACGCACAGCTCTGGCTCTTCACCGCAGTCGAAGATCTCTGCAAAATCGAAAAATCCAACGATTTTCTCTCTGCGGTGCTCAAAGACGGGAAAACCCTCCTCGACAAACTGGAGGAGATCGCCGCCGATCTGATCGAGGGAACGCCGAACGGTATCCGGGTCGATCCGGACTCCGGACTGGTCTTCAGCCCCCCGCACTTCACCTGGATGGACACCAATTATCCGGCGGGAACTCCGCGCGAAGGATATCCGATTGAAATTCAGGCGCTCTGGTTTGCCGCGCTCCGTTTCCTGAGCGAGGTTTCCCGGACTCCGGGTCGCTGGACGGAACTGGCGGAAAAGGTCCGCTCCTCCATCCGCACGCTCTTCCTCTCCGACGACGGAACCTACCTTTCAGACTGTCTCCACGGCTCCGCCGGAACGCCGGCGGCAGAAGCCGAAAAAGACGACCACATCCGTCCGAACCAGCTGTTTGCCATTACGCTCGGCGCAATCGACGACAAGGATCTCGGGCGCTCCATTCTGGACGTGACCTCCTGTCTTCTGGTCCCGGGCGCGATCCGGACTCTCGCGGACCGCCCGACCCGTTATCCGCTCCCGATCCGTGGCGCGGCGGGCCAGCTTCTGAACGACCCCGACCACCCGTTCTGGGGTTCTTACGAAGGCGACGAAGACACCCGGCGCAAACCCGCCTATCACAACGGAACCGCCTGGTCCTGGCCCTTCCCCTCCTACTGCGAAGCCTACGCGATGATGTATGAAAAAACCGGAGCCGCCGTGGCGCGCTCCCTGCTCTCCTCCTGCGAGATGATCATGCGCACGGGATGCGTCGGCCAGCTCGCGGAAATCGTCGACGGAAACTATCCGCACCGTCAGCGCGGATGCGACGCACAGGCCTGGAGCATGACGGAATATTACCGGGTCTGGAAACTCCTGCATCAATAATTCAAATTCAACATAGGGGATGCCGATATGGACAACATCACACAGGTACTGGAAGCCCAGCGGCGCTTTTCCGCATGGAATCTGGATGTTCGTCTGGATGCGCTCCGGGCGCTGTTCGACGAAATCAAAGCCAGTCAGCCGCAGATCTGCGAAGCACTGAAACGCGATCTTGGAAAAACGGAATTCGAATCCGTCGCAACAGAGACCTCCATCGTTCTGGAGGAACTCGCGGCAATGATCCGGAAACTGCCCTCCTACGCTTCGGTGAAAAAAGTCGCGACCTCCATGCTGAATTTTCCCGCAAAAGGACGCATCTGCCCGGAACCGCTCGGGAATGTCCTGATCTTTTCCGCATGGAACTATCCGTTCCAGCTGGCGTTCATGCCGCTGATCGGCGCCGTCGCCGCAGGGAACCGCGTGATTCTCAAACCCGCGGAACAGGCGGAAGCCACCGCTCGGGTCATTGAAACCATCATAAAAAAGGTTTTCAAGGAGGAACATGTGGCGGTGTTCAACGGAGGTGTCGATGTCGCCATCCGCCTGCTGCGGGAGAAATTCGACGCAATCTTCTATACCGGCGGGACCGAAGGAGGAAAAGCGGTCATGCGCGCCGCCGCGGAACATCTGACTCCGGTGACGCTGGAACTCGGAGGGAAAAGTCCCTGCATCGTCGATTCCGATGCTAAACTGAGTCTGTCGGCAAAGCGGATCGCGTGGGGAAAATTCCTCAACGCCGGGCAGACCTGCGTCGCGCCGGACCATCTCTACGTTCACAGCTCCATCAAAAAACCGTTCGTCGAAAAACTTCTCTACTGGATCCGCCATTTTTACAGTGAGGACCCCGCGTCTTCACCCGACTATCCGAGAATCATCAATGAACGTCATTTCAACCGGCTTCTCAAACTCATGGGTCAGGGAACGATCCTCTGCGGCGGAAATGTCGACCGGGCCGACCGCTTCATCGCTCCGACCGTCATCGACGGAATCACCTGGAACGATCCGGTCATGCAGGAGGAGATCTTCGGTCCGATTCTCCCGATCCTCACATTCAACAATATCAATGAAGTGATCTCCATGATCAACGCCCACTCCAAACCGCTGGCGATGTATTATTTCGGAAGAAACAATGTGGAACAGCTGCTGGAGCAGACCTCCTCCGGCGGCGTCTGCATCAATGAAACCGTGACCCAGCTTCTGAATCCGGAAATGCCGTTCGGAGGCGTCGGGGGTAGCGGATTCGGCGCATACCACGGAAAGTTCTCCTTCGACACCTTCACGCATTACAAACCGATCATGATCAAATCGACCACGGTGGATCTGCCGATGCGCTATCCGCCGAATCTGAATAAAAACTTGAAAATGCTCAAATTCGTTTCCAAGTAAACCGGGAGGAAAAATGGATCTGTCGGCGTTTCCGGAAGAGTGTCAGGGACTGGAGAATATCTCCGCATTCGCCGCAACGCCCGGCGCGGACACTCTGCCGGACTGTTTCACGGATTCCTTCTTCGAGCAGTATGCTCCCCGTCTCGGAGTCCCCCTTCCCTTCGCCGGGGAAATTCATGAACTGAACAAGCTCGTGGCCCGGGAAAGAACACTCCGCATTTATGCGAACTGCATTGCGGATGCCGCCTTCCGGCGCGGCTGCTGGGAACTCGGTTCATGGCCCCGTCCGCGAAAACTGCTGACAGAACGGCAATGCGGACTTTATCAGCTGCTGATTGCGATGTCGGCCCTGCCGCGCATCCGGGAGAGCTACCGGAAGATCGGAATCCCGGAACGTGTCGCAGACGGTCCGGCTCAATGGATCGGCGGAACCATCGGAATCTATGCCGCCGCCCACAACGGGAATCCGGGACACGATCTCCGCCAGATCACCTGGCTGAAGAATTATATGGACAACCGTCTGTTCCGGATCGGCCGCTTTGAATACCTGATCCATTCCGCCCCCGACTGGCTGCCCGCCATTTACCGGAGTTGCAAAACCGGACGGACCGTCGCCCTCTGCCGCGACGGATGGCTCCTTACGGAAGAAGGATTCCGTCCGCCGCGAGAAGCCCTCCCCCGCCACGGCTGGACAACCGCCCGCCTGATCGAACAGAACGGAAGTGTCTCCGGCATCCCCGTCGACCCGGCAGCTGGACGCGCCGAACCCGGCCGGCTGGAAACCCTTCCGCTGGACGAATATGAAACGGCTCTTTCCCCGGAGGAATGGGTCCCGAGCGTCCATATCCCCGGCGGAGGCGGAATGAAACTCGAACTTGCAAAAGACTCCCTGAAGTGGGCTGTTGACTTCTTCCGCACCTGTTTTCATAGAGAGATCCGCGCGTTCTGCTGCGAATCCTGGATCCTGAATCCGGACTGGATGACGGAACTGCCGGACTCCAATCTCGCACGGCTGATGCGGGAACTGTTTCTCTTCCCTCTTCCGGAAACCGAACGGGCAGGCCTCTTCTTTGTCTACGGGCGCGATGACGGCGAGCTTTCCCGTTATCCCGCCGACAATTCCCTGCGCCGGGCATTCCGCCGTCTCATCGACGCCGGACGCCCTCTCCGGGCCGGCGGCATGTTTCTCCTGACCGCCGATCTCCCCCGCTTCGGTACAGGAACCTATCGCTGAAAACAGCTTTTCCGTGTTTAGAAAAATCGCTGTTACATTTTTCACACACAGAAAAAGTGAAGTCGTCCGTCCCATACGGAGCGTTTCAAAGAATTCTGAAAGAATTGGGATTTTGCTGTTTTTCAGTGTAATTTTTTATTTTTTCAGAATCGAAATATTTGATTTCTCTTCCGTTGCTGTGCATTGTTTCACATTAAATTGATTTTGATTTGCGTTGAAAATATAAAAAAATCACAAAGAGGACTTGAAATCTCTGTGAAACGATGTACATTAAACGGCATCCAATGAAAAAACAAACTTTCAGAGCGTGAAAGACTTTTTCAGCAAACAGTGAAAACACGAGGTGAGATTATGGCAAAAAAAATTACACCGGAAACAGACACTCAGGCTGCGGCCGAAGCGGAAAAGCAGCTCCAGGAACTGAATGAAATCATCGCGAAAGTCAAGGCGGCGCAGACAAAGTTTGCCACCTACACGCAGCAGCAGGTGGATGATATCTTCCGCGCCGCGGCGCTGGCCGCCAATCAGGCCCGGATTCCGCTCGCCAAAATGGCGGTCGAAGAGACCGGAATGGGCGTGGTCGAAGACAAAGTCATCAAAAACCATTTTGCTTCCGAATACGTCTACAATAAATATAAAAGCTACAAGACCTGCGACACGATCGAATACGACGAAGCCTTCGGTATCATGAAACTCGCGGAACCGGTCGGCCTGATCGCCGGAATTGTCCCGACCACCAACCCCACGTCGACCGCGATCTTCAAATCCCTTCTGGCCCTGAAGACCCGGAACGGCATCATTTTCTCGCCCCATCCGAGAGCCAAAAGATCCACCATTGAAGCGGCAAAAGTCGTTCTGAAAGCGGCGGTGGAGGCCGGAGCGCCGGAAAACATCATCGGCTGGATTCCCGAACCGACCGTCGCACTCAGCCAGCACCTGATGAGCCATCCGATGATCAATCTGATCCTCGCCACCGGCGGTCCCGGGATGGTGAAGGCGGCCTACTCCAGCGGCGTTCCCGCGGTCGGCGTAGGCGCAGGAAACACTCCCGCCGTCTTCGACGAGAGCTGCGACATCCTGATGGCCGTCAGCTCCGTGCTTCAGAGCAAAACTTTCGACAACGGCATGATCTGCGCTTCCGAACAGTCCGTCACCGTGGTGGAGTCCATCTACAATGAGGTCAAAGCCGAATTCATCAAGCGCGGCGCCTACATTCTAAACAAGGCGGAAGCGAAAAAAGTCGGCGAAACCATTATCGTCAACGGAAAACTCAATGCAAAGATTGTCGGACAGAGCGCCTCCAAGATTGCAAAAATGGCAGGTGTGAATGTCCCGGAAGACACCAAAGTTCTGATCGCGGAAACCACGGGCGTCGGTCCGGAATATCCGTTCTCCCGCGAAAAGCTCTCCCCGGTCCTCGCACTCTACAAGGTCAAGGATTTTGAAGAAGCTCTCGTCCGCGCGGAACAGCTGCTGGAGTTCGGCGGACTCGGCCACACCAGCGTGCTTTACACCAATCCGCGCAACACCGACCGCATCACGAAATTCGGCAACACGATGAACACCTGCCGGGTTCTGATCAACATGCCCTCCAGCCAGGGCGCCATCGGCGACATCTACAACTTCAAGCTCGACCCCTCCCTCACGCTCGGCTGCGGATCGTGGGGCGGCAATTCGGTCAGCATGAACGTTTCCCCGAAACATCTCTTGAACATCAAAACCGTCGCCCAGAGGAGAGAAAACATGCTGTGGTTCCGCGTTCCGCCGAAAATCTACTTCAAATACGGCTGTCTGAGAGAAGGTCTGAGCGATCTCCACGACAAGAAGCGCGCCTTCTTCGTCACCGACAAGTTCCTCTATGAAAGCGGCATTCTCAACGACGCCCTCGACTTCCTTGAAGAAATGGGAATCAAAAGCGAAGTCTTCTCCGACGTTCTCCCGGATCCGACCCTCGCCACGGCGCGCAAAGGTCTCGAACGGATGAACTCCTTCCAGCCCGATGTCATCATCGCGGTCGGCGGCGGTTCCCCGATGGACGCGGCAAAAATCATGTGGCTGATGTATGAACATCCCGAAGTTCATTTCAGCGACATTGCCCTCCGCTTCATGGACATCCGCAAACGGGTGTACAAATTCCCGAAACTCGGAGCGAAGGCCTCTCTGGTGGCGATCCCGACCACCTCCGGAACCGGTTCCGAAGTGACCCCGTTCGCCGTCATCACCGATGAAACCACCGGATACAAATATCCCCTCGCCGATTACGAGCTGACCCCGACCATGGCGATCATCGACACCCGTCTGGTCATGAACATGCCGAAGAAGCTCACCGCCTATTCCGGCATCGACGCTCTGGTCCACGCGCTCGAAGCCCGCGTTTCGATTCTCGCCTCCGAGTACACGAACGGCCTCGCCCGCGAAGCGGCACGCCTGGTCTTCAAGTATCTACCCGCGGCCTATGAGAACGGCACCGTCGAC
Organism: uncultured bacterium; assembly: GCA_949297765.1. Lineage (GTDB taxonomy): Bacteria > Verrucomicrobiota > Lentisphaeria > Victivallales > UBA1829 > UBA1829. Next base: position 278,300 of record CASFTV010000001.1, on the reverse strand, counting down.
GAAAAGGCAAGAGAGAAAGTCCATCACGCCTCCACCATCGCCGGCATGGCGTTCGCAAACGCCTTCCTCGGGGTCTGCCACTCGATGGCCCATAAACTCGGAGCCGCGTTCCATGTTCCGCACGGACTGGCCAACGCTCTGCTGATCAACGAGGTCATCCGCTTCAACGCGACCACCAAGCCGACCAAGCAGGGCACCTTCCCGCAGTACAAATGCCCGGATGCGAAAGAACGCTACGCCAGTCTCTCCGACTTCCTCAAGCTCGGCGGACGGAACGATGACGAGAAAGTCGAACTTCTGATCAGGAAGGTTCAGGAACTCAAGGATAAACTCCATATTCCGAAAACCATTCAGGAAGCCGGAGTTCCCGAAAAGGAATTCCTCGCCGTACTCGACAAGCTCAGCGAGGACGCATTCGACGATCAGTGCACCGGCGCAAATCCGCGCTATCCGCTGATCTCCGAAATCAAGGAGATGTATCTCCGCGCATATTATGGAAAATAAGACGTGACTTTTCCAGGATTCGGGTTATATTACCGTATAACCCGAATCTTTTTTTATGCACATACGACACAGGAGGAGCGTTTTTATGGCCAAGCCGAAAATTGTCGTCTGCATCGGAAGTTCCTGCTTTTCGCGGGGCAACGAGCGGAACGTGGAGGTCATCCAGAAATATCTGGAGGAACACAATCTGAAGGACGATGTGGACGTGGAGCTGGAAGGCTCCCTCTGTCAGGGCCGCTGCGCGGACGGGCCGATCGTGGTCGTGGACGGACAGGTCTATACCAAGGTGGACCGGGGGGTCATGCTGGATCTGATGAAAAAATTATTTCCTGAAATGTGACGCCTTTTATTTGCATTTTCCCGAAACAGGATGTTATATTGTCCACAACCCCGAATTTACAGGATGACCATGAATCAGAATTTTCCGATCTACACAACGGCCAACGAGTGTCAGGACTGCTACAAGTGCGTCCGCCACTGTCACTGCAAAGCAATTCGAATCATCAATGCCAGAGCCGCCGTGATCCCGGAACTGTGCGTCAGCTGCGGCGAATGCGTGAAGGTCTGTCCGGCGGAGGCGAAGAAAATCCGCTCGGATCTCTCCCGCGCCCAATATCTGATCCAGTCGGGCGCCAGGGTCTACGCATCGGTCGCACCGAGTTATGTCGGCTATTTCAAGGGAATTTCCATCGGGAAGCTCGCAGGAGCGCTGAAGCGTCTCGGCTTCACCGGAGTGAGCGAAACCGCCATCGGCGCTCAGCTGGTCAGCTCGCAGACCGCGGAACTGCTGAAAAAGGCGGAACCGGGAGTGTATCTTTCCAGCGCATGTCCCGCCGCCGTGGACTTCATCCGCAAATACTATCCGCAGTGGACCGAAAGCATCCTTCCGGTCGTCTCCCCCGTGATGGCTCACTGCAAACTGCTCCGGAAAACCTATGGAGAGGAGATTAAAACCGTTTTCATCGGACCCTGCGCCGCCAAGAAAAACGAAGCGGACCGGAATCCGGATGAACTCAATCTGGCCATCACCTTCGCCGCACTCGAATCCTGGCTGAAAAGCGCGGGAGTCACCTGGGCTTCCGTGGTGGATGACTCGCTGGTCCCCTCCCCCGCGGAAGAAGGACGGCTCTATTCCATTGAGGGCGGCATGAACGATACTCTCCGCGCGCCGGAAGTGGACGCCCGTCTGATCGCCGTTTCCGGACTGCCCAACATCGCCCGCGTGCTGGAAAAGGTTGATCTCCCGGCCCTGAAGAAAAGCGGAACAAAAATGTTCATCGAAATGCTCGCCTGTGACGGCGGATGCGTGAACGGCCCGGTCATGGAACGCGGCTCCTCCCGGATCGACGTCCTGCTGGAAACCGCCTCCCACGCGCCCTACCGGACCAGTCTCGGACGGGAAGTGCCGGTCGATATTCGCCAGTATGTCTACCCGGATCACCTGCAGCAGCCCGTCCCCGAGGAGGCCGCCATTCAGCAGGCTCTGGAAAAAATCGGCAAATTCTCCGCGGAAGACGAACTCAACTGCGGCGGATGCGGATACAACAGCTGCCGCGAATTCGCACGGGCCATGCTCGACGGAAAAGCGGAAACCTCCATGTGCCTTTCCTATCTGCGCAAGATTTCGCAGAAGACCAGCAACGCGCTGATCAAATACATTCCGGTGGCGGTGGTCATCACCGATCAGAATCTTCAGGTTCTGGAGTGCAACCGCCATTTTGCGGAACTTTGCGGAGAAGACACGCTTCTGGCCTACGACTCCTGCGGCAATCTGAACGGAGCGTATCTCTCGTCGATGATCGAATTCACGGATCTCTTTGAAAGCGTTCTGGCGAACGGAGGAGAGATTGAGAAATTCAATCAGGTCTCCGGAAACCGGATTCTGAACATCAGCGTCTTTGCCATCACCGCCGGGCAGACGGTCGGAGCCGTGATCCAGGATGTGACCCAGAATGAGCTCAAACGCGAACAGATCGCCGAACGGGCCAAAGAGGTGATCCGCAAAAACGTCATGACGGTTCAGAAGATCGCACGCTATCTGGGCGAACACATGGCGGATACCGAAATCCTGCTGAAGGAGGTCGCCGGCTCCTATGCCGAAACAAAGGACAAGGAGAACACTCCGAAATGAAATACGACTCCCCCTTCGTCGAAATGGAGTGCTGCCAGCTGACCAAGGACGGTCAGGCCGCCTGCGGTGACGATTTCCAGTGGCTGAGACTCGAAAACGAAAACCGCAACATTGCGGTGCTTTCCGACGGACTCGGAAGCGGAATCAAAGCACACCTGCTCGCCAATATGACCACGACGATGGCCCTGAAGTTCATCCGTTCGAACATGGATATTCTCCAGTCGGCGGAGACGATCATGGATACCCTCCCGGTCTGCGAGATCCGCAAGATCAGCTATGCGACCTTCACAATCTTCGATATGCAGATGGGCGGGAAAACCAAGGTCATCGAGATGGGGAATCCTCCGTTCATCCATCTGCGCGGAGCGATCGAACTGCCGCCGGCTTCTTCGAAGACGCTTGTCTCGGAGCGATGGCCCGACCGCGAAATGCAGCTTTCCGAACTTCGCCTTGAGGTCGGAGACCGCCTGATCGCCTGCTCGGACGGCGTCACACAGGCGGGACTCGGCCGCCGGGAATACAAATTCGGATGGACCCGCCGCGGATGCATGCAGTTCGTTCAGGACCTGATCCGGGAACAGCCGGATATCTCCGCAAAAGACATCGCTCAGGCGGTGGCGTATCAGGCGCTCTCCATCAACCGCGACCACAAGTGCATCGACGATATCAGCTGCATGGTGATCTATCTGCGCAAACCGCGCGTCTGCCGCGTTCTGACCGGACCGCCGTTCCGTAAGGAGCGCGACCATGAATTTGCCGCGCTCGCACTTCCGGAAACCGGAGCGGACAGAGTCGTGATCTGCGGCGGAACCACCGCCAACATCGTGGAACGCGAACTGAGGACAAAAACGGAAATCGACCTGAAGATGGTGCGGTTCAGCAAGGGGCTCCCCCCGCCGGGAAAGATTCCGGGAATCGGACTGGTCACCGAGGGAATCCTGACCCTGACCCGCGTCGCCTCCGATCTGGAAAGCGGAAACTGGGAGGATTCCCCGCCCGCCGCAAAAGACATCATCAACGAAATGATGGAAAGCGACCTGATTGAATTCATTGTCGGAACCAAAGTCAATGAGGCGCATCAGGATCCGAATCTCCCGATCGACCTGGAGATCCGCCGGAACATCATCAAACGTCTTCAGGACGTTCTGCAGCAGAACTACCGGAAAAAAGTAACGATCAAATATTATTAATGCAAGGAGGAACTATGGAGAACCGTAAAATCACTGTTGAAATCTGCTGCGGGACCGCCTGTTACATGCTCGGCGCCGCAGAGCTTCTTCGTCTGGAAACCATCATGCCGGAAGACTGGAAAACCTGCGTGGACATCTCCGCTATTCCCTGTCTGGAAGCCTGCTCCAACGACAATCTGGGCGGCGCGCCCTTCGTGAAAATCGACGGGGAACTCATGAGCAACGCCACCGTGGAATCCGTCTGCGAAAAAGTCTTCAACATTCTCAAAAATCGCGGAGGAAAAGCATGAGCAATGGCGCGGAACGCATGCGTCGAGAGCTGATGATCCGTCTTGTCCGGGATTTCAAATCCGGATCTCTGGAAGAGACGATCGATCACATTCCCCTTTCCATCCGTCCGAAAAATACAAAAGCGAGCCGCTGCTGCATCTATCATGACCGGGCGGTCCTGAAATACCGTCTGATGGCGCTGCTCGGTTTCTCCTCCGAAGAGGAGACCGATGAACTGCGTCCGCTGAAATCCTATCTGCAGGAAGCGATCGCCGAAAAGGATAAAAAGGAACCGAAACCGCCGCTTTCCGTCTGCGGAACCGCGTGCTCCTCCTGTCCGGAAAGCCGCTATTATGTGACGCCGACCTGCCGCGGATGTTTCGCAAGGCCCTGTCTCTTCAGCTGTCCGAAAGGCGCGATCAGCGTGGAGAACCAGCAGTCCCGCATCGACTACACGAAATGCATCAAATGCGGAAAGTGTCAGCAGGTCTGTCCCTTCAACGCCATCATCAAGACCACGGTTCCCTGCGAGGAAGCCTGTCCGGTCGGCGCCATTCACAAAAATGAAAACGGCGTGGCGGAAATTGATTTCGATCACTGCATCTTCTGCGGAAAATGCTTCAGCAAATGCCCGTTCAGCGCCGTGATGGAGCGTTCCCAGCTCATTCCGATTCTCCAGGCGATCAAGGAGGGACGCGAAGTGATCGCGATGGTCGCGCCGTCGGCCCTGATGCAGTTCCCCGGAACGGTGGAACAGCTCTTCAGCGCCATTCACGCGGCCGGATTCTCGAACGTCATGGAAGTCGCCCTCGGCGCGGAGCAGACCACGGAACACGAAGCGGCCGAATTCAAGGAAAAAATGGTCGCGGGTCAGCCGATCATGACCACCTCCTGCTGCACCGCCTATGTGGAACTCGTCAAGCGCCATGTCCCGGAATTCCTGGACAAGGTCTCCACCACGCCGAGTCCGATGAAGTACGCAGGACGCATCGCCCGGAAGGAACACCCGGATGCGCTGACGGTCTTCATCGGTCCCTGCATCGCCAAACGCTGGGAGGCCGCCAACGCGCCCGAAGTGGACTATGTCATGACGTTCGAAGAACTCGGTGCCATCCTCGCCGGACTCGGAATCGACATTATGAAACAGGAACCCTGGGTTCTCGATCATCCGGCCGCCCCCACCGCACGGAATTATGCGAAAAGCTGCGGCGTGACCGAAGCGGTCCTCACGGAAATGAGCGGACAGAATCCGGAATTCGAAAAGATGAATTTCAAGCTCGATCCGAAATCCATCAACGGAATCGACAAGAAAACCGCGAAACTTCTGAAGCTCTATGCCATGGGCAAAATGCCCGGCAACTTCCTCGAAGTCATGAGCTGCGGCGGCGGATGTGTCGGCGGTCCCTGCTCCCTGATAAAATAATCTCCCCGGCGTCTGCCGCGCTCTCCTGACCGGTAATCCGGCAGACGCCAGAACCTGCACGTTGGAGAATGACACAGATGGTTCGCTTCACCTTCCTTTCAGCAAAACCGGATCGGATCTTCCGGGAAAATGTACATTCCGTACATTGCTTTCCCGGCCGACACGGCCGTCCCCTGCCCGGAGATGAAGCATGAAGACGGATGAGCCGGAACAGCTGCCGGAAGACCGGACCATCGTATTTGATTCGTCGCTTTCCCTTCGTCCGGAAAAACGACCGCTTCCGAATTCATCGGATTCCGTCCGCGGCGGCGGAGGTCCCTTCCGTCCCATAAAAAAGCGCAATGTCGATACCAGAATTGATGAACTGCGCGACCGGAAAGCTCCGGGAGATGTCCTCTTCTCCGGACAGGAACAGCGGCTCGACTATCTCGAAAATGAGTACGAACTGAAAACCGAAATCGCCAAAGGCGGTCAGGGGACCCTCTTCCTCGGAATCGACAAGAAACTGCGCCGTCAGGTGGCGGTCAAATCCCTCCGCCCGGACCAGAGAGGTGATCTGCGTCAGCGCAGTCTGTTCCTGAACGAAGCCCGCGTGACGGCTCAGCTCGACCATCCCGCGATCGTTCCGGTCTACACGCTGAATTCCGACCGGGAAAACGGTCTGCATCTGGCGATGAAACTCATCAACGGCGTAACGCTGAAAAATTATCTGGATCAGGTCTGCATGCACTACCGGCTCGACGGTATCCGCTCGTTCGACGAAGACAAAGCCCTGCGGAACCGGCTCGAAATTTTTCTGAAAATCTGCGATGCTCTCGAATACGCCCACAGCCGCAACGTCATGCACTGCGACCTGAAACCGGCCAATATCATGCTCGGGGAATATCACGAAGCCTATATCATGGACTGGGGGATCGCCACTCCGATCCGCGTCCGGGATGCGAAGCGCACTCTGGCCGGGACCCCTCAGTATCTTGCTCCGGAGGCCATCCTGGGCGATCCGTGCGATCAGCGCGCCGACATCTTCGCCATGGGCGCCATCCTCTTTGAAATCGTCATGCTGAAACCCGCCTTCACCGGAGAGACCCCGGAGGAGGTGATGACAAAAATCCGCGACGGACGAAGAGAAAGTCCGGAACACCGCTTCGGCACCGGAGTCTCCCGCGACCTGAAAGCCGTCATCGAAAAGGCGATGGAAACCGATCCGGAAAAACGCTACCGGAGTATTTCCGAACTTTCCGCGGATCTCCGGCGCTTCCTTTCCGGACATGCCGTCAGCGTCCGGCCCGACGGTCCTCTGATGAAGGTCGCCCGCTGGAGCTACCGCCACAGGAAGACCTCTCTGATCCTCCTGCTGCTCGCGATGCTGACCGGACTCGGCGCCCTCGCCCATTCCTTCTATCAGAGCTACCGGTTTTCCGAGGCGATGCGGGAACGGGATCTGGCGCTGAGCGCCGCCTATTCCATCTGCACCCGCGCGGCCTATCAGCTCGACGAACAGTTTCTCAAACTGGAACACATGACCAGTCTCCTCGCCGCGGATGTCCAGTACCTCCTGCGCAACGATCTTTTCCGCTCCCGGGACGGAACCGTTTCCTGCCATTCCGTCGACGAACTCCGCCGGCTCCATCTGCCGGGGATGTTCTATTCCCCGTTCCACCGCGGCATCATTGATCCTTCCACTCTGGTGTACAACGTCACGCCGGATACCGACAGGAAAACCATCAACCGCCGGCTGGATCCGCTTTCCCGTTTTATTCCCCGTCTTCTCCAGATTCTGCTGGAAAGTCCGCGGAATGCGCAGGTCCGTCCGGACCAGCTTCCGACGCTCCAGAAGGAGGCCTTCACCGAAGGAACTCCGGCAATCCGGATCCTTTTCGCCTTCCGGGACGGCCTTTACGCCGCATATCCGGCAACCGGAGCCTTCCCGCAGAAGTACGATCCCCGCGCCCGCGTCTGGTATCAGGTGGTGGAACAGCATCCGGATGCCACGTTCCCGGTCTGGACTGCGCCCTATATCGACAGCATCCCGGAAATCGGGCTGGTCGTCTCCTGCTCAACTCCGCTCTACAGCGAAGACGGCACCCTGAACGGTGTCTGCGCCATCGACATTTCCGTACCGAAACTGATTCAGGAACTCCGTTCGGCGGGAAACACCGGATACGCGGTCGAGGAAAAAGCGATCGTCGACGACTCCGGAAGAATCATTGTCTCCACCACCCGGAGTTTCGCGGAAGCCCGGATGCGCCGCTATCAGAGCTCCGATGAACCGCTCGACTTTTCCTCCCTCCAGGATCCCGACCTGCTGAAAACCATGAAAAAACAGAAATACGGCGTCATCTTCCGGACCGAATCCGGTGAAGAGATCGTCTACGCGTTCTGCCACATCCGCTCCGTCGGCTGGTTCTATCTCGAAAAAATGAATCTCCGCAGACTGCTTGTCGGAAACGCTCAGTAAACCTGATGCTTCCGGTAATTGGCCGGAGTCGTCTGCATGTATTTCCGGAAAATCCGGAAGAAAAAGTATTCATCCTTCCATCCGCAGCGCCAGGCGATTTCCTTGATCTGAAGATTGCTCTGCAGAAGAAGAAGTTTCGCATGGTAGAGCCGTCGCGTCGTAATATACTGTTTCGGCGCCATTCCGAAATGGTTCACAAACAGTGCGGTCAGTTCCCCGCGGGTCATCTTCGCCTGTTCCGCCAGTTCGTCGACGGCGATTCCGCGCCCGATGTTCAGATCGATGTAGTCGACCAGGCGGAACAGCTGCTCGCGCGGCAGATCCCGGGAGGGCGCCCGCGCCGAAAGAGTCTCAATAAACGGAATCAGAAGCTGTTCAACACCGCATTTTGCAAGAATCTGATGCGAGAGTTCCTGAAAAGAACGGCAGTGCTCCACAATCTCCGCAAACCGTTCCGGAACGCGGTCCAGACGGTCAACGGGAAGACTCAGCGGCTCGTAAAACGGAAGTTTCTGAAGCTGCCGGGAAACAAAATGAATCCAGTAATGATCGCTTGGAGATATCCCCTGATACTTCAGCGGAATGGTGTCCGGAACCAGATAAAACGATCCCGGCGCCAGAATCACGGACGTCTCCAGAGAATGAATCCGGAACTCCCCCTTCAGCGGCAGATAAAGACGGTAAAACGGCGCTCCGCAGAAATGGGAATAAAGCGGCCAGGAAAAAACATGCTCCGCCTTCCCGCAGATGATGATCTTCACATCCAGTTCCGCCAGAAAATCGCTCCATTCGGAGTGGATCTTCACACTTCCGTTTTTCCGCAGATTTCCGCTCATCCTTTGTCATCCTTTGTCCGGCGCTGTTTCGGAATCCGGGGAAAAATACCGCTTTTCTCCATCCAAATCAAGGGATGTTCAGTTTTTTTTCAAAAAAAATAAGGTAAAGTCTATCTTTTTTCATAAAAAAGTCCATTTTCAAAAGAGACTTTATGAAGTATAATTATAAAGGAAAAAATACGAATACCGGAGGATCTCTGAGCATGAAACGTTCTTCGTCAAGATTTCTTTTCCCTGATTGAACTCCTTGTCACCATAGCCGTCATCGCGATTCTGGTTTCCACGCTTCTGCCCGCCCTGAAAACCGCCCGCGAAAAGGCCTATGCGATCGACTGCATCAGCAATCTCAAACAGATCGGATTGGCGCTCACCCAGTATGCCGACAACAACGGATATTATCCCTGGCCCGTCAAAAAGCTCCAGGTCTGGACCATGCTGATCGAACAGGGGTATTTGAAGCCTCTCTACGACAAGCATCAGAAAAAGAAAAGCATCTATACGCCGGATGTCTACTGCCGCCTCAATCTTCCCTATAAAATGACCGATGCCAACGGAACAGTCTTCCAGAAACCGGCCTACACGCACGCCGGATGGGCCGTCGGCGTTCCGGACAAAAGGCTCCTGACCGGACCGGAAGACGTTCCGCTTTCCGCCCTCCGCCCGGAAGAGGTTCGGAAACCCTCTTCCAAAATTCCGATTCTGGACAGCAAACTTATGGACATCGGTGATTACAGCGCTTTGATGGTCACTTCCGCCAACTCCCTTTACGATGTCTCCGGAGGAAGCTCAGCGATCACCCCGCCGGTACACGGAATGAATCTCAATGCGCTGTTCTACGACGGTCACGCCATGTCGATGTCCATTCTCACCCACTTTGCGGGCAACGGATACAGCGCACGTTATCCGCTCTGGCTGAAATATTTTGTCATCAACGACTAACCACCATACAGCAAAGGATTTCCGCAGGATGAATCTTCGAGCCCTCTTCCCCGCCCTTTTCTTCTCTTTTCCGGCTCTGGCAGCCCCGATGAACATCGGCGGCTCCATGGATCTCGGCGATCCGGGAAAGCCGGTTCCCGGATGGAGCGTGCTGATCAACCGGATTCAGGCGGATGCCGTGAGCGAAAATCCGGCGGCCCTGATTCAGACGACGGCCGTTCCAGGAAAAAACGGATTTGCCCTGCAAACCCCGAACGTCAAAGGACTCATTCATCTGATTCTTCGCTGCAACCGGTTCCGGATTGACCGGGATGCGGAAGTGGAGGTCTCGTTCGACTACAAGTGCAGCCCGGAGGAGGTGGGGAAACTCAATGTCTACTTGGATTTCCGGACTCTCGGCGACCGGGGAATGAAAGCACGGCCGGAGTGGGATCATGTCCGCTATCCCGTCCTGAAGGGATTCCGGATCAGACCGACCGCGGAGTGGCAGCATGTCTCCCGGAAGCTCAAAGTCATCCGCTGGCACAACGACTATCAGGTCAGTTTGAACGTGATTCGCAACGACCGGACACCTCTTCAGGGGACCGTCTGTTTTGACAACTTCAAAATCCGTTTTGCCGATCGTCCCGATTTGCCTCTTCAGGAGGCCGCCGTCATTCCCGGCCGGGACGGGGGGTCCTATTTCAAAGGAGATGCGGTCAAACTGAAAATCAATGCCCTGCTGAATTCGGACAAACAGGAAGAAACCGTCACACTCGCTCTCGTCGCCGATCATGATAAAACCATCCGCCGGGAATTTCCCGTCCGCCTCCGCCGGAACGGCTTCCGCCATGAGGGCACTCTGGAGTTCCGCGCCGACCGCTACGGCTCGTTCCACTTGGAGCTCCTCCGCAATGGGAAAGCGGTTCCCACGCTCGGCGATCTTTCCGTGCTTCATCCGCCGGTCCGTCATCCGGTCAACACGCCGGGCTGGGGAATCGGCTACAATTCCTCCTCCAGCAACGCCTCCCGAACCGCCTACTCCAAAATGGCCGAAGAGCTGACATACAGAAACTATCCATCCCTGCGCACCCGAACCGAAATTCCGTATCTCTCCGGAATGCGGATGGTCCGCATCTGGGGATACTGGAAAGCCATTGAACCGAAGGAAAAAGAGTTTCGACCAGACCCGGTCGGTTTGCTGATCGACGAAGCCGCACGTCTCGGCATGGAGCAGGTCTTCTGCATCGCCGGTTCGGCGCTTCTCTTCCCGAACGCCGACAGCAATCCGGAACAGGCGAAGTATCCTCATCATCTGCGCAAATACCTGAAGCCAGTTCCCGGACGCAGAAACATGCTGCTGCTCGACGGACCCGATTCCATCTGGGACAACTTCCTCGACTACTGCCTGAAAACCTGGGGAGACAAGGTCCGCTACTGGGAATTCCTCAACGAACCGGGCGCCGCCGAGTGTCCGCCGCATCTCTACATCCGCTATCTCAAACATGTCTACAAGCGGATCAAGACCGCAAATCCCGCGTTTCAGGTGCTCGGAAACGGAAACACCTGCGACGTCGGATTCAACAAAGGCTGGTGCGCCCTCCTCACCGCCGCGGATCCGGATTATGTCGATTTCATGGATCTCTGCGCGTTCCATCCCTACTGGAATTCCACCGACTACATCAACGGCGTTTACGGTCTCTATACCAAACACATTCAGGAACTCCGGGCGACTCTCAAAAAGCAGAAACCTCTCTGGAATACCGAATGCTTCTACATCATCAATGCGCGCAACCCCCAGAACGACTTCTACATCAATCTGGAGCAGTGCGAGCCGGACGCAGTACAGCGCCACTATCTCGACGGGATGCTAAACGGAGTCAAGGCGGCGCTCTCTCTGGAAGAGGGATCCTTTCTGAAAGTCTCTCCGCGGGTGACCGCCACTCCGCCGCTCAGCGAAATGGCCGCCGCAACCAACGCTCTCTCCGCGCATCTTGCCGGAATGACCGGCCTTGAACCGCTCAAAACCAATCCGTTTATGCGCGCCGGAATCTTTTCGGGAAAGGACGGCAAAGCGGTTGGCTTCGTCTATGATCTGCGTCCTTCCGGCTCCCTCATGATCGTTCCCGCCGGAGCAAAAGTCCGCATCACCGATCTCTTCGGAAATCCGGAATCCGGACAAAAACTTCGCCAGAGCTACGAACCCCGCTATGTCTTCGGCCCGCTCCCGGAGGTCCGCAAGTTTTTCCGGGACGCGGTTTTCGTTCCCGCGGAAAGCGGAAAAGTCTATGTCCGCAAAGCCGGAGATACGATCCATGTCAACGGCATCAACCTGAGCGGTCAGCCGGGGTCCTTCACCGCGGCATTCCTGCCGGAAAGCGGACTGCCCGCCGTCCAGTTTGCATTCCGCTCGGAGAAGGATGACAGTGCGGCGGAAATTCCCGCCGCCGGACCGCTGGCGGAGAATCTTTCCTTCCATCCGAACGGAGAACCGGCCGTCGTCCAGCGGGCGGTCCGTCTTCCGGACCTTCCGGAATACCGCATCGGAACGGAGGAAAAGAATGCCGGAGAGCTGATGATCGGGAAAAATGCGGTTGTCAAAATCTGGGGATCGAAAAACAATCTGCACTTCCGCGCGGAGGTGAAGGATCCCGACATCGTCGCCTCTCCGGATCAATTTCCGTGGAACGGCGACTGTCTCGAACTCTTTCTGGACCCCTCCCCGTTCCGCCGGATGGATCAGAACATCATTCTCTCCTCGACGCCGCTGAACTGCTATCAATACGGCTTCGCCGCATGTCCGACAAAAACCGGCGCGTCAATTCTGGCGATTGCCCGGGCAAAGCCGGACTTTGTCTCCGCCGCGACCTTGAAACAGGCCCGGACCGCCGATTCCTATACGCTGGAAGGAACCATCCCGTGGAAGGAATTCCGTCTTCCCGGAAGTCCGTGGTTCGGAATGGAGATCGGACTCCACCGCGAAGGGAAGGATAAACCGCTGCCGACCCATGCGGAATCCTTGAGCACCATCCCGGAAAAACACTATCTCCACCGCCTGCACTACCCGGTCTTCCGGCTCGATGAAAAACTGATGAAACTCCTGGACGGAACCCTCCGTCCCGAAAACGCCGCTTTCCGCTCCGGCCGGTTCGGCGAGGCCGACGGATGGGGATGGAGTTTTCAGGATGACTCCTGCACGATCCGCCATCTTCCCGCCGGAGGATTCAACGGTGCGCCCGGAGTCGTGCTGAAAGCGAAGCGCCGTCCCGGATCGGAACTGAATCTCTGCCAGGATCTTGCCGTTCCGGCGGAGGCGAAGGGCGTCAAACTGCGCGCCCTCGTCAAACTGGATGGGATCTCGACCGGGACGCAGACCGTGAACCGCTACCGTCCCCGGGGATTCGCCTTCCGGCTCGGACCGTGGGATTTCGGAAACACCATTCTTTCCGGAATGACCGGAAATACCCCGTGGACCAGCGTCGAATGCTGGATTCCCTTCAACCGGAAATTGAAACAGGCGGATTTGACCCTCGGTCTGCGCGGTGCGGCCGGGACGGTCACCGTCTCCAACATAAACGTGGAGTATATCAAATGAAACGAGCACTGATTCTGCTGACCCTCTCACTGGGCACACTGCTGTCCGCACAGAACTTCCGGATCGACGTCGGAGGAGACAAAGGAATCTCCCTCGCTGCCGGAACACCCGCGGAAGGCGTCACCGTCCAGCAGGCCGCATGGCAGAAGGAGAACCGGGACAAACGTCTTCTTTTCTCCGGAAAAGTTGGAAAGGAGTGGCTGAAACGCTCCATCTCCTTCACGCCGAAAGGAAATGGAATGGTTTCCGTCTCCTTTATGAGCAACTCCAAAGACGGCGCATTTGTCAGCTACCGCAATCTGGAAATCGCCGGGAGCACGCTGAAAAATGTAAAACTGGAGGCGGGGAAAAACGGCCTTCCCGCAAACTGGCTGAAACTTGGAAAACCGGAATACCGCGATCAGACCATCCTCTGCCGCCACAACGACCGCTTCTCCCAGCTGATCCCCTGCAAAGAGGGAACTCCGGTCACCTTGACCTTTGAAGTCCGGAGCGAATAAATTTTCCCTTTCCCGTTTCCGGCGGCGGATGCGATCCATGAACGCGTTCCGCCGCCGGAACTGTTTTCCGGAGAAATCTTTCTCAGATCCACTGCAGTTCGGAAATCCGGTGCAGGAAAGGATTTCCGTTCTGCGGAGCATACGGTTTCCAGTAGCCGAAATCCGGACTCTGAAACGCGGCAGTCCCGAACAGAGGCGCGCAGGTGGTCTCCTTCCGGATCCGGACAGAGACCCGACGGCCGGCAAACCGTTCCGGAATCCGCCAGACATACGGACTCCAGGTCCGTTTCCCCAGAAGTTCCCCGTCAAAGAAGACCTCTGTCGGCAGGCCGTCCGTTTCCAGTTTCAGAAGAGTCGCATCGGCGGGGATGTCGGCGACCGTCTCCTGCGTCAGGATTTCAACATACAGATTCAGTCCCTTTCCGTCGCCGGCATACCGGCTGAACACCGTCCCTTCCGCGGCGAAATTTCCGCAGATCAGCGCCGATGGAAGATACGGGTAATCCGCCGTGGTTCCCTCCACCTCCAGCCGATGCGTTCCCGCAGCAAGAGTCTGCGGACGGCTCTCAAGATAAAGTTCCCGAAGTCCCTGCGGCAGAGAGGAGAATCCGGCATGCGCACTGAGAGGCTTCCCGTCCAGTTTCAGAGAGACCTTCTCTCCGTAATTCCGGAACGCAAAAGAGATTTCATCCAGATCCGTCGCAAGGGAGAATTCAAAACAGCCGTTTTGGAATTCCGCCCGTTTCAGGACCGGGAAGGACGGCGTCACCGTCCATGCGGGGAACGAACGGACCGCGTCGAATCCGAGAACAAAACGGACCCGCTGACCGTTCCGCCGGAAATACAGTTCGCGCTCCTCTTTCCCGCGGGAAAGATTCACTACTTCCGCGGACGAGTCCGCATAGGAACGGAAGAAAATATCGGTGGCGCGGGTTCCGTCGGGATTTTCAATTCGCGTCTCCTGCGGAAACTCGGTGTCGAGCCACTCCGTGAGATCGGCGAGAGTGGAAAAATACTTGTCGGAGTCTTCCAGACGGATCACGTCCTCGTCGTAACGCAGTACGCAGGGCGCACTTCCCGGCTCATTTTCCGAGATCAGGCTCCAGAGACGCTGGGTGTCCGTCAGGGCCTTCAGCAGCTCGTTCAGCGGCGCATGGATCCCGGGATAGCGGATCTGGATTTCCGGAACAAACGTCCGCTTTGCAATTCCGGCGGAATATGTGGCGTCCGCTCCGAGTTCCCGCAGAGAGGGAAACCACGGCTGAATCCGGTTGTACGGATTGAAGTAGAACGGCTTCCCGACATTGCCGCGGAGATCCAGCTGCGTCACCGCGAGAATGTAGTGATCCACACCGAACATGGAAACGATGCGGATCATTTTCCGCATCCGTTCCAGCGGCATGTCGCAGGGGCCGAGCGCAAAAAGTTCCGCGAGTCCGCCGTTTCCGTTGCGGCGGATTCCGTGCTCAGCTGTTCCGAGCGTCACCCATTCCGTGTTGTCGAGGAACTGCCGCGTGAAGACTTCGTCCATTCCCGGCAGGGAGAGGGAGTCGATGATCTCCAGCGGCTTTCCGGACGCCTGAATCGAAGAGGCCGGAGAGGACTCCGACATCAGATGGCCGGTTAACAGAATCCGATGGGCGTCGCACCACGCGCGGACAGGTTCAAAGAAGGTTTTGCGGAAACGCTCGCCCAGAAGGTCGTAGAGAAGTTTTTCGTAATAGCGGGTGCAGTTGTTTTTCAGACAGTAGATCATGTCGTCAACAAGTTCGCGTCCGGAACGTTCCCGGTACTCCCGGTCCAGTCCTTCGTAGTACGGAATGCGGAGTTTTTCGTCCGATTCCGTTCCTTTGCTTTCCCTGATATACATGAACGAGGGTTCGTCGGTGAAGATTCCCTTGATCAGCGTCCCCAGCTCTGCGCCGAACGCCTCCGCATATTTTTCATGCGTGAGACGGATGAACAGACGCACCGCCTCCGGATCCAGCACATTCGGCCGCTCCGGATTGAAGTCCTTCCGGACGATGTACTCCCCTGCCCGCTCCGATACGGCAAGATACGGAGCACCGAATTCTCTTTTTTCCGCCATCACTCGTCCGCCGCATCCGCCGCTCGGCCAGTTGAATTCGTCATAGAGCCAAAAGGAGGTGAAGCCGAGCCGTTTTCCCTCCTCCAGAAAGAACCGGCAGGTTTCGAACCACTCTTCGCTCATGTATTCGAGTTCGCAGCCGGTCCGCGGATAGATCAGAAACTGCGTCACTCCGGTTTCCCGGAAGGCCGACAAGGTCTCCCGGATGAACTCTCTCGATGGCTTTCCCGTCACCGCTCCCATCGGGACCAGCGGGCATTCCTCTGCTTTTTTCATTCCTCAAACTCTCCTTTCCGGTTATGGATGATATCTATAATTTACCATATTATTGTAAAATAAGCAAATCTGTTTCTTGATTTTTGTTCTTTTTTTAAAAAAAAGCGCGGATGGGGGTTGACTTTTTCCGGGTTTTGGAGTATAATCTAAAAAGAAATGTATTATAATGTATTAATACAACCTGAAAGGACAGCCAATGGGGACCGCGACACCGGAATATGCGAAAGTACGATCGTTTGTCTATTCGCTTGCGATGAACCGGACCGATTCGGATCGGAAGATTCCGTCGGAAAAAGAGCTGTGTGAACTGTTCAGCGTCAGCCGGGTGACGGTCCGCAATGCACTGGAACCGCTGATCTCCACCGGCATTCTCGTCAGCAGACGGGGGATGGGGACCTTTGTCAATCCCGCGCACCAGAATTTCCGGGATCTGGGTTCCTCCCTCCTCGGATACATTCAGCACGGGGGGATGCAGTCCACCAACAAACTTTCCGGCACGGCTCCGGAAGTCATCGAACGGAGCGGAATGGACTATGACTCGCTGGATATTGCAAACGGATCAACGGAACAGTTTGCCGAACTGCTGAAAGGTCTCTCGGGCGTGATCTGGGAAGCGTACACCGAACAGAGCGCACCCTTTCTGGAAGTGTTGAAAAAAAGCGCTCTTCCGTTCCTGCTGATCTATCGGAAGCATCTGGAAAAAGAGTGCGACTGCATCATGATCGACGAAGCCGACGAAGGGAGAAAAATCGCCGAATATGCGAAAAGCATGGGACACCGGAACATTCTTTTTCTCTATAAAACCGATCCCAAGGTCCAGCTGGAGGAAAACACCCCCTACACCAATGCGATGCGAAAACTTTTCGACCTTCCCGCCGATCAGCCCGTCCCCGCGACCCATCTGCTTCACTTTACCTGTCTGCACGAGTTTGTCCGGAAACCGGAATTCCGGAAATTCACGATGATCTACTCCTCCGGCAGCATTGCCCGGCAGGTGATGCAGGTGCTGAAGGAGGCCGGAATTTCCGTTCCGGGCGATCTTTCCTATCTCGTTTACGAAAGAGCATTTCCGAGATTTTTCAACGGACGGAAGCCGACTGTCGTCTCCATCCGGGACGATCTGGAAAACGCAATCTTCGACTGGCTTGATCTGCGCTTCTGGAAGAAAGACCACAATGAAATATTCCAACGGAGAGTCTCCGCTGAAATCATCCCCGGTGAAACCGTTCAAAACCTCTCAGAAAAGGAGAACAAGATATGACAATCCGCACATCCGAACTTCGCTCACGGAAACATTTCACCCTGATAGAACTTCTGGTTGTAATTGCAATTATTGCGATTCTTGCCGCGCTCCTTCTTCCAGCATTGAATTTGGCAAGAGGCAAAGCGCATCAGATTGCCTGTGCAAACAATCTGAAACAGCTGGGTACCGCCAGTGCTCTTTATTCCAACTCGTTCGACGGTTACCTTCTCCCGACAGCATACACTACAGATATGGACGACTGCTCGGCAAAATGGATGGGCATCCTCTGCGGGATTCAGCCGACCGATACACGGGGCTATCCCAACAGCGGACCGGCTTTCAAACGAATCGGTCCCTACGGCGTCTGTTGGGGTCTGGACTATTCAAAACGCGTTGGCCAGTTTACCTGTCCCTCCGAACCGGAATATCTCTACTGGAACGGTCCTTATCGCTTTACCCATTACTATCTGAACTTCCGGCTTCATGGTGGAGTCACCAGCAGCGGAACCCTGGCTCTTCGGAAAAATACAACGATCTCCATTCCTAGCGAAGCACTTTCTATTTCGGAAGGCAACAACAGCGGGCCATATAGCACCTATTACATCTATTTTTTCGCAAACTATTATGAATATGGAGATATCAACTTCAAACGCCACGGATCAAAAAATGGAAAAGGAGTTGCTGAAACGCTTTATGCGGATGGACATGTCGGATCCCTTAGCGCAGCAAAAGCACAGGCAACACGGGCATTCAATGGAACATTAAGCAAGCAATCTGTCTATCAGGCGGGCTTCCGCCAGCTCTGATTCCCAAAAAGAAAACCAAGGAGTCCCTTAATGAAATATTCTCTTCTTTTTTCTCTCTCAGCCGGAGTTCTGCTTTGCGGAGCGGCGGAAAAACTCCCCCTTCCCTCCGGAAAGGCGGAACTGAAACAGGAAACCTCTTCCGGAACGGTGCAGACGTTCATTCCAAAAATCGAAAGACAGAGTATCACAAGCGGCGGAAAAACTCTTGAAATCAATTCGAACGGACAGTTCACTCTGAATGCGGATGGAGAAAATCTCGCAAAATTCTTTTACTTCTTCTCCGGGAAAAATCAGCATACCGGACAAAATCAGTGGATCAGCGCGGGCGATATGAAACTGTATCCCGCGGCAAAATCGGTCTTCCGCCGGGAGAACAACACCTTTCTCTACGAAGGTGTCATGAAACTCGGCGGACAGGAATGGAAACAATACCGTCAGGAGCTGACTCTCCTGCCCGACGGACGGCTCCGCATCGACTGCGAATGGTTCCCCTCCCCCGATCCGAAAAACGAACTGCACGGTCACTCCTTCTGGATCACGATTCCCCGCTCCCGGATGAATGGAAATACCCTTGATCTTTCCGGTCGCTCCGTTACCGTGACGCCGGAAATGAAGAATCATATTCTCGGTTCTCTCCGCGAAACGACACCCGTCCTCACCGTGTTCAAGGGAAACGCCGAACGGGAATTCAGCATTTCCGGCGAACGGAAAAAGGAACTCAACGGGATCAACGTCTTCTGTTTCAAGGACCATGTCCGCATCTCCGTGAACGAGATCCCGGAAACACGCAAGCTGCGTTTCTATCTGGATCTCCGCCGCGGAGTCGAAAAAAAGGAGTCTCCGGACATTCTGGCGGGAATCAATTTCAAACGGATCGAAAATCTGGAGATGCCCGACCGCTCCTCACGAAATCTTCTCCGCAACCCCTCCTTCGAACAGGGGTTTCACGAATATTTTCTCTTTTTCTACGGTTACGATCCCATTCCGGACAAGTGGAAGCGTCCGCCCTTTGAAATCGACACAAAAGAGGCGTTCTCCGGAAAAAAATCCCTGAAAATCCACATCCTGAACGACAGGGACACCGATCCCCGTTCGCTCCGGAAAGCGGCAAATCTCAGTGCCTCGCCGGTCATTCTCGAACCCGGGATCTACACCTGCAGCTTCTATGCAAAAAGCGATGCTCCCGACGCATATTTGAATGTCTGGTGCAGCCGCTTCCGCTCCGGCTCCATCTACGGCAGTCTGCGGAACGCCATGCGCACGGTCCGTCCGGAAAAGGAGTGGAAGCGATTCTCCTTCACCTTCGAGGTCTCTCTGCCCAAGCCGGTCATTCTCAACATGAACGCGGTGGCGCCGTCGAAACGGGGAAGCGTCCATGTCGATGCCATTCAGCTGGAACGGGGAAAGCAGAGCACCGCTTTCACAAACAAAGCCGTCGAAGGAGAACTGCTGAGTTCCGAACCCGACAACTTCATCTCCGCGAAATCGCCGATCCGCGCGAAACTGCGTCTGCACACTTCGCCGGATGCGCAGGGAACGGCAACGGTCTCCGTCAAGAACTTTTTCAATGAATCCCTCTTCCGTCAGACCGTCCCCTTCCGCGCCGACCGGAACGGCATCGCCGAACTCGCCCTCCCCTTCGACGGAAAACTCGGCAAGGGAATCTTCATGATCCGCACCGACTACAGACTCGCGGACGGCCGGAGCTGCTACGATCAGCACCGGCTGACGATTGCCGACCTCCTTGAAAACAAGCACCCGCTGAAGCGCATCTTTGCCAAGCAGTACGGAGGAACCGATCTGGATCAGCCGGACTTTCTCCGTCTTGCCGATCGTCTGCGCAAAGTCGGCATCGGCTCCGAAACCCACTCCGGACGCAACGAAAAGATCTATCGCGACGCCTACCACGCATTCGGCATCGAACCGATCGACGGCACCGTCTACAATCCCCTTTACACCAATGGACGGGAAAAAGTAGGTTTCGCCATCCTGAAACAGAAACCCTTCCGCGACTATCCGCAGATGAAGGATACCGACAACATCCTGATCCGGGATTTCTATCTCGACGCGAACGGAAAAATCACTCCGGACTATCTGAAAAAACTCCAGCAGGCGGTCTTCTCCTATGTTTCCGCCCATCCGTGGATTCCGGTCTGGGGCTTCGGCTACGAAGTCTTCGCCGGATTTCCCGTCAGCTGGTGGAGCAAAAGCAACGATCCGGAAGAGGCCGCCGCAAAATTCGCTCAGATTCTCAAAGCCTTTGTCCGGGGCGTCAGGGAAGCCAATCCCTCCGCAAAGATCTATCAGGACCAGCCCTGCAACATGAGTCCGGAATCCGGAATCCCGGAAACAGACCGCCTGCTCGCCGCCTGCGGAAAACTCGGAGTCAAATTCGACATCATCGGATTCCATCCCTACCGCTTCAGTCCGGAAAATCCCGATCTGGACGCCGATGCCCAGACCGTCTTCCAGATGCTGAAGAAACACGGCTACTCCGATCAGACCCCGGTCTACTGGGGTGAAATGATGCACTGGGGACCCTACAACATCCCGCAGTGGGGAACCCGTTCCTCCTCCTGGAGCGGAACCCCGATCACCTGGCCCGGTCACTGCACGCTCAGCTACGACATGGGGTGGACGGAAAAACTCAGCGCCGCATGGCGCGCCCGCGCATGGCTGGTCGCACTGAAGTATGCCGACCGCGTCCTCTGCGCCCAGTCCGGCAACACCAACAACTTCGCCCTGGATTA
The DNA here is from genome assembly GCA_949297765.1 of uncultured bacterium. GTDB lineage: Bacteria > Verrucomicrobiota > Lentisphaeria > Victivallales > UBA1829 > UBA1829. Next base: position 257,311 of record CASFTV010000001.1, on the reverse strand, counting down.
TCTCTACACGCCCCGCGCATCGCAGATGGTCTCCAACACGCTCGGGAACCTCCTCGGCGATGCGGCGTTCCGCAAGGACATCCGTTTCGCCCCCTACATCCGTGCCTATGTGTTTGAAGACGCGCAGAAGCGTCCCGTCGCCGCGGTCTGGTGCCACAAGGAGTCTGTGGACGAAGGCATCTCCGACGCGCCCGTTGCCGAAGCCGATTTCGGCGACACGCTGGAATCGGTCATCGACCTGATGAATCAGGAACGCGCCTTCCAGCCCGGAAAACTCCGTTTCCCCGTGATGAGCGCACCGCTCTTTCTGCGCGGCAAACCCGGTACCCTCCCCCGGATGACCGCCGCTCTGGAACAGGCTCTTGTGATCTCGGGAGAAGGAATCTCGCCGCTGCGGGTTTCCGCCAATCCGGTTTCGCCGGACCGCATGAAAATCACGTTCCGGAACTATCTTTCCAATGTCTTCCGCGGGAAACTGGACAGCCGGACGCTGGAAATTCCCGGTAGCGGAACAGTCTCTCTGGAGCTTCCTCTGCCCGAACCGCTTTCCGCGGAAAAGATCATTCCGGAAAATATCCGGCCGAACATCTCGGCAGAAAGCGGAGCGCGCTATTCGTATGATCTCTCCTTCCGCGCCATCCGGATGTGCGCGGTGCCGGATTCGGCGGATCTGAAGACCGTCAACTGGTCCGGAATTCCTCAATTCCCTCTGACCGGCTGGTACCGGAACAAGGCGGATTCCTCCTTCCGCGCCCTCTGCCGGACCGCATGGAACCGGAAAGGAATCTTTGTGGAAGTCTCGGTGACCGACCCTGTTTTCGTCCATCGGGAGTTCCCCGACATGGCGAACCGCTGGGACAACGACGCCCTTCAGATCTATATCGATCCGCTCGCGGATGCCCGCACCCGGGATGTCCGCGGATATGACGAAAACGACTATGACTACGCGGTCTATCCGAACGCCGCCGGCAATTCCTCGGTCGTCTGGCGTTCCCGTACCGCGGATCAGCAGCTCGGACTCGGCATCTATGCCCCGAAGGACAAAACCGTCGCTCCGGATATCCCGAGCACCTTCACCCGAACGAAAGACGGATACCGCTACCGGGTCTTCTTCCCCGCGAAGTATCTTCTTCCCGCGGAACTGAGTGCGGGAAAAGCCATCGGAATCGGGATCATGCTCAACAACGTCAACGATCCGTCACTTCCGCTCTACAAGCGCCGCAGATCCGCGCTCTCCAATGTGACCGGCGGAGAAGACTGTCATCAGAAACCGCATCTCTGGCCGGTTTTCCTCCTCTGGGACAAGTGATCCCGGCACAGAAAAAGCGGGGTGCGCCGAATGTCTGACGCACCCCGCCGTTTTTTTGGACAGATCCCGGTCCGTTATTTGGAGAAACGGGGATCGATGTACTCTTTCAGGGCATCGAACAAATCGTTGGTCATCGCCTGAATTTCATCGAGTCCGAGCGTTGCCGCGGTCAGCGGATCGCAGGCGATCGCCTGGAAGATCTTGTGACGGTCGCAGGCAAGCGCGCCTTCCGCTCCGAGAATCTGCGCATTGATCATGCCGCGGTTCAGGGAGGCAAGCTGTTCCGGATAGTTCTCAATCCGGCAGGGGAAGATTCCCGCTCCGTTCACCAGGCACGGAACCTCGACCGCAGCACCCGGAGGAAGCGTCGGAATGAGTCCGTTGTTGATGACGTTCAGATTGGCGGAGAAGTTCTCGTTTTTCTCAATGGCGCCGATCACTTCAATGCAGTACTCCTCGCTGTTCTTAAGATCAATCTCACGCGTTCCGTTCAGGTACTCCTCGATGTGCTTGAGATTGCGTTTCTGGAGTCCGCGGCAGATCTGAACGGAAGCACCGCTGACACCCGCACTCATCGTGGCCCAGTTGATGCCGTCGGAGATGTCCGGATAATCGCAGGAGCAGAACTTGTCGATCAGGTCCTGGCGCTTGCGGATGTACGGAATGTATTCGGAGCCGTGACCCGAACTTTCCGTCGGGAAATAATCGAAGTGGCGCAGAATTTCAAACCGGACCTTGTCCTTCTTGTAAACCTCCGGCTTGTTCAGCAGCGCGCGGATTTTCGGATAGAGATTTTCTCCGTTCTGCTCGAATTTAAGCATGAACGCCTGATGGTTGACCCCCGCGGCAAAGTAGCGCACGGTTTTCGAATCAATGCCGAGATAGTTGGAAAGCGTGTGCAGGGTTCCGCGGACACTGTGGCAGAGACCGATCACCTTGACCGTTTTCGCACGACGGCTCAGAGCAATCGTGTTCATGGACATCGGATTGACGTAGTTCAGCAAATACGCGCCCGGACAGACCTCCTCCATCGTATCCAGCACTTCAAACAGATCCTTGAGGGTCCGGAGGCCGCGGAAGATTCCGCCCGGTCCCATGGAGTCGGCGACCACCTGATCCATGCCGTATTTTTTCGGAATGGAATATTCGATCTCCTGCAGATCAATCGTTCCGGAGCGGAAAATCGTGACCACATAATCCGCCCCCGTCACCGCCTCCCGGAGATTCGTGGTCGCAACAGGATGAAACTCCACATTCAGTTTTCCGGAAATGATCTCTCCGAATTTGACCGCGAGATTGAGCCGTTCCGGATCAATGTCCATCAGGACAACTTCGGATGTCCTGCGAAGCGTTTCATCCAGCAGAATGTCCTTGATCAGATTCTGCGAGAAAATCACCCCGCCCGCACCGATGATTGCAATTCTTGCCATACCTCAGACTCCTTTTTTATTGTTTCGGACAAATTGACTTTTTGATTTGTCCTGTTATAGTATACCCCGGAAAGAATGAATTTGAAATATGGATTTTTGAAACTTTTACTGGATTTTTGAGGCATTTCAGAAAGAAAACAGGACGACCCATGAAAAAACAGGAAAACCGGCTTGTACTCTCCTCTCTCCACCGTCCCGAACTGGATTCGTTTCCGAAACTCGGTCTGCCGGTCTATCCTCGTTCGACCGGCCACTTCCGGCGCGGAATCGACAGTTCGGAAGAGATCCCCTCCGGCGTAAAACCGTTCGTCCAGTTTTTCTGGTGCATCCGCGGGGAAGGCGAAATGGTCCGCTTCCCGGGAGCGCAGCCGGACCGGATCCGCGAAGGCTGTGCCTTTTACCGTCTTCCACAGGAACAGCATGTGTTCCGCTCGCTTTCCTCCGAATGGGAATACCGGTGGATCGCATTCGACGGACCGTTCGCGGAAAATTTCATGCGGTCCTACAACTATCCGGCCGTACCGTTTTTCGCGGGGGAGTGTCCGCACGAACTGTTTCTCGAATTCTCGAACCGGATGCAGGAGCTGACGCCGTTCTGCTGGAGACAGATGGTCGCTCTGATCTGCTCCATTCTCGCTGCGGCGGGCGGCATGAATGCCGAAGGGACCCTGGAAAACCGCCGGCTTCAGGAAGCGATCCGCATCTGCCGGGAAAATTTTCACAATCCGGATCTGAACATCAACGCTCTGGCGGAACGGCTGGAAATCGACCGCTCAACCCTCCGGCGTCTCTTCCTCCGGAAAATCAATATGACACCGTCCGCCTATCTGGGCCAGCTCCGGCTTCAGAAGGCGGTCTCCCTGCTGAAACAGACCGCCCATCCGCTTACCCGGATTGCGGAACTTTCCGGATTTCATGACGTCAACTATTTCTGCCGGACCATCCGCCGCACCACCGGACGCACGCCGGGGGAGATCCGCCGCATCGGCTGACCTCCCCTTCCGCACGCCGCGGAAACTTGCAGGATTTTTCCATTCCGGATTTGATTTCTTCGCGGAAACGGGCTAATTTATACGATCAATTCAAGGAGCGGAAACACTATGCCAAACGATGTCAAAGCACTGATCATCACCGGAGTCGGCCTGAACTGCGAAAAGGAAACGGCGGCGGCGTTCAACGCGGCCGGAGCAAAGGCCTCTCTCATCCATATCAACGATCTTCTCTCCGGCAAGGCGACGATGGAGCCTTTCCAGATTCTCGCCTTTATCGGCGGATTCTCTTTCGGCGATCATCTGGGGTCCGGCACCGTGTTTGCCAACAAGATCAAATTCAAGCTCAAAGAGGAGCTGAACAACTTCATTGATTCCGGAAAACTGATTATCGGGATCTGCAACGGATTCCAGACGCTGACCCGTCTCGGGCTCGTCCCGGCGCTTGAGGGCGGACGCTTCACCCAGCAGGCCGCCCTCGCCCACAATGACTCCGGCGTCTTCCGCGACGCATGGATTACGATGAAGGCGAATCCGGCGTGCAAATGCGTCTTCACCCGGGGAATCGACCGGATCCGCATGCCGATCCGTCACGGGGAAGGCAAATTTGCCGCCTCTCCGGAAATGATCGACAAAATCGAAAAGGAAAACCTGGTCGCCCTCCGCTATACCGACGAGGCGGGAAACAAACCGAACGGATTCCCCGACAACCCGAACGGATCCATCAATGACATCGCAGGGATCTGTGATCCCACCGGACGGGTTTTCGGTCTGATGCCGCATCCGGAAGCCTTCCTCTCTCCCTACAACGCGCCCGACTGGCAGACTCAGAAACTTCTGGGAAAACTGCCGGACAAAGGCGAAGGAATGATTCTCTTCACCAACGCGGTTGACTATGTGAAGGCCAACCTCTGAGGAGGGACTTCCGCATGAAAAACGGGAAGGAGCTCCTCTGTCTGGGAGTCGGCATTCTGATCGGAATTGCGGCGACGCTGCTGGCGGGAATTCTTTATCTGCGCGGCGGCCTGATTCAGGAATACGAACTTGGTTCGGCGGATTTCGGCACGGTCGCGGCAAATGTTCCGGCCGCTGCCCGGACTCTGGAGGGATGGTCGGCGACGTCCGCCGGATGCGCCCTTCCCCGCCCCTCCGACGGCAGTCAGCTCCAGACATTCCGCTTCTGCAATCCGAACTATGCGGGAGAGCTGATCCGGAACGAATCCGAACGGAAAATCGCCGCGATCCTCCCGTGCGGAATCGCATTCTACACCAAAAGCGACGGGAAAATCTATGCCGCAAAACTGAATCTTCCGCTGATGGGACGTCTGCTCGGCGGAACGGCGTCGCTTCTGTTCCCGCGGAATCTGGAACCGGATCAGCGGGCAATTCTGGAAAGAATCGTCGAAAAATCGGCAAAATGATCCTCTTTTGCATCCCTCCGGTTGAAAAAAACAAAAGAAATGCTATCTTTATGGAACATTAACACCACTTCATAATTTAAGGAGAATTGGTAAAATGGTAAAAATCCTGCACGACAGTGATGCTGACGCATCGGTTTTGAACGGTAAAACCGTAGCTGTGATCGGCTATGGCAGCCAGGGATCCGCCCAGGCGCTCTGCATGAGAGATTCCGGTGTCAATGTGATTATCGGATCCAGACCCGGACCCTCCTTTGAACGCGCGGTTGCCGACGGTTTCCAGGTGATGTCCTTCTCGGAAGCGGCGGAAAAAGCGGATATTGTCCATCTTCTTCTTCCCGATGAATATCATGGACCGATTTACAAGAGCGATATTGCCCAGCACATGAAACCGGGCAAGACCCTCAGCTGCTCCCATGGATTCAACATTGTGTTCGGCGAAATCGTTCCGCCGGCCGGTGTCGATGTGATCATGGTTGCGCCGAAAAGCCCCGCCACGGAAGAGCGCAAAGCCTTCTGCGCAGGATTCGGTGTTCCGGGACTCGTCGCGGTCAAGCAGAATGCGTCCGGAAAAGCCCTTCAGACCGCTCTCGCCATGGCGAAGGCGATGGGATTCACCCGCGCCGGCGTGCTGGAATGCACCTTCGAACAGGAAACCTACGAGGATCTGTTCGGCGAACAGAACGTTCTCTGCGGCGGTTGTGTCGATCTGATGAAATACGGCTTTGAAGTTCTGGTCGAGGCGGGCTATCCGCCGGAAATGGCCTACTTCGAGTGCATCCATGAACTCAAACTGATCGTTGACCTCGTCTATGAAGGCGGCATCCAGAAGATGAACAAGGTCATCTCGAACACCGCGGAATTCGGTGAATACTTCAACGGCCCGAGAATCATCACTCCGGATGTCAAGGAGCGCATGAAAGAGTCCCTGAAGCGCATCGAGTCCGGCGAATTCGCAAAAGAGTTCCTGAAGATGATCCGCGAAGGCAAGGGCGAACTGCTCAAAGCCAAACGCGAGGAACTCGGCAAGCACATCGCCGAAACAACCGGCGCAAAGATCCGTGCTCTCTTCGAGCGCAAGACGAAATAAAAACCGTTTCATAAGGTTTTTGTTCTTTTCAAGGCTGGCACTTCCGGTGCCAGCCTTTTTCTTCCAATTCACTTCTTCAAGATTTTCCGATGATTCTGCGCGACAAAACTTTTTACAGGACGTTTTTTTATTTTTTCATGATTCTGGTTTTCCAGAACATCATCCGTTTCGCGGTCAACCTGACCGACAATATCATGCTGGGATCCTATCATGAAAGCGCGCTGGCGGGAGCGACGGCGGTGAATCATCTTCAATTTGTGCTTCAGCAGGCCGTTATGGGCATCGGCAACGGACTGGTGATTCTCGGAACGCAGTACTGGGGACAGAAACGGACACGGCCGATCCGCCGTCTTTCCGCGATCGCCATGGGGTTCGGACTTTCCGCCGGACTCCTTCTGTTTACAGCAACGCTCCTGTTTCCGCGTCCTCTGCTGCAGCTTTTCACCTACGATTCGGAAATCATCGCGGAAGGAATGAAGTATCTGGAAACGATCCGCTACTCTTTTCTGTTCTTTGCCGCAAGTGTGATTCTGACGGAGACTCTGCGCGCCGTGGAAATTGTCCGGATTTCGCTCTATGTGGCGCTGGTGGGTCTTGCTGCCAATTTCTGCATCAACTTTGTACTGATCTTCGGCCGTTTCGGATTTCCGGAGATGGGAATCCGGGGTGCGGGAATCGGAACGCTCATCGCCCGGATTCTGGAACTGATTACGGTTCTGATTTTCCTGCGGATCAAAGGAAGCGCACTGAAACTGCGTCTGATCTCGTATCTGCATTTTGACCGGACATTGCTGCGGGATTTCATCCGGGTTTCCTCGCCGCTGATTCTGGTTTCGGTCCTCTGGGGCCTCTCGACCGCCGCTCAGACGATGATTCTCGGACATCTCGATTCCATCGCGATTGCCGCGAACAGCGCCGCGAACGCACTGTATCTGACGTTGAAAGTGGCCATGCTCGGAGCCTGTTCCGCAGCCTCCATCATGATCGGCAAGGCCATCGGGGAAGGACAGATCGACAGAGTGAAGGATTATGCTCAGACCCTGCAGGTGATTTTCATCTCGCTCGGAGTTCTCCTCGGATTGTCGATTTTTCTTCTCCGCACGCCGTTTCTCCGACTGTACAATCTTTCGCCGGAAACGCTCGCATTGTGCTACGACTTTCTTCTGATCCTCAGCATTACGGGAATCGGGACATCGTATCAGATGCCGACCAACGGCGGGATCATCAGCGGAGGCGGAGACACCCGCTTCATCATGTTTCTCGACATCATCAGCATCTGGGGAATCGTTCTTCCGGTCTCCGCGCTGGGAGCGTTCGTCTGGCACTGGAATCCGGTTGCCGTCATGATCGCGCTCAACAGCGATCAGGTGTTCAAATGCATCCCGGCCTTCATCAAGGTCCACTCCTATACCTGGATCAAGAAACTGACCAGGGCGGAAGCATGACGGACGCCGAATGGAATCGTCTGAAACACCGTCTGGCGGGATCGAAATTCCGTTCCCGCTTCCGTCTGAATGAAACGGAACTGCGCTCCCTTGCGGAACATGGATTCAGCACAATCCGCCTGCAGTGCGAAAATCTGATCCGGCAGCGTCTCGCCCCCGCCCATCCGAAAAACGACGGAAAGCAGACCCCCATGCGCGGACATCCCTGTTTTCCCGCTCAGCATGCGACCGGCTGCTGCTGCCGGAGCTGTCTGCGGAAATGGCACGGAATCCCTCCGGGACGCCCCCTGACCGAAGAGGAAATCCGGCATATCCTCGACATTCTCATGCGGTGGATCCGCGAACACTCCGAAGGAATGGATTCCATTCCCCACACACCGGATCTCTTCTGACCGCCCGGATGGACTCTTTTTTTTATTTCGAGTGCTTCAGAACAAAATCCACAATCGGCTGCGGATCCTTCAGACAGTGCGGATGATGCTTTGCCCCGTGACGATAGATCACCTCGATGGATCCGCCCAGCTCTTTGATGCGCTTTTCAAGCAGCATGGTGTTCTCTTCCGCCGGAACAACCTCGTCCGCATCACTGCAGAGATGGAGGATCGGCACTCCCGCCTCCACCAGGACCTTGAGATTGTCCACCGGATTTCCCGGATAGGCCATTGCCTCTTTCTCTGAGAAATTCCATGCTTTGAGGCAGTTTTTCCATCCTTCCGCGGATCCCGGACCGCTCCCCTTCCCGCCCGGCCAGCTTTTGAAATCGCAGACCGGATTGTCCAGATAGAGACAGCTCACCCTCTCCGGATGCTTCGCCGCCCAGCTGTAAACATCCAGTCCGCCGCGGCTGTATCCGACCGGAACGCATTTTCTGCAGAATCCGATGGAGGTCAGAAAGTCGTAAAGGAGATCAAAGCGCCGGTTCGATTCCGGCGATCCATAGAGTTCGTTGATGTCGATATGAGCCACATACCATCCGAGATCCAGCATAGCCCAGTCGGCATCCGGAAACGCTCCGAAAAAGCGGGCGCGCCAGTACCAGCGCTTCTGCGGATCGGGCGTTGTATTCGGCTTCACCAGACGGCAGGGGATTCCTTCCAGATGAAAGTTAAGACACTCATATCCGCACCAGTCCGAAACAAATCCGGGATAGTCCGTTTTGAATCCGTTGATCTCTAGCGGCAGAGTCCGGGCGGCAAGCAGTTTTTTCAACGTCTCCGCGACATGGTCGGCCTGCGCCTCAATTCCCGCCGCCGCATAATGGAACCCATCCGGCGAACGGTATTCCGGATGATTCAGCATCGGCGCATAAAGATCGTCCACGGGAACATGGAGGCGTTTCATGATCTCTTCCGCGATCCGGTTGCGGCGGAGAACCACCGGATTCAGATCCGGCGACAGGGTCTCCGGATGGTCCCGAAGCGTGATCGGCGTCGACGACCTCCAGCAGAGACGCGCCCGCGTGTTGATCCGCAGGAATTCCACCAGATCCTCCAGTCCCTTGCGGTAGAATTCATCCGGACAGTCGAGTCCGTGCAGTCCGTTGTTGAAACAGATCAGATCAATCGGATAATCCGCGAGCGCAAGCTCCAGTTCCCGATAGAACGCGGGGTCGCCGACAATTTTCGACGTGGAGAATCCGCCGACTGTCGCAACCCCTTTCATCCGTTCCGCCACCTGCGCCCGATGCCCGGCAACGATGGAATCCCCGATCAGCAGAACGCGCGGAAGCGATGCGTTCTCCGTATCGAACCAGTACATCTGGCACCATTCAATTTTTTCCCGTTTCATGGATCACCTTTTCCTCCGTCGTTTGAATTTTCTTATTCTCCGGAGAGATCATGCGCATGACATAGTTTTCCCGGAGATTGCCTTTGCTGTCCCAGGGGAACGGCTGCTCCTGCACCACCAGAGAGAGTCGTTTCTGAAGCGCCTCCGACAGACGCTGGAAATAACGATGCTGAGAAATCAGCAGAATCCTCTGTCCGTTTTTCTTCTTCAAAACAGACTTCAGCGCTTCCGCATCCTTGATGGTATAAATTTCGGCGTTCTGATTCAAGTAGAACACCGCGTCTGTGAACGGTTTCCAGAAGAAATATATATTCTCCAGCGGCACGTTCATCCGGACGGCCGCCTGCACCATCTCGTGAAACGAACGTTTCCCCGTCCGGAACTGCGACATGGTCGGAATCAGAAATACGAAGACAAGCAGCAGAATCACATATACGGAAAAGATGGATTTTGCCAGATTCCGGTCCGGCAGAAGACGCGAAAACGGCGTCTCCGGACCGCTCAGACGGTACATGAACATCCCGAGAATGAACACCGCCGCCGACAGCGAAATCAGAAGCCGGGGCAGCAGCTTTGTCAGCATCTCGAACTCCTTCGGAATCAAGGACGGGAAAAGCATCAGTATCACGCCGAAGAAAATGCAGAGGAACAACCCCTCCATCGGCAGAAAACGGAACAGCCATACAATCACCCGCTTCGTCTTTTCCACCCAGAGATCCGCCGCCTGACGGGTCAGAAACAGCGCCGTCAGAATCGCACAGTAGGGAAGAATCGGAAGAATGTAGTAGTGCCGCCGCGATCCGGAAATCGAAAAAAACAGAAAAATCGCGATCATGGTCCACATCAGCCACCGTTCCGGTTCCTCCAGTTTTTTCCATCGGCGGAAGGCGTCGATCACGGCAAGTATCAGGATCGGACTCCACGGAATCGTCAGGCGCGGAATATGGATCAAATAAATATAGAACCCCTCGTCATCATGATCGAACGGAGCAAAATAGCGGATAATGTTCTCCCGGATGGCAAGCACAATTCCGCTGGTTTTCAGGCTTCCGTCGAAGTCGATCAACTCCTGTGTGGCCGGAGAAACCGCCGGCGCGATCATCCGCGACAGTTCAAACGGAATCAGATAAACTGCAATTCCGAAAAACAGCGCCAGAAGTGATTTCCAGTTGAAATGAAATTTCAAGGTTTTGGAGAACAGCATGTCGAGCCCGACCGCAAGCAGCGGCACGGCGAATGTTGCCATTCCCTTCGCATGCGCACCGATGCAGCAGAGAAGAAAAAATCCAAGATAACCGGGAAAACTTTTCTCTTTCCGATAAGCCGCATACCACGCCACCGCTCCGGTGCAGAACGCCAGATTCAGCATATCCGCCTCCGCAAGACGCCCCCAGAACGCGAACGAATAGAACGTCAGGAAAATCCATGCGGAAATGCGTGCGATCTCCGCATTCCAGAAGTGCCTTGCAATGACGACGACAGACGCGAGCGCCGCAAGCGCCGCAAGCGCGCTCGGAAGACGTGCGGTGAATTCCGTAACAACCCGGTTGTTGAACAGTGATGTCAGAACAATCGTCCAGTAACAGAGAAGCGGCTTGTCGAAATACGGTTCAAAATTGATGGTCGGATGCAGATAATCCCCCGTCAGGAACATCTCCCGGACCACCTCCAGCCAGCGGGATTCCGATCCGTTGACCGGCGCCACCCCCAGATTCCCGATCAGAAGAAATCCCGCGCAGATCCAGAGCGGCAGCCAGGTGGCCATCTTCTTCTGGGAATCCGTCAGTTCCACCTGCTCTCCGGGCGGAACCGGGACCGGAGTTCCCCGCGGCGGGACCGGCAGCTGCTGATCCGGCTTGTTGACCTTCATGCCAGCACCTCCTTGATCGCCGCCACAACATCATCCTGATCCTCCTCCGTCATGGAGGGGAAGAGCGGAATCGAGCAGATCCGGTCCGAATTCCATTCCGTGTTCGGGAGCATTCCGGCCTTGCAGCCCATCTGTTCCCGGTAGTATTTCTGCAGATGGACACAGCGGAAATGGAGTCCTGTTCCGATGTTTTTCTCCTTCAACGCCGCCATGAACTCATCGCGGGTCCGTTTCCCTTTCACGACCCGGACGACAAACAGGTGCCACGCGTGTTTGAAGTCGTACGGGGGATCGCTCAGCGGGGAAAGTTCGTCGATTCCGCTCAGAAGTTCGCGGTAGCGGAGGGCAAGTTCGGTCCGGCGGGCGTTGATCTCTTCAATCCGCGCAAGCTGTCCGAGCGCAAGGGCGGCCTGCATATCCGGCATATTGAATTTATATCCCGGTTCGACCACCTGGGCCTGCGGAGAACGTCCATGCGTCAGACGGTCATAGGCGTCCACACCAAGTCCGTGGAACTTCAGGCTGCGCATCCGTTTTCCAAGTTCCTCTTCCTCGGTGACGAACATTCCCCCTTCCCCGGTCGTGATGTTCTTGATCGGATGGAACGAGAACATCGCACTGCCCGACGAACCGATCAGACGGCCCTTGTAGCGGGTCCCGAGCGCATGAGCCGCATCCTCCACCAGGCGGATTCCGTGTTTTGCCGCGATCGCCCGGAGCGGATCCAGATCAGCGCAGGCTCCGGCAAAATGCACCGGGACGATCAGCTTTGTCCGGGGCGTGATCCGCGCCTCGACCTCGTCCGGATTGACCATCAGAGTGTCCCGGTCGACATCCACAAACACCGGAGTCGCTCCGGCAAGAACCGTCAGATTGACCATGGAAACCCATGTCATCGACGGTGTGATCACCTCGTCGCCCGGACCGATCCCCAGAGCGTGAAGCATCACTTCCATCACACCCGTTTCCGACGTCATGGAAACGGCGTCGGACGCACCGAGATAGGTTTTGAAATCGGATTCGAATTCTGCGACCTTCGGCCCCGTTGTAATCCATCCGGAACGCAGTACATCGGCAACAGCCTGAAGATCCGCCTCCTTCAGATCCGGTTTGGAAAATGGAAGAAATGTTTTTCTCATCTAATCAAACTCCCTGCGGTTAAATCGGTTATGAAATCAGTATTCCTGATTGGTATCCGGATTGACGAGCTTGAAATGTTCCATGTGCATCGTCGGATCGGCCCGGAAGGAGAGATCCTTTCCATAGCGTTCCTCCAGATCCTTCAGCAGTTCGGCATCATCGTTCTTCAGGCGCATCAGCACCGTCGGGTGCATGATGACGCGGACCGACATGTTCCGGCTCCGGCGCTTCAGAAGCTCCTTGAGCCGGCGCTGAATCTCCACGCTCATGCTCACCGGCGATTTCACGCGTCCGGATCCGTCGCAGTACGGACAGGGATCGTAGACGGCGTCCTTGACGCTCTCGTGTTCGCGCTGACGGGTCATCTCCATCAGTCCGAACTTGCTGATCGGAAGCAGACGGGTTTTGGCGCGGTCCGGCTCCACATATTTCGCCATGGCTTTCTGAACGGCTTCGCGGTCCCGCTGCGTGCGCATGTCGATAAAGTCGATCACCACAAGCCCGCCGACGTTGCGCAGGCGGACCTGGCGGGCGATCTCCTCCGCGGCCTCCAGATTCGTCCGGAGAATGTTTTCCGGCTGGTCTTTGGCGTTTTTGTTCTTGCCCGAGTTGACGTCGATCGCAACCAGCGCCTCGGTTTCGTCGATGCAGATGTAACCTCCGCCAGGCAGCTGGACCACCCGGTTGAACACCGTCGCCACCTGTTCGGAAACTTTATACCGTTCAAACACCGGCTGGGCGCGATTGCTCAGGGTGATGCGGGTGTCGTAGCAGCCGAATTCGGCAAAATCGGCCTTGAGTTTTTTGGCGGCGTCGGGATTGTCCACAACGATTTCGTCGATGTCGTCGGAAAGGAAGTCCCGGACCGTGCGCTCCAGAAGATTCGGTTCGCGGTAGACGATCGCCGGTGCGTTTTTCTCCTCCAGCGCATTGCTGGCGCTCTCCCAGATTTTCAGAAGCATCTGGAGATCCTTTTCGAAATCCTCACTCTTGTGTCCTTCGCCGATGGTGCGGCAGATGAGTCCCATTCCTTCGGGAACGTCGAGTTTTGCCAGAATTTTCCGGAGCCGGTCCCGTTCCTTCCGGTCGTCGATGCGCGAGGAAAGCCCGATGTGGTCGGAATAGGGCAGAAGCACCAGGTAGCGGCCGGGAATCGTGATGTTGGTGGAAACGCGCGCTCCCTTTGTCCCGATCGGTCCCTTGGTGATCTGGACGAGAAGTTCGGAGTTCTCCGGAAACATCTTCGGAATATCGGCAACCGTGATCTTGCCGCTGTGGAGCTTGGTTTCAAACTCCTTCAGGCGCTGCGCCTTGTTCGTTTTCCCGACCAGTCCGCGGATCCGGTCGGCGACCTTGGTCAGCATGGAGCCTTTTTTTCTGCGTTTTGCGGGAAGTGCGCCGTCGGCCTCCATGTGGCGGATGTCGTCGAGCATGTCGTAGGAGGCGGGGAGCATGTCCTTGTAGTGGAGAAACGCATTCTTCGCCGCACCGATGTCCACAAACGCGGCCTCCAGTTTCTTCTCCAGATGGGTGATGCGTCCCAGATAGATGGAGCCGGCAAGGAGTTCATCCTCGTCCAGACGCTCAATTTCGTATTCTTCGAGTCTGCCGTTGCGCAGCAGGGCAAACCGGGTCTCCAGCTCCTCGCAGTTGATGATGATCTGTTGTTTGGTTTTCATGAATCTGATTTCTTTTCCTGAATAGAAGGTTTCGGTTCGGACGGCGGAGGGAGAGGTCCGTCGAACACCTGTTTGACGAGTTCGGGATTGCCGAGACCGCGGATAAAGTCCGCCGCGTTCATTTCCCGGGAACCTTCCGGGATGATGCGGAGAATTTCAATGGCGCCCCGTCCGCAGGCAACGATCCATCGTTTGTCGCTCAGCAGAGTGGTTCCGGGTTTTCCGCTCCCCGGCACCTCGCGCGCCTCTGTGATCTTGACGGACAGAATCCCGTTTTTCCCCGTCATGCGGAATGTGGAAGCCGGCCACGGATGATACGCCCGGATTTTGCGTTCCAGGACGTCGGCCGGTTCCTCCCAGCGGATGGAGCCGTCGGATTTGTGAATCTTCCGGGTGAATGTGGCTTTCGAGTCGTCCTGCGGCACCGGACGGAGACCCTCCGCAATCCGTCCGATGATCTCCGCGATTGAGCGGGCTCCCAGCTCCGACAGCGCGATTTCCAGAGTCTGCGTATTCATGGTCGGCGGAACATCCATCGTGGTGACGGAATAGATCGGTCCGGTATCCAGTCCCTTGTCCATGCGCATAAAGGTGATCCCGTTCACGGTATCCCCCGCAAGAATGGAGGACGCCAGCGGCGACGCACCACGGTACTTCGGCAGAATGGACCCGTGCACATTGAGACACCCGAACCGCGGAAAATTCAACAAATTTTCCCGCAGAATCTGGCCGAACGACACCACAACCACCAGATCGGGCCGCAGCTCCTCCATCAGACTCATGAACTCCTCCGAGGAAACCGAGGCAACTCGACGGCAGGGAATTCCCACCGCGTCCGCAAATCCTCCGAGCGGCGTCGGCTTCGGCAGACGTTTGCGTCCCGACGGCTTGTCCGGCTGAGTCGCAACTCCCACCAGTTCAATGGTTTCCGCCCGGCTCAGCGCATCAAGAAACGGAACCGCGAACGCCCCCGATCCGAGAAAGTAAACTTTGATCCTGTTTTTCTGCATAAAATACGCGAAACTCTCCATCGGCTTTCAAAAGGTCTTAATCTACCACCGCTTATGCACTTTCGCAAATCAGAGAGTCAAAATAGTTCGATAAATGATGAAACTTTAATCTTTCTTCCGTCCATCCGTTCCGGAGGCTTCCGGAAGGAGGCGGACACGGATCCGCCACATCCGCCGTTTCCCCGCCGGAACCGGATAGAACGCGGAACGGCGAACTCCCGGAATCCAGAGAATCTCCCCCTCCCCGCTCCGCAGAAGCGGAAAATGTCCGCGTCCGCGGATCCCGATCCGCCCTTCCGAATACAATTTCTTCAGCGGAACCGGATGATGTCTCCCGAATGGAATCATCCGTTCCCCGTCCCGACGGCAGGAAAGCTGAAGTTTCCGCGGAAGCTCCAGAGAAAAAAAGACCGTCATGCGATCCGGAGGACAGCCCCCGTCCGCCTCCGTCTGCTCCGCGGCGAACTCATACCTGCCGAACCGGCAGACCGGAGAATGCTCCAGATCCCATTCCACCGGCGGGGAAATTTCCTCCATCCTCTGTACGGAGACACGGTCGCGCCCCGCACAGACAAAAACGCCCTCTTCCCCGGAAACAGGCATGCGGCGGACTTCCCCGTTTTCCGGAGGAGACGCCACCAATTCGGAAAAACGTTCCAGCTGCGCAGCATCCGGAGGAGTTCCGATTCCCGCCTCCTCCAGAAGAAGACGGAACGCCCGGCAGCGGAGCGCCGGATGCAGTAAAGCCCACTCCGCCGGAGTTCTCAGACTTCCCGAACGGAAGATCCGCCGCGCTTCCTGCTCCAGATACTCCGCATCCTGCTCCAGGACCTCCAGCGAACGGAGAATGCCGCTTTCCGCATGCGGAAAGCGTTCCTGAAGACGGGGAAACACCTCCAGACGCAGAAAGTTGCGTCCGCAGAACGCGATGCGGTTGGAGGAATCGGTCCGCCAGACCTCGCCGGCGGCGCGAAGGCATTCTTCCAGCTCCCGTTTCTCCCGGCGGAGCAGCGGACGCACAAACGTCACGCCGTCCACGGTGGAACAAAGACGCAGAGAGGTCAACCCCGAAACATTGGATCCGCGGAACAGACGGAGAAACAGACTCTCTCTCCGGTCGTCCGCCTGATGTCCCAGAACGACCACGGAGGCGGGAGTCATCTCTGTCAGGCGTTTCCATTCGGCGAGACGCGCGGCGCGTGCGACATTCTCCACCCCGCCTCCGCCAGAAGTTTTCCGCACCTCCAGACGGATTCCCCGGAACGGAATGGATTCCGCCCGGCATTTTTCCCGGCACCACGCCTCGTCCGCATCGCTCTCCGCGCCGCGGAGTCCGTGATTGAAGTGGACCGCCTGAAGCTGAAAATGAAGCGGCGCCGAAATTTCTTTCAGCGCCAGCAGAAGATAGAGGCTGTCCGATCCGCCGCTGAAACCGCAGAAGACGATCCTGTTTCGCAGGATCTCCGCACATTCAGCGGGAAGCGGAAAATTCATAACACGCTTTCGATTTCCTTGACCAGTTTCATTTTATCCTGAACGCCGGTGAACTGCTTGACGATTTCGCCGTCTTTGAGGAGAAAGACTGCGGGAATCGTGCGGACGGCGAATTTCTTTGCCAGATTCGGCGCCTCCTCCACGTTCATTTTCACGACGAGCGCCTTTCCGTCCACCTCGTTCGCGACCTGGTCTAGGACCGGTGCGAACATCCTGCACGGACCGCACCACTCCGCCCAGAAATCGACCAGAACAACGCCTTTCGAGGCGTTTGCTTCAAATTCTTCTTCCGTAAAATGTTTGACTTCGGCCATATTCCGCACTCCTTGCAGTTTGCTGTGTTGTTCCCTATGACGAGAGGGGGATTGAAACAAAGTATCTCCTTTTTTGCAATTGTCAAGCGCAAAAGCAAAGATTTCCTCCCTCTTACCGCGACGGAATCGCAATGAAATTCCTCCCTGAACTTGAAAAAAACGGAAATTGTGATACATTGACACTAACATAAAACCGGATTTTACGGAGAGAGAAAAAAACAATCATGGCTCGTGATGCGAAACAGATCCCAGTCGGTCCGCTCCTCGGCGACCGGATTCTTGTTCTGCCGGGGAATTTGACAAAAGACGAAGTTCTCAATACGCTCATTGATCTGCTGGCGCAGGTCGACGGGATGGTCCCGCGGGACGATCTGGCATGGGGAATTTTCCACCGGGAAAGCCTGATGAGCACAGGAATCGGAAACGGCATCGCCGTTCCGCATGTCCGGCTCGACAGCATCGATACTCCCAGCATGGCTCTCGCCGTGTGTCCGGACGGAATTGCCGACTACCAGTCGCCGGACAATCAGCCGGTGAAGCTGGTGTTCATGGTCGTCGCCGGCGGCCAGCAGCGCGCAACCCATCTGAAAATTCTCGCCTCCATCGGAACCCTCTTCTATGACGGACGCCTGAAAGCGGCCTTTCTCGCCTCTCCGGATCCGAAGAGCTGTCAGGAAATTCTCGCCCGCGCGGAAGAGTGATCCGGAAACCGCGGTTCGGAAAAATTCCCGCCGCCGGATTTTCCCCCCGGGAAATGTCCCATGCAGACCTTTTCCATAAAACTCCGTTTGAAAAAAGAAGATGACGGAGATATAATATGCAATCTGTCCATTTGAAATCACAGAAAGGCATGGAAAAATGGAAAAGACACCTGTCAGAATCGGCATCTGGGGACTCGGAAGAGCTGGATGGGGAATGCATACAAACGAAATCGACCGCTACAAGGGCGAGGTCAAAGTCGTCGCCGGATGCGATATTGATCCGGAACGGCCCGCCATGCTTGAAAAACGCTATCCCGGCTGCAAAGGATACACGGATGCAGAAGCATTTCTCGCCGATCCGGACATCGAGGTGGTTGCGGTCGCGGTCCGCTCGCCTCAGCACATCGACTACGGCATCCGCGCACTGAACGCGGGGAAAATCGTGTTTCTGGAGAAGCCGGTCGGCCTTTCCGGAGAGGGACTTGCAAAGCTCGAAGCGGCGATCGCCGCCCATCCGGGCAAGATTTTTTTCCGTCACAACCGGCGTCTGGAAGCCGCGTTCAACCATATCCGCGAAATCATCGACAGCGGCATTCTCGGAAAGGTTTACGAGATCAAGCTCTGCCGCCACAATTTCAGCTACCGGGACGACTGGCAGGCAATCCTCGAATGCGGAGGCGGCCAGCTCAACAACTGGGGACCCCATCTGATCGACCACGCGCTCCGTCTGCTTGACGCTCCCGTGGCGGATCTCTGGAGCGACCTGAAAAACATCAACGGACTCGGAGACGCGGAAGACACCGTCAAAATCATTTTCCGCGGCGAAAACGGACGCATCATCGACGTGGAGATCTCCGGAGGTGTCGCGCTGCCGGCCCCCGTCTATGCGGTTTACGGCGACCGCGGCTCCCTGATCTGCGAAGATGAACAGGATATCCGCCTGCGCTACCTTGCACCGGAAACCTGCCGTCCGGACGCGAAAGCCACCGCCGCCACGCCGCCCGTCGAAAACTCCTTCCAGGGATCCTACAACTTGAAGTGGATCCGTAAAACCATCATGGTCGAACCCTCGAACGGATACACCGTCAGCGATATTTACCACCATCTCTACCTTGCGATCCGCGAAGGAGTCCCCTTCCTCATCAAGACGGAGGAAGCGCTGGATGTGGTCCGGACCACCGAGAAAATCAAACGCCAGAACCCCGCATTCCGCCAGAAACTGGACGAATTCGGAAAATAAGAACCGCCGTTCCCCCTGCGGGGAACCGCATCCGCCGGCCGGAGAACGTTCGGAACGTCTCCGGCCCTGCTGTTCACACCGCAGCGGAGAGACTATGCCGGAAAAACGAAAAAAAAAGACCCTGACAGAACAGGTCGTCGAACAGATTCTTGCAGAGATCCGCAGGAAAAAACTCAAAAGCGGAGATCCCCTGCCGACGGAAAGCGAAATGATGCAGAGCTTCGGCGTTTCGCGGGTGGCGCTGCGGGAAGCCTTCTGCTATCTGAAGGGAATCGGACTGATTGTTTCGCGCCGCGGGAGCTGTCTCCGTCTGGCCAATCCCGGCCTGATTGATCTTCTGGAAAACACCATCGCCCGGATTATTCTTCCGGAACAGGAGATGGTGAACGAACTTTTCGAACTGCGCCGGACTCTGGAACTGGGATGTATCGCGGATGCCGTGGAAAACGCGCAGGAACGGCATATCGAATCCATCGAAAAAGCGCGTCTTCTGTTTGAACGTCTCTCCCGGGAAACGCCGCCCGATCCGCGGAAGCTGGACGAGGCGGAAATCAATTTTCACATTGCGCTCTTCCGCTCGTCGGAATGCCGGATGCTCGGCGTGGTCATGACCGCCCTCCGCGAATTCTTCCATCACCGCATCTGCCGGGAGGAGGACGCTCACTGGTGCACCCCCGGAAATCTTGCCAGACTCCGCAGGGAACACCGCGAAATTGCGGAAGCCTTCCGCGCCTGTTCCCCGGAATCGGCCTATCGCGCAATCCGGAACCATCTTCGGGACGCGTGAACCGTTTTTCCCGCATAGAAAGAATGAAATTTTGAAAAATTGAGCTCCAGCCCTTAATTTTCAGGAAAGAATGTGTATACTAACTTGATTATTTGCACATTCAAACTGTCCGGCGGAAAATGCCCGGTTCCGCCGTTCCGCGAAAAAGAACAGACTTATGAAAGAACAGAAAATTGTGATCGCGGCTGCGGCCCCGCCGGTCTGACGGCCGGATATCGTCTGGTTCAGGAAGGATACCGCCCCATCCTTCTGGAAAAGACCAGTCTGATCGGAGGGCTTTCCCGGACCGAACGGTACAAAGGAAATCATCTCGACATCGGCGGACACCACTTTTTCACCAAAAGCCCGGAAGTGAAGGAGCTGTGGTACTCGCTTTTCCCCATACAGGGCAGTCCGGCAAAAGACGATATCGCGCTGAACCACTCCGTGGAACTCGTCCCCGGAGGACCCGATCCGGAACACGCCGAACAGGTGATGCTGAACCGGACTCGGATTTCCAGAATCTTTTACCGGAAACATCTGTTCGACTACCCCCTCTCGCCATCGTTCGGGACGCTTCTGAAACTCGGAGTGTGCAACAGCATCCGGATCTTTTTCGGCTATCTGCCAGTCCAGATCCGCAAACGGGAAGAACACTCTCTGGAGGATTTCTACATCAACCGCTTCGGGAAACCGCTCTACGAAACCTTTTTCCGGGACTATACAAAGAAGCTCTGGGGAATCTCTCCGGCGGAAATCGCGCCGGACTGGGGACGCCAGCGCGTCAAGGGGCTTTCCCTGTGGAAAGCGCTCTTTTCGGCTGTGGCAGGACCCTTCTGCCGGAAAAAGGAGACCTCGCTGATTGAATCTTTCCAGTATCCCAAACGCGGTCCCGGCCAGTACTGGGAGTTCATGGCGGACGAAATCCGGAAAAGAGGGGGAATCATCCGCCTGAATGCAGAGATCACGGCCGTCCGCTCGGAAAATGGAAGGATCACGGAAGTGGAATACCGGGAGAATGGTGTCCTCCGCAGCGAAACATGCGACGTCTTCTTCTCCTCCATTCCGGTCAGCGAACTAATTGCAGGAATGAAGGATGTGCCGGAAGAGGTGCGAGTCCCCTCCTGCGCCCTGCCCTATCGGGATTTCATCACCGTCGGACTTCTCCTCGACAGAATGAATCTCCGCAACGACACCGCACGGAAAACCTGGAACGACATCATTCCCGACTGCTGGATCTACATTCAGGAAAAGGAGGTCCGCCTCGGCCGGCTTCAGATTTTCAACAACTGGTCCCCCTATCTTCCGGCCGATCCGGAGAAACAGGTCTGGATCGGACTGGAATATTTCTGTTCCGAGGGCGATTCACTCTGGAGCATGTCCGACCGGGAGTTCATCGACTTCGCCGTCGGAGAACTGGAAAAGACCGGCTTCATCCGGAAAGAGGATGTTCTCGACGCCGTCCGGATCCGGGTGCAGAAAGCCTATCCCGCCTATTTCGGGTCCTATGCGCAGTGGGAGACGATTCGCGCATATCTGGACCGTTTCGACAATCTCTTCTGCATCGGCCGGAACGGACAGCATCGCTACAACAATATGGACCACTCCATGCTGACCGGTCTGAAAGCCGTCGAAGTCATGAACGGGACGGCGGAAAAAAGCGATCTCTGGAACATCAACGCGGAACAGACATATCATGAAACGGATTCTTCCCGGACTTCCCTCTGACCGAATTCCGTTCCGGCATCTCTGTCCGGAAACGCCCCTGGCCAGACTTGCGTTCTTCGGAGTGCTGATTCTCTCTGCAACCTATCTTCTGCTGGTCGCAACGTTTTACAACGCTCTGAACCGGACCTGCTCCTTCCCGGTTTTTCTGCTGCTACCGCTCTGGATCGCCGGTCTTTTCCTGACGCTGAAAGCGGGAGATTTTCTCCGGGAAAAGTTCTCGTTTTCCGGAAAAGCGCATCCATCGGGGACGGAACTGGAACGGACCATCGACCGGGTCCTGGCCGTCTGCTTTGTGCTGTTTGCCGCACTTTATCTGCTGGACCAGCCGGATTTCAATAATCCGGACACCGTCGATCAGTGGGAACAGGTGCAGACCCTCCATTTCAAAGACTGGCATCCGGTGCTTCATACGCTCCTGCTCCGGGCAACCTCCCTGCTGACCAACACAATGACGGAAAGCGCACTGATTCAGTTTTTCTGTCTTCTTCTGACCTTCCGCTGGATTCTGCATCTTCTGCTCCGGAACGGAATCCCGCAAAAATGGGTCCGGTTTCTTCTGTGGTACTGGGTCCTGAACCCGGTCACCTGGTGGCTCTATCAGACGATTCTCAAGGACGCGGTTCTGGTGATTCTCGCGCTCCTGCTGACCGGACAGCTCTGCCTGCTGTTCTTTTCCGACGGGGAACGGCTGAAAAGTCTGCGCGTGCTGCTCCTTTTCTATCTGCTTTTTTCCGGGATTTTCCTGATCCGCCACAACGGAGGAATGATTGTTCTTCCGCTGATGGTTCTTCTGCCGCTGGTCTACCGGCGATATGCTCTGCGCCTGATCGGCGTTTCCCTTGTCGTTCTTGGAACGGTCTGGCTGGTGAAAAACGTTGCAACGGTCTATCTGGAACATCCGGATCTCCGGAAAAGCCCGTTCACCGAGGAGTTCCGGACGGCAAAAGCTGAAACACTCAAAAGCCGCCGGGAACAGACCGGCTTCGAAACGGTCGGTCTGCCGATGAGCATCATGGCGGGAGTCCTGCTGGTCGATCCGGACCGTCTTCCCAAAGAGACGAAAGAGTTCCTGCTGAGCATCCGTCCGGAAATTGTCTGGCGGCGTTACCTGCTGTTCGGCAATTACAACACATTCAAATGGAGAAATGACCACAGCGAAACGCTGAAAGAAAAAATTCTGGGAACAACGCCGCGGGAATTTCTGTCACTTTTTTTTCCAGACCGTCCGGTCGGCGCCTCAAAGCGCTCTTCGGGCAGCCGCGCGGCAGACGGAGGTCGTCTGGGCGCCGACCGCGGAATTCGATTATGAACTGCCCGGATTTCCTCAGGAAACGTTCACCCGCTTCGACCGCAGATTCCTGATCAACCTTTTTCTGAATTCGCCGCTGTTCGGATGGATCTGGTCGATCGGGAGCTGCAATCTGGTGTTTCTGTTTCTGTCGGCGGGTCTTCTGCGCAGAGGCGGAGAAAAAGTCCTGACTCTGACTCTCCCATGGCTCTGCTACAACTGGGGAACCATGCTGCTGCTCTGCGCACAGGATTACCGTTTTTTCGCGTTCAATCCGATGATTCTCCTTCCGATCGCGGCGACCCTTCTGAAACAAAAGGATCCCCCCTCCGCCGGAGAGATTCAGAACAGTCCGCAACTTTCCGCCACCGCACCTTGATTTTTGGATTTCCGCTGTTATATTCCTCTTCATAACAATACGGATTTATTTTACCAGCAAGGAACCGGCGATGAAACAGAAACTCTTACTTCTGGCGGCAGTTTTTTTCGGCGTAATGGCATTCATGCTGACCTTTCAGCAGATCAATCAGGAAAAACGGAAAATCCAGGCGGCGACGACAGAGGTCGCCGTTCTCCAGCTCATCAAGGATGTGGCGGAAAACGAACCCATCACCGAGGATGTCATCCGCGGGACGAAAATCAAGATGTATTCGGCACAGCTCTCCTCCAGCCGCCATATTCCCTACAGCCAGAAAAATCTGATTATCAACCGGAAGGCGCAGCTCTCCATTCCGCGGGGAAAAATCCTCCAGTGGAACGACCTGCAGAACGCGGTCTCCGGAGGGAAAGACGGTCTGACCCGCCTGATCCAGCCCGGATACCGGGCGGTTTCGATCGCGGTCGATCAGACGGCGTCGGTCTCCGGACTGGTCCAACCGAACAACTATGTGGATTTGATCGGGACGTTCAAATTCCCGGATCTGAAGGGCGACACCACTCTCGACACAATCACCCTGACCATCCTCCAGAAAGTGCGCGTGATCGCCACCGGAACGGATTACGGAGTTCAGGACGGCAAACGCGCTCCGCGCGGATACTCCACCGTTACACTGGAACTCTCGCCGAAAGAGGTGGAGATGATTATTTTCGCATCGCAGAAAGGACGCATTCAGATGAGCCTGCGCAATTACGAGGACGCGGCGGTTGCCACCGATCTTCAGAGCGTCAACTGGAAATACCTTCAGCAGAACGTCAACAAATACATGCAGGAGCGGGAGGAAAAAAGCACCCGTCTGAGGTACTGATCCATGTATGAGATTCTGATCCGTATTCCCGGAAGGGAAGATGTCAAGGCGCGTCTGGTGCCCGGGACCTACCGGGTCGGGTCCAGTCCCGCCTGCCATCTGACGCTTCAGGCGCCGGGAATCGTTCCGCGCCACTGTCAGCTGATCGCGACAGAGACCGATTTGAAGATCGCCGACCTCGGCGGCGGAATCACCGTTGACGGAGAAGAGTTCCGCGGACAGACCGTCCATATCCGTCCCGGCAGTTCCATCCGGATCGGCGGTGCGGAAATCACCGCGCTCGGCACAGAGGAGAATGCTGCACAGGAACAGAAAAAACCGGAAAATCCGTTTGCTTCGATGAAACAGGAGCAGCCGTCGGATCCCCCGCCGCCGGCACCGCGGAAGAAAGAGCCGCCCGCGGAAATTCCCATCCTTCAGGTTTCCGGCATTCCTCTGGAGGCGCGGGCGCTGGTTCAGGAGATCAAACGTCTTTCCCATATTGAACTGCTCAAGCGCCTGAATCTGAAGCGGATGGTCCTTTCCGGAGCCGCGCAGGAGGATCTGGAGAAAAAGGCGCGGGAAACCATTCACGAGATCATCTCCGAACTGACCGTCACCCTCCCGGACGGCGTCACAACCGAAAAGATCGAACGGGAGCTGGTCCACGAAGCCATCGGACTCGGACCGCTGGAAGATCTGATCGCAATGCCGGCCATCACGGAAATCATGGTCAACGGACCGGACAGCGTCTATGTGGAAACAAAAGGGGTCCTGCACAAGACGGATATGGCGTTCGCCGACAATCACCAGGTTCTCGCCGCGATCGAACGGATCGTCGCTCCGCTGGGACGGCGCATCGACGAAAGCTCTCCGATGGTCGACGCCCGTCTGAAGGACGGATCCCGAGTCAACGCGATCATCCCGCCGCTCTCGCTGGTCGGGCCGACAATCACCATCCGGAAATTCTCCCGGAATCCGCTCCAGATCGACGATCTGGTCCGTTTCGGCTCCATCTCCTACGAAATGGCGGACTTCCTGAATGTCTGCGTCAAACTCCGCAAGAACATTATCATCTCCGGCGGAACCGGATCGGGCAAGACGACTCTGCTGAACATTCTGAGTTCCTTTCTGCCCGACACCGAACGGATCATCACCATCGAAGACGCGGCGGAACTGCAGCTGCGGCAGGATCATGTGGTCCGACTGGAATCCCGGCCGGCGAACATTGAAGGGAAAGGCGAAATCAGCATCCGGGACCTGGTCCGGAACTCGCTGCGCATGCGCCCCGACCGGATCGTCATCGGCGAGTGCCGCGGCGGAGAAGCGCTCGATATGCTTCAGGCGATGAATACCGGACACGACGGATCGCTCACAACCATTCATGCGAACTCCCCTCGCGACGCCCTCTCCCGTCTTGAAACGCTCGTGCTGATGGCGGGCTTCGACCTCCCGCTCCGGGCCATCCGGGAACAGATCGCCTCCGCGATTTCGCTGATTGTCCAGATCAACCGGGAAAAAGACGGAACCAGAAAAGTCACCAACATTTCGGAAATCACCCGCATGGAAGGCGATATGATTACCATGCAGGACATCTTCCTCTACCATCAGGACGGATGGGGACCGGACGGGAAAATGACGGGACGCCACGTTCCGTCCGGAAATCTGCCCTCGTTCATGGACGACATCAAGCGGGCCGGACTCAAACTCGATCTTGACATCTTCTCCCGCGGAATGCTGAAAGGAGAGGACCGGAAATGAATCTGCTGACCGATCTCACCCTGATTGCCTGTCTCTGCTCCGCGCTTGCGGTGACCTGCGCGACCGTGGTGATTGTGGATTTTCTCTCGGACGCCTCCCGGCGCTACAAGGAGCGCTACATTGAAGAGACCACCATTCAGTACGACGATATTCTTCTGCAAATGCCGCCGGGCAGGATTTTCGATCTGAGTCTGGCGTTTTCGGCGCTCGGCGCGTTTCTTGCGATTGCCCTTGTGACGTTCTTTTCCGGGACCCCCTCAATCCCGAAGCTCCTTATTTTCGGCATGATCGGGCTGGGAGCAGCCTTTCCGCTTCCCCGGATCTATCTGGGATACCTGAAGAATCAGCGGCTGCTCAAATTCAATGAACAGCTGGAGGATGCACTGCTCTCCATCAGCGGATCGCTGAAGGCGGGATTCAGTCTGCCTCAGGCGCTGGATGAAATAGCCCGGATGAACCGCCATCCGATTTCATTTGAATTCAATCTTCTGACACAGGAACTGCGTCTCGGCGTAAGTTTTGAAGAGGCGTTCGGAAAGATGTCCAAACGGGTCGGATCAAAGGATTTCGAGCTGGTGTCAATCGCCGTCGTGACCGCGCGGCAGACCGGAGGAGAACTGACCAACGTTCTGGAACGACTCGCTTTTGTGATCCGGGAACGCCTCCGGGTCACGCGCAAAGCCGCGGCGCTCACCGCCCAGGGACGCCTGCAGGCCATCATCATCGGCGCAATGCCCTTCCTGCTGCTGATGGCAATGGGATACATCGCTCCCGATATGGTCAACGCTTTTCTGAACTCGCCGCTGGGAATCGTGATCCTGCTTTGCGCGATCGGTCTCGTCATCGCGGGATTCCTGATCATCCGGAAAATCACAACCATCGACATCTGAGGAGAAATCCGCATCATGGACACCATTCTGACGTTTCTGGCAGCCCTCTGCGCGGGACTCTCGTGCGCGGCCATTCTCTATTTGATCGCCGGCGCACTCTCCTCCATCGACATTGACACGGAAGCGGAATTTCCCGCCGATCTCTCCAAACAGCTTCCCGTCCTTCTCAAACTGGTTCTTCCGTTCACAGGAAGCCTCGTCCCCCTGCTCCGCCATCCGGCCTTTCAGGAAACGGAACGGAAAACGGCAAACCAGCTGATGATGGCCGGATACGATCAGACCATCTCTTCCGAACGCTTCCTTGCCGCCAAACTGCTCCTCGCGCTCCTCGGCGCAATCATTCTGATTCTGTGCATGGTGGCGGGGAAACCGCTCTACGGACTGCTTCTGCTGGCCATGCTCTACATCTATCCGAACGCGTGGCTGAGGAACATGGTGAACAAGCGTCATTTTTCCATTATGCGCGCCCTGCCGAATCTGCTGGATCTTCTGACGCTCTCGGTGGAAGCGGGAAAAGACTTCCTTTCCGCGCTGAAGGATATTCTTGCAAAACGTCCAATGGACGCTCTGGGCGAGGAGTTCACCCGGGCGCTTCAGGAGATCCGTCTGGGCAAAAAGCGGCAGACCGCCCTCCGCGACATGGCAAACCGCACCCAGCAGCCGGATCTTACCGCGGTACTCCACTCCATCGTGCAGGCGGATGAACTGGGCATCAGCATCGGCGGTCTGCTGCGCATCCAGAGCGACCAGCTGCGGAACAAACGGTTCTCCCGCGCGGAAAAACTGGCGGGAGAGGCTCCGGTGAAACTCCTGATGCCGGTGGTGCTGTTCATTTTCCCCGCGGTGTTTCTCCTGCTGCTCGGGCCGGTGATCCTCCAGGCAATGAAAATGATGAGGTGAAGCTGGATGATTCTCCACAACGTCACACGCGATGCGATTCTGGCAAAAGAGCCGTACCGCGCCCGCACACTCTGGACCCGGGCGCGCGGAATGATCGGACGGAAATTCTCCGATCAGTGCGACGCGCTGATCTTCGAACACTGCAATGCGGTCCATTCTCTGTTCATGTCCCAGAGTCTGGATCTGCTGTTTGTCTCGCGGGAAAACCGGATTCTCCGCGTCCGGGAGGGATTTCCGCCGTGGAGGCTGTGTGAACGGTGCGGAGAGGCGTATCTGGTCATCGAGCTTCCTGCGGGTGTCATCCGCAGGACCGGAACGGAGACGGGAGACGTCATCGACCTGGATGTGGAACGGATTCGCGATCTGAATACGCCGATGCTCCGGATAACCCGTCCGGCCCCGGCGGCAAATTTATATGGAGATGAAAAACAATGAAACTTTTCTTTTTGAACGGTCCCCGGAAGGGCGAAAACATCGAACTGGCCCCGCCCGGAATTTCCATCGGAC
The DNA here is from genome assembly GCA_949297765.1 of uncultured bacterium. Lineage (GTDB taxonomy): Bacteria > Verrucomicrobiota > Lentisphaeria > Victivallales > UBA1829 > UBA1829. The sequence continues at coordinate 229,331 of CASFTV010000001.1, read as the reverse complement.
GCGAAGAGGATAACGATGTCCAGCTTCTGGTTCCGGGAGTCTCCCGCTATCATGCGAAGGTCACCTTCAACGGAAACGAATGGAGTATTCAGGATCTCGGCAGCACAAACGGAACCAAGGTCAACGGAAAAGCAATTCAGGCCCCCGTTCCGCTGCATGAGGGAGACGCCATCGACGTCGGCGACCAGAAACTCGTCTTCGGCATGAAGCACACGGAACCGGAAAAGAAAACGCCGAAGATCTCCAGGACCGCAACCGTTTCCACAGCCAAGATTTCCGCGGAAACGCTGTTCGGACGAAAGAAAGAACGGATGGGATACGCAGCGGCTCCGGAAGCTCAGAAAAAATTCAAACTTCTCTATCCGGTTCTGGTATTTGCACTTGCGATCATCGCTCTTTCGGTGTTTGTCAAGCTGAACATGATGGAGGAGAAGAAACCGGAACCGGTCCGGAAGGAACAGAAAAAACCGGATTTCGTGCTGAACTACGAACGCACGAAAGTGGAACCGGACAACATCTTCCGCTTCGCCCTTACCGTGGAAAACGGAAAAGCTGATTTCACGCTTGACGACCTGAAATACGGACGCCATTTCCAAAAGACCTTTTCCGCGGTTTCCCCGCAGGTTCTGAACGATCTGCGCGACACGATTCTCGGAACGGAATTCATGCAGCTCGCCCAGGAGCCGCAGAACGACCTGGTCACCGGAAACGTGGATGAAACCCGCAAACTGACCATCATTCTGAACAACCGGCAGAACACCATCACCGTCCGCAACAATTTTGCCAAAAGCTCGTTTGAGAACATTGAGCGGGCTATTGAAAAATTTTCCGATGACAACGGTCTCAGCTCCGTTTCGATGAACGTGGAAGAGATGCGGGACTATGCGATCCAGACCTTCCGGAAGGCGGAAGACCTTTTCAATTCCTATCAGGCAAAACCGGAGAATCTGCGGGAGGCCATCACACGATACCGCCTGTCGATGGAGTATCTTGAGCAGTTCTCGCCGAAACCGCGGGAGTGGGAAACGGCCCGCCGTCATCTTGCCGAAGCGGAACAGATTTTCGAAAAACTCCGCAAGGATCTGGATTTCAACATTCAGCAGTACTACCGTCTGGGGGACTATTCCCGGGCGTCCGCGGAGTGCCAGAAGGCGATGGATCTGCTCGGTCCCGACAGCAAAGCCTATCCGAAACTCAAATCCGTCAAACTGGAAATCGACAAACAACTGAGAAGAAGGAAGTAATCACCATGAAAAAGAATCGTCTTTCCTCTCTGCTCACCTTCCTTGCCGCACTCCTTCTTTTCACCGGATGCGAACAGAAAATCGAGGATACACGCGCCATCCTCCGGGTGAATACGACTCCGAAAGGAGCAACCGTCACCCTGCTCGGCAAGGAACTGGGAGAGACCCCCTACGGCTGCAAAATCCCCGCAGGCACCTACCTGCTCAAACTGACTTGCGACGGCTGCTATCCCGTCTGGCAGACCATCACGCTCAAGCCACAGGAAAAACGCACGCTGGAAATCAATCTGGAGCAGGAAACGGCATCGGTCCTGTTCGAAACAAAACCTGCCGGAGCCGCCATTCAGTTTCAGGGGAAACTGGTCGGAGAGACTCCGTTCACGCTGAAAGATCTTCCGCACGGCGAATACTCCGCACTGGTGAAACTGGCCGGATATTCACCGCAGACCGTCACCTGGGAGATCACGAATCCGCGCCCCCGGCTGATCCGGACGGAGCTGCTGTCGAATGTCGGCTCCATTTCCGTGGAATCCACCCCCTCTGCGGCCGAGGTCACGCTGAACGGGGCGCCGTCCGGCACGACGCCCTACAAAACCCGTCTGGAACAGGGCAAATATACGGTCAAGGTCTCCAAGGCGGGCTACACGGTCTACGAACAGATTGTTCTGGTCTCCCGCGAGAAAACCTCCTATGTCAAAGCCGCGCTGGATCCCCTGCCCGGAACGCTTGTCATTCAGACACATCCCGTCAATGCGCAGATTAAAATCAACGGCAAAGATTACGGCACCGCTCCGGTCAAGGTCCAGAGTCTTCCCAGCGGAGAATACACCGTTGTTGCGGAAACTGCCGGATACGATCCGGCTCAGACGAAGATCAATCTTCCGGCGGGAAAAACCGTCGAACGGACCCTGACGCTCGCCTCCAACACAGGCGGCATCGACTTTGTCACCTATCCCGCAGGAATCACGGTCTATCTCGACGGGCGTGAACTCGGATCCACCCTTGTGGACAAATCCAATCCGGATCTTTCCGAGGTGTTCTCCATCCGCGACCTGAAACCGGGCCGCCATGTGCTGACCCTGGCCCATAAGCAGGCTCGCCCGAACAAGAAAAACATCGCCGTGACCGTCCAGAAAGGAAAAATCGAACGGCTCAACACCCTCTCCATGTGGATCGCCAACTGCACGGTAAAACTCAAAACGGGATCCGTAATGCACGGCCGATTCGTCGCGGAACAGGGCAAGGACAAAATCCTCTTCGAACCGGAACCCGGCATCACCTACACCTACAAGCGTTCGGAAATCGCATCCATCACGCCCTTGAAAAGAGAGGAATAAGATGTTCGAACTTTTCCATCCCCGCCTGATGTATCTGATTCTGCTTCCGGTGTGTGCTCTGCTCTGCGCGGCCGGCGCGGTGTTTCTCCTCCGGGTCAACCGGGAAAACCTTCCCCGTCTGGAGAAGATTCCGCGTGCGCAGATCCCCGGCGCCGTTCTCGGGCTGGTTGATCTGCTCTGGTGCATTCCGAACGCAATGCCGATTCTGCCGGAATCCCTGCACCGGTATCTGCTTCCGCTTGCGCTGCTGCTGGTTATTCTGGCCTACTGCGCACTGGATCATCTGCTGTCGCGCGCCATCGGCGGATTCATGATTCTGACGGCGCATTTTTTCCTCAAGGAGTCCTTTGCGCTGCCGGCGGCGGGAGCTCCGGTCTTCGTAACGTTCTGCCTGATCTTCGGAACGATCGGCATCTTCATCTCGGGGAAACCTCATCTGACGCGGGACATCATCCGTCTCGCCGTGACAAAATACCGGTTCCTGACACCGGTGTTTCTCGCGCTGTTCGCAATGATCTCGCTGGCAACCTTTGTTCTGAATCTGGCTGGAGGAACTCCGAAATGAGGACCCATCCCTCCCCCGCCTGTCTGGAGTTTCTGAAACATCATGTGCCGGAAGAGCGCTTCGACGCATTTCTGGAGGCGTGCGCCCGTCTGGAAGACCTGCTCTACGAAACCAATAAAACAATGAATCTGACCCGGATCCCGCCGGAAGATTTCTGGAGCAAACACATTGCGGATTCCGTTTCGGCATCGCCGTATCTGAAAGGCAGATACAACCTCTGCGACGTCGGATGCGGAGCCGGTTTTCCCTCTCTCCCGCTCGCCGCCGCCTTCCCGGATCTTCAGGTGACCGCGGTGGATTCCACCCGCAAGAAAATCGACTTCGTCAACCGCGCCGCCGAAGCCATGGGACTGGAAAATCTGGAAGCGCTCCATGCCCGGGCCAACGAACTGGCATTCACAGAGGATTACCATCATCACTTCGACCTTGTCACCGCACGGGCCGTGGCGGATTCTGTGAAACTGATCCGGGAGGTTTCCGGACTTCTCCGGAAAGACGGTTCCCTCCATGTCTACCGGACTCCCGATCAGTGCGAACGGGAAAAACCGGAACTTCAGAAACTTTCCCTGCGTTTTCACTGCACCGAACCCTTTGAACTGCCGGACGGCGCAGGCACCCGTCTGTTCATGATTCTTCCGGGAATCCGCCGAAAATGAGATCATACCGCACACATCTTCTTGCTGCGGCGTTTCTTTTTTCCGCGCTCACCCTTTCCGCTGCGCAGGAAATTGTGATCGCAACGCAGAATTATGCGCCGTATGTCTGCTGGGTGGGGTCGCCGACTCACCCGGGATTTCTGGTGGAGCTGCTGCGGATGATTTATCCGCCTCCGCAGTACAATCTGAAGATCGTCCATCAGAGCTGGGAGTGGTCGCGCCAGAATCTCAGCCGGGGACGGGTTCATGCGATCATCGGAATGACCCGGGCGGATGATCCCCATCTGATCTATCCCGCCACACCCGCCTTCACCCTCCAGTACGGACTCTATCTTCCCGTGGACTCCACCTTCCGCTACACCCGGGCGGACGACCTGCTCCTGCTGATGAAAAAAGGATTCCTGAAAAACGAGTCGTTCACGGACGATCTCGACCGTTTCACCCGGGAACATGCCGAGGATGGGACAATCGTCTTCTATTCCTCCGCCGGAGAATCCCCCCGGATGATGCGGGATCTTATGGACGGATCCATAGAAGCATTCATCACCACCACCGCGTCCGCCGACTGGGCCTACTCCCGACGGAACGATTTTCCCGAAACCATGATCGTCCTGCACCGGACTCTCGGAGAGCCGCAGACCTATTATATCGGTTTTTCCAACCGGAAAAAGGAATCCGGCGCCCTCGCCCGGCGGTTCGATTCGGAAATGAAAAAAATCCTTCGGACCTCCGATTACCGCCGTCTCCAGAAAAAATACGGTCTGTTCCACCCCTGACCCGGGCGGTCCGCCGCGCCCGATCAGTACTCGAAATCGAATACGATCGGGAGATGATCCGAAAACTCGACCTGCGGCACCGTGAATTTCAGCGTGCGGATTGTTCTGGAACAGAGGACGAAATCCAGCCGCAGTTTCGGATTGCCCGCCGGATAGGTCGGAAGCGCTTCGCTGTTCGGATCGTAAAGATTGAGCATCCGCATCAGTTTTTCGATTTCATCCGCGCCGTCGAACGCATTGAAATCTCCCGCGATCACCACCGGGCCGGGATTGATCGCGGCGATCTTCATCAGATAATTGAGCTGTGCCTGACGGGTTTTGTGTCCGAGCGCCAGATGAACCAGGAAAAACCGGATCCCCGCGATGTGGAGTTCCAGAATCACCCGTTTGAAACCGACCGGGAAAAAATAGATATTCTCCTGCGCAGTGTCCAGATTCGTAAAAAACGCATTCGCCTGTTTGCGGAGAATCGGGATGTGACGGCCGATGGAGTTGCGTCCGTATTTGACATCGCAGAGGGAGTAATGCTTCAGCCGTCTTGCGACAAGCGAAGCCTGATCGACAAAACCGGTCCGGAACGACCCCGTGTCGATCTCCACCAGCCCCACCACATCGGCTTCGCTCGCGTCGATGAAGTCGATGATCCGGTCCAGATACGTCAGCTTCGTCCGGAGATAGCGGTGTGCGGAAAAAACGCTCCCGACCCCGCCCGCGCTTCCGGTCCCGTATGCAATATTATAAACCAGCAGTCTCATTCTTCCGATATTTTTCCCTTCCGCTCCGTTATCCTATCACGCGGAAGCGGATTTTCAAGCCGAACTCCAGCAAAAACCGTTCAATTTCCGAATGACATAAGCCGTTTCCAGAGTCCCGCCTTTGCCGCATGCGAACAGTTTTTCAGCAGAGGATCCATGCGGAACTCCAGCGCCAGAAGACGTCCTTTTTTCAGGGGGAAAACCGATCCCGCAAACTTGAATTCCGAATCCTTCTCCGGAGCAACCAGCTCCAGTCCGACCCGCAGGAACGGCTCCTTCGCACGCACATATTCAAGAAAAGCGATTCCCCAGGAGATCTTCTTCTCCGGATCCGGAAGAGCGTTTGTCACCGCTGCCGCTGCCGCCTTCAGAGCCGGATCGGAATTCTTTAAATTGAGCGGAGAGACCCTCCTGTTCGCCGGACCGGAAAGCGGAAAACGACGGTTCACCGCCAGCTCCGTCAGGAACAGTTCTCCGCCGCGGAGTCCCGCACGCAGACTCAGAGTCACCGGGACCCCCGACTTCAGCTCCGCCGGAGGAAATCCGGAATCCAGAGTCAGAAATGTATCCGACGACGGCACAAAATCACAGCGGATATTGTAAAGGCGTGAGCCATCCGGCATCCGGACCGGCCGGAAAACCAGATCCCAGGCATACAAACTCTGTTCCCGGATCCGTTTTTCCAGTTCCTTCCCGATCGTTTTTGCGACAGGCAGATCGCTGTCTTCAAACTTCCGCGGACAGGCCGGATCCTCCGGGCCGAACCAGACTCCCCGGTACTCCACCGCAAACATGCACCAGAGAATCCCGATCACCATTCCCGCAAAAAACAGATGGCCGGACCACGCCGCAGCATGCACAAAATAAGGGATCATCAGCACCGCGGCGGTTACGCCGGTCAGACGAAACAACGAACGATTCATACACGCCTCAAACCACGTTTTCTCAGACGCCGATGTTGGAAAGCATCGCGCAGATACGGTTGATCACCCTTGTCAGATTCGGATAATTCACCTCGAAATCCCGGACGGTTTCCCGCAGAGTCTGAAGCGGAACGGGATCGTCGGATTCGATCGCCCCGCGGGTGGAGCGGTCGGCGATCTCCATCAGTTCGCGCGCATCGTTTTTCGCCTGGGACGGCAGGGCATCCAGCTCCGTCTCCAGTTCGTCGAGCAGAGCCTCGACCTCCTGTTTGCGCTCCGGTCTCATTCTGGACGTGCGGACGCGTTCCCGGATCAGATTGAGTTTCTCGTGTGCCATACGGTGTCTTCTCCCCTCTAGTTTCGTAATTCTTTCATGCTCAACGGTTGAAATCCGGCTTTCTTCCGGGATCTCAATTCCGGGTCGACGGAAATGTACTTCCAGCGGTTGAATGCAAAATCATGCGCCCGGTAATTCCTCACCCACGCATGTTTCAGCAGAAACGCCACCGGATGACTTTCAAAGATCCACGGACATTCATCCGTGATCCATCGACTCAGTTCCCTGTATTTTTTCCGCCGTTCCGGAGAATCCGGCATTGTGCGGATCTCCTCGTAGCGGCGGTCAAACTCCTTCGACGAGTAGCAGACACGGTTGCTCGAACCGGCGTTCGGACCGTAAAAAAGCTGGAGGAAATTTTCGGCATCGGGATAATCCCCGGTCCAGGAAAGACGGAACAGCTGTGTCTGTCCCTGTGCCAGTTTCTGCAGAAAGCGCGCCCGGTTGTTGAACTCCGGTTTGAGCTCAATTCCGATCTCCTGCAGATCCAGGGCGAACAGTTCGGCGGTCTGACGGTAGACGGTGTCGCTGCCCGCCTGATCGAAGGTCAGGACCAGCGGTTTCCCGGTTGCCGGATCAATTCCATCCTTGAACCCCGCTGCCGCCAGATGGGCGCGGGCCCGCTCCGGATCGTAGACACCATACCGCCCCGGCGTTTCCAGATGGCCTGCGGCTCCCGGCGGAACCGGCCCGTTCGCAAGTTCAATGCGTCCACGGAAATACTCCAGACGCTTCCGCCGGTTGAACGCCAGCGAAACGGCCCGCCGCAAATCCGGATTTTTCCCGAGCAGCGGATCGGTGAAGTTGAATCCGATATAGTTGGTCTGAAACTCCGGAGTCCGCTCCAGCACGATCCCCCGCCGGAGCAGCGAAGGCGCCAGCTGGAGACGGTCATTCACCACTGCGGCAAAATTCTCTCCGTCCAGCACATAATAATCCAGGTTCCCCTGCAGAAACATCAGCCATCCCGCCAGCGGCTGTTTCACGAAACTGCAGACAATCTCATCCGCAAGCGGAAGCGGACGATTCCGGTCGGCCTCCTCCTCCGCCTCCGGAAACAGCTCCTTCCGATACTCCGGATTGCGTTTCATGCGGATCTGGTAGTCCTTCTGCCAGCGGGTCAGAATGAACGGACCGGAACCCGCCGGGTGATCCGCGAATTTCTCCCCCCAGTACGCCACCGCACGACGCGAAACAACCGAAAAATACGGCATCGCCATTGTATACAGAAACCGCGGATCGGGAGAATTCAGGACGATTTCGAAGCGGGTGTCGGAAAGGATCCGCAGTCCTTCACATCCCGCGTCGTAGGGGGAAAGATCTCCGGGCGCCGCGTTCTCCGTCCGCTTTCGGAACGCCTCAATGCCCCGGATCCGCCCACGGATCAGCCAGTATCCGCTCGATTTCACCCGGGCATCCGCAAGGCGCAGTATCGAAAACACCACATCGCGCGATGTGATTTTCCGTTCCGCCCTTCCGGAAAAACAGGGTGCTTCCTGAAAATAAAGATCGTCCCGCAGCTCGCAGAGGAGACGGGTGGAATCCGGCGAAATCTCCGGCATCCGGCGGAGCATCGAAGGCTCCAGCTCATACGGGCGTTTCCAATAGGCATACTGCAGCGGAGTATCGTAAAACGCCGCCGTCATGTACTGGCAGACCGTATCCGCCGCCAGCGCAGGGTCGAGCGTTGCCAGAATCTTGTTGATGCTCACCCGGAGGAGCCGTTTCCCCTCCGCGGGTTCCGGGCGATCCGAACATCCCGCAAGCAGAAGCGCGGACAGAAGACAAATCCCGAACAGCGCACGTCTCACGCCTGCACCTCGTCCGGGAAATCGCACCCGGCGTTTCCGAACGTCCGGGTGACGGCCTCATGGGAGACCCCCTGGGAAAAACCCTTCGACGCCAGAGCGCGCAGCGCTCGCAGTTTCCGTTTCAGCGGATCATTTTCCCGGTCGAACGATCCTTTCCGTCGCCGCAGGAACTCCAGAGCCACGGAAAGATCGTCGCGGCCGATGCTCTCGGAATCGGTCCGGATCGCCTCGCGGATCGTCTCCGCGGAGAAGCCTTTCAGTGCGAGGAACAGTTTGATTTTCCGGGACCCGTCCCCGCGGTCGCGCATCAGGGCGACTTTCAATTCAGCGGTTCGGGCGTCGTCGATATATCCGTACCGTTCGCATTCAAGCAGAGCTTCTTCCGCCTCCCGGCGGGAAAACCCCTTGTCCCGGAGTTTCTTTTCGAGTGCGAGGCGCGACATCGGTTGTTTTGTCAGCAGCAGCACCGCCGTCTCCAGCGGGGATTTCGGCGGCTTCGGTTTCTTCGGTTTCACGGGCATCGGCGGCACTCTTCCATACGTTTTCCCGATAAAGTAACCGTTCTTCGATAAATTTCAACTCAAAAGAGGAAAAAAAACAGAGATCTCTTTCAATTCCCCGAAACCGTGCTATATTACAAAGAGCGTTTTGTCACAAGGAGGCGAACCATGTATCCTGAAATCAAATATGATGAACACACCCTGCTTGACCGCATCCACTCCACCACGCCGGCCGATCTCCAGCGGGCCCTGACTGCGGAAAAAGCAACCTTCGGAGATTTTCTCAGTCTTCTTTCGCCGCTTGCCGCGCAGGAACTTCCCCGGATCCGGGAGCGGGCGCAGAAATTCCGTCTCAGCCACTTCGGACGGGTCGCCCGGCTTTATGCGCCGATCTATTTTTCCAATTTCTGCGTCAACAACTGCGTCTACTGCGGCTTCCGCCACAGCAACCACTTTCCGCGCCGCCGCCTGACCATCGAAGAAACCCTTGCCGAAGCCGCGGTTCTCAAAAAATGGGGCATGGACAACGTCCTCATCATCGCGGGAGAGGACAGGCAGACCTGTTCGATGGACTATCTTGTCCCGCTGATCAAGGCGCTGAAAAAAGAGTTTTCCTATGTATCCATCGAGCTGGCGCCGCTGAGCGAAACGGAGTACCGTACGCTGTTCGAAGCGGGCGCCCACGGAGTCTCCCTCTATCAGGAGACCTACGACCGTCCCCTCTACGCGGAACTTCACCCCTCCGGACCGAAACGCAACTACGACAACCGGATTCATGCTCCCGCACTCGCCGCCCGCGCCGGATTCTACAACGTCGGCATCGGCGCCCTGCTCGGACTCCACGACTGGCGTTCCGAAGCGGTCTCCATGGCGGGTCATGCGCTCTCCATCCGGAAACACTACTGGAGAACCCGCAACCAGTTCTCCTTCCCCCGCATCACGCCGATGGAGGGAGGTTATCAGATCCCGCATCCGGTCTCCGCGGAGGAGGTGGAGCAGATGATGCTTGCATTCCGGATCTATTTCCCGGAAGCCGATATCTTCGTCTCGACCCGGGAACGGCACGCCTTCCGCATGAGTCTGATTCAGACCTGCGCGACCCACATCAGCGCGGGATCCAAAGTGGCGCCCGGCGCGTATGTCGAATCCGAACGGACCGGACAGAAGGACCTCGGCCAGTTCACGGTGCTGGATGACTGTTCCGTCGAACACGTCGTGCAGAGCCTCCGGGAAATCGGCATGGAACCGGTGTTCAAAGACTGGGATCCGATCCTTGGGGCGTGACGATCACAGTTTCTCCCCGGAACTTCCTTCCGGAGAACGTCTCAACACGGCGTTTGCGCTGGTTGTATGCGTCTCTGTGATTTCGCTGTTCTCTGGATCTGTCCGATGGATTCCGCCGGAACTTCCATCGCATGTTCGCATGATCTTCGCAATACTTCCGACGCAGGGCGGACTTCTTCTGGCCGCGACGTTGCCCTATCTGGTTTCCCGCCGTCCGTTTTCCGAATCCTGGCAGGATCTCGGACTGCGGAAACTCTCGAAACAGGAGGTCCGCCGGATCCTGAAACTTTCGCCGCTGCTGTTTTTCGTCGTCATGCTGGTGTCGAGCATTCTGACCCGGTGTGCCAGGCTGTGCGGCGTTCCCGATCCGGACCAGCCGCTGATCCGTCTGGCGCTTTCGGCCGACACCGCAACGTTTCTCGTAATTGCGCTTTCCGCGGTTCTGGTGGCTCCGATCGTTGAGGAGCTGGCCTTCCGGAGAACGGTTTTTGAAGCGCTCCACCGCATACTGCCGCTCAACACGGCCGCCGCGGGAGCATCCCTGATCTTCGCCCTGATTCACGGGGCGCTCTGGCAGACTCCCGCATTGTTTCTTCTGGCGTTTCTGTTCCAGCAGGAATACATCCGCTCCGGAGGGAAAACGACGTCGACCATTCTAATGCATGCGATCTACAATCTGATCACGGTGCTCTGCCTGACGGCCGTCCGGATTCACGGAGGAGCGGCCGAATGAAACATAACGTCATCGTTGTTCTGGGGCCGACGGCGAGCGGGAAAACCGCATTTGCCGTCGCACTGGCCCGCCGGCTCGGGGGAGCGATCATTTCAGCGGATTCCCGCCAGGTCTACCGCGGACTCGACATCGGCTCGGGAAAGGATCTCGATGAATACCGGACCGGGGGAGAGGTCGTTCCGACCCGTCTTCTGGATCTCATGGATCCCGCAGGACCGGCACCGTACACGCTTGCGGACTTCATGCGCGATGCGAAGGCGGCGATCCTGGAACTGGAATCTCTGAGGCTGCTTCCGATCCTCTGCGGAGGGACGGGCCTTTATCTTCACGCACTCATTCAGGGATACGAACTGCCCGGAGGTCCCGCCGATCATGAATTCCGGAAATCCCTGACGGAAAACGATGCCGCCCGGCTCGCGGAACACTTCTCGCCCGATCTGAAAAACGGCGAGGAAACCAATCTCTACCGTCTATCACGCCGGGTGGAGATCGAACGCTCGCCGATGCGGCGTTCCATTTACGGAGGCCCCCTCCCCGACACGGAATATCTGGTTCTCGGACTCCGCCGTCACCGCGAGGAAATTCACCGGCGCATCGAACGGAGACTGGACGAACGTCTGAACTCCGGAATGATCGAAGAGGTGCAAACCCTTCATCAGAACGGCGTTTCGTGGGAAAAACTGGAATCGTTCGGGCTCGAATACCGGGAAGTCTCCCGCTATCTGAAAGGTGAGATGGAATATCCGGAGATGCGCAGCCATCTTCTTGCGAAAATCCGTCAGTTTGCAAAACGTCAGGATACCTGGTTCCGGAAAATGGAACGGGAAGGCGTCGCGATCCGCTGGCTCGCGCCGGAAGCGATCGACGAAGCGGAGAACCTCTGCCGGGAATTTCTCGCACGAAACGGGCAATCCTGATTTCCTCCGTCCGGGGACTGCTGCGATTTGGTGTTTTTGTATATTTTTTCAAAATTGAACTTGAAAAATGTCCCAATCCGGAATACTGTATGCAGAGGGAGAGAATTCAAGGAGTTTGAACGTGCAATATTTTGATCCGGTTCATTTTGTCTTTCTGATGGCATGGTTTGCCGCCGGACTTTACACTCTGACCCTCATTGCGGATTATGAAGGCAAACTATCCGGATTCAAACCGCTGCTCAACACCATCGCCCTGATCTTCGGTCCCGTGCTTCTGGTTTTTCTGGGCGGACAAAAACTGTATAACGAACAGCTGAAGAAACGTCTGTTCAAACCGGAACCCGCACCGGAAATTGACATTCTCGACTCCCGCGGGAAAAGTATGATTTCCATTGACGGGAACTCGGAATCCGAATCGCTGGAGATCATGAAACAGCTGATTTTCCAGGCGCTGAAAAAACAGGCCAGCGATATTTTCATTGATCCGAAAGGGAATTCCACCTATACGGTCCGGTTCCGTGTGGACGGCGGACTGCGGCTGATCCGCGAACTCGATGACGCCCTCGCCAACGCGGTCATCAGCGCCATCAAAGTGGCCGCAGGAATGGACAGCTTTGAACGCAGACGCCCGCAGGACGGTTCTTTCACCGCCAAAATTGAATCCGGTCAGGCCTCATTCCGAGTTGCCAGCGTCGGTGCGTTCGGCGGAGAAAAAATCACGGTCCGAATCCTGGGAACGGCCGCCGGGCCGATGCGTCTGGAAGATATCGGAATGACTCCGGATAATTTGAAAATTCTTAAGAATACGCTCAAGCTGCCCTCCGGAATGCTCCTGATCTGCGGGCCGACCGGAAGCGGAAAAACCACTACGCTGTACGGCATTCTGCAATCGCTGGACTACTCCATCAAAAATGTGATTTCCATTGAGGACCCCATTGAAAACATTATTCCGAATGTGAGTCAGATGGAAGTCAACAACAAAGCGGAAATCACGTTTGCCTCCCTCCTGAGAAACGCCCTGCGGCAGAATCCGGATGTGATCTGTCTCGGCGAGATCCGCGACAAGGAAACCGCCGTAATTGCAACCCAGGCCGCTCAGACCGGTCACTTCATTATTGCGACACTGCACAGCAACGATAATCTCGGAACGATCGACCGCATGATGTCGCTGGGTGTTCCGATGCGGTCGCTGGCGTCAACGCTGCGTGTTATCATCTCCCAGCGTCTGGTCCGGGCGCTGTGCTCCTGCAAGCAGAAGGCCGTTCTCCCGGAGGAGTACCGTGAATATTTTGAAGCCGCAGGACTCAGCACGGAACATGTCTATGCCCCCTGCGGCTGCCGGGAGTGCGACGGAACCGGATACAAAGGACGGCGCGCCATCTTTGAAATCATGATTATGAATACGGAGCTGAAATCGCTGCTTGAAGCGGAAACGGTCTCCCTCACCGCCGTCAAAGAACATCTGGACGACCAGACAAACGGAAGCTCCATGATGCTGAACGATGCCATGCAGCTCGTCGCCCACGGCATCACCAGCATTGATGAAGTCGAACGTGTCGTTCTGAGAATGGAGTAAGCTGTCATGGGAAAAATGCTCATTCTGATTGTGGCGGTCCTCTTCGGATTCATCGGGTCCGGAAAGGGGCTTTTGAAGGCATGGATTCTGTTTCTCTGCGCGGTTTTTTCCATCTACCCGGCAGTCTGGGGACTGCCCGAAATTTCCGCTCAGCTCAATTTCTTCCCGAAAGAAGCGGAGCCGTATAAAAATCTGATTCTGATCCTGGCGGTATGGATTCTGCTGGAAGTGATCTTTCACCATCTTGTCAGCAAATATCTGTCGGATCCGGAAGTGTATGAGTTTCCGGCGCTTCTGAACAAAATCGGCGGAATTCTGTTCGGGGCATTGGCGGGACTTCTTTTCCTCGGCGTTTGCGCGCTGGCCATAGCGACCTCGCCGCTGAGCGGAAAAATCCCCTCCCTCACCCGTGAAGACTTTGTCCAGATCTCCGGAACGGTCATCCCGAAACTCACGGCATCGGTCGATCGCTTCAGCATGCAGAGTTCCAGTACTGAAAAAGAGAAATTCCTGACAACCATTTATTTCAAGGAAGAAATTCCCGAATCGCCAAAAGAAGAAACAGAAAAAACGGAAGATTCCAAAGCCGCAAAGGCGAAAACGGCGGGAAAGAAGACAAAACAGGCAATCCAGCAGACCTCGGACGATGCGGACGACACAGACGAGACGGAAGAGATCGAGGAAACTGAAAAGGTTAAAAAATCTTCCGCCGCAAAGGCGAAAACGGCGGGAAAGAAGACAAAACAGGCAATCAAACAGACCTCGGACGATGCGGACGTGACGGAAGAGATCAAGGAAACTGAAAAGGTTAAAAAGTCTTCCGCCGCAAAGGCGAAAACGACCGCAGCCGATCAGGGCGAAGATGAAAAAGATGAAACGGACTCGGAAGAGAGCCGGAAAGACTCTCCGGAGTCCGTAGACGAACCCGCGAAAGAAACCGGAACCGGAATCCGCACACCAACCGCCATTCCGTTTGCCCGGAAAGCAACCGCAAAAATCCAGGCCATGGCAGCCGAGGAACAGGAAGCCGTACAAAAGGAAGCGCTCGCGGGAACGGAAAATTCTTCATCCGACGCGGAAGAGCTTGCTCCGGCGGAACAGCCGGCAAAGAAAACAACCCGGAAATCCGTCCGCAAAACCAGAAGACGTACAAGGGCCGCCCAGTAAGAGATACCCCGGAATCCGTTTTCTGTTGATTTTTCCGCGGAATCCTCCCGCGCGGTCCGGAGAAGAAGTGCGGATGTTTTCAAAGACACATCCGGATGCAATTCGTTGTCAAATCCGATTGAAATTTCCATTTTTCATGCTATAATAATTCGTTCTTTTCCAATAAACAGGACAGCGCAAGCGGTCCGAAGAAAGAAAGGTAGACAAAATGTCGAAAGTTTACAAGATCGCGACTCTGCCGGGCGACGGCACCGGTCCCGAAGTTGTGGCGGAGGGCGTCAAAGTCCTTCAGGCCGTCTCCAAAAAGTATGGATTTGAACTGTCCTTCACCCAGTTTGACTGGGGTGGAGAAAATTATCTGAAAACCGGCGTGGTTCTTCCCGAAGATGCTCCGGAACAGCTCAAGAAATTCGATGCGGTGTTTCTCGGAGCGATCGGATCGCCGAAAGTCGCGCCCGGAATTCTGGAGAAAGGAATTCTTCTCAAACTGCGTTTTGCGCTGGATCAGTACATCAATCTCCGTCCGGTGAAACTTTATCCGGGCGTCGAATGCCCGCTGGCGAACAAGAAGCCGGAGGATATTGACTACGTCGTCGTCCGCGAGAACTCCGGAGACGTCTATACCGGCATGGGCGGCGTTTCCATGAAGGGGACCAAACACGAAATCGCGATTCAGGAGATGGTCTACAACCGTTTCCAGGTCGATCGCTGCCTCCGTTTCGCCTTCGAACTGGCGAAGAAACGCCACACGAAGGAAAATCCGTGGTGCGGACTCTCCGAAGAGGACAAGGCAAAAGGCTATACCTCCCAGCTGACCCTCTGCGGAAAAACCAACGTTCTGACCTACTGCTTCAATCTGTGGGAACGCGCCTTCCATGAAATGGGCGAGGAGTATCCGACCGTCAAGCTCAACTACTGCCACATCGACGCCACCTGCATGTGGATGGTCAAGAACCCTGAATGGTTCGATGTGATCGTCACAACCAACATGTTCGGCGACATCATCACCGACCTCGCCGCAATGACCTCCGGCGGAATGGGAATCTCCGCGGGCGGCAACATCAATCCGGAAGGCGTCAGCATGTTTGAACCGATCGGCGGTTCCGCGCCGAAGTACACCGGACTGGGCGTAATCAACCCCTGCGCCGCAATTCTTTCCGCTTCCATGATGCTGGATTATCTCGGCGAACATGAGGCGGCGAAGGATGTTGAAAAGGCGGTTGCCTACATCACGGAACACAAGCTCAAATCCCTCTCCGCCGGCAAGATGGGATATTCCACCAGCGAAGTCGGGGATCTGGTTGTCGCCAATCTCTGACGGGAATCCGCCGTTTCCGGGGAATTCTCTCCGGAAACGGAAAACCGGAACAGCCGAACCGCACGGAACGGCTGTTCCGCTGTTTTCAATCCATCATCTCTGCTCCCGCCCCTCTTTCCGACAGCGGGACCCCTTGAACGAGGAAGAGCGTGACCATGTATGACCCCGTGAAAGTTCAGCGAATGATCGGCTACACATTCCGCAATCAGGAACTTCTCAAGGAAGCCCTGATGCACCGGTCGTTTGCGACGGAACACAATATCAAATTCGATAATCAGCGTCTGGAATTTCTCGGGGACGCCGTTCTTCAAATCATCGTCACGGAATACATTTTCAAACGGTATCCGGAATATTCCGAGGGAGATCTGACCAAAATCCGGTCTGCGCTTGCCAATCAAAGTTCCCTTGCAATGCTGGCACGCCATATTGATCTCGGAAGCGCCCTGATGCTCGGCCGCGGAGAGATCGAGACCGGCGGAAGCTCCAGAGAATCCACCCTCTCCGATACGATGGAATCCCTGCTCGGCGCCATCATGCTGGATTCCGATCTGAACACCGCCCGCGAGATTCTTCTGAAAATCCTCCAGCCGGTCTTCCCGGAACCCGCCGACCTGCTCCGGACCCTGAATCCCAAAGGAACTCTTCAGGAACTCACCCAGAGCAAATACGGCTGTCCGCCGGAGTATCATCTGCTCTCCGTTTCCGGACCCGATCACAATCCGGTGTTCCGCGTCGAAGTCCGGATGCGCGGACGATCCATCGCATCCGCCCAGGCCAATAAACGGAAAACCGCTGAAAGCCTCGCGGCACAGGAAGCTCTGGATGTCCTCCGCAGACAGAATGAAAACTCCGCCGGAGAGACCCCCTCCCCCGGAGAAGAAGAAAAAAAGGAGCTCAACTCATGAATGCAAGTTATCTTTTCCCGCGAAAACTGCTGTTCGGTTCCGGATGCGTGCAGAAACTGGCGGAGGTGCTTCCGGAGGGAAGCCGGCTCCTGATCGTCGCGGGGAAGCGGGCGTCCGAGTCGGAGAGCGCCCGGACAATTCTGAAACGTCTGGAAGCGGCAACCGCAGCAATCTATCGCGATGTCCCCCCGGAACCGCCCCTCAACTGTGTGGATGAACTGATCGCGCTCGGAAGGGAACGGAAGGTCGGCGCCGTTGTCGCAATCGGCGGAGGCAGTGTCATCGACGCCGCCAAGGCGGCCGCAGCCCTGATCCCCCGGGAAGGCTTCGTCTCGGAATACTTCCGCGGAGAAAAAACGATTCCGGGCAAAGGACTCTTCTTTGCCGCCGCTCCGACAACCGCCGGAACCGGCGCGGAATCAACATCCAATGCGGTGCTCACCGATCCGGAAACAAAAATCAAACAGTCGCTCCGCCATCCCTCCATGACGGCGGATCTGGCGCTTGTCGATCCGGAACTGACCCTGACCTCACCTCCCGCCCTGACCGCGGCAAGCGGGCTGGACGCCTTCGTACAGGCGTTTGAATCCTATACCAGTCCGCGAGCCTCCGCCCTCACCCGCGCACTTTCGGCAGAAGCGGTCCGCAAGATTCTCCGTTCTCTGGAACACGCATTCCGGGAACCGGACAACCTTCGCTTTCGGACGGACATGGCGGAAGGCTCCATGCTGGCCGGACTGGCACTTGCCCAGACCGGACTCGGAGCCGTCCATGGAATCGCTCACCCGGTCGGATCGCTGCTCGGAGTTCCGCACGGGCTTGCCTGCGCTATTCTGATGCTTCCGGTCATGCGTTTCAACGCGCCGGTCTGCGGTAATCTTTACGGAGAGCTTGCCGGAGCCTGCTCCATGAAACCGGATGCGGAAGCCTTCCTCTCCGCGGCGGAAACGCTGCTCCGGAAACTCGGAATCGAAGAAAATCTGCAGGCATACCGCTTCGGAAAGGAGCATTTCGATTTCATCCTCCGGAACTGCCGCAGCGCGAGCATGAAGCAGAATCCGCGTCCGATGGCGGATTCCGATGTTGCGGAAATTCTCGAACAGCTTCTCTGAAACAGATTCACATCACGCGGCGGATGAACGCGGCAAGACGTTCCTCCAGGCAGGGATAGAGTTTGTGCGGAGTGCTGTCCGGAATCCAGATGCGGTGGGAATAGCCGCTCTCCTCCATTGTGTAG
Organism: uncultured bacterium; assembly: GCA_949297765.1. Lineage (GTDB taxonomy): Bacteria > Verrucomicrobiota > Lentisphaeria > Victivallales > UBA1829 > UBA1829. Next base: position 211,290 of record CASFTV010000001.1, on the reverse strand, counting down.
AAGAACTCCTCTGCGGAAAGGCCTTCGGCACGCGCCGCCTCCAGGAATTTTTTCGCGGATTCAATCGGGACGACATTGTCGTGATAATCGTGCGTACAGAGGATCGGGGGAGAATTTCTGGAAAGATAGGTTGCCGGAGAAATTTCCTTCAGATCCTCTTCCGTCGGAGAATGGCCGAGCAGATATTCGTAGCGGTCGGGGGACGCGGCATAATCCGCACGGACGTCCGCAATGCCCGAAATGGAGACAATCCCTGCCACACGCTCCGGCGGAAGACGAAGACCTGTCATCAGCGCCAGATGACCGCCGGCGGAAGCTCCGACAATCAGAATGCACCTCCGGTCGAACCCCTGAAATTCAGGAATGGCGGCATTCAGGAAGAACTTTCCGGCTTCCAGGCAGTCGTCGCCGCACGCGGGCCACGGCACCTGTCCGCAGAGACGGTAGTTGATGTTGTACACCGCCATGCCGAGATCCTGACAGAGATAAAGCGCCACTCCGGCAAAACTGCTTTTATCCAGAGCGGACCATCCGCCGCCGTGAATCAACAGAGCCGCTTTTGTCGCGGGTCCGGGATTTTCCGGCAGGTAGAGATCTCCGAGCCCCCGGAATCCATGTTCTTTGTTGTAAGACAGATGATTGATCACATTCATGCTGAATCGGCCTCTCCGTTGTTTCACACCTGATCCGGGAATATACCGCTTCCGGAAACAGATTGCAATCCGGATCAGGATTTTTTTCAAAAAACCCCATCCCCCGATCCGGATTTGCGGAAGACCGGTCAGGGCGCGGGAGGAAGAACAAGCAGAATCCGTCCGCCGCCAACTATTTTGACGGAATCCAGACAGTGCGGAATCAGAAAGTTCTCACCCCGCTTCAGCGGCAGTCCGTTGACCGAGGCTTCTCCCTCGCAGACGACCCCGATCCGGAATGTATGCTCTTCCGGGAACTCCATCGTCCACTCCTTCCGGAAAGAAAGTTCCTGAAGCGCAAAATATCCACAGGATTCATAAGGAATCAGCGTTTTCAGGATTCCGTTCTCCCTCTGTTCAACGATCCGCGGTTCCGGTGTGCAGAAGGCCCGGACCTCGGATTCGGTCCGCGGAGTGAAATCAAACAGACGCATGGCGTCCGCCGGAGCGATCCCGGCAAACCGCTGCGCTTCATTCAACTGCAGGCCGCAGCAGTTGATTTCCGGAACGATGACAAGATCGCTCGGTTCCATGATTTCGACCATCGTCACACCGGGACCGATCGCATGGGGAAGCCCTCCGCGAATCACGATCACGTCTCCGGGTTCGACAGAGATCCGGTTCAGCATCCCCAGCCCGGTTTCATATTTTCCCGCCAGCGACTCCCGGATAAAACTCTCTTTCTCCAGTTTCTCATTGAATCCGACCAGAAGATAAGGCTTTTCGCCGTTGATTTCCCGGGTGGAAAGGACCGCCCACGCCTCCGTTTTCCCATACCCGACATTGAAATATTTTCCGGCATCCTCCCGGGTCGGGTGAACCTGCATCGGAAGCTGTTCGGCGGAGTCCAGGAGTTTGACCAGCACAGCCGGATTCTCCCCGTACGCCGCAAGATGCGATGCGCCCAGAATCTCCTCCGCATGTTCATGCAGAAATTCCGGAAACAAATGAACGGCTCCGTTGTATTCCAGCTTGCTGATTCCATGTCCGGGGGAGTGATAGGCGCGTCCGTTGCCCTCAATGCAGGAGGCGATCCAGTTTTCCGGGAAACGCGTATCCTCCGGATTCGGATTCCCGCACAGCCGATCAATTCCGCTGCCTCCGCGATACAGACGGAGAACCCGGTTCGGAAGAAATTTCAACACGTTCAGCATCTTATTTCTCCTTTTCCGCCATCAGCAGGATTCCCGCATTTCCGTCCAGCGAGAGAATTCCGTTTTCATAGGAGGCCGCTTTCGGAGAATCGGTATGGGCGGAAAGGAAGGTCCATCCCTTCCGGAATTCCGCCTTTCCGGTGAAGGCATCCATTCCGTTGTTGACCAGGAGAAGAGCCGCGCGCCCGTCGCCGAATTCGTGAAGCGACTGTGTCACAAAAGGAGACTCCACGGAAAGCGGAAGCTCTTTGGGACAGACTTCCGCATAGATTTTCCATGCGTCGCTTCCGTACAGACCCGCGGTGGTGTAAAGCAGATGCTCCAGCGGGAATCCGAGCGTATAGACCGTTCCTTTCCCGTAGCGGTTGCGGAAAAAGCAGGGATTGCCCTCCGAATCGTGCGCCAGAACCTCCGCGCCGCGCGAGCGGAAGACAACCTGAACCGGACGGGGAAGCGTCAGAGAGAATCCGTCGAAGGCATACTGTTCCGTTCCGGATCGTTCGCGCCGGAAAACGACCTCGGCGCCGCAGACCTCGTTCAGATGGCTCAGATAGGTGTCGTTCCAGACCAGAAGCAGAGTCGCTCCCGCGCGGATTTTTTCGAGCAGAGCCTCCCAGCGACGGGTTGTCAGCAGTCCGCGCGCCTTCGCCGAAGGCAGAAGGTAGACCGGCGAATCGCGCAGAGGATCCTCCGGCGACTGGTAGGCGGGAATCAGGCCGGCCTGACGCGCCAGAATGTAGGAACTGTGCACCAGATCGTGATCCGCGGCGAGAATCAGAAGATCCGTCTTCGCCGGGGGCAGCGCGCCGAACTCCATGGAACGGACAAATTTCCCAAATCCGGCAATCACCTTCGCTCCCGGCTGAGGAGTACGGTCGGAACGGAAAAGTCCGTGTTCGAGTCCCGGCCACGCCCAGTCATAGGGCGCCGTGTCGAACAGTTCCTGATCGAACGCGCACCACCAGAGCATCGCCCGGCAGTTCGCAGACCAGAGATTCCAGAGCAGCCCGCGCTGATAGGCGGCCAGTCCCTCCAGCGAAACCGCCATCGGCCGCCAGAGACCGGTCTCCTCCACAAACGCCGGTGCGCCGGAAATCTGTTCGAGCGCCGAACACTGCGCCGCGCAGTAGAACAGGTTGCGGATGCCGTTGAACTCTTCGATTCCCGCCTTGCTCCACATGTTGTACGGATGGACCGTCACATAATCGGAAAGATCCGCATTGATCCGGCTCACCCACGGGGACTCCGCCGCCGTGATGCTCAATCCGCAAATCCCGATCACCGGACGGGACGAGTCCGCCAGACGGAACACTGAATGAATATAGCGCAGCCACACTTCCGCCTGTTCATGATTCTGAATTTTCCCGAGGCAATTGGTTTCATTCCCGGACTCCCACGCCCAGATTGCCGGATGGTGCTTCATCCGGCGGACGAAATAATCAATATAGCGCGCCTCCCATTTCAGTGCAATCGGATCACTGTAAAGGTTGAGCCGCTCCAGCGCCCGGGGAATGAACAGGCGCGACGTCATGTGACCGGTCAGCACACACACAATCAGTTTGAATCCGTATTTCTCCGCAAGATTGCAGAACAGCTCAAAGCGTTCCATCATCCGCTCGTCCACACCGGCGTAACCGGCCGGAGTGTCGGGACAATGCTCCTCCGTTTCAAACATGCGTGTTTCATACGAATCCATCTCCGCCCGGCCGGCATGGTGGATTGCGCAGATCGGCTGGAAGTCGTTCCACGTCGGAAACACCCGGAGAATGCTCACTCCATGTTCCGCAAGAAGTTTGAAATCTTTTTCTATTTCTTCCGCATCCCATCTGCTCCACATCTGCGTTGCCGCATGGCTTGCCCAGTAATTGACTCCGAGAGTCATGGTCCCGTTTTCCAGCATTTCTGTTCCTCTCCTTGCTTTTTTCGAATCTTTCTTTTATATTATATACGATGAATCAAAAATAAACATGGATAAAAAAAACCTCTTTTTGTATTTTCGGAGCATTCTGAATGGATTTTTTCAACGGACTTTCCTTTCCGGCGGCGGGAATCATCCCGTTCGGTCATCTCCGCGCCCATACCCCGCTCTATTACGGGATTCAGTACAATGCCTCCGGCTCGATCCGCATCCGCATCAACCGCGGACGCGAATACCGATTCTCCGGACCGGTCTGCTTCATCACCCATCCCGGCGCCTTCTTTGAGTATGAACTCGACAGTCGGGAACGGCATGATTTCACCTATTTCTGCTTCACCGGGCCGCGTGTCGCGGAGTATCTGGAACACGGACTGCTCACGCTGCCGCCCCAGCCGATCACCATCACGCGGGAACATCAGTTTTCCGAAACGCTGAAGGAACTGCTCCGTCTCCGGGAGCGGGGACGTTATCCGGAAGCCGTCAATCTGCTGGAGAATCTTCTGCTCCAGCTGCGCCAGCAGTCCGAAACGGTTCCCTTCATCTATCAGGCGGCGCAGCTCCGGGAGATCGTCAAGAGCATCTGCGCAAATCCGGGCATGGAATGGGATTTTCAGAAAGAGGCGGAACATTTAAATATCTCCCTTCCCCACTTCCGGAGAATCTTCCGGAAATTCACCGGGAACTCTCCGCAGCAGTACCTTCTTCAGCGCCGACTGGCGCAGGCGGCGAACCGGCTTGCCCACTCCGACGAACAGATCGGAACCATCGCCGCCGAAGTCGGATTCAGCGACATGTTCTACTTCTCCCACTTCTTTAAAAAATATTACGGGATCGCTCCCAAGAAATATCGGAAGGAATTTCTCGTCCGGGACCGGGATCATTCATTCGAAAGCCCCAGTTCCACCGTAAGAAGAGCATAGAGTTTTTTGCTGTGATCCGCCCGTCCGGAAAGATGCTCGGAAAGCAGACGCTCCACCTCGCTCCGGACAAACAGCGCACGGCATTGCCTCCCGTCCAGAAGACGGCTCCGGACCGCCTCCCTCCACGGACCGCGGAACCAGGATGCCAGCGGTATTCCGAATCCCCGTTTCCGATTGCGGAGCAGTTCCGGCGGAATCCACTCCCGGAACGCCTCCGCCAGCACGATTTTCCGGCGCATTCCCCGCATCTTGTACGAAATCGGCAGCGACTGCGCCAGAGCGATCAGATGGTGATCCAGATAGGGCGCACGAACCTCCAGCGAAACCGCCATCGAAGCCGTATCCGTCTTGCGCAGAATGTCGTTCGGCAGATACACATGGAAATCGAACATCGGGGCCGGTTCCGGCAGACTCGGATCAAAATACCGTTCAAACACCTCCGGCTTCTCCTCCGGAATTGCAAAATGACAGAGCTTCCGCAGTTCATCCGGCGAAAAACAGGAGATCAGGGAACGATACCGGTTCTCCGGATTCCGTCCGGCGGCAAGCAGAAGACGACGAAGACGCGAAGACCGAGTCCGATCCCCTCCCGCTCCCGAAAACACCGCCGCGGCCAGATTGAACACCGGACGGCGCACCCCTTCCGGGATCCAGTCCAGCATCCGCAGCTTCCGCATCACCAGATACCGTTCGTATCCGCCGAAAAGCTCATCGGCGCCGTCCCCGCTGAGAGCGACGGTCACGCTCTCCCGCGCGAAGCGGCACAGCAGATAGGTCGGCAGGATGGACGAATCCCCGTACGGCTCCCCGCATCGGGAAAGCAGAAACTCCAGCGATGCAAAATCTTCCGGCTGAACCGTTCGGCAATGGAATTCCACCGGACGCTTCGCACGGGTTCGAATCCATTCGGCATTCCGCTTTGCCTGACGGCTTTCATCGTAGGCGGGATCGGGAAATCCGATGCTGAAACACCGCAGCGGTTCGGACGACTCGATCTGCGAGGCGACCGCCGCAAGGATCGTCGAATCCATCCCGCCGGAAAGAAACATCCCCAGCGGGACATCCGACGCAAGACATGCCCGGACCGACCCGGTCACCAGATGCCGGACCACCTGAACACACGAAGCAAAATCCGCTTTCGGAAACGATATTTCTTTTCCCAGAATCATTTTCTCCGATGAATTGCACGTTTCGTACCGCCGGAACGTCTTCGTCCCTTCCGAAACGAGGAGAAGCGAACCGGGGTCCAGCCGCGTCATTCCCTGATACACGGTCTCCCTTCCGGGCGTATAGAGCAGATTCAGATAGTCGGTCAGAGCCGCATAATTCAAACGCGGCGACGACGGAACCATCCGTTTCAGGGCATTCAGATCACTGGCAAACGCAAACAGCTCCGGCGTATCCAGCAGAAAGAGCGGTTTTTCTCCCGCCCGGTCCCGGGCAAGAAGAAGACGCTTTTTCCGAACATCGTACAGGGCAAGCGCAAACATGCCATCAAGAAGGAACGGAAAATCCTCCCCGATTTCCTCATAAAGATGAACCGCACACTCGGAATCGGAATTTGTCCGGAAGCGGTGTCCGCGGTTCTCCAGGAACGCGCGCAGAGCGGGAAAGTTGTAAAACTCTCCGTTGACGACCGTGAAAACGGTCCCGTCCTCGTTTGCAATCGGCTGGGCGCCGCCGGAAGGATCCATCACGGCAAGACGGCGGTGGACCATCCCGAACGGGCCGTCCAGATAGAATCCTTTCCCATCCGGCCCGCGCAGGATCATCGTTTCCGCCATGGATTCCAGCAGGGAGCGGTCAACAGGCTGCCGATCCTTCCGGAACACTCCTCCGATTCCGCACATCAGCTCCGCCCTCCCCCGGGAATATGCCGTTCCCGGCGCTCTCTCCGCTCCGCCTCCTCCAGCATCGCAGCGCCCTCCTCTCCGAAACAGGCCGCGGCAAACGTGCGGACAAGAACAGAGAGCGCCAGATCGTTCGGATGGAGCAGATCTTCTTTGTAAAAACGGTAATCGCGCAGTTCATCGTTCAGAATCTCGAATGCGGGAAAGTAACAGGCATTCGGCGATGCGTCGATGCAGTCGTGAATCGCGGTCAGCACAAGCGCCTTGGAACGGGCGTTGAGGATCAGATCCCCCGGGTTGTGCCGTACCGGCGAAAGAGAAAACACAATTCTGCACGCCGGTGCGAATTCCGCCATAAACGCCGTCATCCGCATCAGGGCGGACCTGCACTCCTCCGCGGTCAGCAGACGGCGCCGGAACCGTCCGCCCGGCACTTTGTGGCAGTTCGCCACAATCCGTCCGCTCTCCGGCAGTTCGAACACCACCGCCGATGCCGGCGTCAGAATCAGCAGGGAACTCCGTTTCAAATGTTCCCGGAAGGCGGAACGGGATTCTTCGATGGTCCGTTTCAGTTCTTCTTCTGTCCGTGCGGAGAACGATCCGTGATGCAGCCAGGAAAACCACACGCCTCCGAATTCAAAGAGTTCGTCGTCTTTCCCATCCGCGAGCAGAGAATCCGCCAGCGAGACCGGATTGTAGACGATTCCGTTCGGATTCCGGAGACAGTCGATCCCCGCCGCCGACAGCCGGTCCGCCACGGCATCGGCAAAACAGGAGCCGATCGACGACACGATCGCCGTCCGAGGATCCAGACGGAACGGAAATTCGAATTCCACTCTCGTCAGCGGAGGCGCCAGAACCGTTCTCATCGGTACCCCTCCCTTCCGAACGCCTCCTCAAGACGTTCATTCAGAAGAGAATAGCGCGGTTCCCGGATGCTGTTCCGCACCGCCATTCCAACCGCTTTTTCCGATCCGACCAGAATCATCAGCCGTTTTGCCCTCGTCATTCCTGTATACAGCAGATTGCGCTGAAGCATCATGAAATGCTGGGAGAGGAGCGGAATCACCACTGCCGGGAATTCGCTTCCCTGCGACTTGTGGATCGTCACCGCATAGGAAAGCGAAAGCTGATCCGCCTCCGCAAATTCATAGGAGACGTTTTCCGTATCGAACTGAACGGAGAAGGTCCGGTCGGTATAACGGATCGCGGAGATGCGTCCCATATCGCCGTTGAAGACCCCTTTGTCGTAATTGTTGGCAATCTGCATCACCTTGTCGCCGAGTCTGAACATCCGCTCCCCGTGACGGAACTGCAGTTTCGCCGACGGATTGAGCAGATCCTGAAGAACCGTGTTCAGTGCAACCGTCCCGCAGGACCCCCGGTTCATCGGGGAAAGCACCTGGATGTCGGTCATCGGATTCAGGCCGAACCGGCGGGGAATCCGCTCGCACACAAGACGCCGGATGATATCCGCCGCCTCGTCCGGATCGTCCTTTTCAATCCAGTAGAAATCGGTGGAGATCCCCCGCGCCGTCCGCGCCGGAGGCGGAAGGCGTCCGCTGTTGACATCGTGGGCCGCCCGGATGATCCCGCTGCCCGCGCCCTGACGGAATATCCGGGTCAGACGCGTCACAGGAATCCGTCCGCAGGCGATCAGATCGTTGAGGACATTCCCCGGACCGACCGACGGAAGCTGATCCGCATCGCCGACCAGAACCACCGTCGTTCCGGGATTGATCGCACGGAACAGCGCGGTCGCAAGGAGAATATCGAGCATGGACGTTTCATCGACAATCAGCAGATCCGCCTTCAGCGGCGAGGAGCGTCCGTGGACAAACTGATGTCTGCCCGCATCCCATTTGAGCAGGCGGTGAATTGTATGGGCCGCAAGACCGGTCGTCTCCGAAAGACGCTTTGCCGCGCGTCCCGTCGGTGCGGCAAGCGCAATGTCAAGTTTTGCAAGTCTGGCGCGGCGGACGATCTCTCCCACCACGGTCGTCTTGCCGACACCGGGACCTCCGGTAATGATCGAAAGCGGAGAATTGGACGCCGCCTTCACCGCCTGAAGCTGCTCTTCGCTGAAGACCGCATTCGGCAGAACCGGGAAACGCGCCAGATTCTGTCCGTAATGACGCGGAACCGACGCCAGGCGCGCCAGACGCACCGGGAACTCCTCTTCACAGCGGAGCAGTCCCGGCTCATAAATCATCTCCGTCCCGTCGGCGGCACGGCGGATCGACGCAAGCATCAGTCCGCTTGCGGACAGCAGCGCGCGCTCCGCATCGTCCCGGTCGATCTCCAGAAGTTCCGAACACTTCGTCAGAAAAAGTGCGCGCGGCAGGCAGACATGTCCCAGTCCGCGGACCTGCGAAAGCACATAGCTGATCCCCGCATTCAACCGTTTCGGATCGTTTTTCCGGATTCCCGTCTTCTCCGCGATCCGGTCCGCGGTCGTGAATCCGATTCCGGGGATGTCCGTTGCCAGATCGTAGGGATTCTCCCGGATTTTTTCCGCGGCGGCATCCCCATACTTCCGGTAGATTTTTGCAAAATATGCCGGACTGATCCCGTAGCTCTGAAGATGAATCTGAAGATTGCGCAGTCCGGCATTCTCCTCCCACGCCTTCCGGATGGCCTCAATGCGTTTCCGCCCGATCCCGGGAACCTCTTTCAGACGCGACGGCGATTTTTCGATCACATCCAGCGTTGCCGCACCGAAAGTTTTCACAATGGCTTCGGCCTTTTTCTGTCCGAGCCCCTTCACCACGCCCGAGGAAAGGTATTTGACAATTCCCTCCGCCGTCACCGGAAGAGTGAAGGTATAGGATTCCATGCGGAAACGGCGGCCGTACTCCTTGTGGAACTCCCAGCGGCCGACAGCTTCGATTCCCTGTCCGGCGGAAACGCCGGGCACCGTGCCGACCGCGTTGTGAAGATCGCCCGCCGCATCGCGGACGACCAGAACCGCATACGAGGTTTCCCCGTTCTCATAGAGGACCTTTTCCACCTCTCCGCGCAGAGTCTGCTCCGTGACGCCTTCGCTCTCCGAAAGCGGAAACGGAATCTCTGGCACGGGAAGGTCTTCCATGAGGCACGCGATGCTCAGTGATGGGAGAAAATACGTTCCGGCGCGTGACGGAGAGCAACTCCAAGTTCATTGGCGCGCTTGATCACATCCGCATCCTTCAGCGAACCGGAGGGGGCGACCATCGCCTTGATTCCGGCGGCGGCGGCGACTTCGAGTCCGTCCGCGAAGGGGAAGAACCCGTCGCTGGACATCACGGCGCCCTCAAGGGTCGAAGTTCCGGTATATTTCTGTTTGAATTTCTCAATGGCCTGTTCCACCGCGCCGACACGGTCCTGTTCTCCGGTTCCGACCGCAAGGGTCTGCCCGTTCTTCACAATCACAACACCGTTCGAACGGACGGAGATGTTGATGTACCATGCGGCGAGAAGATCGCATTTCTGCATTTCGGTCGGCTCCGTCGCGGAGACCTGCTTTCCGGCGGTTTTGCTCTCGCCCGAAGCCGGGGGAAGATCCCGGAACGTGCGAACATTCGTCAGCAGCGGCGCCGCGACCACCAGAGAACCGTCGCAGAGGACCTTCAGCGTGTTGTGCGTTCCGGCGGGGTCATCGCCCACATAGCGCGGAATTGTGGAAAGATCCCCGCACTGGAGGATCCGGATCTGCTTGTTGAGTTTGAAGCGTTCGGCGTCGTTGAACACTGCAAGAGCCTCTTTCGTGTAGGCGGGAGCAACAACGCATTCGGCAAACGTGGACATGATCGTCTCGGCGGTTTCCGCATCGACTTCCACGTTGAATGCGATCACGCTTCCGAAAGCGGCGCGGGCATCGCAGTCGCGCGCCTTCAGGTAGACCTCCTTCAGCGATTCGCATCCGGCCTGAACCGCCGCGCCGCTCGGATTCACATGCTTCATGACCGCACAGGCGGGACGGTCAAAATATTTGACAATGTTCAACGCGCCGGAGATATCCTCCAGATTGGTCTGGGAAAGACCGTTCTTGCCGTTTTTGAGCGTTTTCATATCCATGATCGCGCCGACTCCGTCTTCCGGGCGGTAGTAGGCGGCGGGCTGGTGCGGATTCGTTCCGTAGCGCAGATCGTCCGACTTGACGTAGGTCCGTCCGCCGATCTCGATGGTTTCCGGGAAATTTCCGACATTCTTGGTCAGGTAGGTGTCACGTTCCAGTTTTGCCATTTTCTCTTTCTCTCCGAATTTTATGGAATTGACGGTTGAATATTTTTTTTTATGCTGTAACTTACTCCTTCAATCGGCAATTTTCAATCGGACTTGAGGATTTTTCATCAACAATGAGAGGCAGATTCATCACACTGGAAGGGGGCGAAGGAAGCGGGAAAACCACACAGGCGGCCCTGCTCGGGAAAGCCCTTGCCGCGGCAGGAATGAAGGTTCATGTGGTGCGTTCCCCCGGCGGGACGGCTGTCGCGGAGAAACTGCGGTCCATCCTGAAAACGCGGGAGCCGGGCGAGGAGCTGACGCCCGAAACTGAACTGCTGCTGTTCGGCGCATGTCACTCGCAGATGGTCGAAACGCTCCTGAAACCCGAACTGGAACAGGGGATCCATGTGATTTCCGACCGTTTCTTCGATTCCACGAAAGTCTACCAGGGGTACGCCCGGGGAATCGACCTGCGGATGCTCGACGAAATCAACCGCTTCTCCTGCCGCGGACTCAAACCGGACCTCACCATTGTGCTTGATCTTGATCCGGAACTCGGCGTGCGCAGAAGCTCCGGACGGGTTGACCGGGCCGCATTCGAAAACGACCGCTTCGATTCCGAGACAATCGCCTTCCACACCGCGGTCCGCAACGGATTCCTTCAGCTTGCAGAACTGGAAAAAGACCGCATCCGGGTCATCTCCGCAGAAGACTCTGTCGACAAAGTCGCTCAGGCGGTCAGGGAGTGTGTGAAACATGAGCTTGGACTGGAACTTCTTTGAACAGCGTTTTCCGCTGGAAATCAGTTCGCTGAAGAACGCCCGGTCCGCCGGACGGCTCGCCCACGCATTTCTGCTCTGCTCCACAAACACGGAATACCGGACCGATTTTCCGCCGCTGTTGGCGTCGCTGGCGGCATGCATGTATCCGGGAAAGGATTTTTCGCCCTGCGGGGAATGCGAGGTCTGCCACGAACTGCGGAACGGGACCTTTCCCGATCTGGTGACGCTGGCGCCCTCCTCGGTCTCCCGCATCATCCCCGTCGGAGAGAGCGAAGACGAAATCGACACCATGCGCTGGTTCGAAGCGCAATTCTATCTGAGCGGAATGACCGACTCCGGATGGAAAATCGGTCTCATCCACGAAGCGGACCGCCTCAATGAACAGGCGCAGAACGCCTTCCTGAAAACCCTGGAGGAACCGCCGCCGAAATGCATGTTCATTCTGACGACCCCGAATCCGTCGGAACTGCTGCCGACGATCCGCTCGCGCTGCCAGACGATTCATTTTACAGACAACCGGTGTGTCTACCGTCTTCCGGACGCGGAACATCTTCCGGACGTTCTCCGCAAGCTGCTCTTCGAAGCGCAGGGCAGCCTGATCGCCGCGGAGGACTGCGCAACCGCTCTGATTGACTACGCGGGATCCCTGAACGATCTGGCGAAAAAAACCGTCGCCGCAAAATGGGCGCAGCGTCTGGAAGCGGCGTCCAATCTGGAATCGGCGGGAAAAACTCTGATCGAAAAACGGATCCGGGGCGAGGAAAGCTGCGAATACAAACGCCTGCGCGATCTTTTCCTGAGCATGATTCACGCGTTCTTCGCGCAAACGGCGCTTCTGGCTTCCGGGATTCCGATGGAACAGATTCCGAATCCCGAACTGTTTCCCGCAGGATTCGATCCGGATGCGCCGAAACAGTTCGGCGAAGACCGCATTTACCGCTGTCTCGGGTACGCGGAAGACCTTCTGCGCGCCATGCGGACCAACGCGGACGACCAGCTGGCCATCCGCTCATTCTGTCTCAAGACGGCATTCAAAAGTTAAACTCCCGAAGGAGATCTCACGATGCAGGGCATTGACGCGAAGGAAGCACTCGAAATTCTGAAAATCACGGACACCGTCCAGCTGCTGGATCTGCTCCGGCGGACCGCGGAGCTCCGCGAGAAGAGGTTTAAAAAACAGATTGAACTCTGTTCCATTGTCAATGCAAAATGCGGAAACTGTCAGCAGAACTGCGCGTTCTGCGCGCAGTCGTCCCGCTCGAAAGCGAAGATCACCACCTATCCGCTGATTCCCGCGGAGGAGATCTTCCTTGCGGCGAAGGCGGCGGCGGAACACGGCGTACACCGCTTCGGAATCGTGACATCCGGAACGAGGGTTGTCCCCGGACAGGATCTTGATGAAATCTGCAAAGCGGTCCGCAGAATCCGCGCGGAACTGCCGATCCTTCCGTGCGCCTCGCTCGGAATCCTGAACGATGACGCATTCCTCCAGCTCAAAGAGGCCGGACTGGAACGGTATCATCACAATCTGGAGGCTTCCCCGAGCTATTTCCCGCAGATCTGCACAACGCGGCCCTACTCCACGCAGACGGAAACGGTCCGGGCGGCAAAGAAATTCGGATTTTCCGTCTGTTCCGGCGGGATCATCGGAATCGGAGAGTCCCCGGAGCAGCGGATTGAACTGCTGGAAACCATCCGGTCGCTGGACGTGGATTCGATTCCCCTGAACTTCCTCAGTCCGATTCCGGGAACGCTGCTGGAGGGCGGATGCGGGCTTTCGCCGCGGGACTGTCTCCTCGCGATTGCCGCCGCACGTCTGATGATGCCCGAAGTCAGCATCCGGGTCTGCGGAGGACGCGAACGGAACCTGCGCGACCTGCAGGCTCTGATCTTCGCCGCCGGAGCCGACAGCTTTATGACAGGCGGCTATCTGGTCACTCCCGGCCGCGGCGTTCCCGCGGATCTTCAGATGATCCGCGATGCGGGCCTCGAACTCCGTCCGTAATGGAACTCATATCAGAAGAACGACGGGAGTCCCTGCGATGAAAACCGATCTTTCCTGCATACAGTGCCTTGTCCGCAACGCCGTAACGCTCGCGAACCTTCTCACGGACGACGACGCACTCCGACTGAAAATCGTCCGGAAGATGCTGGCGGAACTTTCCGAATTCGACGTGCAGCTCCCTCCCCCGCTCATGGCGCGCCGGATGCACGCCTATGCGACGGAAATCACCGGCAAACACGACCCCTACCGGACACAGAAAGATGACTCCACCCGCATCGCCGGGGAACTTCTCCGGGAATTCCTGGAGGAGGGAACGCTGGATACGGAAAACTTCGAATCGCTGGTCCGTCTTGCCATCGCCGGAAACATCATCGACTTCGGCGTCAACTGCGATCTTGATCTGGAGGACGCCCGCAAAACCATCCGCCTCGCCTTCCGGAAACCGATTGATCTCCATGCGCTGAACGAGGCCGAAAACGCCTTTGAACGGGCGGAAAACATTCTCTATCTTCTGGACAACTGCGGCGAAGCGGTGTTCGACACGCTGCTGGTCAGGCGCTACCGGTCCAAAATCACGCTCTGCGTCAAAGGAGAACCGGTACTCAACGACGTGACCCGCCGGGAGGTCGGCCCCTCCGGATTCGACGGCATTGTACGGAATGTCATCGACACGGGCGACTGCACACCCGGAATCTCGCTGGAACACTCCTCCCCTGAATTCCGGAAAGCGTTCGAGACGGCCGATCTCATCGTCTCCAAAGGACAGGGGAATTTCGAAACGCTTCATGAAACACCGCGCCCGGCCGTTTTTCTCTTCATGGCAAAGTGTCCGCTTGTCGCCGGGATGCTGAACGCGGAACTGAATTCGTTTCAGATTGTCTGCCGGAACCTGCGGGGGGATTCCCCGGTCCGCAGCTTGAAGTAATTGGAAAAATGGTACTGGCTGGAAAACCCCAGCCGCTCCGCGATCTCCTTGACCGACAGCGGAGAATGCAGCAGCAGAATCCGTGCCTGTTCCATCTTCTTCTCCATCCGGAACTCATACGGAGTCTGCCCGTACCGCTCGCGGAACAGACGGATCAGATGCGTCTCCGTATACGGGGTTTCCGCGGCATACTCCGCAAGAGAGAACGGCTGCTCCAGCGCATACTGAAGCCGTTCACACAGCTGCCGCACATGCGGATTCTCCCTCGCACCCTCCCGATAGACATGCATCGAAAGCTCCACGACAAACTGATGGAATTCCAGGGCATACTGCTCCTGGGAAATCGCCAGACTGGTCTGCGTGCACCAGCGGTCGAACCAGCGTTTCAGATGACGGCAGTTCCGGATGTGGTACACCTTCTCCAGTCCGTGGATTTTCAGGAGCTCCTCCATGAAATCGCCGTCCACGACAAAAAAGAGCTTCTGCCACGGATCGCTCCGGTTCGGATAATAACGATGGTTGCTGTGTTTCGGAAGCTGATAGATATCCCCCGCGGAAGGTGTGCTCTTCTCTCCATTCACTTCCAGAAATCCCGAACCGCTGACAATATATTCGATCGTGCAGCAGGAATAGTCGGTGCGTTCGAAGATCGGAGTCTGCGCATCGGCGTTGCCCCGGGCACCCGTCAGAAAACGAAAGGGAAAGACCATTGCCTCTGCTCCAAAAAGTTGATTTCCTGTATTTTTTCTTTGATATAACATATCTAATAATTGATGAAATTCAAGAAAACGGATTGATTTTCCATATTTTTTACGATAGGTTATATCCAGAGACGCGAAGAAAAAACGCGAACCAGAAAAAAAAAAGGAGTTCAGAAAGCATGAAAATGATGAAAGTCGGCCTGATCGGCGCAGCGGGACGCGGCAGAAACGGATGGCAGATTCATAATCCCGAAGAAGGATGGGAGGTCGTTGCGGGAGCCGATCCGCATCCCCGGTCACGCAGCCAGTTCCATGAGAAATTTCCGGATGCCGATCTGTTCGACAACTACAAGGACCTCCTGAAAATCAAGGAAATCGACGCGGTCATGATCGCGTCGCCGGATAATTTCCACGAGGAACAGGCGGTTGCCGCACTCGAAGCGGGCAAGGCGGTCTTTCTGGAAAAACCGATGGCGATCACCATTGAGGGATGCGACCGTATTCTGCGCACGGCCTATGAAACCGGAACGAAACTGTTCGTCGGCCACAACATGCGCTACTTCCCTGCGATTCTCACGATGAAGCGGATCATCGACGCAGGCACGATCGGCGAGATCCAGTGCGGCTGGTGCCGTCATTTCATCAGCTACGGCGGCGACGCCTATTTCCGCGACTGGCACTCCGAACAGAAAAACACCACCGGACTCCTTCTCCAGAAAGGCGCCCACGACATCGACGTGATGCACTGGCTGATGGGAAGTTATACCAGACAGGTGGTCGGCATGGGCATGCTCTCCGTCTACGACAAGTGCGCCCGCCGCTCCCCCGAAACCGAAGGCTGCGCGGACTGGGACAACAACCATTATCCGCCGCTGGAACAGACCGGATTTTCCCCGATCATCAACGTCGAAGACCATAACATGATCATGATGCAGATGCAGAACGGCGCGCAGGCCTGCTACATGCAGTGTCACTACGCGCCCGACGCGGAACGCAACTACACGTTCATCGGAACCAAAGGACGGATCGAAAACATCGGCGATTCCGGGAAGTGCGAAATCCATGTCTGGACCACCCGCGGCCCCCGGGAAACACCGGACATCATTCATAAGCTCAAGCCGGTGGAAGGAACCCACGGAGGCGCCGATCCGGTGACCGTGCGCAGCTTCCTCGACTTCGTCCGCTACGGCAAACGGCCGAACACGATTCCGATCGCCGCGCGCAATGCCGTCGCGACAGGAGTTCTCGGCCATTACTCCATGCGCCACGGATGTATTCCGCAGGAGATTCCCCCGCTGCCGGAAGAACTGATCCGCTACTTCGAAAACAATCAGGAAAAATAACCGTCTCTTCCAGATCCATCCCCCGGAGACCGTCCCCGATGCAGAAAGGACGGTCTCCGTTTTTTTATCCCCGTGCAGGAGGGGCGGAGCAGCGCACGTTTCTCCACCAGAAACAGAAAAGAAAGGGGAAAGTATTGTTTTTTTCAGAAATGGAGATTGTCCGGAGAGGAGAGTTATGTTATATTACCCCCGCATGGAACCAGAAGAAAGAGGAAATCAGGAATGCCGAGATTCATACCGGACCCGTCGCCCGCCTACACGCCGGAATGGAAAAACCATCCCGAAGCGGAACTGATCGTCTTCTGCGGACGCGACATGCTGCTGTGTCCGCGGGAGGACCGGTACGATTTTCCCCGTGCGGAGGAACTGCGGGACTGGGAAATCGGCGCGGCGCTCAGCATCGGCATGCGCGACGGAGTCCCCTGCTATGCGGTGGATCTGACGGAACTGCCGGAAGAGCCGCCGGAACCGGTACGGAAGGTCGCTGTGCGGACTGCGGTCGGCTGTCTTCAGGACGCCGCTTTTTCCGCCGGATGCCGGGCAAAAGAACTGCTCCACTGGCGGAAACAGCACCGCTTCTGCGGACGATGCGGGAAAAAGCTCGAAGAATCCCGCAGCGACGTGGCAATGGTCTGTCCGGAATGCGGAGAGAAGTTCTATCCGCAGCTGGCGCCCGCAGTGATTGTCGCTGTCACGCGGGGAGATGAGATTCTGCTTGCCCACAACCGGAATTTCGTTCCGGAGATCTACGGGCTCATCGCGGGATTTGTCGAAGCGGGGGAGAATCTGGAGGAGGCCATCGCGCGGGAGATCCTGGAGGAGACCTCCATCACGGTCGGGAACATCCGCTATTTCTCCAGCCAGTGCTGGCCGTTTCCGAACTCGCTGATGCTCGGATTCTACGCGGACTACGTTTCCGGAGAAGCAAGGCCGGACGGGAAAGAGCTGGAATCGCTCGGCTGGTTCCGCGCCGGAGCGCTCCCGAAAATTCCGCCGAAAGGAAGCATCGCCCGCCGGATCATTGATGATTTTGAACGGAAATACAGAAGGAAGGAGCCGAAATGAACTCAGCCGGGAAAGCCCTCTGCGTTCCGCTTCTCGCAGGGATATCAACCATTTTAACAGGATGTGCAACAATGCAGGAAAAAAACTTTTTTGAGGACGTCACATTTCTCCGCGACCACGGTGTTCAGCCGGTGATTCTGAAAAATGCCGCAGGAGCGCGGGTTGCGCTCACCCCTCTCTACCAGGGACGCGTCATGACCAGCACCATGGACGGAGAATCCGGTTACAGCTGCGGATGGATCAACTACAAACGGATCGAATCGGGAAAACAGACTCCCCACATCAACGCCTACGGCGGCGAAGACCGTTTCTGGCTCGGACCGGAAGGAGGACCGTTCAGTCTCTACTTTGCAAAAGGCGCGGACTATACGTTTGACAACTGGCAGGTTCCCCCCGTGTTCGACACGCTTCCATGGAACGTGACCGACCGCGACGGAGATCGCGAAGTCTCGCTCGCCGCCGAATTTGAACAGGAAACCCGCAACGGGACGGCACGGAAAATCCGTCTGGAACGGAAAGTCACTCTTCTTTCCGAGGAAGAGATCGCAAAATCGGTCGGAGTTGATCTGAAGGAGTGCTCGCTCAAAGCGGTCGGCTACACCACCGCGAACCGTCTGATCAACCGCGGCAGCGACTGGACACGCGAAAACGGCGGACTCTCCATCTGGATGCTCGGCATGTTCAAGCCCTCTCCGAAAACCACCATCGTGGTGCCGTTCGAGAAAAACGCGGAAGGCCCCGTGGTCAAGGACGACTATTTCGGCAAGATCTCTCCGGACCGTCTCCGCGTCGATCCGGAAAAGGGTGTCATCTACTTCTGCGCCGATGGGGACAGCCGCGGAAAAATCGGTCTTTCCAAAAACCGGGCGAAACCGTTTCTCGGCAGTTACGACGCGGAACACGGAATTCTGACCATCGTCCGCTATACCCTTCCCGAAGGCGATGCGGACTACGTCAACGCCGCCTGGGAAGATTCCAAAGAACCCTACAAAGGCGATGTCGTCAATGCGTACAACGACGGCATTCCGGGTCCCGGCCTGGAGAAGATGGGTCCCTTCTACGAACTGGAATCCTCCTCCCCCGCGGCATTTCTGAAAACCGGAGAGTCGATCCTGCACGAACACACCACCCTTCACTTCACAGGAGCCACCGAGGATCTGGATAAAATCGCCCTCAAAACGCTGGGCGTGACCATCGCGGAAATCACGAAATGATCCGGAAACAGTCCGGACGCGGCGTCTCCCGTCCGGATATTTCTTTCATCGGAAACAGGAATTTTTCTTACAATTTGGTTATCAAAGTTTATTTTTCCCGTTCCGGAGATATATTAATACGATTATGAAACCGGAATTTTATCACAGGAGACTCATCTTATGTGCGGCATTGTCGGATACACGGGACACAGACCCGCTGAAAAAATTCTGCTGGACGGCTTGAAACGCCTGGAATACCGCGGCTACGACTCCGCCGGGCTCTCTCTCGGCGGGAAGGAACTGCTGACCATCAAAGCGGTCGGGAAAGTCCGGAATCTGGAACAGGAAACCCAGAAATACGGCGAACTGAAACAGACAACCGGCATCGCGCATACCCGCTGGGCGACTCATGGAATTCCGTCGGTCAGGAACGCGCATCCGCATCTGGACAACTCCGGGAAATTCGCCCTGGTCCACAACGGAATCATTGAAAATTACGCGGAACTCAAACAGAAACTCACGGCAAAAGGATACACCTTTGCGTCCGATACCGACACCGAAGTGGTGGCAAACCTGATTGCGGAATTCTACAAGGGAGATTTCGTTCAGGCGGTGGCGTCGGCCCTGCACCGGATCAACGGGACCTACGGATTCGCCGTGCTCTGCACGGATTATCCGGATACAATTCTTGTGGCGCGGCACGGCAGCCCGATCGTGATCGGACTGGGCGACGGATGCAATCTGGTCGCTTCCGATGTCGCCCCGCTTGCGGCGTACACGCGGAAGGTCATCTATCTGGACGACGGGGATCTGGCGGTGCTCACACCCGACAATGTCGAACTGCGGACCATCGAAAATCTCCCGGTCGAACGCGAGGTTTCCAACATCGACTGGAATGTCGATTCGGCAGGAAAAGGACAGTACGAACACTTCATGCTCAAGGAGATCTTTGAACAGCCGGAATCCATCTCGAACACAATCCGCGGACGGCTGGACCGGAAACTCAAGAGCGCAATGCTCTCCGGACTCGGACTGACTCCGCACGAACTGGCCAAGATCTCCCGAATTGTCATCGCGGGCTGCGGAACCAGTATGCACGCCGGCATGGTCGGGGAATATTTCTTCGAAGACATTGCCGGAATTCCGGCGGAGGTCGAACAGGCGGCCGAATTCCGCTACCGCAATCCGATCATTGATCCGGATACGCTGGTCCTTCCGATCAGCCAGTCCGGCGAAACGGCGGATACGCTCGCCGCGGTGCGCGAAGCGATGAACAAGGGCGCTGTGGTTGCCGCTCTCTGCAACGTGGTCGGCTCGACCATAGCCAGAGAGACCGGACGCGGAATTTATCTGCATGCGGGACCGGAAATCAGCGTGGCGTCCACCAAGGCGTTCACCTGTCAGGTCACGGTGCTTCTGATGCTCGCGCTGATGCTCGGACGCAACCGCCGTCTCAGCCGGGACGACGGCGACGCTCTGCTTCAGGAGATCGAACGGATTCCCGATCTCATCCGCGAAACGCTCAAGCAGGCGCCCGCGATCGAAAAACTTGCAAACAAGTACGCCTACGCGGAAGATTTCTTCTTCATCGGACGCGGAACGCTCTATCCGACCGCGCTCGAAGGAGCTTTGAAGCTCAAGGAAATCAGCTATGTTCACGCGGAAGGCTATCATGCCGCGGAACTCAAACACGGGCCGATCGCCCTGCTGGACGACAAGGTTCCCGTCATGGCGCTGGCCAATGCAATTCCCGGACAGGAAAAGATGATCGGCAACATTCAGGAGTGCCTCGCCCGCCACTCTCCGGTGATCGCGGTGGTGACCGGCGACGACAACCGCGTCTGCGAATTCACGCAGGATATCATCCGTGTTCCCGCAAGCTCCCGCTATGTGGCGCCGCTGACCACCGTGGTTGCACTTCAGCTTTTCGCCTACTACTTTGCCAAGGCGCGCGGATGTGAAATCGACCATCCCCGGAATCTGGCCAAGAGCGTAACCGTCGAATGATCCCGTCTGCTTCATGAACGACGGCACAGAACTGGAACACCGGAAGGATGAACTGCAAAAGCAGTTTTCCCTTCTGCGCATCACCGACCAGATCCGTCTGAAGACAAAATGGGAGAGCGTCGCTGCCGCTGTGGCGTCCGGATCGGGAAAGGCCGGAGAACTGCTGGGAAATCTGGAAAAACAGGTGGAGCGGGCGATGGAACGGTCGTTTGCGCCGATTGCGGAACGGTTCCGTCTGACCTGTCCGGAGGATCTTCCGATTGCGTCGCACGCCGATTCGATCCGGGAGAAGATCCGGAACAACCGGGTTGTGATCGTCTGCGGCTCAACCGGATCGGGCAAAACGACCCAGCTGCCGAAACTTGCTCTTGCGGCGGGCTGCGGACGGACCGGACGGATCGGCTGCACCCAGCCGCGCAGAATCGCGGCAACCTCCCTCGCCCGGCGGGTCGCCGGAGAAACCGGAGTCGAGGCGGGAAACGAGGTCGGATGCAAAGTCCGCTTCGACGACCGGACGACGGAGCAGACTCTCGTCAAATTCATGACCGACGGCATTCTGCTGGCGGAAACCCGCAGCGATCCGATGCTGTATCAGTACGACTGCATCCTTCTTGACGAGGTCCATGAACGGTCGCTGAACATTGATTTTCTTCTCGGATATCTGAAACTGCTGCTGCGGAAGCGGAAGGATCTGAAACTGATCCTCTCCTCGGCGACTCTGGAGGCGGAGCGTCTGGCCGCATTTTTCGGAGAGGCCGCGCTGGAGGAGGTGGAGGGCCGCCTGTTCCCGATCGAAGACTGCTGGATCGAACCCGGAGAGGACGAGGAACTCACAGAAACCGTCGCACGCGGAGTCGCCTTTCTCGACGATCTGGATCCCCGGGGCGACATTCTGGTGTTTCTGCCCGGGGAACGCGAAATCCGCGACTGCGCGGAAACACTCTCCGGACGCCGTTTCCCGAACACGGAAATTCTGCCGCTGTTCGGGCGTCTCTCCTCCGGAGACCAGCAGAAGGTGTTTTCCTCCTCGCACTTCCGCCGGATCGTGCTGGCG
The DNA here is from genome assembly GCA_949297765.1 of uncultured bacterium. Lineage (GTDB taxonomy): Bacteria > Verrucomicrobiota > Lentisphaeria > Victivallales > UBA1829 > UBA1829. The sequence goes on along the minus strand of CASFTV010000001.1, from coordinate 189,475 downwards.
ACCAACGTGGCGGAGACCTCGCTGACCATTCCGGGAATCCGCTATGTGGTTGATTCCGGTCTGGTGCGTCTCAGCCGCTACAATCCGCGCACAGGGATTCAGGAGCTGCGCGTGGAACAGATCTCCCGGGCAAGCGCGCGCCAGAGACGGGGCCGCTGCGGCCGTCTCCGCGACGGGATCTGCGTCCATCTCTATTCGGAAGAGACGCTGAACGGAAGTGCGGAATTCACGCCGCCGGAAATTCAGAGATCCTCGCTTGCGGGCGTAATCCTCCAGATGGCGTCGCTGAATCTACCTCCGCTCGGCGAATTTCCGCTGGTCGATGAACCTGCGCCGACGCTGATCCGCGAGGGAATGCGCACGCTGAACGATCTCCGGGCGCTCGACGGCACACGCCTGACCCGGCTCGGACGTTCGCTCGCCGCCCTCCCCCTGGATCCCCGGCTCGGGAAAATGCTTCTCGACGCCCATCGTGTCCGTCTTCTTCCGGAAATGCTGGCAATCGTGGCATTCCTGAGCATCCCGGACCCGCGGGAACGGCCGTTTGAAAAAGCGGCGGAAGCTGACGCAGCCCATCGGGCGTTCGCATCCGAAGAATCGGATTTCCTCGGAATTCTGAAGCTCTGGACCGCTCTGGAGGAGTTCCGGACACGGAATTCCAATCAGGCGCTGAAACGGTTCGCCCTCAAACAGTATCTCAACTACCGGAGAATCCGCGAATGGCGGAATCTGGTCGACGATCTCAGCGATCTGATGAAGGAAAACGGATGGATCTGTCCGGAAAAGAAGATTGATCCGGAACGCATTTCCTACGATCTTCTGCACAAGGTCCTGCTCGGAGCGCTTCCGCGCCGGCTCGGCGGATACAACCGGGAAACGCGCCTCTATTCCGACCGGGCGGGGAAAAAGTATCTGATCTTCCCCGGATCGGGACTGGCAAAACGGAAAAATCCGCCGGATTTCATGCTCTCCTTCCATCTGGCGGAGACCAGCCGGGTTTTCGCCAGATGCAATGCGGAAGTCAAGGCGGAGTGGCTGGAAGAGGTCGCCCCGTTTCTCTGCGCCCGCGTCTATGACAATGTCTTCTGGGATGAACGTTCGGGATTCGTCTATGCGCGGGAACGCGTCACGGCCGGCCAGCTGGTCATCCATCCGGGCCGCCGCTGCCTCTACTCCAGGACCCATCCGGAAGAAGCCAGAGAAGTCTTTCTGCGGGAAGGACTTGTCACCGGGAAGGCGACCCTCCGCGGGACCTGGCTGGAGGAACACAGCAGCCGGATCCGCGACCTGCGCCGCCTGGAACAGAAAATCCGCCGTCCGGATTCGCTCGTGGACGACGAAGCGCTGTTCCGGTATTTCGACCGGGTTCTTCCATCCTCCGCCGTCTCCGTGGATGCTCTCCGGAAAGACTGGGAGAGCACGCACACAAGCTACCTCCCCCCTCTGGAAACCTTCACGACGGAAGAATATGCGTCCATTGACCGGAACGACTATCCCGCATATCTCGTCTTCACCGGCCAGAAGTTCCCCCTGACCTACTGCTGCGCCCCCGGAGAGGAATTCGACGGCGTGACGCTCACAGTCCCGGAAGACGCCCTGAATCTGCTCAATCCCCACATCATGGACTATCTGATTCCGGGGTATCTGGGCGAAAAAATCGAACTCCTTCTCCGCGCCCTTCCGAAACGGATCCGGGTGGAACTGACCCCGGTCCGCGATGTTGCGGACTCCTTTATGAAACGCTATCGGGAAGGAGGAATCTTCACGGAACAGCCGCTGGCCGAGGCGCTGGCGGAGTTCCACCGGGAAGAACGCGGCGTGGAAACAGATCCCGGGCTGTTTGCTTCAGCGGAGCTTCCGGAACATCTGCAGATGAAACTCGCGATCCGGGGAGCAAACGGGAAAATCCGGGAAATCCGGCGCTCTTTCCCGGAAATCCGCAGCATGGATTCCGCATTGAGTTCCAGTCTTCCGGCCGTGCGGAAATGGGCGTCGAACCATGCGCTCGACTGGCCCTGCGACGGGGAAGAACTGCCGGAGTCGATCCTTGTCTCCAAAGAGGCCGGAACAACCGGATATCCGGCACTTGTCGCGGAGGAGAACAGCGTCGGGCGGAAAGTCTATCTCAAGCAGGAAGAGGCGCGCGCAATGCACGAACGGGGCATTCTCAAACTTGTCCGTCTGCGTCTGCCGCAGTTCGTGAAAACCCTGCGGAACATGGCGAAGATCCCCCATGACATGGAGCTGAGTTTCTTCCTGAACGACCGTTCCTGGAAAGACGATCTTGTCGATTCCGCCCTGCTCGCCGCTTTTCCGTGCGACAGCTGGAAGATCCGGAGCGGAACCGCGTTCGACCAGGCGCTGGAAACCTTGCGCGACGGAGCCGCCGGACATCTCGAAATGGGACGGAACCGCCTGAACCGCATCTTCCAGCTCTACCGGGAGGCGGAGGAATTCGCGGATCGCCTGCAGGAAGACTCGGACGCCGCCATCGCAATCCGGGAACGCTTCGATCTTCTGTTCCGCAGGGGTTTTCTCCGCTGCCGGACGGCCTTCTCCCGCTACGAACGATATCTGAAAGCGCTGAAGATCCGGGCGGAACGCGCCGCGGCAGCCCCTGCGAAAGATGCACAGAAAGGAGCGGATCTTCTCCCGTTCGCCTCCCGTCTCAAACTGGCGCTCGACATCACGCCCGATCTGGATCGGAATGAGTCGCTCCGCGATTTCTATCTGCTGTACGAGGAAGCCAATATCAACCGTTTTGCTCCGGAACTTCAGACTCTGGAAAAGTGCGGTCCCGAAATACTGAAAAAACGGTGGGAGGATGTCCGGATCTGACTTTGCTCAACCCGGAATGCCGGAAAATGCAAAAAAAATCAAAAAAATTTCATTTCCGGGATGACAAACACCGGGAGTGATGCTACCATACTCAAAAAACAAGGATTTGCAATGCGTCTTTTACGGTTTCTTCCGCTTCTGCTCAGTTTTCTCGCATTCGACGGATTCGGACAGTATGAACTGCTCCTGGATCCGCGCAGCGGACGGCCCGTCCGCTATGCAGGGGATCTCGCGGAAAAGCCGAACGTGGTTCTGCCGAAGGACTTCCGGGCGAAACCGGGGGATTTCCGGGCGGTCTGGGTGGCAACGGTCGAAAATATCGACTTTCCCGTCTCCCGGAGCGTCGCGGAATTCAAGAGGAACTATCTTTCGGTGATCGGCAATCTGAAGGCGATCGGCGCGAATGCGGTCATTTTTCAGGTGCGTCCGGCAAACGACGCCTTCTATCCGTCGGCGCTGAATCCGTATTCGCGCAACCTTGCCGGAAGCGAAGGAGCCGGCCTGAGCGGATTCGATCCGCTCGCCTTCATGATTCAGGAGGCGCACCGCATCGGACTGAAGTTCCACGCATGGCTGAATCCCTACCGCGTCGTCGGCGGAACTTCTCTGGGAAAGACGGCATATCTGCGGACTCTTGCTCCGAACAATTTTGCGCGCCGCAATCCGGATCTGGTTCTCTGCATCCGGCGAAAGGACGGGAAGAATCAGCTGATTCTTGATCCGGGCCATCCCGCGACGATCCGCTTTCTCTGCAACACGGTCCACGAAATCATCATGAAATACGATGTGGACGGAATCCACATGGACGACTATTTCTACCCTTATGACGGAACCGGAAATCAAGACCGGAAAACTTATCAGACGTACAACAGAAACCGTCTCGACCTGGAAGACTGGCGGCGGGAAAACGTCAACGCGCTGATCGGCAATCTCTCCAACACGATCCGCTCGCACAACGCGCGCTACCGGAAAAACATCCTCTTCGGCATCAGTCCGTTCGGGATCTGGGCAAACCGGAAGACCCATCCGGCCGGTTCGCTGACCAAAGGCTCCGAATCCTATACCCTCCAGCACGCCGATACCCGGAAATGGGTCCGGGAAAACTGGATCGACTACATCGTACCGCAGCTCTACTGGACCTTCGGACACAATGCTGCGGCCTATGCCGCACTCGCCGACTGGTGGGCAGCCACCGCACGCGGAACCCGGACCAGTCTTTACATCGGGCACTCCCCTTCCCGCCTCGGAACAAACGCCGAATGGAGCAATCCGAACGAGATCTGGAATCAGTTCCGCTACAATTCCCGCCATCCGGAAATCCGGGGATCCGTCCTGTTCTCCTACCGCAGCATCTTCACGCCATCCAACCGGGTCATGCGCGAAGGGGCGGAGAAGATCATCCGGACATGGAAATCGGCCCGGACAGAAAGGAAGCGGTAAGAGCCATGCCAGGTGTTTTTTCTCTGTTGCAGGAACAAATTCTCCGCTCCGGCGGTCTTCCCCATAAATGCTCCGTCCGGATCTTCTCCGGCGGACCCAACTCCGGGAGTCGAAACCGATGAATATCCAACTGCTGTCCGGCATTGCCGCGTTTCTTCTGCTCTCAGCCCCCCTCGCGGCACAGAGCACGCCAAAGGCACCGCAAAATGTGCGCACGCCGCTCTATTTTCTGGAAAAACAGCTGAAGGTCTGGAATCTCGAAACCATTGAGCCGCTGGGACGGACCATCCCCTCCCCGTTTGCAAAGGATTCGTGGCGGGCGTACCTGACCCGTCCCTTCGACACGGCTCCGGCGGAAGGAATGCCCGATCCCCTCGGCAAACGGAAAATGAAAAATCTTGCGGAATTCATTCTGGTTGCCAGACGGCCGGGAACAGAGGCGGATCAGATCCGTCCGCGTCTGCTCTGGAAAAACTCCGCCAATGAGGTCTACACCGCGATCGCCTATCTCGGCGACACCCGGGAACACATGTGGTTCGGGAAAGCGGATATCCTGACGCTCCACTGGACAAAAAAACATCTCGGCCTCTCCGGCGGCGAGAACCTCGCGGAACTTTTCGCCGATGCGCTGAACCGGGAAGATGAAAACAACTTCACCCGCCGCTCCGCCTCCATCATTCTCCAGGACTACGGGGATGCCGCAATTCCGCCGATCCGCCGCGCCATCGGACTCGCCCTCGCGGACCATGAGCCGATCAAACTCCATCTTCAGGCGCTGAAGAACATCGGGACCCCGGCCGCGGCGGAGGAACTTGTCCGCTCGCTGCGTTCGGGAAACGCGGAAGCCTATGCCGCTCTGGCGGACGTCCTTGCACTGCCGCCGTTCCTTCAGGGGGCGAAGGAAGCCTATTTCGCCATGGCCGCGCGCCACGACATCATTCCGGCGGCGATCGAAGCGGCAATCCGATTCAAGTGGGAAGCGGAGTTTCTGCCCGTGCTGCGGAAGATCGTGCGCCGTCCGGGATCGTTCCGGGAATATATGGTCGTCCGGACAACCATCGACCAGTTTGAAACCGGAAAAACGGAGTCGCCCGAACTCGCCGCCATGGAACAGATCAAGATCCTCCTGATGCGCAGCGGCGACCTTTCCGGGACTCCCCGGATTCTCTCCCTCAGCGACAAAGAGGTCGAACTGAAGCACAAGCTGGAAAAGGAGGACCGGAAACGCGTTCAGCCGCTGGAAGATCAGCTGGCGGCTTCCAGGAACAAGGATATGGCCGTGATTGCGGCACTGTCGCTCTACGTCATGGAGTGGGAGGAACTCCGCGTCCGGCGATCCGGGCAGAGGGACGGAACCACGCCGCCGGTCTCCCGGGACTATCTCCGCAGGACCAAGGAAGCGGGACTGCGCATTCTGCGCCGTCTGGACTCCACGCGCGTACAGGAAATTCTGGCCGCACTGAAAGCCCATGTGGAGTCGGAGGACGAATCCAACATGTTCTCCTCGCTCGCGGTCCGTCTTTCCGATCCCTTGGGAAAAGGAGGCCGGTGACATGGCATTGAATCCCGCAAAAACGTGCAAACTCCGGTTTGATTATACCGGAGGCTATCCCGATTATCCGAAGGACGCCGCCTCGCGCATTCCCGGCGATCCGGGCAAGGCGGATCTGTTTGCCGTCGAACCCGGAAGCATGGCCGGGGATTCGCATCCGGGATTCGCCCGGGAAGGAAATGAAGATTCGTTCCTGATCTGCTCGCGTCCCGACGGCCATCTTTCGCTGGCGGCGGTTGCGGACGGCGTCGGCGGACGGCCCTGCGGGGAAGTCGCCTCCCGATTCTGCCTGACCACCCTCTTCGAACACTGGGACCGGCTGACGCGCCACATTGCCGATCTCGACCCGGAAAAAGCGGCCGCCTTTCTAGCCGCCGCGGTCCAGACGGCCAATGAACGGATCTGCGCCGCATCCCGGGAGATGAAACTCAAGGAAAATATGTGTACCACGCTGGCGGCACTCTTCTTCTCGGAAAAGAAGACCGTCACGGTTCATGCGGGCGACAGCCGCATCTACCGGATCCGGCCCGATGCGGCTCTGGAATGTCTCACCCGCGATCACACCATTGTCGAGGAAATGCTCCAGTCGGGCGCCATCACGCCGGAGGATGTCCGGTTTTTCCCGTTTACCCACATGCTTTCCAACTCCATCGGGACGGAGGAAAACGGTCACGCCGAATGCGCGGTCTTCGATCATCTTCCCGGCGACCGCTATCTTCTCTGTTCCGACGGTCTGACCGACATCGTCGAAGATTCCGAAATTGCCGCGTTTCTTCTGAACGAATACGATCCCGCCGATACGGTCCGGCACCTTCTGGAACTGGCGCTTCAGCGGGGGGGGCCGGACAACGTCACCATCGTCGCGGTCTACGGCTGATCCCCCCGGCGCAGCCGTCCCGGCACAGATTCATTTCGGCCGGACCCGGGGATCGACCCACGCATACGCCAGATCGGTCAGAAGATTGATGAACACAAACAGAAACGCGCCGAGAATCACCAGCGCCTTCAGAGTCTGCAGATCCGAACTGTTCAGAGCGTCAACCCCGCGGAATCCGAGTCCGGGAATTCCGAAGAAGCTCTCCAGCAGCAGACTGCCCGTAAACAGGAACGGCAGCACCGTCGACGCCCGAGTCAGAATCGGAATGGCCGCATTCTTCAGCAGATGTCCGAAGTAGACCCGGAACGGGGAATCCCCCTTTGCGATCGCGGTCCGCAGATACGGTTTTCCGATCTCATTCAGAAACACGGTCCGGTAGAAACGGACCCCTCCGCCGGTTCCGCTCACAATACCGACGATCACCGGCAGCGCCAGATTCCGCCAGTCGTCCCATCCCCACACAGGAAACAGATTCCAGTAATATCCGAGCAGCCATTGACTGAAAATAATCAGTGCAAGATAGCTCACACTCATGCCCGCTACCGAAAGAACCATGATGCTACGGTCGATCCAGGAGTCCCGGAACACGGCGGAAAGCATCGCAAGGACAATTCCTGTAATCAATTCACCGAAGAAGATCGGCACCATCAGCAGAAGCGAGGTCCACATTCCGTCCCAGAGGACCTCCCGGATCGGCGTTCTGGTCAGAAGCGTATCGCCGAAATTGAAGAAACTGACAAAGGGAAAGCTCTTCCGGAAACAGACCAGCTCCCGGACGGAATCGCCGAGCTGGCTGTCGAACAACCCGTCCGTCGGGACAAAAAAACGGACCGACTGCAAAACCGCCGCCCGGTCCGATCCGTTTCTCACTGTGCAGCCGTCCTTCCCGAGGGACAGCGTCAGCGCCGGCGACTCCGGGCGGATCTCCGCCTTCACGCCAGCCCGGTCGAAGTTCCGCCGGCAGAACACCTCCGCTCCGGGCTGAAGGATCATTCCGTTCTCCGACGCTTCCGTTTTTCCCGAAACCGCAACACCGGGCAGAGATTCCCGGCCGCCGGAAAAGTCGGCGGACGCATACGCTTCCGTCTCCTTCCAGCGTCCGAAAAAAAGCGGTTTGCTGGAACCGAGCTGATCGCGCATGGCCTCCAGTTCCTCCGCGGAAGGATTTTTCCCGAGCACGGTCGCCGCCGGATCCCCCGCCGCGACGCGGAACAGCGTGAACGTCAGAATCAGCACGCCGAGCATAATCAGAACGGAATAGGCGCAGCGCCGCAGAATGTATCGAAACATGGCAATCCCCGGTTGATTCCGGAAATATACTGCGGAAACCGGCGGATGGCAAATTCCGGAATCAAATTTTACGCAGGATTTTCCTTCTTCTGCGCAAACAGCGCATAGTATCCCTGCATGGATCCGGCATACGCGGAAAGGATCTGCTTCCCGATCGGGTTTTCCGGGGCACAGGCCGCGAGAGCCTTCCCGAGATAGAGCTCCTTCAGCTGGCTGTTCCGGACGGATGTGTCGTTCCGCTCCTTCCGGTTGGAGGCGACCGCATCCGCAAGAGAGCGGACCGCGTGTCCGCGCGCCCCCTCCTCCGAAAGAAGACGGACCAGTTCTGCTTCCGCCCGCGGATCCGGATGCCGGATCAGATGCACAGAAACCGCACGGATGTGTGAAAACGCATCACCGAGTTTCAGTTTCCGCAGTTTTTCGAGGACGACATCCTGCGCTCCGCCGATGCGTCCCAGGGCGAAGATCATGCTGTCCTGCGGGCTGAGCGACGGGCCGAACTGTCCCATACCGGTATAGTTCCATCCCTTGTCCCATTCCGTCTCCCGGACGGCGGATTCGAGCAGACTCTTCCCGCATCCGTCCCCGAGAAATGCCAGAATGTGCGCCGTGTGCAGATCGGGAGAGAGCGCATACTGCTCATGCAGACGGATCCGTTCCTTCTCCTCATTCAGGAAAACGGCGGCCAGTTCGTAGTGACTCGCCTCCGGGGAAAGTTCTCCGACAGCGTCCGTCTCCGCAAGCACCGACTCCGGAAGGATCCCCCGCGCAATCAACTGTTTCTGCAGCGCTTTCAGATCAATCTTCCGCAGCGGCAGATTTTCCCCTGCCGCCATCGCCGCCGCCAGTCCGGCGGCATATCCCTGATTCTGCACGTCGGGCTGCATGCGGATCAGCGGCATGCAGTCGCGATGGGCGCTGACGCCGAGACCGGTCACAAGAATCCCCTCCAGATTGCGCGGAAGAAGCGCACGGTACGGAACATTGGCATAATACGGCTGATGCTCGGTCGCCTTGAGCATGAACATCGGATGCAGGATAAAGCCGTGGGTGTCGAAATTGCTCATTGCAACAGTGACGGTGTCGGAATAGGTGTTCCCCGCAAAGAAATCCTGCGGCTGAAGCACAAGATCCCCGACGATCCGCCGGCGTTCCCGGGTATCCAGCATCTGCACGGTGTCGAACCATGCTCCGAATTTGTCGTGCGCCATCGTGAACATTCTTGTTCCGTCCACGACGTCGGAATCGCAGATGAAACTGTAATCGGTGTTTTCGCAGCTGGTGCCGAGGCGGACCGGCGACAGTCCGGCGCCCTGTACAGCGGGTTCCTCCTCCACGAGCGGCGCGGTCTCTCCGCCGGCGGCCGCAGCCACATCGGCGTTCCCGGTTGCATCAATCACAGCATCCGCGGAGATCACCTCAGCTCCGAACGGCCCCGCCGTCACGCAGCCGCAGACCCGGTTCCCGCGAACCACCGCGGCAACCGTCATGGTCCGGAAACGGAGATCAACCCCGGCCTCATCGGCCTGTTCCAGAAGCCATTCCCGTTTCCACTGACCGTTGCACTGACCGCTTTCGATCGCCGTCGAGGGGTTCGGTCCCATTCCCCAGACACCTTTGTCCAGTTCGGCGGTGAATCCGACGCGGTTTCCGAACCAGTAATTCCCGATCATTCCGGACGTGCACACACCGCCCAGGCAGGAAAGCGTTTCCAGACAGATCGTCTTTGCACCGCTCCGAGCCGCCGCAATCGCCGCAGGCGCCCCGCCGGTTCCGCCGCCCGCCACAAGCACATCGCAGGAGTCTCCCGCCGGAAGGGCGTCCAGATCGAATTCGATCGTTTCACAGTCGCCGAACCGGAAAAAGCGGTCTTTGCGGACCCGTTCACCGTTCCCGTTCGGCCCTCCGGACGCCCGGACCGCACACGGTTTCCCCGGACGGCGCATTTTCAGAATCCTTCCCGCCTCCGCGAAGGTCTCCGGAAGCAGAATCCCGGTCTGCGGATCGGGAACTTCCACGCCGCCGAAACCGAAGCGGCAGAGATCGGCGGAAGCCGCCACGTCCGGATGCCAGGCGAGACGTCTCATTTTTCTTTCAGCGCGTCGGAGTTCCGCGGGCGAACCGTCGCGGAACTCCATCTCCGCGACCGCCCGGAACACGGGAAACGAACGATCGCCGTCGAGAACCGGAAGCGGGAGTTCCACGCATTGAAGGTTTCCTTTCCGTGCGCAGCCTCCGATCTGGATCAGGGAGACCGGATACACGCCCGGGACAAACGGTTTTTCCGCCGCTCCGTCAAGACGCGCCGCCAGCGAATGCTCCGTTGCATCCAGAATGCAGCGGGCGGCGACGGCCTGAAATCCGCTGCGGTTCGCAATCACCACCCCCGCAGCAGCCCCTTCGGAATCGCGGAGAAGAGAGACCGGCGAACTTTGAAACAGATAGGGAATTCCCGCATCCATGAATTTCCGGTCGAGAGTCCGCTTGATGAACACCGGCGTCGGATGCACCGCTTCTTCTCCGAACAGAGAAACATAGTCGGCGGATTTTTCCGACTGCAGATCCAGATACGCGCACAGATCTTCTCCGAAATAGCTGAACGGCGTAACGGAGAACACCGAATACCCCTTGTTTTTCAGATCCAGCGCCGCACGGCAGCCGGAAACCGTCCCTCCGAGCAGGAGGACATCGACACTTTGAATCAGCGGAACGGAAAGTTTCATTTTGAAATCCCTTTCTTTTCTGTCTTACCATTCACAGAGAATATAGCAGAAAAACAGAGAAAAGAAATGAATTTTTATGACAAAAAACTGGATTTCTGTGACAAATTCAACGAATCTCCTTTTCCTCTTCCCCCGCGGGGAATCCTCTGCGGACTGCACTCGGCGTGACCCCGAAATATCCCCGGAAGACGCGGGTGAAGTAAAATGGATTCCGGAATCCGAGGCGCCCGGAAATCTCCTTGATCGAATCTTCTCCGGTCCGCAGCAGATGATCCGCCTGCGACATCCGGTAGCGCAGCACATAATTCTGCGGACTCTCCCCCAGCACGGAACGGAACAGACGGTTCAACGTCGGCGTGCTGCACCCGAAATGCCTTGCCAGCGCCGTACAGGAGAGATCCGCATCGGGATGCCGCTGCACATATTCCAGAACCGGATTCAACCGGCTCTGCAGACGACGCTCCGGAAACGGCCTGGCCTCCTCCCCGAGCATCTCCAGCAGACGGAAACACAGACTTGAAACCTCCGTCTCCGTTCCGGCTCTCTTCGCCCGGAACAGCTCCAGACAGCGGTCGTACAGCGACCGGTAAAGCTCCATTCTCTCCGTCCGGAACACAACCGGACCGCTGAGACCGAACCGTTCCCCCAGTACCGGAACGAGCGATCCCTGCACCTCAAACGCGAATCGTTTCGACTCCGCCGGCGACGGGCTGAAAAAACGGAACCACGGCACCTGGGGAATCACAATCACCTCTCCCGCTCCGGAGAGAAATTTCCGGTCGCCGACCTCATGCCCGAGCACCCCTTCCGTCATGCACTCCACCAGCAGACAGGGAAAGTTTTTCCGCAGCAGATACCAGCTCCCTTTCCGATGCGATTCATACAGAAACCGCAGCCACAGATGTTCCGCCGCGGCACTTTCGCTGATCCAGTTGCAGGAGTACGCATCCGCAATGGTCTTCCGATAATTCGGGGAACGGAATTCCTGACAGTCCATCGGATCCCTCTTTTTTCAGTTGATCGTATTCGACTCTTATTTGATTGTAAAGTATAGCTTTTTTCAAACAGTTCAAGTTGAAAAGAAAGAAAAAATATTTTATTTTATCTCCGTTTCCTGTTTCCCTGAAAGAGAAAGAAAAACAAAAAAAGAAAGGATGGAAGGATGGAACAGACAGAAGCAGTTCCGCTGCGGCCCTGGCCGGATTACGCGGAAAAAGGAGTGATTTATCAGCTTTTTCTGCGCCAGTTCACGCTGGACGGAACGCTGAAAGCAGCGGAAAAGATGCTGCCGCATCTGGCGTCGCTCGGGATCGACATCGTGTATCTCTGTCCCCCCGTCGTGGCCGACGATGACATGGATGAGGAACACTGGAGCGACCGCCAGAAGAAATCCGGCATCCCCAACCCCAGAAATCCCTACCGCCTCAAAGACTACTTTCATGTGGATCCGGAATACGGAACGGATCAGGATCTCAAAGATTTCGTCCGCCGCGCCCATGAACTGGGCATGAAAGCTCTTCTGGATCTGGTCTACTACCACTGCGGCCCCACGGCGGTGTTTCTGGAGGAGCATCCGGATTATGTGAAACACAATGAAGACGGGTCGGTCCGATTCGGTCTCTGGCACTTCCCGGAACTGAATTTCGAGAACCCCGAACTCCGGGAATACCTGTGGAAGAATATGGAGACATCCATCCGCGACTTCGATTTTGACGGATTCCGCTGTGACGTTGCCGGTTCCGTTCCCATTGATTTCTGGGAGGAGGGCCGGCGGCGCATCGAACAGATCAAACCCGGCGGAATTCTGATGCTCGCCGAAACCGCCGGCAACAGGAAGGAACAGGAAAAAGCCTTCGATATTTCCTACGGCCACACGCCCTACCTCCTCCTGAAGCTGATGAACGGTCAGTTCACCGCCCGGCAGTACCGGGAGGAACAGACGAAGGCCGACCTTGAACGATCCCAGGGGGTCCGTCTGATCCGCAGCACCGACAATCACGACATTGCCAGCGATCATTATGAAAAACGCGCGGAACGCATCTTCCCCATCCGGAAAAACAATGCGGCTCTCGCCCTGATCTTCGCCATGAAGGGAATCCCGTTCCTTTACAACGGACAGGAAATCGCCGACGGACACCGACACAGTCTCTGGGGCAGCCGGGAATATGCCGGCAATCTGGGAATCGCCTGGGAAAAGGCCGTCACCGAAGAGGGACGTTCCCGCATGGAGTTCCTGCGAAACCTGATTGCCGCCCGCCGATCCAGTCCGCTGCTGACGCGCGGGAGCTTTGAATGGATCGACAACGACTGCGAAAACAATGTCCTCTCGTTCGTCCGTCGTCTGGATGGGAAGACCATGCTCTGTGTCTTCAACTTCAGTCCCGCGGAGCAGCGGGTCCATGTTTCCGCGGATCTTCCGGCGGACGCGCGTCTGCACTTTTCTGATCGCGCGGAGATCTCGGACCACACGCTGAAACTCGGAGAATACGGCATCGCCTGGCTTGAATTCTGAATCCGGAAATCCCGCCGTATTTCGTCAGCCGGGATGCGGCGGGATTTTTTTGTTTGGATTATTTTTTATTTTTTTTGATTCTGATTGTTGTAAATTTAGAAGAGTACTTTTCTTAATATTAAATAAACACGATCTCCATATTTTTTACATAATATAACCTTTATAAACATTTCAAAATTTAAAATTTTCGCTGTTTTTCATTCTTTCAAAGTCCGGAAAAACGATTATATTGCCTTCAGAGGGAAGGAGTTAAAATAATCAGGGATTTTCAAAGAATCGACGTTTTTATTCGGATATTTTTTCCATACCCGGAAGAAGAACGGCGGACCAGATGGAGAAATTGCGCAACAAACCCCGCAAAAGTCATGTCTATCTGTTGCAAGGGAACAGAAAAAAAACAAACTATGGGAGAACAGAGATGAAAGTCACACCGGAAGTCAAAAACGTCCTGCAGCGAACGATTGAGGCGTACGGCAACGTATCGCAGTTTGCGAAGGCCGTCGGGGTTGCGCACAGCACGGTTCTGTTCTGGCTGAGCGGGAAAAGTCCGAATATCAACGGAAGAGTCTGGATCAAGAAGATCCGTCCGGCGGTCCTTCCGTTTCTGACGCAGGAGGAAGAAAGCGTTCTTGCACCGGACTGCAAGATTCTGCGGGAACCGCAGGCGCTTTACACCATCAAAACGCCGTTCGGGAATCCGGAAAGCAAACCGGTCAACACGGTTCCCTGCGTGGAACTGGAAAAGATCGTGGATCTTGATGTCACGATTGAACCGGTCGCCGATTTCATAGCGCGGATCCGGGGATTCCGGAACTGCCCGTTCACGACGCCGGTCAAGGAGTCGTATTTTGCTCTGGAATATGAAATGGCGGAACTTCCGTTCAAACTCAATGCGCTGGTCGGCGGAGGAGATTATCCCGTTTCGGGGGATCTGGTTCTGGCCAAACTGCGGGAGAGCGGAAACGTGGTCACGGGGCGCTTCACCAGGAACGGAGAAGAGGTTTCGCTGGAAACGGTCTTCACGCGCTCGCCGGAACGGATCGAGTGGAATCTGCGGGTCTCGCCGGGATTCCTCTGCTGGATATTCCCGGTGCTTGAGGTCAATTCCGTCCTCCGCGCAAAATAATGCGGAAAAGGAAGCGGAATGACTTTAAATTTTCCGCAATGACACTATATTACTTCAATCGTCATTAGCATGGAGTGTGGCACTGTGGAAAAAATCACCATATCCAGCAGTCTGGAAGATTATCTCGAAGCGATTGCGGAAATCATTGAGGAACAGGGGCATGCGCACACAAAGGAAATTGCGGACCGTCTGAAGGTCAAGATGCCGTCCGTCACCAACGCGCTTCAGGCGCTGTCGTCGCGGGGGCTGATCCACTATCAGTCCCACTCTCCGGTGTTTCTGACGCCCTCCGGTGCGGAGAAGGCGGCCGTGATCCGGCATCGGCACAGCGCTCTGAAAAACTTTTTCTGCTATATTCTCAAACTGCCCGACACGGAAGCGAACGATGCGGCATGCAAGGTGGAACACATCATCGGGGAAAAGGTGATGTCCCGCATTGTGCTGCTGTCGGAAGCCATCGCGACGCGGGAGGACTGCGGACAGCTCCGGGCCTATCTGGAACAGACCCTTCCGCAGATCCGCTCCGATGACGCGGAAGACCTGGTCTCTCTCGATCAGCTGAAAGAGGGACAGCGCGGCGTTGTGGTAAGGGTTGCGGAGAATCTGCGCGGACTCAAGAAATTTGCAGACCTCGGACTCGTAAACGGAACTCTTCTGGAAATGGAGGGAACCGCCCCGTTCGGAGATCTGATGCGCATCAAGGTGATGGGGAGCAGCCTTTCGCTCCGCCGCTGCGACGCGTCGCATATCTGGCTCCGGCCGACGGAATAAGCGAAGGTCAGGTGCGAAGTTCCAATGAAACGCTCGTTCAAGATCGCGCTCGCGGGCAACCCGAACTGCGGGAAAACCACGATTTTCAATCTTCTCACGGGAACCCATCAGCATGTCGGGAACTATTCGGGAGTGACCGTCGAACGCAAGATCGGAATCTGCCGGATGGGGGAGATCAAAATTGAAATTGTGGATCTGCCCGGCATTTACAGTCTGTCCTCGGCCACCGCGGAGGAGCGCGTGGCGTTCTCCGAGCTGATGGCGGGAGATGTGGATCTCATTCTCGACGTGATCGACTCCGGAAACGCGCAGAGGAATCTGTACCTGACCACCCAGCTGGCGGAACTCAACATTCCGATGGTCCTGCTCTTCAATATGATCGACGAGGCGCGGAACCGCGGACTGGTCTTCAACTTCCCGATTCTGGAACGGTTCTTCGGCGCACCGATCGTGGAAGCGGTCGGATCGACCGGAGAAGGAATCGACGTTCTGAAACGTCTGCTCCTGCAGAAACTCTGCTCGACGGAACGGACCGTCCCGCGGCCGATTGATTTCGGAAGCGTCGCGATGAACGCGATCGGCGAACTGGCGGGAGAACTCGGGAAACTGAATCTGCCGGAAGCCGGCCGCATCCCGCTCCGCTACCAGGCCATCCGCCTCCTGGAGCAGGACGACGATCTCCGCAGACTGCCTCAGACGGAAGTCCTGGATCCGCTTCTCCGGAAGTGGCGGAAAGAGATCCATACCCGGTTCGGCATCTCCAGTGAAACCTATATCGCAGACTGCCGCTACGGAATGATCGCCGGCGCCTGCCGGGAAGCCATCCGGATGAAAAAACGCTCGCGCCATCAGTTCACGGAGGAAATCGACCGGGTTGTCACCAACCGCTATCTCGGGCTTCCGATCTTTTTCCTGATTATGTTTCTGGTCTTTTTCCTGACGTTCCAGTGTTCGCTCCCGCTGATGGATCTGCTGGAGTTCGCATTTGCAAAACTGGGCGGACTGATCGAAGCGCTCTGGCCCTCCAGACATCTGGACTATCTGCGTTCCCTGATCGTGGAGGGAATCATCGGCGGCGTGGGAGGCGTACTGGTGTTCCTGCCGAACATCCTGATTCTGTTTCTGGCGATCGCCTTTCTGGAGGGGACCGGCTACATGGCGCGCGCCGCATTCGTCATGGACGGATTCATGCACAAGTTCGGTCTGCACGGGAAGAGCTTCATTCCGATGCTGCTCGGATTCGGCTGCACGGTTCCCGCAATCATGGCGACCCGGACGATTGAATCGGAACGGGACCGTCTGACCACCATCATGGTGCTTCCGCTGATGAGCTGCGGAGCGCGTCTGCCGATCTATTCGCTGATGATCCCGGCGTTTTTCCCGCCCGCGTGGCAGGCGCCCGTGATGTGGCTGATCTATTTCATCGGCGTGGCGCTGGCGCTGATCTGCGCGGGGATTCTGAAATCCACGCTGTTCCGCGGAGACGACGAAATCTTCGTCATGGAGCTGCCGCCCTACCGCATGCCAACCCTCCGGAGCCTGCTGCTCTATATGCTGGAACGAACCATGATGTATCTGCACAAGGCGGGAACCTTCATTCTGACGGCCTCAATCATTCTGTTTCTGTTCAACACGCTGCCGGAAAAACCGGAAAGCGCGTACTCGAAGGATTACGCGGCCGCAATCGAGAAGATTGAACAGTCCGCCGGGCTCTCCGCCGACCGGAAAAAAAGCGAAACGGCAACCCTCGCCGCGGAAAAGGAAAAAGAGAGGATCCAGTACAGCATCGCAGGGCGGATCGGAAACGCGATGACCGTGGTGTTTCAGCCGCTCGGATTCGACTGGAAGGTCTGTTCGGCGCTGATCGGGGCGTTCGCGGGAAAAGAGCTGTTCGTCTCCCAGCTTGGAATTCTCAATTCCTTCGGCGACGCAGAGGAAAATGCAACCCCGCTGCGGGAAAAGCTGCGCGAGGATTACACACCGCTGCAGGGATTCTGCATCATGCTGTTCTGTCTGATTACGATGCCGTGCATTGCTACCGTCGCGGTGGTCAGACGGGAGACCAATTCGTGGAAATGGATGTTCTTCCAGATGATCGGGCTGACGCTTCTGGCCTACCTGATTACTCTGACCGTCTATCAGATCGGGCTTCTGTTCCGGTAACAGCGGAGCCGTCTTCCGGCCCCAGGCTGACAAGAGCAGCCCGTCCTTCCGCAAGAATGGCGGACACCCGGCTGCCCTCCGGAATCTGACCGGGGGAAAGAACCGCTTTCCCCGAAGGATCCAGCAGAACGGAATAGCCGCGTTCCAGAATGCGGACCGGACTGAGTGCTTCCAGTTTGCTCCGGAGATGTTCGATCCGCATTTCGCGGTCACGCAACGTCTGAAAGAGCGCGTTTTCCAGATCTTTCATCCGGTAATCGACGGTCTGCATCCGCTCCTGGATCATCTGCGCGGGCCGCATCATGGCCTTTGCGGAGAGCAGCCGGTCCAGAGCGGCTCCGGCGCGCTGCCAGGCCAGTTCGGCGGAGTTTCCAAGACGGCGCATGGCGCTCTGCACCTCATCGCAGAGAGCGTGGAAATCGGGCAGGAGAACCTCCGCGGCGGCGGTCGGGGTCGGCGCCCGGACATCCGCGGCAAGATCGCAGATCGTGGTGTCAATCTCGTGACCGACCGCGCTGACGACCGGCAGACGGCTCTCCGCCACGGCCCGGGCAAGGACCTCCTCGTTGAAGCACCAGAGATCTTCCATGCTCCCTCCGCCGCGGGTAATCAGGATCACATCGGCGCAGCGGAAGCGGTTGAAAAACTCCACGCCGGCGGCGAGATGATACTCCGCCCCCCTCCCCTGCACGGGCGCCGGATAGATGCGGATCCGCAGCGGCGGAAAACGCTCCAGCGCCACCTTGATGAAATCCCGGATCGCCGCCCCTTCCGGAGACGTGACGATTCCAATGCAGCGCGGAACAAACGGCAGAGATTTTTTGCGGGCGGAGTCGAACAACCCTTCCTCGGCGAGCCGTTTTTTCATGGCCTCGAACCGTTCCTGCAGCGTTCCGGTTCCGAGCGGTTTCAGATCCCGCAGCGTCAGCTGACACTCGCCGCGCGGGGCGTAGAAGGCGATTTTTCCCGAAGCCTCCACCATGGACCCGTTTTTCAGCTCCAGCGCACGGCATTTCGCGGCTCCGGAGAAGAAGACGGCGCGAATCTGAGAGTGTTCATCCTTCAGCGTAAGATAGACATGTCCGGAGCGGTGGACCGTGAGTCCGCTGATCTCCCCGGTCACCCGGACAGGCAGGAAGGTGTTCTCCAGCAGATCCCGGATCGCCTCATTGAGTTCAGTCACGCTCCACGGCGGCGGCAGATATTCTTCCATGACACGGCTCTCATTCCGGATGAAGAATCCGCACAGCCAGCTGCATCACAAACCAGGCCGCCTTGTACACATAGGGAAACGAAAGGACCAGAAGCAGCATCAGAAGCAGCATTGCCCCCTTCACGAACTCCGACGTGACAGGACGGAAGCGGATGAATTCAAACAGCATGTTCCATCCGTCCAGACCGGGAATCGGCAGCATGTTGATCACAAACAGGACAATATTGAATGTCCCGAGACAGAAAACATATTGAAACAGCAGCGCGGGGATCTTCTCCTGCAGCACCAGTCCGGGCAGGAAGATGCAGGCGCACCACGCGAGAAGCGCCAGAGAAAAATTCATGAACGGCCCCGCAAACGAAACCAGAACCGCCTGCCGCTTCGAAAGACGGCGGCGATCGACCGGCACCATCCCCCACGCGATACCGATCACAAGAAAAAGAATCAGAGAAATCCATCCCATCTGACGGAGGGGATTCAAGGTCAGATGGCCGCTCCGCGCGGCGGTGTCGTCACCGCACCAGAGAGCAACCTGCGCATGGAAGTACTCGTGCAGACAGATCGACGGGATCACCGAAAGAGTCACCAGCCAGAAATACTCCGGATTCTGAACGAGTTCCGCGATAAAGATGTTCACGCCTTCACTTCCCAGTACTGATAGGCGGGCGTCTCATAGGGATGATGTTCCTTGAGCGCGGCGACGGCCGCTTCGACGCAGTCGTCGGAACAGATCATTTCAACTTTCCACTCGGTATCTTTTTCCGCAGTTCCGAGGGTTCCGGAATAGGGATTGCTTCCCTCCAGCGGACGGAACTGGCCGATTCCCCGGGTCTGCCAGCAGCAGCAGTCGTAGTTTTCGAGTTTTCCCGCTCCGGCGTCGAACATCGCCTGCTTGACCTGCTCCAGATGGGACTCGGGAATATAGAATTCAATTTTGTACATACGGAAAATCCTTTCTTTTGAGTTGCGGGGGACAATATAGCGCCCCAATGCGCCTTTGTACAGTCCGAAACGGAAGATTCTCCAAATATTTTTGGAAAAAAGCAGGAATGCTCCACGCTTCCGCCCGGAAGAATGAGGAAGCGGGATTTTCCGGATTTTATCCCGGGAATGCTTGAAATGAATGATTTTCATGATAAATTATTCTGTTTACGAACATACATCATCAGGAGGAATATCTATGTTGTCAGAGTTCTCCTATCTGGAAGAGATAGGACACGAAAAGGGAGACCTGATCAAAGGTCTCCAGTTGATCCAGCAGAAGGAGGGATACGTTTCCGATGACGCAATCCGCGCGGTTGCGGAAAATTTCGGGATGTCCCCTGCCGAAGTGGAAGGAGTTCTCACCTTTTACGCGCAGTTCAAACGCGTCAAACCCGGACGATTCCAGATCAGCAGCTGCGACGGCACCGCCTGCCATATCAAAGGCACGCCGCTGATCCAGCAGTGGATCACCGCCGAACTGGGAATCAAGGACGGCGAAACCGATGCGGAAGGACGCTTCTCCCTCCAGACCGTTGCCTGCCTCGGCTGCTGCAGCCTCGCGCCGGTGATGGCGATCAACGGACGCGTCTACGGAAAGCTCGACCGCAGAAACCTCGTCAAAATTCTGAACGAATACAGAAAAATGGACTGACAGCATGAGCCAGATCAAACGGATTAAAGTCGGAGTCGCCTCCTGCGGACTCGCCGCCGGAGCGGGGGAAGTAATGGAAGCGCTCAAACGGAACGCCGGAACGATTCCGGTTGTCGGCGTCGGATGCATCGGCCACTGCTATGCGGAGCCGATCGTGGAAGTGGAAACCGACGGAGGATCCGTGTTCTACTCTTCCGTCAAAGGCAGCGACGATGCGGCAAAAGAGATTCTCGCCCTCACCGACAAGGGCCGCTTTGAAATCCCGAAACTGCGCGCGGAAAAAGAAGCGCTTTACGTCACCCGCCTCGCCGGACGGATCGTCCCCTGCGACATGGAGGAATACAAAGCCAACGGCGGATTCGAAGCTCTGAAAAAAGCCGGCGCCATGAAACCCTCCGAAGTCGTTGACGCCATCAAGCAGTCCGGTCTCCGCGGCCGCGGAGGCGGCGGATTCCCCACCGGAATGAAATGGTCGTTCCTCGCGGCGAAACAGGTTCCGGAAAAGGTCCTCATCATGAATGCGGACGAGGGCGACCCCGGCGCGTTCATGGACCGCTCCATGATGGAAAGCGTCCCCTTCCAGGTTCTCGAAGGTATGCTGATCGGGGCTTATGCGACGGGCGCAACCAAGCTGTTCATCTACTGCCGCGCGGAGTACCCGCTGGCAATCAAACATCTGAAGATCGCCATCAAGGCGATTCAGGACGCCGGGCTCGACAAGCTCCCCGGCCGTGAAAAAGCCCTGGAAATCAAGATCAAGGAAGGCGCCGGCGCATTCGTCTGCGGCGAGGAGACCTCGATGATCGCCTCCCTCGAAGGCAAACGCGGCACGCCCCGCTTCCGTCCGCCGTTCCCGACGGACAGCGGCTGGAACGGTCTCCCGACCGCAATCAACAATGTGGAAACGTTCGCGAACATCGCGCCGATCCTGAACATGGGCGCCGACAAGTTCGCCGCAATCGGAACGGAAAAGAGCAAAGGGACGAAAATCTTCGCTCTGGCGGGCGACCTCCGGAATCCGGGTCTGACCGAGGTTCCGATGGGCGTCACGCTGGCGGAAATCGTCTACGACATCGGCGGAGCTGAACGCGGGAGCGTGAAAGCGGTTCAGACCGGCGGACCCTCCGGCGGGTGCATCCCGGCGGAAAAATTCGATGTGAAGGTCGATTACGACTCGCTCAAGGAACTCGGCGCAATCATGGGGTCGGGCGGACTGATCGTGATCGGCAACAACCGCTGCATGGTGGAAACCGCGCGTTACTTCCTTTCGTTCACGCACCGGGAATCGTGCGGGAAATGCACGTTCTGCCGGGTCGGGACCATGCGGATGTACGAGACGCTCGAACGGATCACCGCCGGCAACGGAACGGAAGAGGATATCGCATTTCTGGAGGACCTCGGTCCGAAGATCCGGAAGGGAGCCCTCTGCGGACTCGGCCAGACGGCGCCGAATCCCGCGCTTTCGACCATCCGTTATTTCCGCAGCGAATATGAGGCGCATGTCCGGGACAAGGTATGTCCTTCGCTGGTCTGCCCGACGCTGGTGGATCTCCAGCTGGACCAGAGCAAGTGCGTGAAATGCAGACTCTGCATCAAGACCTGTCCGGCGTCCGCGATTTCCGACGGATTCGTCATCGACAACGCAAGCTGCCTCAAGTGCAATTCGTGCCTGGAGGTCTGCCCGAAGAAAGCGATCCGACGCGTCCCCCGCGGCGAGGGATTCAACTCAAACAATCAGTGACCGGAGTCTTTTTACAATGCCTGACATCAATTTCACCATCGACGGGAAGCCGCAGACCGCGGCGCCCGGAGAGACGATTCTTTCCGTAACCAGAAGAATGGGTCTGGACATCCCGACCCTCTGCTACAATCAGAAGATCTCCCGCACCACCGCCTGCTTTGTCTGCGTGGTGAAGGATCTCAAGACGGGCCGTTTTCTCCCCTCCTGCTCCGCCTGCCCGACGGAGGGACAGCAGATCGACGCCTCCTCCGAAGAGGTTGTGGAAATGCGCCGGACCGCGCTGAATCTTCTTCTGTCCGAACACACCGGCGACTGCGAAGCGCCCTGCACCATGGCGTGTCCCGCACACGCCTCCGTTGAAGAATATGTCCGCGCGGGCCGGAAGGGCGACTTCCTGGGCGCGCTGAAGATCATCAAGAAACGCATTCCCCTCCCGATGTCCGTCGGACGGGTCTGCCCCCGCTTCTGCGAGAAGGACTGCCGCAGAAACATTGATTCCAAGCCGGTCTCGATCAACGACTTCAAACGTCTTTCCGCGGATTTGCATTACGACTCCTACATGGAAGATCTTCCCGCCCTCAACGGCAAGAAGGTCGCCATCGTCGGAGCGGGACCCGCCGGATTCGCCGCGGCCTACGATCTCCGTCTTGCCGGCGTGGAGTGCGTCCTTTTCGACAAACAGCCGGAAGCCGGCGGAATGCTCCGCTACGGCATCCCCGAATTCCGTCTTCCGAAGGCGATCCTCCGCCGGGAACTCGACCACTTCAGGAAAATGGGGATCACCTGGGAGTGCGGACGGGAACTCGGAAAGAACCTCTCTCTGGACGAACTCAAATCCTCCTATGACGCCGTGATCCTCGCGGTCGGCTCCTGGAAGGCGAGCTCCATGCGCATCGAAGGCGACGAACTCGCGGAAATGGGCATCGACTGGCTCGGAGCCATCGCGGAGAAAAACTGGAACGGCTGCGCGAATCCGGGAAAAACGCTGATCGTCGGCGGCGGCAACACCGCGATGGACTGCACCCGCACCGCGATCCGTCTCGGCGGAGAAGCGACCATTGTCTACCGCAGAACCCGCAATGAGATGCCGGCGGAGGCCGTCGAAATCGAGGAAGCCGTCGAAGAGGGCGCCAAGCTCCAGCTTCTCACCGCTCCGGTCCGTCTTTACCGCAAGGAGAACGGAAAACTTTCGCTGGTCTGCCAGAAGATGGTGCTCGGCGAACCGGACGCCTCCGGACGCCGCAAACCCGAACCGCTGCCCGGATCGGAATTCGAAATGGAAGCCGATACGGTGATCGCGGCGATCGGTCAGCGGACGGTCGCTCCCGCGGGAGTCGCGGCGACCAAACGGGGCGATCTGGAAGTTTCCCCCGAAACGCTGCTCTGCACGGGAACGGACAACGTCTTCGCCGCGGGCGACTGCGTCACGGGGCCGAAAACGGTTGTTGAAAGTCTCGCATCCGCGCACCGGACGGCCGACGCCGTTCTTGCTTTCCTTGACGGACGCGCCTATGTCCCTGCACCGGAGTTCAACGTTTCCCGCGGACACTGGTCCAGCCTGAAAAAGGACGATCTGGTCTATCTTCACGAGGTCTCCGAAGCGGAACGCGTGAAACCGGAGCTCATTCCTCTCGAAGAGCGCAAGACCACCTTCACCGAGATCTCTCCGACCATCCCTGCGGAAAAGATCATGAAGGAAGGCGAACGCTGCATCGAATGCAGCTGCACCGCCAAGAGCGACTGCAAACTCAAGAAATATGCAACGCTCCTCGGCTGCGATCCGAAGAAGTACACCGGGGAACGTCCGCACGGAGCACCGGACACCCGTCATCCGGTCATCATCTACGACCGCATGAAATGCGTCCGCTGCGGCACCTGCGTGAAGGTCTGCGGAGAGATCATCAACAAGCATCTGCTTGCTCCGATGAACCGGGGATTCAAAACGGTCGTCGGAACGGCGTTCAATACCGGCCTTCCGCTCTCCTGCAAAGAGTGCGGCGCCTGTATCGAAGAGTGTCCGGTCGGAGCACTCGACTGGAGGATCAAGGACTGATCCTCCGTTCGTCGGCGTTCATTTCGGCAGAAGCGCACAGATCCCGCCCCGGGATGTGTGCGCTTTTTCTTTTGAAATACGAGAAAAAGGAAATACGGATCTCAGATGGTGCCGGAGGTGGCGTTGGCGAGGAAGGCGCGGGTGCGCTCTTCGCGGGGATGGTCGATCAGCTCTTTCGCAGGACCTTCCTCGACGATCAGGCCGTCAGCCATGAAGACGATCCGGTCGGAAACATTTCTTGCAAAGCTGATTTCGTGTGTGACGATCACCATCGTCATCCGCTCTTCGGCGAGCTGGCGGATGACGCGCAGGATTTCGCCGGTCAGCTCCGGATCAAGCGCGGATGTCGGCTCGTCGAAGAAGAGGATCTCCGGATTCATCGCGAGAGCGCGGACAATCGAAACCCGCTGCTGCTGTCCGCCGGAAAGCTGAAAGGGATAGGCGTTTTCGCGTCCTTCCAGGCCGATTTTCCGCAGCAGAGCCTTCGCTTCCGCAACGACCTCCTCCTTCCGCCGCTTCTGCACGCAGACCGGCGCATCCGTAATGTTCCTGAGAACGGAGTAATGAGGGAAAAGATTGTAATTCTGAAACACGAGTCCGAAGCGGTTCCGGGCGGCCTTCAGAAGGGATTTTTCCGCATAGCGGCCGTCCCGCACGATCTCCAGATCGCCGTAGGACATGGATCCGGCATCCATCGTCTCAAGCAGCGTTGCACAGCGGAGAAGGGTCGATTTCCCCGAACCGGACGGTCCGATGATCGAAACCACCTCCCCTTTCCGGACGGAAAACGAAATATCCTTCAGCACCGGGAGAGAACCGAAGCATTTGGAAAGATTGCGTATGGTCAGGACATCCATTCTCCGATTCTCCTCAGCGATAGTAGTCGAGCCGTTTTTCGAGCCAGCCCATTCCGGCCGCAACGACAAAGTTGAATACATAATAGAAGATTCCCGCAACAACAAACGGAATCA
The DNA here is from genome assembly GCA_949297765.1 of uncultured bacterium. Taxonomy (GTDB): domain Bacteria; phylum Verrucomicrobiota; class Lentisphaeria; order Victivallales; family UBA1829; genus UBA1829. The sequence continues at coordinate 164,569 of CASFTV010000001.1, read as the reverse complement.
TCGTGGTATGCGCGCTGGAAATCTGTTTTGCGATCGTGAACATCTCCAGCACGGAAAGGGAAAAGGCCAGCGAAGTATCCTTCACCAGCGTAATGACCTCGTTGGTCATCGGCGGAATGATCCGCTTGACCACCTGGGGGAAAATGATCCGGCAGAACGTCTGCACCGGAGAATATCCGAGGACCCGCGCAGCCTCGTACTGCCCCGTCGGTATGGATTCCATTCCCGCTCGATAAATCTCCGCGAAATAGGCCGCGTAATTCAGCGAGAACGCAAGAATCACCGCAACAAACCGGTATCCGCCCGCAAGCGGGATGTTGAACAGATAATACGGTCCGAAAAAACACATCAGGAGCTGCAGCATCAGCGGCGTCCCGCGCATGACGGAGATGTAGACCTGCACCGCCCAGCGCACAATCCGGATCTTCGACATCCGCCCGAACGCAATCAGAAGTCCGAGCGGAAGAGCGAACAGAAGTGTCAGCAGAAAGATCTCCACCGAAATCCACAGTCCGCCCAGAAGTTCCGCCAGCATGATCCGGAAATCCATTCACCGTCTCCCGTCAGGGTTTGAGAATCAGGACATTGCGTCCTTCGAAGTAGCGGCCGGAGATCCGGGCGGCGCTTCCATCCGCGACCATCTCCTTCAGCGTTTTCTGAACCGCGTCGCGAAGAGCGATGTTGCCCTTCCGGAAGCCGATCCCGTACTGCTCGGTCATCACCGGCTCCGCGAGCTGGACAAAGCGGTCGGAAGAGGCTGTTTTCATCTGTGCGACGCCGCTGTCCAGAGCGACGGCGTCCACCGATCCGGCCTCCAGCTCCATTACGGCATTGTTGTAATTCGGAGAAATAATCAGGCGTTTGAAGGTTTTGCCGAGCGTCTCCTTTGCGCCGCCTTTCATCAGCGCCTTCTGGACCGGGGTATCGGTCTGAACCGCGACGATTTTCCCGGCGAGGTCTCCGAGCGAACGGATCGGCGATCCCTTCCGGACCAGCACAACCTGACGATTGTCCACATACGGTTCGGACCACTCATACGCACTCTCCCGGCCGTTGATCGAAAAACCGTTCCAGATGCAGTCGATGGACCCGGAATTCAGTTCCATATCCTTGGCATCCCAGTTGATCGGTTTCAGGACGATTTTCCAGCCGTTGCGCTTCGCGACCTCCCGGGCGAGATCCAGATCGAATCCCTTGCTCACGCCGTTTTCCACATAGCCATAGGGCGGGAAATCGGCGTCGAAACCGACCGTGAACGTCGTTCCGGACTCCCCGTCGGAACAGCCGGAAAACAGAAGCGCCGCAACGGAAAGCAGCAGATAAAAGAGACGCCTCAACATGGAAACTCCTTCATTTCAATCCATCGTTTCAAACCGGGGACGGAAAATTTCCCGTCCCCCTTCCCTCCGGACCTCCGTTCCGTCAGTCCAGAAGATCCTGATAATCCTGCCATTCCGGCTCGTTCCGGAAAATCCAGCGGTAGTACTCCTTCCCCTGAAGATGCTCGGCCGCGGATTCATCGACAATCACCGTGCATTTCGGATGGAGCTGAAGCGCGGTCGCCGACACCATGCTGGTGATCGGCCCCTCCACGGCCTTGGCGACAATCTCCGCCTTTTCCGCCCCCGTCACCAGCATCAGGATGCGTTTTGCCTCCAGAATCGTTCCGACCCCCATTGTGAGTGCCCGTTTCGGCATATCCTCCGGACGGGGAAAGAGCGGGGCGTTCTGCTGGATCGTGGTCGGCGTCAGCGCCTTGTCGCGCGTACGGGACGCAAGAGAGGAGAGCGGCTCGTTGAATCCGATGTGTCCGCTCCGCCCGATTCCGAGCAGCTGAAGATCAATTCCTCCGCATTCCGCAATGCGTTTTTCGTACTCTTCGCACTCCTTTGCAAGATCCGGCGCGCACCCGCACGGAAGGTGCGTGTTGCGCAGATCCATGTTCACCTTCGAGAACAGATGGTGATTCATGTATGAACGATAGGAATTCGGATCGTTTTCCGGAAGACCGATGTATTCATCCAGATTGAACGAGCGGCAGAGCGAGAAATCCAGCTCCCCTTTCCGGTGCATCTCCGCGAGAACTCCGTACAGATTTTCCATGGTCCGTCCGGTTGCGAGGCCGAGGGTGGAATCGGGTTTCCGGCGGATCTGGGCCGCGATCAGACGGGCGGAAAGCAGCGTCGCCTTCCGTTCATCCGGCATAATGATGACTTCCATGATGGAGACTCCTTCCTGATTTCAGACGTTGAAGAATTTTTTCGGTTCCGTATAACACATCATGACTGCGATCCGTTCCGCGATCTCCTGCGGCATGCGTCCTTTGCGGACCAGTCCGGCGAGAACGTTTGCCAGGGTCCTGCGGAACATTTCGAACCGCGACGCATAGGAAAGAATCTTCCGGGAATCGGAAACCATGCCGCCGAAGCAGCTGTACACATCCACATTGCCGATGTATTCCAGCTGGGTGGACATTCCGTAGGGCTGGTCGTTGAGCCACCACGCGGATCCGAGACGGACGTTCTTGCCGAATGCCCGGGCAACCGCCGTCAGAGATGCCTGATGGCACGGCTCCAGACAGTAGAGAACGATCTTCAGCTTGTCGTCAAAATGATTCAGGAAGCTGCACAGCGGCTTGACAATGTCGATAAAGAATTCGGAAACATCCCCGCCGACGTCCATTCCGAGCGCGTCGAACAGCGATTTGCGGACGTCGCGGTCCACCCCCATGTGCATCTGATAAACCCATCCCGCCCGCATGTCCATTGCGGCAACCTGAAGCGTGAGATAGTCCTGATAGGTGTCAATGTCGGAACGGGACATGGTCTCGCCGGCCATTGCGCGTCGGAAAATGCCCTCGGCCTCCTCCAGCGTGGCGTTTCCGGGAAGCGGATGAGGCGTATCGTGATCGCTCGCGCGGCAGCCTTTTTCAGCGAAGTAGTCGTGCGACATCTGAAGGACTTTGACCAGTCCGGCAACCGAATCAATGGGCGTTCCGAAGCGGCTGCCGAGACGGGCAATGTAGTCGCGAAATCCGGGATAGTGGATCCGCAGAGCCTTGTCCGGTCGCCAGGTCGGACGGATCAGCGTGCGGCCCGCCTTCTGATTGACCTTTTCATGGTTTTCCAGCAGATCGACGGGATCGTCGGTGGAACACATGACCTCCACGTTCATCGTCTTGAGGAGGGCGAGCGGACGGAAAGCGTCCGTGGCGAGTTTCGCGTTGACCTCGTTCCAGATCCGTTCCGCGTTGTCCGAACAGAGGACCTCCGTGATGCCGAAACGTCTGCGCAGATCGAGGTGAATCCACTCGAAGACCGGATTGCCTGCGATTTCCGGCATTACGCGCGCCAGCTCCATCCATTTTTCCTTCGGAGTCGCGGGACCGGTGATGTTCTTTTCCTCCACGCCGCGCTTGCGCATGACCTCCCAGACGTAATGGTCGGTGGCGGCGAACACCTGCCAGGCATCGGAATAGGTTCCGTTGGCGGCGATCTCCGCAACATCGGCATGGTTGTGCGGGTCGATCACGGGAAGATCCTTCACCGCGTTGTAGATGGAGACGGCTTCGTCGCTCTCCAGCAGATACGTTTCGTCAAGAAAAGACATAACAACTCCTTTCGTTTTTCATTGTCGATTTCATTATGCTGACGGAGACAATATAATCTGAAAACAGGAAAAATCCAGCCTGCGGCAGAATTTTCCCGTTTTTCCGCTTTCATCTGGGGAAAACGCATGTATATTACCGCTATGAAAACCGAAACCGTAAACTATTTGAGGTAAAAATGGCTCAGAAGAAAGCAAAGCAAATCTCGACCTACAAGGATGCCGGCGTGGACATCGACCTCGCCACGGAACTGCTCACACGCGTAAAAAAGAAACTCGCGTCGACGAAACGGCCGGAAATGCTCGCTCCGATCGGCGGTTTCGGCGGACTGTTTCAGATCGACCTGACCAAATACAAACAGCCCGTTTTCGTCTCCAGCATCGACGGCGTCGGAACCAAACTCATGGTCGCCGCCCTGATGCAGAAATATGACACGGTCGGTCACGACATCGTCAACCACTGCGTCAACGACATCGGTGTCCAGGGAGCCGAACCGGTCTTCTTCCTCGACTACATCGGCATCGGGAAACTCCGCAGCCCGCTCTATGAGGAGATCCTCGGCGGTATCGCGGACGCCTGCAAAAAGGTCGGCTGCGCCGTCCTCGGCGGGGAAACCGCGGAAATGCCCGGAATGTACGGCAACGACTTCGACCTCGTCGGCGTCATCAACGGAATCGTGGAAAAGGACAGACTCATCACCGGGAAAAACATCAAACCCGGCCATGTCGCCATCGCCCTTCCCTCCAACGGACTGCATACCAACGGCTTCAGTCTTGCCCGGCAAGTGCTGTTTCACACCTGCCGCTACGATGTCGACACCGAACTGGCCGAGCTGAACCATGAAACCATCGGTGAAGCGCTGCTCAAGCCGCATACCTGCTACTGGCCCGCAATCAAAGCCGCCATGGACGCGGATCTGCCCCTCGACGGAATCGCCCACATCACCGGCGGCGGACTCGTCGACAACGTTCCCCGGATTCTGCCGAAAAACGTCAACGCGGTCTTCCACAAGACCACCATCAAGAATCCGCCTCCGATCTTCCGCCTGATTACCGAAGCGGGAAATATCGACGATTCCGAAGCCTTCCGGGTTTTCAACATGGGAGTCGGAATGGTCTGGTTCGTTCCGGCGGATGCGGCAAAACAGGCAATCGCACTCTGCAAAAAAGCCGGATACAAAGCCTTCCTCTGCGGAGAGATCACAAAAGGATCGAAGAAATCCCTGGTCGAAGACTGATTTCCCGATCTGTTCAGACAAAACCAAACGGCGTCCGTGTTCCCCTCGGACGCCGTTTTTTTCTCCCCCGAATAAAAATGAAGACCGCCTCCTGTTCGGATAAAGCGGTCTTCGAATCTGTTCTTCAGATCAGCGGAAAATTATTTTCCGGTTTTTTCCTTTGCTTTGTCGGCAATGCCATCGGCGTAGGCCTTCACCTGAGCGGAAACCTTTTCGATCGACTTGCGGATCTCAGAAGCCTGTGCGTTGAGTTTTTTGGTATCTTCACTGAGCAGTTTGTCGAGCGGAGTCGCCTTGATTTTGGCGAGGACCTCGTTCAGTTCCTTGGTCTTTTTCTCGATAAAGGCGTTGCAGGCGGCGATTTTCGCCTGAATCTGCTCCTTGTTCAGCGTGACGACCTCGCTTTTGACCTGTTCGGGGGTCTTGTTTTCATCGACGCTCTCCCCGCATCCGCAGAGGCAGAACAGCGCGACGGCACACGCAAGAACACCAGCCAGTTTTTTCATTTTTCTCTTCTCCTTAGTTTGGTTATTTTTTGAGGATCCGGAGGGATTCTCCGGATCATTGTTCAGCATGAGCGGCATTTCTCCACAGCCCGCTTGAATCCTTCCGCGGAACGTTCGATGATCGCCGTGTCGACGCAGAACGCCAGGCGGACATATCCCGGACATCCGAAACCGCGGCCCGGAACCGCCAGAATCCGCTCTTCCAACAGCTTGTCAATGAAGATGCTTTCATCGGCGACAGGGGAACGCGGGAAGAAATAAAATGCCCCGCGGGGCATCGTGTATTCGATTCCGGCATCGGAGAGCACGCGCGCCATGACGGCGCGGCGCGTGCGGTAAATTTCCAGATCCACCTGCGAGTCGATGCAGACTTCCAGAATCTGCTGAGCCACGGTCGGAGCGTTGACAAATCCGAGAATACGGGTTGTCAGCGCCAGCGCGCGCAGCAGCTCCTCCGCTCCCGGCATTGCCGGATTGACAGCGACATATCCGATCCGCTCGCCCGCCAGCGAAAGATTCTTGGAGTACGATCCGATCACCACACTGTTCGCATACACGGAAAACAGCGAGGGAATTTCCACGTTGTCGAAATTGAGGAAGCGGTACGGCTCGTCGGCGATCAGGCAGATCTCCGTGTTGTTTTTCCGAGCCGCCTCCGCGAGGCGCGCCCCGAACAGATCCAGTTCGCGCCGGGAGTAGATCTGACCGGTCGGGTTGTGAGGCGAATTCAGGATCACGGCCCGGGTTTTCGGCGTGACGGCGGCGATCAGGGCGTCGATATCCAGTTCAAACGTAAAATCCTTCGACGGCACCGGAATGAGTTTTCCTCCGAAGTTGCCGACATAGAATCCGTATTCCACAAAGTAAGGCGACGGACAGATCACTTCGCTTCCCGGCGTCAGAATTGCGCGGAAAAGCGCATTGATCCCGCCCGCCGCGCCGCAGGACATGACCACATGGGATGCCGGAAGCGGCGTTTTCTGCTCTGCGGAGACCTTTTTTGCAACGATCTCCCGGACGGCGGGAAATCCTGCGTTCGGCATATATCCGAGGGAGAACGGCTGGTCGGCCCGTGCGGCTATTGCCTGGAGAGCCTCCTTCACCGACGGCGGAGGCGGAAGATCGGGATTGCCGAGACTGAAGTCGCAGACCGCATCCTCCCCGTATTTCTTCTTGAGTTCAATTCCTGCTTCAAACATCCTGCGGATCCAGGAGGAGTTGGCCATAAAACCGGAGACTTCCGTTGTAACAAGACTCATGATCGTTCATCCTTCTTTCGTGCATTGACCGTGATACGGAGATAAAATAACGGATTTCTCCAATTATTCAAGGAGGATTTTGAAAAACTTCCTTGCGTTTCAGGGGAAAACGTCTTATATTACGGCATTGCGGATTCCGCGAGCAGGGAGGTTGTATGCAGATCGTAACAGTGAAGGATGTGGAAATCGGCGCCGGACGGCTTGCCGTTCTGGCGGGACCGTGCGTAGCGGAATCGCGGGAACTCTGTCTGGAAATCGCCGGACGCATGAAGGAAATCTGCCGGAAACTGGATCTCGGATACATCTTCAAAGCATCCTTCGACAAGGCGAACCGCTCGTCGATCACCTCCTATCGCGGACCCGGACTCGAAAAAGGACTCGAAATTCTGGAGGCCGTCAAACGCGAATTCGACCTTCCGGCAGTCACCGACATCCACGAAAGCTGGCAGGCGAAGGAGGCCGCAAAAACGGTGGATCTGCTGCAGATCCCGGCGTTCCTCTGCCGGCAGACCGATCTGCTGATCGCGGCGGCGGAAACCGGACGGCCCGTCTGCGTGAAAAAAGGCCAGTTTCTGGCGCCGGAAGACATGGCGGGAGTCCTCAAAAAACTGCGTCAGTCCAACTGTTCGGGTGTTCTGCTTGCAGAGCGCGGAACGAGTTTCGGATACCACAATCTCACCGTTGACTTCCGCGGACTGCAGACCATGCGGGAATTCGGAGTTCCGGTCGTGTTCGATGCGACGCATTCGGTGCAGCTTCCGGGCGGACTCGGAACGGTCTCCGGAGGGCAGCGCCAGTTCATTCCGGCGCTCAGCCGGGCGGCAGCGGCGGTCGGAATTGATGCGATTTTCATGGAGGTCCATCCGGATCCGGACAAGGCGCTCTCCGACGGAGCGAACAGCCTGCGTCTGGACGATGTCGAACCCATACTGGCGAAAGTGAAACAGATTCATGACCTTGCATGACAAAGCCCTTCCCGTCAAAGCGATCGTGCTGGATATCGACGGGGTTCTGACCGATGGACGGATCGGATACGGATGCGGTTCCACGGAGGAAATCAAATTTTTCCATGTCCGCGACGGTCACGGGATCGTTCTCGCGCGCCGTGCCGGACTCCGGGTCGGCATCCTTTCCGGACGCGCATCCTTTGCCAACGAACACCGGGCAAAGGAATTGAAACTTGATTTTTTCTATACCGGAATTCTGGATAAGAAAGAGGGATTTGACCGCCTTCTCCGGGAACAGAATCTCGCGCCGGAGGAGTGCATGTACATCGGAGACGACATTGTGGATGCGCGTCCGATGGCTCTCTGCGGACTGGCGGTCGCGGTGGGCGACGCCGTTCCGGAACTTGACCGGGTTGCGGATCTGCGCACCCGTCACGCCGGCGGACAGGGCGCCGTGCGGGAGGCAATCGAATTTTTACTGAAGGAACAGAACAAATGGGATTCTCTGATGGCCCGTTATTTCGATCTCTGATCTTCGCTGCGGTTCTGGGGATCGCCGGAACGCTCGCCGCACAGGACGGCGTCGGCACCTCGGCGACGATGGAGCAGTTTGCTCTGCCGGAATATAAGAAAGGCGGAGGCGAACTGCAGTACATCATCTACGGCAGCAGGGCGCAGAATCTCGGAGCCTTCATCAATCTGGAGGGACCGATTCTGGATGTTGTCCGGAAGAACACCAATATTTTCCATGTGAAACAGCTTCTCGGCCAGCCGCTCTATCCATTCGGCTCCAATCCCCGGACCGTTGCTGATTTCTGGAAGCAGTATCCGACCTCGGACGCAATTCTGACGACCAAAACGGCCGTTTACGATAAAAATACAAAAATTCTGCGCGGAGACGACATCGTCGAACTCCGCTCCAGAGAGATGGATCTGCAGGGTGTCGGGTTCGACGCGGATTTCGACAACCGCACCGTGCATGTCCGCAGCAAGGTGAAAGTCATCATCCGTTCCCAGGCGCGGGAACGGGCAGCCAATACCAAACAGAACACTACCACCCAATCCCGGGAGACCAAATGAAAAAAACACTTCTGTCCGCCGTTCTTATTCTGCTTGCCGCACAGATTCCGCTCTTTTCCCAGATTTCGCTGTTCAGCGCGGCGGGAAAACGATCCGCGCGACCCGATACGCCGACCACGATCAACGCCGATGCGATGGATATCGACATTGCCAACAATAAAGCGACCTTTCTGGGCAACGTCCTCGTGGACGATCCTGAAATGCTGATCACCTGCCGCAAGATGGTCCTCTTCCTCGAAGATGCGGAAAAAGCTCCGAAAGCTCCTGCAAAAGAAACCGCCTCCGATCCGAAGAAGCCGACGGAAAAAACCGAAAAAAAGGAAATCGCCCCCGATTCGAAAAAGCCGACAGAAAAAACCGAAAAAAAGGAAACCGCCCCCGCCGCTCCGACGGACGACGATCCGACCGGCGGAAAAAAACTGACTCGGATCGAATGTATCGACGATGTCGTCATCACCCGGAAGGCCCCCCTCTCCAACGGCGAGGAACAGAAGGCTTTTGCGGGAAAAGCCGTCTACAACGTCAAGGATGAAACCATCACGCTGCTGATCAAGCCGCTTGTCATCAAAGGCAAGTCCCGGATCCGCGGCGAAGTCATCACACTGCATCTGGATTCCGAACGGGTCGAAGTGGTGAACGCCACGATTCACTCCACGGAAATCGGCAAATAACGGAAGGAGCGGATCATGGCGGAACAGGAAGAACTGCTGATGGACGCCCGGGGTCTGAAAAAGACCTACAAGGGAAGAACGGTTGTTTCCAACGTGAATCTCAATGTCCGCAGCGGCGAAGTCGTCGGACTGCTCGGGCCGAACGGCGCAGGAAAAACCACCAGCTTTTACATGATTATGGGACTGATCCGGCCGGACGGCGGAACAATCTATTTCAAGGGCGTGAACATCTCCCAGGTCCCGATGTATGTCCGGGCGCGCATGGGAATGGGCTATCTGGCACAGGATCCCTCCATCTTCCGCAAGCTGACGGTTGAAGAAAACATCATGGCGATCCTGGAGACGCTCGACATCTCCGGAAAAGAACGGAAAAAACGTCTGGTCGAACTGCTGGAGGAACTGGATCTGACCCGTCTGGCAAAACAGAAGGCCATGACCCTCTCCGGAGGAGAACGCCGCAGGCTTGAAATCACCCGGGCGCTCGTGACCAATCCCTCCTTCATCCTGCTCGACGAGCCGTTCAGCGGCGTGGATCCGATCTCCGTGTACGATGTGCAGCAGATCATTGCACAGCTCAAACAGAAGAATCTCGGCATTCTGATTACGGACCACAACGTCCGGGAGACGCTCGCGTGCGTGGACCGCGCTTATCTGATGTGCAAAGGGGAAATCCTCTGCGAAGGGGCCAGCGAATTTCTCATCAACGATCCCGAAGCACGCCGGCTGTATCTTGGCCCGGCGTTCTCGATGTAAGGAACGGCCGCAGAATCCCCTCCCCGGCGGGATTCTCCGCGGGGAGGCTTTTCTGTATCAAACCTCAGAGCTGACGGACCGGAAGCGATTCGGACTGCTGATCCGGAGAGGTCCGGAACCAGTTGCGCGGCGACTTCTGCACCGTAAGCGTCACTTCCTGCGTTGTCGATCCCCGCAGGACCTCCAGTTTCAGAGAGGCTCCGGGCGAGAGGGAGAAGATGATCCCCTGAAGATCGTAAGGAGCGGAAACCCCTTTCCCGTTTGCCTTCAGAATGATGTCGCCCCTGCGGAGACGTCCGGCGGCGGGCGATCCGCGGAACACCTGCGCCACGGCGACTCCATGATCCAGCTTCAGCTGTTTTCTCGCATCGCGGTCCAGCGCCTGCATGACGATGCCGAGCCACGGACGCTCCACATGCCCGCGGGAGATCAGCTCGTCCGAAACCTTCTTCGCAATATCGGAGGAGATCGCGAAACTCAGGCCGATGTTGCCGCCCGACGGAGATAAAATAAAGTCGTTGACCCCGATCACTTCACCGCGGATGTTCAGGAGCGGTCCGCCCGAGTTGCCCGGATTGATGGAGGCATCGGTCTGGACGTAGCTTTCGTGCAGATTCATTCCGACGCCGCGGCGCTTCTTGTTGGAAACGATTCCGACCGTCACGGTCCGGCTCAGGCTGAACGGCGCGCCGATGGCGATCGCCCAATGTCCGATCTCAATGCTGTCGGCATCCGCGAACTTCAGCACGGGAAAGGTCTTCTTTTCATTGATTTTCAGCAGAGCCAGATCGGTCGGCGGATCAATTCCGACCACCTGCGCGGGAAACTCCTCTCCGGAATGGGTCGTGATCCAGAAGGAGTCCTGATTGCGGACGACGTGATAATTTGTCAGAATGTATCCGTCCTCCCGGATGAAGAAACCGGATCCCTGTCCGCTCGGCACATCCAGATAGTCGATCCGGCGCCGGCTGTAGTCGTAGATATTGGAATAGGGGCTCATCACACCGATCCGCTTCTGTGCGGTAATCAGGACGACGGCCGGCATGGACTTGGAAATCGCCTCCGAAAATTCCGTCTGGAGCCGGTCCGCACCCGGCAGAAACGCCGCAGGCTTCCGCTCCGGAACAGAGGACGCCTCCCCTTGCCGTCCGGGACCGGAACAGGTTGTCAGATAGGCGGTCAGCGAACTTGCAACAACGGAGGCCGCAAATAAAGAGAGAAAAAATTTGCCGCTGTTCATTGATGGATCTCCCATATAGCATTTGTTTGTCTGATTCAGACAGGAAAAAGAGCGGGAGTGTTCGATGGTTTTTCAAAAAAACAAGAACGCGGCATCCTCCTTCCGGGGAGAGGAGCGGAACAACGCCCCCCTCCCCGGCGGGAAAGGGGGTCAGAGCTGCATGCCTCCGGCAATCGGAATTTCCGCGCCGGTGATGTAGCTTCCGGCCTCCGATGCGAGCAGCAGGACCGCTCCGGCGCAGTCTTCGGGAACGCCGAAGCGTCCGGCGGGAACCATCGCCTGCAGTTTCGGGAGCCAGTCCGGATCGGAGAGGATTTTCCGGTTCCGGTCCGTGCAGATGATTCCCGGAACGATGGAGTTGAAGGTGATGCCGTCCGGAGCATACTCCTTTGCCGCATTCAGCGTCAGATTCTGCAACGCCGCCTTGGTCGCGGAATAGACCGCCAGACGGGCCGCTGGACGCACCTGATTCACACTGCCGACATTGATGACCCGTCCCCATTTCCGTTCCTGCATCGGAGGAAGCAGATGCTTCAGAAGAAGACAGGCGCTGCGGAGATTGGTATTGATCTCCCGTTCAAACTCGGCGGAGTCGAAATTGCAGAGATGCATGTACTCCTGAACCGACGCATTCAGGACAAGGATATCGACCGCGCCCCCGCACTCCGCGGCAAGACGTTCGACGTCCGCCTCCTCCGCGAGATTTCCGGTCACGACCGAACAGGCGATCTTCTCCGCTTCCGCCTGCGCCACGGTCTCCCGGAGAGCCTCCCCCATGCGGACTCCGTGAAAGATCACACGCGCGCCCGCCCGGCCGAGCAGAAGGGCGACCGCCTTCCCGATTCCACGGCTGGAACCGGTCACCAGAGCGGTCTTTCCACTCAGATCAAACAGATTGCAGTTCATGAAAACATCCTTTCTCAATGCAGAACGACTTCGGCACTGCGTTCCGCACCGGATTCGTCAAGCCATGTCAGGCGGTAAGTCCCCCGGAATCCGCGGAATTCAACGGAACCGTCTTTTCCGGCCTTGACACAGGTTCTGGTTTTCCATTGATGGTTGATCAGGTCGTTCAGGGCAAAATAGGCGGGCTTCGGCTCCATGTCGCGGGAGAAAAGACCCGAAACGGAAGGTTCGCCGGGTGCGCCGCAGTCATCAACCACATTCCACCAGGTGATGCCCATCATCGGCTTCAGACTGAACCAGAGACGGTACAGATTCCGGGCGATGACCGCCTGAATCGCCTGTCCGCGCTCGTCGTTGTTCGGAGCCGTGATCGTGATTTCGCTGAGGTGGATCGGAAGACCGGCCTTTTCCAGACGGGTGAACTTCTCCCGAACCCGCGCAGGCGATTCCACATCGCTCACACCATCGGCGATGTCCAGACAGGTCTGAGGATTGAACAGATGCATCTGCGCCCCCATGATGTCGATTTTGCATCCGCGGGCGCGGAGGTCGCGCACCTGGTTCAGATAAACGTCGCTCATGATGTAATCGTTGATGTTGAGTTTTGTCTTTGCCGGGAAGACGCTTTCGGCGATCTTGAATCCGCGGCAGGTATAGTCGCCCGGCATGGGACCGTACCAGCTCCTGCAGAGACGGGAACCGGGAACCATATTGCCTTTTCCGAAATCGGTAGCACTCTCGTTGACGACATCCCAGCTGTCGACGACTTGTCCGTAGCGCACGGCGATTTCCAGAATGCGTTTCGCCATCCGGGCATTGATTTCCGCGACATATTCCGGATAGCGGTCGGCAAATTCTTCCGCAGTGAGGGAACCGAATACGGGAAAGGTCGCATCGCCGGGAAGCCGTCCGTTTTCACTTCGCTCAAGATGGGCATCTTTGAGGCAGTCCAGCGGAATCTTTGCGATCAGCCAGTCGGGAATCTGCCAGGTGTTGTTGCCCCAGACGAGGGTGTGCCCGTGCAGACGGATCCCCTTGTCCAGACAGAACTTTACCACCGGATCGGTCGCGGGCCTGCGCCAGTGCGGCTGATGCTTCGGATCGGAGCACTGGTTCCAGAACGCGGCGCTGTCCCGATATTCTGCGTGAAAGCGGGGTTTGCCCTCCTCCAGTTCAAACTGCTTCCAGTAGAAGGCGATTGTCGCGGAATTGAAGAGCGTGCCGTAGAGCTCTTTGTATCTGCGGTTTCGTTCATCGCTTCCGAGCTGATCGAAATTGAAGATATGCGCGCCGAAGATGAATTCGCTTTTGATCTGTTCGACTTTGACATCGGCTCCGGCAGGGACTCCGGCGGGTTTGAAGAAACCGTCGGCCTTCCGGTGGGCTTCGATATCGCGGTCGATCCGGGCCTGAACGTCGGGATTCCAGAGCTTCCAGTACCCTTCGCTCATCTGTTTGTTCTGTTCTTCGGGAGACATGCCGGTGTATTGATATTCAGTCATACAACTGCCTTTTTTTTATTTTCTGATGATGGATGAATCAGAAATATCCGCCTTTTGCGATGATTTCCTGAATGGTGTCGCCGCTGTGGACCCAGTCGAAAATATCGACCTCGTTGCGCTGGATGGCTTCGGCGCGCAGAAGGACGTCATAGGCGATTTCCCGCGGAATGCAGAGAACGCCGTCGATGTCGCCGAAAATGATGTCGCCGGGACGGACCGTGACCTTGCCGATCTTCACCGGGACCTGGTAGTGGGTGATCATGCACCGGCCGAGCGATCCGTTGCTGGTGCGGTAGCGGTAGAAAATGGGGAATTTCTGTTCGAGAATCTGTTTGGTGTCGCGGATGCCGCCGGCGATCACGGCGCCGCGGATCTTTTTGGTGATTGCGGTGGCGGTCATCACGCCGCCCCAGAGGGAGGCTTCCGTGTCGCTGGAGGTATCCCAGACGACGAGTCCTTCGGGTTTCATATCGTCGAGCATCTGCGCGCGGAAGGTCATCTCGCCTTCGATCATGCAGTTCGGTGCGCTTTTGACGGTGAACGCCTCGCCGCAGACGACCATGTCATCCCGCAGCGGCATGATGTCGGACGGCAGATTCTGGTTCAGAAGACAGAGTTCCCGCATCACATCGTTGATGCAGCCGGTATAGAGCTTCTCGTAGCGTTCGCAAAGCTCCCGGACCGGAATCGGAAACTCCGTGTCGGGAATGTGCTGACGGGTCTGGATGAGCCGATCCAGTTTCATCAGACCGGCTTCCTGCGCTTTCTCTCTCATGTCTTTCAATGACGGCATTTTTTTCTCCTTTATCAGGTTGGTTGTTTTATAAGATCCGGATAATGTTCAAACAACGTATAAATCGTTTTGAAACGATCCCGTTTGGCGCGGTCGTAATCGCCGCACCGGGTTGTCAGGACGAGTGCAAAAAAGTTTTTTTCCAAATCCAGGAAGACGGTCTGACCGCTCCACCCGGAATGCAGAAGCGAACTGCCGTAGGCGAAATCCCCCAGCAGAGCATCGGAAATAATCCAGCCGAAACGGCGGTATCCGTCGATTTTCCGGCTCCGGTCGGGCGCGCATTCCCGGAAACTGTCTTCATCAAACAGCCGCACGCCCTTTTCCGTCGTGCCGTGCCACAGATAGCAGCAGAGCAGTTTTCCAAGGTCCCGTGCACTGGAAAACATTCCGGCGTTCCCCGTCGAGCCGCCGTCGCGGTAAATGCGGAACGCGACAAAATCGGAAATCATTCCCGGCCGGCCGGTCCCGAAGGTCTGCGCAAGACGTTCCGGAGAGACCGGCGGCGGTGCACCCACGGCGCTGTCGGCCATGCCCAGCGGAAGGAAGATCTCCTCCCGGCAGAACTCGGGAAAACGGCGCCCCGTGATGCGTTCCAGGATCATCGCCAGCAGAATGTAATTCCAGCAGGCGTAACGGGGTTCTTCCGCCGGCGGATACGGAGGCGGAAGGGTCAGCACCTTCTCCAGCATCCGGGTCCCGGACTCATCGAAATAAGGACGCATCTTCTCTCCGGGAACCTCGCCGAACCCGGAGGTGTGATTTGCCAGATCGCGAACCCGGACCGGATACGCCAGTTTCGCCTTGAACTCCGGAAGATATTCCGTGAACGGCGCATCGAAATCCATCCACCCGCGCGACCGGCAGATCAGAAGAGCGGTGACACAGGCGGCGGCCTTCGTCACACTGGCAATGTCGATGACAGTGTCGAGACGCATCGGATGGGAATGCGCCTTGTCGGCAAACCCGATTTCCGCCTGGAACAGATCCCGTTCCGGGGTTCCGGCATATACGGCGGCACCATGAACAATGCCGTCCCGCACCTCTTCCGTAAAAACGGAACGAATCCGATCCATGCAGTTTTCCCTGTCAAGCATCCTGTGACATCCTTAATTTTGTCCTTCTCCGCCGCCGGGACGGAATCTTCAGGCGGGAAAGCGGAGAATGGGGAATCCCCCGTCTCTCCGTTTTTTCCGCGAACGCCCGGTCCGAAACGGAAACCCGAACTGCGGCTTGAGTATTCGGCCGGAACGGGCGGTGTTCAGGACCACTGTCTGTCGTTGGCCCACTCCTTGTCCCATTCCGTTGTCGGCGCCCAGGCTTCGGGGAAGTCCGGATGGAGGTTCTTTGCGATCAGTTCCTCGTTCAGGGATTCGATGCCGAGTCCGGGAGCGTCCGGAACGGAGATATAGCCGCCGTCGTAGCGGAGCGCCGGATTGACGAGATCGCCCCACCACGGAACATCGACCGAGTGAAGCTCAAGCGCCATGAAGTTGCGGGTCGCCGCCGCGACATGGACCGCCGCAAGACACGCAATCGGACTCTCCGCCATGTGAATGGACATCTGTACGCCGTGTTCCTCCGCCAGATCGCCGATTTTCTTTGTTTCGAGAATGCCGCCCGCCGTCAGGATATCGGGATGGATCACCGCCAGCGCGCCGGATTCCAGCAGGGGTTTGAACGATTCTTTCAGATACATGTCCTCGCCGGTTCCGATCGGCGTCGTGGTGGCGTTCGCCAGCCGCACATACTGATTCGTGAGCTGCCAGGGGACAGGATCCTCCATCCACGCCAGATTGTATTTTTCCAGCCGTTTCGCCAGCTTGATGCAGTCCTCCAGCGGGATGTGTCCGAGATGGTCAATCGCCAGCGGGACCTCGTACCCGATCTCCGCACGGACATCCGCCATGTACTGCTCCAGATGATCCAGACCTTTTTCCGTAATGTGGATTCCGGTGAACGGATGGGCGGTGTTGAACAGATCGTACGCCTCTCCGCGCATCGCCCGCAGGTCGATTGAGCCGTGCGGCGTGGAGAAGACGGTCTTCTTGTATTCGCGCATCTTCTCCAGGAATCCGAGCGGAGCGCTGAGCGCGCCGGGGACATCCATCAGAAGTTCGATTCCGAGATCCATCTTCAGAAATGTGAATCCTCTTGCCATCCGCTCCTTGAGCGCCTTGCCCATATCGCGTCCGCCGCCTTCGGAATCGGTATCGCAGTAGCAGCGGATCCGGTCGCGGAATTTTCCTCCGAGGAGCTGCCAGACCGGAACCCCCCACGCTTTTCCGGCGATGTCCCACATGGCGACTTCCAGTCCGCAGACGCCGCCCGCCTGACGCGAATCGCCGCCGAACTGTTTGATCCGCCGGAAAATCTTTTCGACATTGCAGGGATTTTCGCCGAGAATACGGCTCTTGAGCATGGCGGCATAGGTCCGACTGGAGGCGTCGCGCACTTCCCCGTAGCCGACGATGCCCTGGTTGGTGAAAACTTTGATCAGCGTGCAGCGTTTCGGCGCGCCGTCGATATCCGCAAAGCGGACATCCGTGATCTTCAGCGTTGAGGGATTAATTTCTGCATTCATGAGTCTCTTCCTTTGTATAGGTTCACTTGTTGGTCAACGGTGTTGCCTTGTTCTTCTCAGAGTTCCGCCTCGATTCTCCGGACGGCGCGCTCAAGAGCCGCAACACGTTCCGGAATGTTCTCATCGGAAAAATCGTTCTGGAGTCCGAGCAGGGTCAGCGCGGCAGCGACTTCTCCGCGGGAGTCGCGGACCGGCATCGAAAGCGCATCCACCCTCCACCGGTTGCTCCCCCGGTTGAAGCACCACCCCTGTCTCCGGACCGCGGCGATCCCCTCCGCAAGAAGACGGGGATTCCGTTTTTCGGGAAGATCCGCTTCCGTTTTTTCGATCAGTTCGCGGATTCTCTCCTCCGGCTCGCCGGAGAGAAGCGCGGCGCCGACCGATCCTTCAATCACCGGAAACCGCACTCCGTTCTTTCCCCCCACCGCAAACGGGACCGGCGGTTCCGCCCGCCGAAGCGTCAGCTGTTCGTTCCACTGGCGGATCGACAATTTGCATGTCAGCCGGGTCTCCGCCGCCAGATCGTCGAGAATTCCCTGCGCTCCTTCGAAAAGAAAGGCGTTTTTCCGGAAGCGCATCCCCATGCGCGCGATTCCTCCGGAAAGAGTATAGGTGTTGCCGCGCTCCCGGCGGACCCAGTCATGCGCCATCAGGCTCTGGACGATCCGGTAGCCGGTCGTGGCGCTCACTCCCGCGTTCCGACAGATCTCCGCCTGACTCGCCGGAGACTCCCGCATGCACAGGTATTCCACAATCTCAAGAGTTTTTTCCACCGCCGGAATGGTGTTTTTATTTTTCATATATGAAAAGTTCCTTTTCTTTTCTGAAAAACTATACTTCTTCCGGAAAAAAAGTCAAGCACCGGAAAAAAGAAAACCATTTTTTTTAAAAAAAGAGGAGAATCCCCTCTTGACTTTTTCGGCGAATCAGTGCATAATAAATAGTGATACATGATGCGATACATCGCAGAAAGGAAACGCGATGAAAAGTGATGATACAGACTTTATGAGAATCCGCCGCTATGTGGTGGACCGGATTGCGACCAGCGGGGATCAGCCGATCCGTTTTCCGGCGACACGGGTTCTGGCGAAACAGTTTTCCGTATCGCAGCCGACGGCTCTCCGGGTCGTGAAGTCGCTGGTGGAAGAGGGGTATCTGATTCCGTGCAGGAGCGGCGGAACGATCTCCCGTCCCACAACGCTCGACTACCGGGAAAACCTGAAGATCTTCGGCCTTCTTGAATATCAGGGCAAGCAGGTGTTCGACACCCTGTATTTCCATCTGATCTCCCATGCGGTTTCCTACGAGCTGCTGCGCCGGTCGGAGACCAACAAGACCAAGCCGCTGATTCTGGAAATGCCGCTGCATCTGGAGCGGGTTGCCCGGGAGGAAAATCTCTCGGGGATTGTTCTTCTCGGCTCCGAACCGCATACGGGGGAGTACGCGCGCCAGCTCCGGGAACACGGGACGCCGGTAGTTTCCTTCATGCACCGCTTTGAAGGGATTTCCAGTTTTTACAATCCGTTTCAGGAACGGATCCGGGAGACGCTCCGCGATCTGTTCCGCGAAGAGCGGACCCATGTGCTGATTCTCGGATGGCCCGACCGGCCCGACCTTTCGGAACCGGTTCTTGCGGGAATTCAGGAAGCCTGCACGGAAATGAACATTCCCCGCGGACAGGTCATCTTCCTGGACAAGCCGACAAAGGAAATGCTGGAAAAAGTGGAGGAAATGCTGGAATTCGGCATGAAGTTTGACGCGGTGTTTACCATCAACTTCCAGCGCCGCTGCTACGATCTGCTGCAGAAACACCTCTCTCCGGAAAAGACCCTTTTCCTCCTCGACCGTTCCGCCGTTTACGACGATCTGAAATTCACCGGCCGGATGTTCCATTACGATCTGCAAACCGCCGCGAAGCTCCTTGTCGACAATCTCTTTGAACAGATCCGCAATCCGGATTCGCCTCCCGTTTACGAGAAAATCTCCTACCGTCTGGTCCGTTACCGTGACGGAGTCCCGCTGGAAAATTGAAAAAATGAATCATTTGAATACAAAGAATTGCAGGGCGTAAAACAAAGAAAGGCATTCTGCGCATGAAACGAAGATGGATCATTCTTCTGGCCGGAGCGGGACTTCCGCTTTCAGGATTGGCGGGAACCGTGCTTCAGGCGGATTTCCGCTCGGACACCGCCGTTCCGCCGAACTGGAAAACCACTCCGCCTTCCAGTCTGGTGACGCTGGAAGACGGGAAAAAGGCTCTGCAGATCGCAGGAGATGACGCTACGGGCAGAAACAGTTACATGAAAACCTTTCGTCTGGATGCCCGGCAGCTCGCGGGACGGCGCCTGACGCTGAAAGCGTCGGTCCGGCGGGATCTGACGATTCCGTCGGTCAAGTGGCAGGGCGGGAAACTCCAGTTCTCCATCCGGACGCCGCGGGGCAGAGAGTGGCCGGGAGTCTACATGGCAAAGCCGAAATGCGACTGGGAAACCCTCACGCTGACAGCGGACATCCCCGCCGACGCCACGGAGGTTTCGCTGGATCTCGGCATCCAGAATGCTTCCGGAAAGATTTTCTACCGTGATCTTTCTGTGGAATCCGGCGATGCGGTTCTGCGTCTGGACGCAGCTGCGAACATGGGCTTCCGCGATCCGGTTGCCCGTGACGGCAAGGGCGGCTGGTCGGATCAGGGTCCCTACAACGACGCCGCCAACTTCCAATACAAAAACAAAACCTTTGCCGGTGTTCCGTTCAGTATTCCCGATCCGAACCGCAACAAAGGCAAAGCGGTCGTCGTCTTCCGATCCGCCCATTTTCCGAACGGGAGCGATGGATTCCAATACGATCTGGCCAACGCCGCGATCAAAGGGAAATATCTCTATCTTCTCCATACGCTGACCTTCGGATATAATTTCAAAGGAGTCGCAGGAAGTGTGGAGCTGACCGGGAAAAACGGGCGGAAGACCCGTCTTGAAATCCGCGGAGGAGTGGATGTCGCCGACTGGTGGCGGCCGAAACGGTTTTCGAACGCCTGTCCGGCCTCCCGCTGGCAGAACCGGAGCGGCGGAGAGGTGGGAATCTATCTGTCGAAATTCCGGATTCCGGAGGATCTCGGGGAAATAGAGTCGGTCCGCTTTATCGCGGGAGATCCGCAAGTTCTGTGGATTCTGGTCGGCGCAACGATTTCCGACCGGGACTATCCGTTCCCGAAGACCTCGGCTCATACGATCCGGGCCGATGCGGTCTGGCGTCCCCTCCCCGTTCCGGAAACGCCGGAGATTCTTCCGGGAAGCGCTCTGGACCTGAGCGGAATTCTGAATCAGCCGGAGGTCGGGAAATACGGACGCGTCATCATCAACAGCAGCGGCAATTTCGCGTTTGCGAAGGAGCCGGACCGGGCGGTCCGCTTTCTTTCGGCGGTCTATCTGCGCGGACTCTTCCACGGACACGGGGATTTCAAGTCGCCTCTCCGGGACAAACAGACAACGGAGGCATTTGCCCGGCAGCTGAAGATGCAGGGGTACAACATGATCCGCTTCCACTATCTCGACGCGACCATGATGGAAGGATCGCAGGAGGATTGCCGCCTCAACCCGAAAACGCTGGACAAGTTCGATTATCTGATCTACTGCATGAAACGGAACGGGATCTATGCGAACATCGACTTCATGGCTTCCCGGATCGGCTACGCACACGGGAACAGCTGGACGGTCAAACCTGGCGACAAGCGGCAGTTCAAGCTCGACATTTTCTTTCAGCCCTCGGTCCGCGAGAACTGGAAACAGGGAG
The DNA here is from genome assembly GCA_949297765.1 of uncultured bacterium. GTDB lineage: Bacteria > Verrucomicrobiota > Lentisphaeria > Victivallales > UBA1829 > UBA1829. Next base: position 143,695 of record CASFTV010000001.1, on the reverse strand, counting down.
TCCGCGCACTGCTGACCCATGTGAATCCGTATACGAAAACGCGTCTGATCGACGATCCGGTCCTCGCCATTGCCGTCAGCTACAACGAGCAGGAATTCGCGTGGGGTTTTGACAACTTCGACCAGGCGCGCGGCGAATGGCAGGCGTTCCTGAAACAGCGCTACGGCACCATCGACGCCCTGCGCAAAGCGTGGGGAGGCGATGCGGCGAAATATTCCGATTTCTCCGCCATTCCCGTCTTCACAAAGGCGCAGACGATGGAAAACTCTCCGCTCGGGACCGATGTCGCCCGCTTCCTTCTTCAGAAGGAGCAGGAGCTGGTCCGCTGGTATCAGGACACGGCGCGCGGACTTGGATTCAAGGGATATCTCGGGACCTACACGATGGGCCAGTCGCTGCGGAACATCGTCAGCCGGCAGGAGAACGACTTCATCGCGCTGAACAACTACTTTGCGCATCCGTTCTCGAATGCGATCGACGTTTCCAGCGGCATCTCGCGGTATGCCAAACTGATCCGTCCGGTTCTGTCGGTCCGGCAGTCGGGCAAACCGCTGCTTGCCACGGAACTCGGCCACGCCTTCTGGAATCCCTACCGCTACGAGGAAGGCCTTGTTGCGGGGGCCTACGCGGCGTTCCAGGGCATCGACGGACTCTCCCCCTTCGCGGAGCAGGTGACCGTTCTTCCCGGCGTCTTTCCGGTGAACACCTTCAATCTCCGCCATGACGCCATTCTGAAATCGCAGGAGTTCCTGATCGCCTTTCTGTTCCGGCGCGGCGACGTGAAGACCGCCGACACCGCGGTCCGCGTGCAGATTGATCCCGAAGCGATCTTCCCGACCAACACCCACTCCGAAGCCCTCAACTCCGATCAGACCAATCTCGCCCTCGTGACCGGCTTCTCCACCGACTGCGCCAGGACGAAGAAAAAAGCACAGAGCAACGAGTATCTTCTTCCGGCGGCTGGCGGCTCCTCCCTGATCATCCAGTCGATCGGCGTTGCGGGCTACACGCAGGCCGGGGAAGCCAGACGCGGACTCTTCGACTTCGACCGGGTCCTTGCGGAACTCAAACGTGCCGGAATCGTCCCGAAATCCAACCGCACAGATTCCGCAAAAGGGATTTTTGAAACAACAACCGGCGAACTTTTCATGAATGTGAAACAGCATTTCCTTTCCGTCAACACGCCGCGTTTTCAGGGAATCTGCGGCGAGAAAGGAAGCCGCGCCAAACTGAAGGACTTTGAGATCCGGAATCTCGGCGTGCGCGGCAATCTCTCGCTCGTCTCCCTGGAGAACGACAAATCCCTTGCGGACGCCGGACGCATGGTACTGGTCTTCGCCACCAACCTCCTGAACTCGGAAATGGTCTTCGAGGACGCAAGTTGCAAGACCCGTCTCAACAACGGGAAAACTCCGCTCCTTCTGGAGACCGGAACTTTCCACGCGGTCCTGACCAACCGGAACGCCGGAAAATTGAAACTCTACGCACTCGGACTCAACGGAAAGCGGATCGCGGAACTTCCGCTGAAACAGGCGGACGGGAAAGTCGAAATCCGCGTTGACACGGCAAAGATTCCGAACGGCCCCGCCATCTACTTTGAACTCACAGCAAAATAACCCCGGGAAAGGATATTGACATGAGACTGAAACGGAAAAAAAACAGCTTCACCCTTGTGGAACTCCTCGTCGTCATCGCGATCATTGCGATCCTGGCGGGTCTCCTTCTGCCCGCCCTGAACAAGGCGCGGGAGAGCGCCCGGCAGATCAAATGCACCTCGTCCATGAAGCAGCTCTCCACCACCATGACCGTCTACAATTCGCAGAGCGACGACTGGAACGTTCCGATGAAAATCTCCGATGCGGAAACGATCTGGAGTAAAAATGAAACATACGCCATCCTTCTCGGTATAAAATACGACAAAACATATCGGGAAATTCGGGATAAAAAATTTCTCTGTCCATCCGTAAAATACCTGAGCGATTCAAGCAACTGGGAATCACAGGGAATGGCAAGTATCGGCGGTGTTTACGGCATGACCTACTGGGGTGCGACCTGGTGCGGAAATTCCACGGATACCGGGAATGCCTGGGATGAAAACCGTGCAACCAAAGTAACTCTGGTCAAGAGACCCTCCACCCAGCTTCTGTTCACGGAAGTCACTTTCGGGGGAAGCGCCGGAAGAGCCTCCCCGAGCTATATCCGCCCGAACACCTACTGGTGGGTCACCGGCGAAGAGGTCTGGGCAGCCGCTCTGCGTCACAAAGAAGGACGCGCCATCAACGTCACATTCCTCGACGGCCACGCCGCCACATGGGATGCAAACCGCATGATGACCGTCAACTCCGATCCCTGGTATCCCTACAAATAAAACTCCCGCAAAAAAGGAAAACACGGAAAAGCCGGAGACCATCCCGTCTCCGGCTTTCATTTTCAGGGCAGACGGTTCTGCGGACCGGATTCGGATTTTCCGTTTTCCGAAACCGTTTCCGCGCGGATAACTTCCACGTCGATCGCATCCTCCTCATCCGTCTTCCGTCCGGAGGGGGCGGAATCGCCGTGCGGAGGAAAACCGGTGAATACGGTCCGTCCGAAAACGAAGTTGCGCGCCAGTCCGAGCCGTCCCGTAAACCAGAGGAGCAGAAGAAGAACCAGCACCACCGGAAAACAGCAGACCAGCGCAGCAAGAAAGATCAGCAGATTGAGCAAACGCACAACGGGATAGGAAACCATTCACTTCCCCCTTGTCCGCTTGCGGTGAGGATTGCGGCGGCGGTTCGACGGCCGACGGTTCGGATCCCCTTTCGGCCAGAAGTTTTCAAACCCCGAACTGTGTGCATGGACCGCATTGTGAATCAGCGCCAGTTCGCGCGCATGGGAATACCCCGGATGCAGCTTGAGCCGCTCGCGGTTCTCCTCCGATTCGTTGAGGAACTTCGGCTGAAGCAGCAGAGTCCGGACCGCGACGGCCACCGCCCGCTTCGTCGGAACCCGCGGACAGAGAATCCGTCCGATCGCCTTTTTCAGCTCCGTCTCAATTCCCGGATGATATGTGAACAGATTCCCGCGGTTCACGAACTGTTTTTCCGCAAACGGAAGGACCAGCAGCGACATCGCCAGGGAAATGCTCTCCCGGTACTCCCCTTTCCGAATGCGTTCATTGCGGACCTTCCACAGTTCGCGCATGTGCTTCATATCGGGATCGTCCCAGCGCGCGTTGAGGGTCGGCAGGAAGTATTCCAGAAAACCGTATTCGTGAAAGGTTTCAAGGATGCGGTCGCCGAACGGGTTCTTCAGGATTTTTTCGAGTTCCAGAGTCATGCGGGAGTCGGAAGCAAGGCGGATCAGGGGCATGCAGGAGCGGACCGCGTGTTCCGTCGCCTCCTCCATGCGGAAGCTGTACTGGCCGACCAGCTTCAGCGCACGCAGAATCCGAACCGGATCCTCCTCCAGACGCGTCACGGGATCCCCGATAATCCGGACGATTCCGCTGCGGATGTCCTCCAGTCCCTGTCCGGTATGGTCGATGATCTTGTCATTGACCGGGTCGTAGAAGAGAGCGTTGACCGTGAAATCACGCCGCCATGCGTCCTCCTGGGCGGTTCCGAATTCATTGTCGCGGAAAATCATATTTTCCGGAGCAGCCGCGAGCTTTTCCGGATTCATTTTTGCGGGCGCATCCGCGCCGTGCTCCGGCTTTTTCCGGAACGTGCTGATCTCCAGAATCTCCTTGCCGTGATACAGATGGACCAGACGGAAGCGCCGTCCGATAATCATGCATCGCTGTTTGCGGAAAACCCGTTTGATCTCCTCCGGGGTGGCGGAGGTGGAGAGGTCGTAATCCTTCGGCTGGCGGTCGAGAAGGAAATCGCGGACCGCTCCGCCGACAATATACGCCTCGTATCCTGCGTTCTGAAGAGCGGCGACGATCTCCGTCACATACTGAGCGATTTTCGGTTTCAGTGTCATTGCTTGTACGGCTTTGTGATGATGGTGTCCACGCCGTCGAGCGAGGGATCGCGGTCCGGATAGTCCGCGTTGTAATGGAGCCCGCGGCTCTCCTTGCGCGACATCGCGGAATCAATGATCAGCTCCGCGACGGTGGCGATGTTGCGCAGCTCCACAAGCTCCTTGGTAATATGGAAATCCCAGTAATACTTGTCGATCTCCTCCCGGATGTTCTTCACGCGGCGCTTGGCCCGCTCCAGCCGCTTGTTCGTGCGGACGATTCCCACATAGTCCCACATGAAGCGCCGGATCTCATCCCAGTTGTGCGACAGCACTACCTGCTCGTCGGAATCGGTCGCATTTCCGCGCGACCAGTCCGGGATGTTTCCGTTCGGACGGCTTGCCCGGAGTTCATCGGCATGTTCCATGATATGCTTTGCCGCAAAGTCCGGCACCACCAGAGCCTCCAGCAGACTGTTGCTCGCGAGCCGGTTTGCGCCGTGCAGTCCGGTGCATCCGCTTTCCCCGACCACATAGAGTCCTGGAATTCCGGTGTATCCGTTGATGTCGGTCTTGACCCCTCCGCAGCTGTAATGCGCCGCGGGAACAACCGGAATCGGCTGGACGGACATGTCGATTCCCGCCTCCAGGCACTGGGCGAAGATCTTCGGGAAACGCTTCTCCAGGAACTCCCGGTCGAGGGCGGTCATGTCAAGATATGCGCAGTGGAGACCGCGCACCTTGAGTTCGTTGTCGATCGCGCGGGCGACCACGTCGCGCGGCGCGAGGCTGGCCATCTCGTGATATTTCTCCATGAACGTGACCAGCTGTCCGGAAGAGGAACGCACTTTCAGAATTCCGCCCTCCCCGCGGAGCGCTTCGCTGATGAGGAACGAATTGACCTTCGGATGATACAGCAGGGTCGGATGGAACTGGAGGAACTCCATGTTTGCAATCGGCACATGGGCGCGGTAGCACATGGCCACGCCGCTTCCGCACGCCGCGTCGGAATTGCTGGTGTAGAGATAGACCTTTCCGCATCCGCCGGTCGCCACGGTGACCGTATCCGCCACGATGGTCTTCACGAATCCGGTGTTGATGTCGAGCACATACGCGCCGAGACAGTGGTTTTCTCCCATCCAGCCGAGACGCCACGAGGTAATCAGGTCGATCGCGGAATGTTCCTCCAGGATCTCAATGTTCGGATTGGCGCGGGCGGCGGCGATCAGCGTATTGTGGACCTCCTCCCCGGTGATGTCTCCCGCATGGATGACGCGGCGTTTGTGATGTCCGCCTTCCCGGCCGAGATGGAATTCATCCTTTTTGGTCTCCTCGTTGTTCTCGCCGATCTCGCCGCGCGTGGTGAAATGGGTGCCGAGCTCCATGAGCCATTTGATTTTTTCCGGTCCGGCCTCCACGATGCCGCGCACGTTGGCGGCGTGACAGAGATGATCGCCGGCGGCCAGAGTGTCGGCAATATGTTCGTCGAAGGTGTCGCGCTTGTCGAGCACGCAGGCGATGCCGCCCTGGGCAAGGCGCGAATTGCAGATTTCCGCCTTCCCTTTGCAGACGACGCAAATCCGGCCGGAAGATTTCTCCGCCAGCATCAGAGCCGCGGAAAGACCGGCGACTCCGCCTCCGATAATCAGATGATCGTAGGTGATGGTTTTATCTCTCACTTCAGAATCCTCGCAGTTTGACGGAGCGGATGGAACACTGCGGCGCGAGCCGTACCGTTCCTTTGTCCGCGCAGTCGTTCGGGAACATCAAACACGTCTCCGGGACAGAGAGGCACTTCGAAGGAAGGCATCCGTCCCGTTCCCACTCCGCCGGATCAAACCGTCGGATGCGGTAAAATACACGCACTTTCCGATTTTTTCTAATCATTTTGTAAAAAAGGTTGATTTTTATTCCTTTGCAGGAGAGCCTTTCCTGCTGGAAAAGGGGATGGTGACCGGACTTTCCCCGGGGAGATTTTCTTTGTAAAAAAAGCGGAAACAAGGTTGAAAAATCGGCATTTCATGGTACTGTACGCCAGAACTTGAAACGAGGGGCGGAAGATTGCCGCATTCCGTTTCCCGTCGGATTTTCGGCAGGGAGCCGGCTTCTGCAGGAAAACGGGCTGTCCGTGTGATTCCGTCTTCCGCAGGAATCCGCAATCTGGAACTGGGGTACTGTTTATGGAACTCTATCAGGCATTGACCGTTTTCGCCGTTCTGATTCTCGCCTGTGCATGCGCAAGCAAACTTTCCTCCTGGATCAACATGCCGGTTCTGGTGGTGTTTCTTGGAGTCGGCATGCTGGCAGGAGAAGAGGGAATCGGTCACATTCCGTTCAACAATCCGAATTATGCGAACGTGATCGGCAGCGCGGCAATGGCGTTCATTCTGTTCTCCGGCGGATTCGACACGAAATGGAAATCCGTGAAAGCCGTGGCGGGGATCGGCGGAGTGCTTTCCAGTCTGGGCGTACTGCTGACAGCGCTGTTTCTCGGGGTTTTCACGTTCTTCTTCCTGCGCTGGCAGCTGCCGGATCAGAGGTTTCCGCTTTCGTGGTGCCTGCTCCTCGGAGCGATCATTTCGTCGACCGACGCGGCGGCGGTGTTTTCCATTCTCCGGTCCAAGAGCGTGAGTCTGAAAGGGAAACTGCAGCCGCTGCTGGAATTCGAATCGGGCAGCAACGATCCGATGGCGGCGTTTCTCACGATTTTCCTGATCCCGATCGCGCTGGCGGATATGCAGAATCCCGACGCGCAGGCAAATTACTGGATCTATCTGCGGATCATCCCGAACTTCCTGACGGAAATGATCCTCGGCGTCGTGCTCGGCATCATGTGGGGCAAACTGGCGATCTGGCTCTTCAACAAGATTGATCTGGAATACGACGGTCTCTACTATGTTCTCGGCATCGCGATGGTCTTTCTTTCGTTCGGAGGCTCGGAACTGCTGAACGGCAACGGCTTCATGGCGGTCTATGTGACCGGAATGGTCATGGGGAACGGCAAGTTCATCTATCACAACGGACTCGGCCGTTTCCATGACGGCATGGCATGGCTCATGCAGGTGGTGCTGTTCACGATGCTCGGACTGCTGGCGACCCCGAGTCTGGTCTGGGAATCCCGGTATATCGGACTTGCGATTGCGGCGTTTCTGATGCTCGCGGCACGTCCGCTGGCGGTGTTTCTGTGCATGGCGGGAAGCCGTTTCAGCTGGAACGAACGGCTGCTGGTTTCGTGGGTCGGACTCCGCGGCGGAGCACCCGTCATGCTGGCGACCTTTCCGTGGGCGCAGGGTCTGCCGAACCATTCGATGATGTTCCACATCGTATTCTTCATTGTTCTGACCTCGGTGATTCTCCAGGGGATGTCGATCATGCCGGCGGCGTGCAAACTGAATCTGAATCTCCCGCTCCGGATCCATCCGCGGGTTCCGCTGGAGTTTGAGAACACCGGAAATATGAACGGGGACATGAAGGAGTATGAGATCATGCCCGGAGCGCCCTTTGTCGGGAAGACTCTGGCGAGACTCGGTCTTCCCGCAGGAGCGCTTGTTCTTCTGATCCGGCGGGGCGGCGGATATGTCGTTCCGCATGGAAATACGGAACTGCAGCTCAACGACTCGCTGATGATTCTCGGAACACCGGAGGTGCTGGAGGAGACAGGAAAATTCCTCGGTGTTCCGACAGAGGAGTAACAATGGAATCGGATTGAAACGGACGGATCCCCCCGGTCCGGCTGTTTTCCGCAAACAAACCCGTAAATAAAGAAAAGGAGAAGGAAAATGGAGGATTTTTTCAGAGACATCTGGCAGATGATTGTCGACAGCAACGTCCTCAATCTGGTCTGGGCGATTCTGGTGCTGCTGATCGGCTGGATCGTCGCGGTGGTGGTTTCGGGACAGACGGCCGCGCTGGTGACGCGCCTGGGAGTCGACCGTAAAATCAACCGCTGTCTGCCGCAGGGGAGCGAAATTTCGGAATCGTCCGCTTCGAAGTTCATCGGACGGTTTGTCTACTATCTGATCCTTCTGCTTGCGATTCTCGGGTGCCTGACGACCCTGAATCTGACGCAGGCGGCGGAACCGATCAAGGATTTCGTCGGTTCGCTGACCGCGTATGCGGCGAAGATCATCGGCGCCGTTGCGCTGGCATTCATCGCATGGGTCGTTGCGACGGTCCTCCGCTATGGAGCAAACACGCTGATGCGGATGCTCAAGTTCGACGAGAGGTTCGCAAAATATGTCGATGATAAAAAAGAAGAGGCGCCGCTGAGCGAAACGGTCTCCTCCATTCTCTACTGGGTGGTGCTGCTGTTCTTCCTGCCGTCGATTCTGAATGTTCTTGAGATCCGGGGAATCACGGAGCCGATCCAGCAGATGTTCACTCAGATTCTCGGCTACATTCCGAATCTGATCGCGGCGGCGGCGATTCTGTTCATCGGGCTGATTGCGGCAAAGATTGTACGCAAGGCGGTCACGGGACTGATTGCGATTTCGGGCATTGATACGCTGGCGAACAAGGCGGGAGTTTCCAAACTGTTTGGAGACAAGGGACTTTCGTCGATGATCGGAATTGTCGCGTATGTGCTGGTGGCGATCCCGGTTCTGATCTCGTCGCTGACGGCGCTGAAGATTGATTCTCTCTCCAACTCGGTGGCGGGATTCTTCGACAAACTGCTGAATACAACCGGGGATATTCTCGGCGCGGCCCTGCTGATTTTCGTCGCCTTCCTTGCCGGCAGCTTCGTCTCGGGGCTGGTGACGCAGATTTTTGAAAATTTCGGATTCAACCAGCTCTTTGCAAAGCTCGGATTTGCCTCGAAGGAGGAAAAGGAATCCGGACTTCCCTCGGTCGTGGTCGGCAAGCTGACGTTCCTGACGATCATCTTCATGGCGGCGGTCGCGGCGGCGGATATCCTCGCGTTCACGGAGCTTTCACGGCTTCTGCGCACGTTCATGGAATTCGGCGGCAACATCATTGTCGGCGTGATCGTGCTGCTGATCGGCATCTGGATCTCGAACTTCGCGGCCTCCGCGATCCGGGGGAAATGCAATGCGTTTGTCGTAACGGTGGTCCGGGTTGCGGTTCTGATCTTCACCGGAGCGATCGCAATTCACAACATGAACATCGGCGGGCCGATTGTCCAGACGGCTTTCACGCTTCTGCTCGGAGCCGTCTGCGTGGCGGCCGCCCTCGCCTTCGGACTCGGCGGACGCGCCTTCGCGGAAAAGAAACTCGAAGAGTGGACCCGGAAGGAAAATTCGGAAAAATAAATTTTCATAACAGAAAACAACTCCGGAATCCGCCATTCCTCCGGGAAGGCGGATTTCCTTTTTCACCATTATGCTGAATCTCTCCATTCCCCCCTGGTTTCTTCCGGTTCTTGCATCTGCGCTCGGCCTGGGATTTTACGATGTCTGCAAAAAGCACGCGGTCCGCGGGAACTCGGTGATGCCGGTTCTGTTTTTTGCGACGCTGAGCGGATCCGTTTTCTTCCTTGCGGGGATTCTGCTGTTCGGGGATGTCCGGGCGGCGGCGGACTGCACGCCCCGGGTTCTGGTGCTGCTGTTCCTGAAATCCCTGCTGGTGGCATCGAGCTGGACATGCGTCTATTATGCGATGCGCGATCTGCCGATCTCGCTTGCGGCGCCGATCCGGGCGAGTTCCCCGCTCTGGACGTTCCTCGGCGGACTGCTCCTCTTCCGCGAGATTCCGACAATCCCGCAGGGGATCGGCATGGCGCTGATCTTCGGCGGATATTATTTCTTTTCCGTGCTCGGAAAGATGGAGGGGTTTTCCTTCCGGAAATCGCGGAGCGTCCATCTGATTCTTCTGGGGACTCTGCTCGGAGCGGGATCCGCGCTCTACGACAAATATCTACTGAACACGCTGGCCATTCCGCGCGACACGGTGCAGCTCTGGTTTTCGATTGATCTTGTCCTGATTCTCGGAACGGCATGGCTGATCCGCCGCCTGGCGTTCCGGGCGACGCATAAATTCGAATGGCGGTGGACCATTCCCGTCACAGGAATTCTGCTGATTCTCGCGGACTTCCTCTATTTTCTGGCCGTCAGCATGCCGGACATCCATATTTCGATTCTTTCGCTGGTGCGGAGATGCAACTGCATTGTCGCGTTCGGATTCGGGGTCTGGCTGTTCCACGATGCCAATGTGAAGCGCAAGGCGATTGCGCTTCTGTTCATTCTTCTCGGTGTTGCGATTCTGGGGCTGGCGCGCTGACCGGATTCTCCCGGCGGTAGACGATCACCAGTCCGCCGAGCGCCGTATCGCGATAGAGCGAAACACATGTCCGGTCCGGCAGCAGGGATGGTCCGGACATGCCCGTGTTCTCGAAATCGTTCTCATGATAGACAAACACGGTTTCCGGCGGCATGGAGAGATCGTTTTTTTCCCGTTTCCGGACCGGCGCATAGCGGGGAACCCGTCCGGAGAAAACCTGCGGGAACGGTGTTTTCACATAGCCCATCTCCGGCATGGTCAGCATCTGCGCGAGCGGCCAGGAAACAACAATCGGATTCTCCCGGTATGTCTCCAGAAACGCACACAAACGCCGGTTCGACGCAATGTCGCTCAAATATTCCCGGCTCCGCTCCAGATACTCTCCCGACCGCCGGATCCCGAACGGCAGCTCCTTGTAAAACAGCGGAGCCAGCAGTCCGATCGGAATCAGCAGAACCGCCACACTCCTCCGGAAGCGCGGCAGATTCAGCGCCAGAAGCAGAAAGGCGGGAAACGATGCCGCCGCCATATAGCGGGGCAGTGCGATCCGCGCCACCAGATACGCCCCGACAAATCCAAACACCGTCAGCAGAAGAGCACATTGAAACAGAAAATCCTCCGACCGGATTTTTTTCCGTTCCCGGATCCACCGGACCGCGAACGCCCCTCCCCCCGCCAGAATAACGGAAAACAGCACGGGAAAATAGAGTTCGTAATGAAAAAACCATTTTTTCAACAGGAAAAGCAGTCCGCTTCTTCCGCCGTCGCGGACCGGACCGCCCAGATGCAGTCCACCTCCCGCGAAATCCACATTGTGCTGGAGCATTGCGAGAAGAAGCAGAAGACAAAGACCTCCTGCGATCAGCGGCCCCGTCAGTTTCTTCCGCTCCTCTCTCAGCAGAACCATCCGCACGCCGAGTCCCAGCAGGAGCGCCAGACACGCCACAGCCGCGGATCCCTTGACCAGTCCCCCCAGCAGCAGAATCCCGAACGCCGCATACCATCGTTTCCGCAGGAACTTCTCCAGCGCCAGCATCACGCAGAAAATCAGCGCGCATTCCTGCCCGAGCGCGGCACTTCGACCCGCGATCAGCGGCTCGCAGAACACCGCGATTCCCCACAGCAGAGCCGTCCCGGCAGAAACCCCGTTTCTCCGCAGGATTCCGACCATCAATGTCCCCGCCCCCGCAATGCAGGCCATATTGAACACATGTCCGGTCAGATGCACCCAAACCGGCGGCAGAAGCGAATAAAGAACGGCATACAGCAACGGAAGTATTCCGAAACGATACACGTCCGAACCCTCGAACGAATGCTGTTCCGGCCGCCACAGTTCGAAAAACGAGAAATGGTGCTTCGCCAGAAAAACCGCCTGATTGTGCAGTCCGAGAATCTCATCCCAGTGCGGCGGATTGAACCACCATCCGGCATTGAAAAGCAGCAGGATCAGAAAAAAAGGAAGAAACACCCGGAAGGGATTCCTGCCGGCTCCGAAGAAACCGGCAATCGCTGAAAGAATCCTCCGGGTCATGGATCGTCAGAGCGATTCGGCGGATGCGCCGTCGCCGACGGAGCAGATGACCGTCTCAATGCTCTTTCCGGTTTTGAGCTTGTAGGCCGCGGCCAGACGTCCGCAGTAGGTCTCCGCCTCGTCCGCCCGGACAAGATGGATGCTGATACCGCCGAACCCGCCGCCGCTCAGACGCGCCCCGACGCAGCCGGGAATGGTCCGCGCAAGTTCCACAAGCACATCCAGCTCCGGGCAGCTGTTTTCGAAACAGTCACGCGAGCTTTCATGGCTTTCGAACCAGAGAGCGCCGAAGTCCTCCACCTTTCCGGCCGCCAGCAGATCCACGCCCTTCATCACGCGTTCATCTTCGCCGACCACATGTTTTGCGCGGAGATAATCGGTGTGATCGAGCAACGGTCGGCACTCTTCGAGCATGGCGGAAGAGACATCGCGCAGAGTCCGGACCTCCGGGAATTTCCCGCGGATCACGGAGGTGGCCCGTTCGCAGCTCTCTCTCCGCAGATTGTAGTCGGACTCCACGAGATTGTGTTTGACCATCGTATTGGCCACAACGATCTTCCATCCGGCGGGCATCGCCACGGTCTTGAGCACCTCGACGGAGCGGAAATCGCAGAGGATGAACGAATCCTTCTTCCCGTACAGCGAACTGAACTGGTCGAGCAGCCCCGACTTGAGTCCGAGATAGACATTCTCCACGGACTGCCCCACGCGCGCCCATTCGGGCAGCGGAAGATCAATTCCGGCGAGTTTTCCGAGCGCCATGCAGAACGCCATTTCGAGCGCGGCGGAACTGCTCATTCCGGCGGAAAGCGGCACGGTGCTTTTGAACAGCACCTCGAATGCCGGATACTCGATTTTTCTCCGGCGGAGTTCCACCAGGACGCCCTTGATGTAATTGGTCCAGTCTTTCGGACGGGGGGTATCCATATCCTCCAGATGAATCGTGAATTCTCCGTTCAGCGGCGGATTGCGCAGTTTGCAGATCCGCCCGGGAATTGCGGCGATTGCCATTTCCGTAGCCTGTCCGGTCGCGCAGCTCAGCACATACCCTTCGTTGTAATCGGTGTGGTTCCCGAGAATTTCGAGTCTGCCGGGAGCTCTGGAATAGACCGCGGGTTTCCGGGAGTACGCCGCCGAGAAAGAATCAATGACATCCTGTTTCATGAGTGTTCCGTTTCCTTGAAAAGATTACATTCCGTTTCTGGGAAATATATTGGATTTCCGCCGCATTTCAAACAAAAAAAGTTTTTTTTTCCGGAAAACCACAATAAAACCCGTTTTCCGCCGTTGTATGGACAATGCCGCACGTCGGCATGCGGAGCCGCCGATGGAGAAAGCGGTTCCGCGGAAACTCTCTCTTCTCTATTCTCCGGGCGGACTGTGAGGCGCAGTCCGCCAATTTTTTTCCATCGGGAATTTCAGAAGCCGGGTGGAGTTCAGAACCACCGCAACCGATCCGCAGTTGTGGACCAGCGCACCCCACACCGGCGGAAGCAGGCCGAGAACCGCAAAGAACAGCGCGGCAAAATTGATCAGCATGGAAAGGGAAAGATTCCACTGAATCGTCCGGAGAGTCCGCCGGGCAAGCCGGAACAAACCGGCGATTTTTCCGAGATCGTCATGGATCAGCACCGCATCGGAGGCTTCGATCGCGATATCGCTGCCCGCGCCGCCCATCGAAATGCCGAGAAACGCGGTTTTCAGTGCAGGAGCATCGTTCACGCCGTCGCCGATCATGCAGAGTTTTTTCCCGTTCTCCTGAAATGCGGCGATGATCCGGGTCTTTTCTTCCGGTGTGCATTCCGCGTGGTATTCGTCAATCGAGCAGCTGCGGGCCGCGGCGGCGACGGCTTTTTCATGATCACCGGAAATCAGAAGGGTTTTCAGTCCGATTTCTTTCAATGCGTTAACGACACGTCCGGAATCCGGCCGCAGGCGATCGGCCAGCGTGAGAAATCCGCAGACCGTTCCGTCGACGGCGGCCAGAATCAGGGTCTCGCCCCGCTCCGCGGCAGCGGAAGCATGCCGTTCCACCAGCGGATTCTCCCGCATTCCCCGCGTCTTCAGAAAGACGGGACGGCCGGCAAGAACACGGTGTCCTGCGACCTCTGCGGCAATCCCGTTTCCGGGGAAAAGCTCAAACGACTCGACGGGAAGATGCGTTCCCTCCATCCGGGCGACCGCCTTGCCGAGCGGGTGTTCCGAACGGGACTCGGCGGAAAGCAGAAAATTCACAAAATCCGCACGGGGAAGCCGTGATTCGTCGCAGAAAATTTCCGCGACACCGGGTTTTCCCGCGGAAAGGGTGCCGGTCTTGTCGAAGGCGATCGCATCCACCAGCGCCATCCGGTCGAAGAAATCGCCGTTCCGGATCAGGATTCCGTGGCGGGAGGCGTTTCCGATTGCCGCCATGATCGCGGTCGGAGTCGCCAGCACCAGCGAACAGGGACAGAACACCACCAGCACCGAAACCGCTCTGAGGGCCTCGCCCGTCACAATCCATGCGATTCCCGCGGTAATCAGCGCCGCGACCACAATCCAGGTTGCCCAGCGGTCCGCAATCCCGACAATTTTCGATTTTCCCGCATCCGCCTCCTTCACCAGCCGCACCATCCGGCTGATTGTGGAATCCGACGCATCGGCCATCGCCTCCATTTCCAGAACGCCGAACTGGTTGACCGATCCCGAGGAGAGGCGTGCGCCCGGCGCCTTGTCGACAGGGATCGGTTCGCCGGTAATCACAGATTCATCCACCGTTCCGCATCCGCGGACGACGACCCCGTCCGCCGGAATGGTTTCTCCCGCCAGCACGCGCAGGAGATCCCCTTTCCGCACCTGATCGCCCGCGATGATCCGCTCTCCCTCTGCGCCGATCAGACGGGCGGTCACCGGCATCAGGCTCAGCAGCCGTTCAATCCCCGATCGGGCTTTTTCGGTGGTTTTCTCCTCCAGCAGTTCGCCGAGTGTCATGATGAACGCCACCTCTCCCGCCGCAAACACCTCGCCCGTGCAGAGACTTGCCGCCAGAGCAAGCGCCACCAGCAAATCCGCCTTGATGTCAAACCGGAGGAACAGTCCTTCCAGCGCCTCCTTCACAATCCCGGATCCCAGCAGAAGCGCCGGAACCCATGCAGGATCAACAGGAAGACGCCCCTTCATGAAAAAACTCAAAATCAGACATCCCGCGGAAACGGTCAGTTTCCAGACGGTCGCGGAACATATCCAGAGCATCCCTCTCTCCCGCCATCCACTCCAGATACCAGACCTCATCTTATTCTCCATTCTGCCGAAAACCGTTATACATATACCTGTATGGGTATTAATATACCGGAAATGGGGAAAAAATCAAGTCCGGATTCCGAAAAAGAGAGAAACGGGAAGAAAGGGGAAACCGGAGAAGACGCGTCGGAAGAAAGAAGATCTCCTCCCGGGACATTTCATTTCATATTGGAGAAATGTTCGAGAGCCTTGGCGAAGTTTGCCAGGGTGGTTTCGGCGTTTCCTGCTTCGATTCCTTCGCGGACACAGTGGTTGAGATGGCCTTCCAGAATGATCACGCCGATCTTGTGCAGAGCGCTGTTCGCCGCACTGAGCTGGACCAGAATTTTTTCACAGGGGACGTCCTGATCGATCATTTTCTGAATTCCGGCGATCTGACCCGAGACTTTTTTCAGACGGGCGTGCAGATTCTCCGCTTGCATACATTTTCTCATTGCAGTTTACCTCCGGTTTGCTCCGTTTTGTCCGTCATGCAGTCCGGATGATCGCGGAGCAGTTCATCCCGGAGCCCGGAAAAGACGGTTTCCAGATCGTCGCAGCGGAGAGCGGCATACCGGTCGAGCGGGGTCGGCTGGCGATTGACGATCACGACCTCCCCGCCGCCGGAAAGGGTGATTTCCGGCAGCATTGCCGCGGGATTGACCGTCAGACTGCTCCCGAGAACCAGCAGCAGATCCGCTTTCCGCAGATCCCGTTCCGCGCGGCCGAGCAGATCCGCATCGAGCGATTCGCCGTAGAAAACGATGCGGGGCTTCACAATTCCTCCGCAGAGCGGGCAGTACGGCACCTCGCCGCGATTCACGATCGCCGCGATTTCCGGATAAGAAAATGTTTTTCCGCATTTCAGGCACTCGTGGACCGCCGGACTGCCGTGAAGTTCTCCGAGTTTTTTCGTTCCGGCCCGTTCGTGGAGCAGATCAATGTTCTGCGTATAGGTCATTCCGACCATTCCCGCGGCCTCCATTCCGGCGAGAACGCGGTGAACGATGTTCGGCTGATAGCGGTCCAGTTCATAGATAAACGGCTTTGCCCAGGCGTAATAGAGATCGGGCCGCCGGAGAAAGAGGCCGATGGAGAGAATCTCCTCCACCTCGTATCCCTCGAAGCGCTTGCTGTAAACGCCGTTCGGACTTCGGAAATCGGGAATTCCCGAAAGCGTGGAAATGCCCGCTCCGGTAAAAACCGCGCAGAAATTTGAATCGCGAATCATCCGGTACAGTTCCTTCATGACAATCACCTCCGCCGTCAATCTACCACCGCAACGGAAAAATGCAATTGCATTTTCTCGAAAAGAAATAAAAACAGCGCTTGTAAAACCCTGTTTGCAAGCGTATATTTTTAGGATCAACCGATCTGATGAACAAGATTACGGGAAAGAAAGGCCAGCAATCATGAAAAGACTGTTGAAAAACGTTGCCGAGCCGAATCTTTTTCGGGAAGTTTTTTCCTACGACAAGATTCCGGCGTTCAAACTGGATGGGAAAGCCGCGGAACCCCGTCTTCCGAAGGAGTTCTGGATCACCGACACCACCTTCCGGGACGGTCAGCAGGCGCGTCCGCCGTACACGGTTGCCGAAATTGTCGAACTCTTCCGGTTCATGCACCGCATCGGCGGGACGCACGGAGTCATCCGCCAGAGCGAATTTTTCCTCTACAGCGAACAGGACCGGAAAGCGGTCGAAGCCTGCCGGGAACTCGGATACGATTTTCCTCAGATCACCGCCTGGATCCGCGCGGTCAAAAAAGATTTTGAACTCGTCAAGGCGATGGGGCTTCAGGAGACGGGAATTCTGACCTCGTGTTCCGACTATCATATTTTTCTGAAACTGCGCAAGACCCGCCGTCAGGCGCTGGACTCCTACAAGGAGATTGTCGAAGCCGCGCTGGAAAACGGGATCCGTCCGCGCTGCCACCTGGAGGATGTCACCCGTGCGGACTTCGAAGGTTTTGTGATTCCGATGATCAACGAACTCAACGATCTCTGCGCCGGAAGCGGCACGAGCGTCAAGATCCGCCTGTGCGACACGATGGGATACGGACTGCCCTACACTCACGTCCCGCTGCCCCGCGGCATTCCCGCGATGCTCGATATGATCCTCTCCGAAACCGACACAACCTCCGAACAGCTGGAGTGGCACGGACACAACGATTTCCATAAAGTCCTTGCCAACGGCGTATGCGCATGGCTCTACGGCTGCTCCGCGGTGAACGGGACCTTCCTCGGATTCGGGGAGCGGACCGGGAATCCGCCGATCGAAGGACTGATCTTCGAATGGATGGGGCTTACGGGAATCAACGACGGCATCGACACCGCCGCCATCACCGAAATGGCGGATTTCTTCCGGACCCGCCTCCAGCACGCGATTCCGCCGAACTATCCGTTCGTGGGCGCCGACTTCAACACGACCCGCGCCGGAATCCACGCCGACGGACTCACGAAGAACGAGGAAATCTACAATATTTTCGATACGGAGAAATTTCTGAACCGGCCGTGCCGGGTTGCGGTCTCGAACACCTCCGGACTTGCGGGCATCGCCTACTGGGTGCAGGAGAACACCTCCCGCGGCGGCGAGATCCGCAAGGACAATCCGGGAATCGCCGCAATCCGGGACTGGATCGACGCCCAGTACGCCGCCGGACGCACCACCACCATCAGCGACGCGGAAATGTTCGAACAGATCCGTCTCCACCTTCCGGAAGTGCTCTGATGCGGAGGATTCCATGATCCGCGATCTTTCCGCCCAGAACACCGGAGAGGAGGCCGATCTTGCCCGTTTTGCGGTCAAGAATCACGAATCGGCGGGGCGCCGCCACCCGGAAACGCCCCATCCGTTCCGGACCGATTTTCAGCGGGACCGCGACCGGATTCTGCACAGCCGCGCGTTCCGCCGTCTGGAATACAAGACGCAGGTGTTCCTGAGCGGTTCCGGCGACCACCTCCGCACCCGCCTGACCCATACGATTGAAGTTGCCGCGATCGCCCGGACCATCGCGCGCGCCCTCCGTCTGAACGAGGATCTGGCGGAAACGATCTCCCTGGCTCATGACATCGGACACACGCCGTTCGGACACGCCGGGGAACGCGCCCTCCACCGCATCATGCAGGATCAGGGAGGATTCGATCACAATCTTCAGGCGCTCCGCATCATCGACGAGCTGGAAATCAAATATCCCGACTACGACGGACTGAATCTTTCATGGGAGGTGCGGGCGGGACTTCTGAAACACCGGGAACAAGCGATCCGTCTGGACGGAAAACTTCTGCCCCCGCATCCGTCGCTGGAGGCACAGGTGGCGGACCTCGCCGACGACCTGACCTACTACGGCCACGATACCGACGACGGACTCGACTCCGGTCTGATCTCCATCGAAATGCTGGAAACCATCCCGATCTGGGAGATGGCCGCCGAAAAAGCCCGGAAAGCCGGACTCGACAAAAAGGATGAACGCTATGCCGCCTATTCGGTCCGCTGCCTGATCGACATGATGGTCGGCAACGCGATCCGCTATTCCAACGATCTTCTGGAGCGCTATGCCCCCGAAAGTTCAGCGGCCGCACGCGCCCTGTCCTGCAAGCTGATTGCATTCAGTCCGGATTTCGAACCGCTGACGCTCCAGCTGCGCGAATTTCTGTATCACAATCTTTACTTTCATCCGGACATTGCGGTTCTGAATTCGGAATCGCTGGAAAAGATGCAGTTTCTGTTTGACGTATTCATGAACGATCCCCGTCTGCTCGGGAAGAAGGCGCGCCAGCGCCGGAGCCGGGAGCCCCTGCCCCGGGTCGTCGCGGACTACATCGCCGGAATGACCGATTTCTTCGCCCTCAAAGAGTACAAACGCCTCCACGGTTGAAAAAGTACAGCAGAGATAAAATGAAACGGCCGCGGATTGAATTTTCCGCGGCCGTTTCTGTTTTTCAGAGAATGATTCCCGGGGGAACTCAGCGGTATTTCGGGAGATAGTCTCCGTGCGCCTTGATGAGATCGTCGCACATGGCGATGATCTTGTCGATGCTCAGTTCGGAGGCGGTGTGGGGATCCAGCATCGCCGCCTGATAGATGCACTCCTTTTTCCGGGTCAGAGCCGCCTCGATGGTCAGGAGCTGGACGTTGATGTTGGTGCGGTTCAGCGCGGCGCAGACCTGCGGAAGATCGCCCACATAGGTTCCCTGAACGCCGTTGCAGTCCACCAGGCAGGGGACTTCGACCACCGCATCATGCGGGAGATTCGGGATCAGACCGTTGTTCATCACATTTCCGCCGATCTGGAAGGTTTCTCCGGTCGTGATCGCATTCATGATGCCCGAACCGTATTCCTTCGAGGGCTTGTGGTCCAGACTCTCTTTGGAGCAGAGTTCCTTGTACTGTTTCTTCCAGGATTCGATCTGGCGGATACAGCGGCGGGGATACTCATCCAGCGGAATCTTATATTCGTCGATGAGTTCAGGATAGTTGGACTTGATCCAGTAGGGCATGTATTCGGCGTTGTGTTCGCTGGATTCGGTCACATAGTACCCGAACTTCATCATGATTTCCAGACGGATCATGTTGCCGGGCTTGTCCTCGACCTTTTTGAGCTTCCGCCACTGAGCGAGCTTCTTTGCGGCGACCTTCTTGATTTCGGGATAGATGTCCTTTCCGCCCTTGGTGATGCTCAGGAGCCATGCCATGTGGTTGATGCCGGCGATCTTTCCGAAGATGTCGCTGCGCTCCCCCTCGCCGGTGTAGAGGCCGAGGGAATCCAGCAGGGTGGCGACGCAGACCTGGACGGAGTGGCAGAGACCGACCGTTTTGATGGAGGAGCCTTTCAGCATTGCGCCGGTGAGAATCGCCATCGGATTGGTGTAGTTGAGGAACCATGCGTTCGGGCTGACCTCCTCCAGATCGTGAGCGAAATCCAGCATGACGGGGATCGTGCGGAGAGCGCGGAAAATTCCGCCGATGCCGAGCGTGTCGGCGATCGTCTGGCGCAGGCCGTATTTTTTCGGGATTTCGAAGTCGATGACCGTGGACGGCTCATAACCGCCGACCTGAATCGCGTTGACGACAAAGTTCGTGTTCTTCAGGGCTTTTTTGCGGTTTGCGGGTCCGAGATAGGATTTGACGGAGGCCCGTCCGTCGTTGATGCTGTGGTTCAGAGCGGAGAGGACCTTCTCGGATTCCTTCAGACGGGTCGCGTCGATGTCGTACAATGCGATTTCCGCGTCTTTGAGCGCCTCCCGGTACATGCAGTCGCCGAGCACGTTCTTGACGAAGACTGTGCTGCCTGCCCCCATGAAAGTGATTTTTACACCGTTTGCCATGTTCCGTTTCCTTTTTTTCTGTTTCCGACCTGTTTTGTTGGAGTCGTTGTGATTAATGTATCGCCGATAATTGATTTCGCAAACAGGATAATGGTGCTATTTGCAGTATTTTTGTGCTTTTCTGCAGTTTTTCGATTTCCGTCTCTTTGAAAAACTTTATTTTTTTATGGAACTTTATTTGTTAAATCGGTGTATCTGTGGTAAATTTATATACTTGAACAACCGGATTAAATGAAGGAGGAAGCCTCCATGTGGGACTATACGAAAAAAGTCATGGATCATTTTCTCAACCCGCGGAATGTGGGGGAGATCGAAAACGCCGACGCCGTTGCGGAAGTCGGCAACATCACCTGCGGCGACGCGCTCAAACTTTTTCTGAAACTGGACAAGGACGGCAGAATCTGCGACGCGAAATTCAAAACCTTCGGCTGCGCCAGCGCAATCGCCTCGTCTTCCGCCCTGACCGAACTGGTCAAGGGAATGACGCTCGACGAAGCGGCAAAGGTCACCAACAAGGACATCGTCAAACTGCTCGGCCAGCTCCCGGAAGAGAAAATGCACTGCTCGGTCATGGGGATGGAGGCGCTTCAGGCCGCCATCGCCGATTACAAGGCCCGTCACGGAGAGGCCTATGAAAAAGCGGAAGAGGATCCGGAGGATCACGAAGGACGCATCGTCTGCAAATGCTTCGGCGTGACCGACACAAAAATCCGCCGGGTCGCCCGGGAAAACAATCTCCACACCGCCGAACAGGTGACGCAGTACACAAAGGCGGGCGGCGCCTGCGGAACCTGCCTCGATCAGATCCAGGAGATCCTCGACGGTCTCTGGAAGGAGCACCGGACGGACGGCGATGCCCCGGCAGCGGGAAAAACAGACGATTTCAATTCGCTTTCCGTTGTCCAGAAGGTCATCAAAGTGCAGTCGGTGATCGACCGGGAAATCCGTCCGCAGCTGGAACACGACGGCGGGGATATCGAACTGGTTGACATTCAGGGAACCCAGGCAATCGTGCGTCTGAAAGGACACTGCGCCAGCTGCATGGCGGCAAAAGTGACCCTCAAAAATCTGGTCGAAGCCAAACTGCGTGAATTCGTTTCGGATTCCATCACGGTCGTGGAAGCAAAGTGAGCGTGCATCATGGAGAAAATCATCTATCTGGACAACAATGCGACCACGGCGGTGGCGCCCGAAGTTTTCGAGGCGATGCGCCCGTTCCTGACGGATCTGTACGGAAATCCCTCCAGCATCCACACGTTCGGCGGACAGGTGGCCGCGCATGTTGAAACGGCGCGGGATCAGCTGGCGGCTCTGCTCGGGGCTCAGAGCTCCGAACTGATCTTCACAAGCTGCGGAACGGAAAGCGACAACGCGGCGATTTACAGTGCGCTGAGTCTCTGTCCGAAACGGCGGAAAGTGGTGATGTCGTGCATGGAGCATCCGGCGGTTCTTGCGCTCGGAAAGGAGCTGGAGCGCCGCGGATACGCGGTCTCGCATATTCCGGTCGACTCCAAAGGCCGTCTGGACATGGAATGCGCCCGCGAAATGATCGACGCGGAAACGGCGGTGGTCTCCGTCATGTGGGCGAACAACGAAATCGGCAATCTCTATCCGGTGCAGGAACTGGGAGAGCTGGCGCACAGCCGGGGGGCTCTCTTCCATACGGACGCGGTGCAGGCGGTCGGCAAAGTCAGGATCAATCTTGCGGATCTGCCGATCGACATGCTGAGTCTTTCCGGACACAAACTCCACGCGCCGAAAGGGGTCGGAGCGCTCTATGTGAAACGCGGCGTGCGCTTCCGGCCGTTCATTGTCGGAGGGCATCAGGAGCGGGGACGGAGAGCGGGAACGGAAAACGTTGCCGGAATCGTCGCTCTCGGAAAAGCGGCCGAACTGGCGAACGCGAACATCGGCACCGAGCAGACCCGCGTCAAAGCGATGCGCGACAAGCTCGAACAGGGACTTCTCCGGCTGCCGGCGACCCGTCTGAACGGCGATCCCGAACACCGGCTCCCGAATACCAGCAACATATCGTTCGAATATATCGAAGGGGAATCCATTCTGATGCTTCTGGACATGCACGGAATCTGCGCCTCCAGCGGAAGCGCATGCACGACCGGCAGTCTGGAGCCTTCCCATGTGCTGCGCGCAATGGGAGTGCCCTACACGGCGGCGCACGGAGCAATCCGATTCAGTTTCTCCCGCTACAACACGGAGGAGGAAGTGGATTTTGTTCTGGAGCAACTGCCGCCGGTGATCGCGCGTCTGCGGGAAATCTCCCCCTACTGGAAAGGATAAGGAGCGATGGAAGCGCATTCCGCGGAGATGTTCTGGAAGGCGGAGTTTCAGAAAGCGCTTCCGGGAAACGCGGTGCAGTGCGGCCTGTGTCCGCGGCGCTGCGTGATGGAAGAGGGGAAAAGCGGTTTCTGCGGAGTGCGGCGCAACGAGAAAGGGGTTCTCCGTTCCCTCTGTGCGGGGCGTCCGGTTGCGGTCCAGGTGGACCCGATCGAAAAGAAGCCGCTGTACCGGTTCCTTCCGGGAACGCGGACCTACTCCATCGGGACGTTCGGATGCAATCTCGGATGCCTGTTCTGTCAGAACAGCGAACTGTCACGCGGAGGATATGAAACATTTTCCGCGGAACAGATTGAACCGGAAGAACTGGTGGCGGATGCGGTGCGGAGGAACTGCGCGTCCGTCGCCTTCACCTACAATGAACCGACCGTTTTTGCGGAGTACGCGGTCGCGATTGCACAATGCGCCCATGCGGCGGGCCGGAAGACCGTTCTGGTCTCCAACGGCTACATCACACCGGAAGCGGCGGAGTTTCTCTATCGCCACATCGACGCGGCGAATTTCGACATGAAGGGATTTTCGGAGGAATTTTACCGGGATCTCTGCGGAGGCTCGCTGGAGCCGGTGCTGGAGGCGTTCCGGATTTTCCGCCGTCTCGGGAAGCACGCGGAATACACCACGCTGATTCTTCCGGGGAAAAACGATTCACCGGAGATGATCGACGCCTGGCTGGACTGGGTGGAAACCAATCTCGACCGGACGGTTCCGCTTCACTTCACGGCGTATCATCCGGCGTACCGGTACCATGAGAGTCCGCCGACGCCGCCGGCACTTCTCCGGTCGATCCGCGATCATGCGGTCCGGCGGGGATTTCCGAATATTTATTTGGGAAATATTTTCTGATGTTCTTGAAAACAATCCGGGGAACGGTTACATTAAGAGCCGTTTTTCATCCGATGCGCGGAGACGCATGGATCGGTCATGCAGAACAAACCAACATAGAAAGTCACAGCGACAATGATTGAGCTGGACACCCAGACGCGGACGATCCTCTGGATCGGAATCGGCCTCTACACCCTTCTGATGCTCGCAATCGGCTACATTTCCGGCCGGCGGGTCAAAGACATGAATGATTTTCTCGTTGCGGGCCGGCGCCTTCCGCTCTGGATGGCGACCGCGACGCTCCTTGCGACCTGGTTCGGAGCGGGATCAAGCATGGGAGTCGCAGCAACCGTCTACGCAGGAGATCTGCGGGACGTGATCGCCGACCCGTTTGCGGCGTCGATCAGTCTGATTCTGGCAGGCTTCTTCATCGTCGGCTATCTGCGGAAGATGAACTGCTACACGGTGACCGACATCATTCAGAAGAAATACGGGAAACGTGCGGGAATCTACGCATCGCTGTGGATGATTCCGGTCTATGTCGGCTGGCTCGGCGCGCAGATGCTCGGGCTGGGAACGATTCTCCATCTTCTGACAGGGATCAACATGCTCTGGGGAACCATCATCGGGGCGGCGGTGATTCTGATCTACACGGCATCCGGAGGGATGTGGGCGGTGACGCTGACCGATATTGTCCAGGTGTCGCTGATCGTCATCGGGCTTCTGATCATTGTTCCGGGCGCGGTTGATCTTGCGGGCGGATGGGGAGCGGTCTACCGGAATCCGGAGGCGGATCTTTCGCTTCTGCCCGGAAAGGAGCTTTCCGGATGGAGCGGAACGGTGAACTATCTCGGCAACTGGATGGTGATGGGACTGGGATGCATGGTCGGACAGGATCTTGTGCAGCGCTCCCTCGCCTCGAAGACGGAAACCATCGCCCGCCGCAGCTCCATTCTTTCGGGAATTCTCTACATGCTGATCGGAATGATCCCGATCACGATCGGCCTTACGGCAAAAATCATCTTTCCGCGGCTCGGAATCACGACGGAGGCGTTCGGAAGCGATCTGGAAAACCAGGTGCTTCCGCGAATGGCAATTCAGGTTCTCGGCGACATCCATCCGGTGCTTCTGACCGTTTTTCTGAGCGCGCTGATCTCCGCAATCATGAGTTCCGCCGACAGTTCCCTTCTGGCGGCTTCCAGTCTCTTCTCGAACAACGTCCTGCACACGCTCTATCCGAAAATTCCGGAACAGAAAATGCTGATGATCGTCCGGGTGGTCACAATACTGATCCTGCTGATCGCGACCGTTCTTGCGCTGAAGGTCCGGAGCATTTATGCGCTGATGATCAACTGCTGGGCGTCCCAGCTGGTAATCGTCTTCATTCCGGTCGTCACGGCGATGTATTTTCCGAAGTCGACGAAACGTTCCGCGCTCTGGACCATGGGGACGGCAACCGTGGTCTGGATCGGCTACATGCTCCTCACCGGACTGCGCATCGGCGGCGGATTCACCGACGTGATGGATTCCGACGGCTTCCAGTTCGCCCTCACCAACGGAGCCGTCTACGGCTTTGTCGCCGGGATTGCGGCATTCGCCGCGGCATACGCTCTCGACCTCCGCGCTCTGCGGCAACTGGCGGCCGGCCATGGATCTTGCCCGGATCGTTGAACCGCTCCTGACGTGGTACGACGCCAACGCACGCCGTCTTCCGTGGCGGGAGACGGCAACGCCTTACCGCGTCTGGATTTCGGAAATCATGCTTCAGCAGACCCGGGTCGAAGCGGTCCTTCCCTATTTCAACCGTTTTCTGGAGGCGCTGCCCGATATTTCCGCACTCGCCGAAGCCGGAGAGGAAACTCTCCTCAAACTCTGGGAAGGACTCGGATACTACACCCGGGTCCGCAATCTTCAGAAAGCCGCCCGGATCATCCGGAAGGAGTACGGAGGGATTTTCCCGCAGGAATATTCGGACATCCGCAAACTGCCCGGCATCGGCGGCTATACGGCCGGAGCCATCGCCTCCATCGCATTCGGACAGCCGGAACCGGCGGTGGACGGAAACGTCCTGCGCGTTCACGCCCGTCTTCAGGAAAAGCGCGGAGAGATCCGTTCGGAAGCATGGAAAAAACAAGTTGCGGAGGAACTGCGCGCCATCTATCCGCAACGGAGATGCGGCGATTTCACGCAGGCGCTGATGGAACTCGGCGCAATGGTCTGTCTGCCGAACGGAGAACCGAAATGCGGAATCTGTCCGCTGAACACGCTGTGCAAAGCCTTCCGGAACGGGAGCGTCCGGGAAATCCCTGTCCGGAGTGCGCGGAAAGAACGGAAAATCGAGGAGCGGACCATCCTGCTGCTCCGCTGCGGAGAGAAACTTGCACTGAGCCGTCGGCCCGACCGGGGACTTCTCGCCGGAATGATGGAACTGCCTTCTCTCGCAGGATTCCGGAAGAAGAATGAGATTGAAGAATTCTTGAACGCACGGGGAATTTCCATTGCGTCCCTTCGCGAAGGGAAACGGGCAAAGCACATTTTCTCCCATGTGGAATGGCGGATGCGCGCATGGGAGATCGAATGTCCGGAAGAGTGTTCCGGATATGAATGGGCCACACCGGAAGAACTGCGGACCCGCATCTCCCTGCCCTCGGCATTCCAGGCGTTTCTGAACGGGGAAAACCGCTGAGAGGCGAAGGAGGAAAGAGTCAGGCGTCTTTCCTCGCCGCGCCGAACTTCGGGCAGCGGAATCCGCGCCCGGTCAGAATCGGACGGAAACAGGCGTTGCAGCTGACGCATTCCGCCCGGAAATCATCCTCTTCCATCCAGCGGCGGATGAGTCCGGGTTCCGCGATCAGCGGACGGCTCAGAGAGACGAAGTCGCAGGCGTTTTCCCCGACCAGCCGCGCCGCCGTCTCCGGCCAGCGGATTCCTCCGGTCAGGATCACGGGAATCGAAAGCGCAGCCTTCAGAGATTTCGAGGCGTCTTCATAATAGGTCTTTGCGGAGGGGTGTTCCGGATTTTCGAGGCGGACGGGCGAACGTTTCGCTCCGGCTTCCGGAATTCCGCCGGACAGTTCCACCCCGCTGAGTCCGAGCTCTTCCAGAGTCCGGCAGACGGCGACGCACTCTTCGCGGGAGAATCCGCCCTCGACGAAATCCTCGCTGTTGATTTTCACCAGGACCGGGAAGGAGTCTCCGACCGCCGCACGCACAGAACGGTACACGCGCACCAGCAGGCGCATCCGGTTCTCCAGCGGACCGCCGTATTCATCCTGCCTCCGGTTGTAGAACGGGGAGAGAAACTGACTGAGCAGATAGCCGTGGGCGGCATGGATCTGCACCGCGTCGAATCCGCCGCTGCGGGCGCGGCGGGCGGCGTCTCCGAAGGCGGCGACGATCGCATCCAGCTCCTCTTTTCCCGCCTCTCTGCACATTCCCTTTTTCGAAGGATGGGGAAACGGCGACGGGCCGATCGAGGTTTCCGGACAGCGCGCCTTTCCGCCGCCGTGTGCGAGCTGAAGGGCAATCGCACCGCCGTTCCGATGGACAAGATCCGTCGCAATGCGCCAGAGTTCAACGGCATCCTCCGATGCGGCGGAAGCCTGACGGGCCGAAGCCTCCCCTTCGGGACGGACCCACGCATGACCGGAAATAATCAATCCGACCTCCGCCTTTGCCAGAGCCGCGTAAAGGGCGGTCAGTTCCGGCGTGTAGAGGCCATTTTCATCCGCGAGTCCCTCATGAGTCGCGGAACGGACGAAGCGGTTGCGGAGAAGAAGCGGTCCGAGGAAACAGGAGTCGAAGAGCGGTTTTTTCATGATGTAAAATCCCGTAAAATGTTTTCTTTCTGTTTGTAAGGTATCCTGTTTTTCTGAAAAAGCAACAGGGAACCCCTGTTTTCGCGAAATCCGGATTGAAAAAAGGAAATTTTTTTGTATATTATACATCTGAACTTTTGTTTTTTCAGGATCGAAAAAGAAGATGGACAGGATCGGGAAATGAACATTCGCAGAGAAACGCTGGAACGGTGGTCCGTTCGGGATTCCGCAGACCTCTACGGGATCAACAACTGGGGTGCCGGTTATTTCACAGTCAACAACGACGGCGAAGTGGCCGTGACCCCGTTCCGTGAACCGGGCTCCCCCTCCGTGAGTCTGATGGACATCGTCCGGGGAGTCAAGGAGCGCGGAATGGATATGCCGGTGCTCCTGCGGATCGGGAACATTCTCAACTCCCAGATCCGTCTGCTCCACCAGAGCTTTGCAAAGGCCATTGAGCAGACCGGATACAAAGGGGTCTACAAAGGGGTCTATCCGATCAAGGTCAATCAGCAGCAGCAGGTGGTGGAGGAGATCGCAAAATTCGGCTGCGACCTCCATCACGGACTCGAAGCCGGCAGCAAACCGGAACTTCTGGCGGCGATTGCGAATCTGCGGGATCCGGAATCCTGCCTCATCTGCAACGGATACAAGGATGACGAATTCATTGATCTCGCCCTTTATGCCACGAAAATCGGCATTCAGTGTTTTCTCGTGGTGGAGATGCCGGGCGAAGTACAGGCGATCATCGAACGGAGCCGCCAGCTCGGAATCCGTCCGAACATCGGACTGCGGATGAAACTTTCGACCCGGGCGGGCGGACAGTGGACCGAATCCGGCGGCGACCGGAGCGTCTTCGGCCTCAACACGGCGGAGCTGATTACCGCGGTGGATGCGTTCCGCGAGGCCGGGATGCTCGACTGCGTCAAACTTCTGCACTACCATATCGGCTCGCAGATTCCGAACATCCGCGACATCCGGAACGGGATCATCGAAGCCTCGCGGATCTACTGCGGACTCGTGGAAGAGGGCGCGACGATGGGATATCTCGATCTGGGCGGCGGACTGGCGGTCGATTACGACGGCTCCCACACGAACTTCAACCTGAGCCGCAACTACTCGCTGGACGAATACTGCGTGGACGTGGTGGAAACCGTATCGGAAATCCTGACGGCAAAGGACATCGCCCATCCGACGATCATCTCCGAATCGGGCCGGGCGACCGTGGCCTACTACTCCGTACTGCTGTTCAACATCCTCGACGCGACCAAATTTGAATCGGCCAAGATCCCGCCGCTCAAGGAGAATGCAAACGAGCACACGAAAGATCTGGTGGCGATTCTGAACCATATCTCCCCGAAGAACCTTCAGGAGTGCTTTCACGACGCGATCTACTACCGGGACGAAATCCGGATTCTGTTCAAGAACGGACGCATCTCCTTCCGGGAACGGGCAACGGCGGAAAGCGCGTTCTGGAATATCATGGCGGCGGTGCACCGGGAGGTCAAGAAGCTCAAATATGTCCCGGACGAATTTGAAGGACTCGATACGGCGCTGGCGGATATCTACTATGCGAACATCAGCGTGTTCCAGTCGCTGCCCGACACCTGGGCGATCGACCAGGTGTTTCCGATCATGCCAATTCACCGCCTCAAGGAGATGCCCTCGCGGCAGGGGATTCTCTCGGACATCACCTGCGACTGCGACGGCAAGATCGACAAGTTTGTCGATCTGCACGACGAACGTCACACCCTCCCCCTCCACGAACTCCGGGAAGATGAGGAGTACTATCTTGCGGTGTTTCTGGTGGGCGCCTATCAGGAGACGCTCGGCGACCTGCACAATCTGCTCGGCGACACCAATGTGGTCAGCGTGAACATCTCCCGGGAGGACGGCCGCTTCGAGATCGTCAAGGAGATCGAAGGCGATTCCGTCTCCGACGTGCTCTCCTATGTGGAGTATGATCCGAAAACCCTGATCGGCAGTTTCCGCGACAAGGCGGAACGGGCGGTCCGGGAAAACCGGATCACTCCGGCGGAACGCAGAACGATTATGGCCGCGTATGAAGACGGTCTTCGCGGCTACACATATTTCGAACGCTAAACCGAAGGAAAGGGAAACTATCATGGCGAAAGTCTTAATCATCGGCGCCGGCGGCGTCAGCGGGGTGGCGGTCCACAAGTGCGCGCAGGCCTCGGACGTTTTTTCGGAAATCTGCCTTGCGAGCCGGACAAAATCGAAATGCGACGCAATCGCCGCGCAGCTCTCCCGGCCGATCCGGACCGAACAGGTGGATGCGGACAATGTCCCCCAGCTGGTCTCGCTGATCCGGGATTTCCAGCCGGACGTGGTCCTCAACCTTGCCCTTCCCTATCAGGACCTGCACATCATGGACGCCTGTCTGGAAACCGGCGTGAACTATGTGGATTCCGCGAACTACGAACCCCTCGACGAGGCGCATTTTGAATACAGCTGGCAGTGGGCGTACCATGACCGCTTCAAGGAGAAGGGGATCATGGCGCTTCTCGGATCCGGATTCGATCCCGGCGTGACCAACGTCTACTGCGCCTACGCCGCAAAACACCATTTCGACACGATCGAGACGCTCGACATCATCGACGCGAACGCCGCCGACAACGGACATCCGTTCGCCACCAATTTCAATCCGGAAATCAACATCCGCGAAGTCACCTCGCCGGGCAAGTACTGGACCGAAAAAACCGGATTCGTCGAGACCAAACCGATGGAGTTTTCCAAAGTTTACGACTTCCCGGCCGGAATCGGACCGAAAAAGATCTATCTGCTGTGGCATGAGGAGCTGGAATCCCTCGTTCCGTTCCTTCAGAAGAAGGGACTGAAGGAGGCGCGGTTCTGGATGACGTTCTCCGACAACTATCTGAAGCATCTGGAAGTGCTGCAGAATGTCGGCATGACCGGAATCGAGCCGGTGATGTACGAGGGGAAGGAGATCGTTCCGCTGCAGTTCCTGAAGAAACTGCTGCCCGATCCCGCCACGCTCGGGCCGAAAACGGTCGGCAAGACCTGCATCGGCTGTCTCATCAAGGGGACGAAGGATGGAAAGCCGCGGACCTATTATGTCTACAATGTCTGCGATCATCAGGAATGCTACCGGGAGGTTCAGTCGCAGGCGGTCTCCTATACGACCGGCGTTCCGGCGATGATCGGCGCAATGATGGTCGCCACCGGAACATGGAATGGCGCGGGCGTCTTCAACATGGAGCAGTTCGATCCCGATCCGTTCATGGCGAAGCTCAATGAGTACGGTCTGCCGTGGAAGGAAGTCTTTTCCGAATGAACGCCGGACTGCCGCTGAATTCGATTGAAACTCCGAGTTTCGTTGTCGATCTGCATCTTCTCCGCCGCAATCTGACGATTCTGGACGACGTGCAGAAAAAGACCGGAGCACGGATTCTGCTTGCGCAGAAGGCGTTTTCCATGTTCAGCGTCTATCCGCTGCTGGCGAAGGTCCTTTGCGGGACCTGCGCCAGTTCTCCGCACGAAGCCCGACTCGGACGGGAGAGTTTCCCCGGAGAGGTCCATGCGTTCGCGGCGGCCTATTCCGAACAGGATCTGCGGGAGCTTCTGCCGATCTGCGATCATATTGTGTTCAACTCGTTCTCGCAGTGGGAGCGTTTCCGTCCGCTGGCGATGCGGTATGCGAACCGGGTGCAGTTCGGGCTGCGGGTGAATCCGGAACATTCGGAGGCGGATACGGCAATCTACGATCCGTGTGCGCCGGGATCGCGTCTGGGAATTCTCCGGAGCGACTTCGCCGGACACGATCTTTCGCCGTTTTCCGGTCTTCACTTCCACACCCTCTGCGAAAAGAATGCCGATTCGCTGGAACGGACGCTTGCGGCCTTCGAGGAGAAATTCGGCGATCTTATCTGCCGCATGAAATGGATCAATTTCGGCGGAGGACACCACATCACCCGTCCGGATTACGATCTGGATCTTCTCTGCCGTCTGATCCGGAACTTCCGGGAGAAGTATGGAACAGAGGTCTATCTGGAACCGGGAGAGGCGGTGGCGCTGAACACGGGATATCTGGTGGGAACGGTGCTGGACACGGTCCGCAACGGAATCGACATTGCGATTCTGGACGTTTCCGCGGCAACCCACATGCCGGATGTGCTGGAGATGCCCTACCGGCCGAACGTGATCGGCGCGGGACAGCCGGAGGAAAAGCCGTACCGGTACCGTCTGGCGGGTCCGTCGTGTCTTGCGGGGGACGTCATCGGAGACTATTCGTTCGACAAACCGCTCCGGCCCGGCGACAAGCTCATTTTCTGCGATATGGCGCACTATACGATGGTCAAAACCAACACCTTCAACGGACTCAAACTTCCCTCCATTGCGACCTGGGACCCGAAGACGAAGGAATACCGCGTCGTGCGCCGCTTCAGCTACAGCGATTTCAAGACGAGGCTTTCCTGAAGCATGGAAAAGACGATTCTTCTGACCTTCGACGACGCGGTGACCAGTCAGTATCATCTGGTGGCGCCGCTCCTTCTCCGTCTCGGGTTCGGGGCGACGTTCTATATCTGCCGTTTCCCGGAAGCGTGGGGAACCGCGCATTCACGCGCTCTGCTTTCCGCGGAACAGCTGAAGGCGCTTTCGGACGCGGGATTTGAAATCGGAAATCACACCTGGAACCACCCCGATCTGCGCCGATGCGACGGGGAGACCGTTCTCCGCGAGGTGGACGAGCTGGACAGCTTCCTGATCCGTGCGGGCATTCCGAAGCCGCGGACTTTCGCCTATCCGGGAGGACCGTATGCGGGGAATGCCGTTGCGCATCTTGCGTCGCGGGGATTTCTCTCGGCCCGGTCCACGGAGCAGAGGACCTTCAACAAGCGGAGGGACGACTGGATGAATCTGCCGTCGTTTCCCGTTCAGGGGGAGAATCCGCATCTGTTTTACGACACGGTCGCCCGGGCGGAGGGGGATGAGGCGGTCTGCCTGGTCTTCCACGGCGTTCCGGATCTGGTCCATCCGTGGGTCAACACGAACTTTCCGCGCTTCACGGAATACATGGTGCATCTGAAGGAGAACGGATTCCGCGTGATGAGCGTCGGCGATTTTCTTGCGGAATAATTCCATCCGTATTTGACAAGCGCCGCGGCTGGAGCTATTATAGACTCCGAATCAACGAAAGGAACCGGACTTTATGAAGAGACTCTGCACGGCACTGCTCTGTGGTGTTCTGACGGGCGCTCTGCCCGTCGTCTCCATCCCGGACAGCTATTCAGCGGAAACGCAGAAGCGGGAAACGGAACTGAAAACGATCCGCCGGAATCCGGGAAGCAAAGAGGAATTCACCCGGAAACTGAAACGCCTGATGGAACAGCAGCCCGATGATGAAGCCCGTCTTCAGCTGTTTTCCGGGCAGAGAACGTATCTGTCGCCCGTCTTTCAGAATTATCTGCAGTTTGCGTTTTACGAACTTTCCCGAACCGAACCGGAGAATCCGCTCTACCGTCTTCTGCATCTTTCCCTGATTCAGGAAAACGGGGAAACGGAAGATCCGTATCTCTATACGCTCCGGATTGCGGACCTTCCTTCCGCAACGCTGCTGCGGACAGCCGGAATCGTGCTGATGCGGAAAAACCTCGGGAAGAAAGCCGGGGAATTCCTTGAAGAAGCATACCGGCGGGAACCGACCGCCGTCAATCTTCAGGCACTTGCGCTCTACGAGCAGCAGATTCTGCAGACCGACCGGACGCTCCAGCGGATCCGGGAGGCGGAAAAGCGCTTTTCCACGGACAGGGATTTTCAGATTCTCGGAGAGCTTCTGTTCTCTTTGAACCAGCCCGACGAGGCGCTCCGGGTGCTCCGGAAAAGCAAAAAACGGACAAAGGCAGTCTGTGAACTGGAAGCCATTCTCCTCTTTCTGCTTCATCGGGAAAAGGAGGGCTTTGAACTGCTGGACCGGAACGGACTGCTGGAAATCCAAAAACTCACGCCCGTCACCTTCCGTTCGACTTTTCTGGCTCAGCTCAACCGTCTGCCGCGACGGAGAAACGGCAGCGTGGTCCGGAATTTCAACAAAATCGCTCTCCAAGTTCTCATGCAGCCTCCCATTCTTCCGATTCCGGATCTGTTTCCTCCGCTCCAGCGCCAGCTCTTCCAATCGCGTTTTCTGTCTGCGGGAATCCTGGAATATTATCTGAAAAGCTCTCCGAAGGAGCAGGAGAAGATTGTGGAAACGCTTCGGCGGAACAACTGGCCGGCACCGGAGCTTTTTCTGGCAGTGGCACGGAAAGAACAGAATCTGGCGCGCATCCGCAAAAAACTGGAAAACGGACTTCCGGAAACCGGCGAACTTGTTTTCTATCTTCAGAATCTCCGGGTGAATGATGATCTTTCCATTCCGGAAATGGAGCGGATCCTGAAGGCGCAGGAACAGAGAGAACTCTTTCATCCGCAGGTTCTCAGCCGATACTGCACGATGCAGGCTGTCCCGCTGGAACGACGCAGGAAAGCTCTGGAAAGCCTTCTGAAATTCTTTGAACCGACCTATACCTCCTATTTCATGAAATTTCCACCGGAACTTCAGCCGATTGTCGCCCGAAGCATGAGAAATGTTCTGAAAACGATGTCGTCGGAGTACGAGGCAGAACCGGGCCAGTACCAGTGGATGCTTTACAGTTACTACAACACCTTCTCGAAACGGAGGGACTATGATGTCATGTTCCGGGAATATGCCCTGTTCTGTGCGGACTTCCCGGAAAGAGACGGACTTTATTTGGACGGGAATCTTCTTCATTCCAGCTATTCTCTCCCCTATTCCACGGCCGCCGTTCTTGATCTGTTCAATCCGCGGTCTCAGCAGGCTCTTCCCCGGGTACTGGCCGGAATCGGAGATCTCCAGCCGCTCCAGGTGGTGTTTTCCCAGCGCCGCGGAGGGGAAAAACCGGATCCCAGTGCAATCTGGAACGCGGTCAGCCGACAGGATCTTCCGGTGCCGCTGAAAATCTGGCTTGCCCTCCAGTGCGAACGGAAGGCGGAAGCCAGAGAACTGCTCGCCAAACTGGATTCCTCCCTGGATCGGAAAAGCTCCGCCGAACTGCTCAATCTTGCGGCCTTTCATCTTTCTTTTTCCGACTGGCAGGGAGTGGAACGGGTCGCGCGCCATCTCTTCGTCCGGACCGATGCTCCGGTTCTGCACCGCCAGTTTGCGGCTGTGCTTCTGCTGAAACACAGCATGCAGAAGAGGAATCTGGGAGATCCCGGAATCGCAGACTATCTTTTCTCAACGCTTCCGGGCGGCCGGAACAAATTGATTCAAACGCTGGCGCAGCACCTTCCGGACCAGCAGCTTGCCGCACTCAGGAGAAAGTATCCGGAACAGCCCCCCTTCCCCGGCATGGACTATCTGAACCGATCGTTTGCCGGACATTTCAAAAAGAACAGGAAGGAGGCAATCCGCTGTCTGAAAGAGTGTCTGGAAAACGCCATGCCTCTTCTTCTGGCAAGAGGACGCGTTCCGCAATCCCTTCACTGGTTCGGGAATCCGCAAACCCGCGAAGCGCTGGAGCAGGCCGTCCGGGAACTCAAGCAGGAAAACAGCGATCCGCTCCTGATCGCCGTCCTCTACGACTTTCTCCTGAAAAATCCGGCCGAGGCGGAAAAAGCCTATGCGGAAATTCTGAAACGCGACCCCCACAACCGCATCGCCTCCGCGAAACTCTGCGCGCTGCGGAAAAGTGCGGATCCGGCTCTGCTGAAGAATCTGAAGGATGCGCCCGTGGAACTCTGGAATTTCGCCATTCCCGCACGGGATCGCGAAGGGGCATTCCGGGTGGTCGAATACTTTTTCCGGAATCTGCCGGACCTGACCGCAAGCCAGTACTACTTCCTGACGGGGAAGCTCCGGGAGGATCAATATTCCCAGAACCCGGCGCCGGATCCCGCCCTGCAGAAACGGTGCAACGCCCTTCTGCTGGAGATTCTGGACTCCGCGCTGAAAAATCCGAATCTTGAATACAGCGCCCGGGCAGAAGCACTCCGTTTCAGCATGGAACATTCCGAGCCGCTGCCGAAATCCCTGCGGCAAGGACTGATCGCACGCTATATGCCGCTCGAGGACCCTTATCTTCAGCTTTTTTACAGCAGCTTTTTCCTGAAGGAGTACCGGAGGGATCCCGGAACGATGCGTCCGCTTCTTCAGAAACTGGGATTCGAAAAACGGATGAAGGAATGGGATCGTCTGGCAAACCTCCCGGAAACGGAGTTTGCAAAGGAACCGGCCGCGCTCCGGAATCTGGAACCGGGAGAAAAGAATCTGCGCCTCAGCGAACTCCTGCTGATCGCGGGGGAACGGAAGATCATACTGGATCTCGGGGAAGTGCTCTCGCTCTATCAGTCCGGCTCCTCCAGCCTTCTGCTTCAGGATCTGAAACGCTATCTGCGCTCCATGGATCCGGAAATGCTGATGCAGGAACTCCTGCGTGCGGGACGCAATCTGCGGAAACAGAATCCGGATATCGTCGATTCGTACGGCAACTTCCGCGGCAGCGTTTCCTACGTTCATCACGAACTCCGGAATTTGCTGACGGAATATTCGCGCAGGGATCCGAAGTTCCGCCGGGCACTTCTGCGCGCCTGCGCGACGGAACCGGAAAACGTTCTTCATCGTCCCTATCTCATGCTTGAGGTGGATAATCCGTTCGAGGTGTTTTCCGGGACCCCCGTCTTCGGCACAATGACCGACTTCCGGCTTCTTCCGGAATGCACGCCGTTTGAACGTCTTCTCACCCAGGCAACCCGACAGGCTCTTCTGAAGCAGCTCCAGGCGCTTCCGGAAAACAAGCGGACCTTCGGAATGGACATCGCCATCTATCTTCTTCCGATCAACAGACGGGTGGAGGATCTGGCAAAAATCCTGATCCGCCGCAAGGAGGAGTGGAACGCCCTTCCCGAAGCACGCAAACAGGAAATCCTGACAATACTTCTGAACCTTTCCAACCATCTTCTGACCGATTCCGACTTTGCCGGTGCGCCGGAAATGGGCATGAAGAAACGGTTTGAAACCATCGACAATCAGCAAATTCTGGAATTTCTCAGCCGGAAAACACTCCGGAACAGCAACGCATGGGGGGAAATGAACCGGGTGTTCCGTCATGCGGAGCGAATCCTGAACAGCGATCCCGTCATGGCGGAACGGCTTCTGCGCCACATGAAACAGCTTTCCGACAATGAGGGGATCGGCATTACGCTGGAAAACTGTTCTGTGCCGTATTTCACCCGTTCGCTGAAAATGGCGCGTCTTCTGCACAAATGCGGCTACCGCAGTCCGCGTAACCTCCCTCTTTCCTCTCTCGGACGCTTTGCAGTCAACGGACTCCGGGGAGAGAAGAATCCGGATCTTTTCGCTCTTCTGAACGAACTGCAGGAGATCTATCCCGGCCGGCTTGACGAGCGCCAGACCTTCCAGATTCTCTGGCACACCCGGAACTTCTGCACCGGCGCTCTTGCGGAACAGCTCCGCTCCGCCCGGAAGAAGGATCCGAAGAATCCGGTCTGGAAAACGGGTGTTCTCTTTACGGAAGCCCGCGATCTCTGCCGGCAGAAAAAACCGCTCCCGGACACGATGAAACAGGAGCTGATCCGCCTGATCCGTCCGATCGCCGCCCAGCTGAACATCGACGATCTCCGCAAAGAGTTCCCCGGAGTTTTTGACGATCCGAAATTCCTGACCGTTCTCTATTCGGGGAAAGTCCGTGCGCTGAACCGGCGGACCCGGAACAATCCGGAGCAGGCGCCCGCCGCGTATCTCCAGCTGCTCAAAGAGGGACTTTCGTTCAAGAACACTCTTTCCAAAGCCGAATTCCGGAAGCTGGTCTCTCCTCTGGCGGTCAACTCGCTGGAAACCTTCCCGGTCCTCACGGAAAAAGACGCCCGGAACATTTTTCCGTACCTGCTCGAATATGTGCTGCATGTCGACGACAAAACCAATCTTGAGATTCTGAAGGAGTACACGGATCTTGTCACTCCCGACTACCGCAAACGAGTCCGCTCCGGCAAAGAGTTTTCCCCCGGCGCCGTCGCTGCATTTGAAACGGTCTTCCCGGAAACGACGGAAAAGGAGAAGAAATAACGATGCTGCTCCGGATTGCGCTGCTTTTTCTTGCGTCCTGCATTCTTGAGGCGAAACCGGCGGTTCTGTTTATCCTCGGCCGGGCGGGATCGCCGGAACTCGAACAGGAAATCGAACACTGCCGGACGGAGCTGGGCCGATGGTATGAAACACATCGGAACGCCGAAGTGCGGATCTGCCGGACCCTCGACGAGGTGAAAACGGAATTTACCCGTCTCGCGGAAGAAAAGGACCGGGAATCTGTGGATCTTTTTCTGTTCGGCCACGGCTCCGCGAACGGACGGCGGGTCACGCTCTCCATGCGGGGCGGTCGGCTCACGGCATCCGCTCTGAACGAACTGCTCCGAAAGAGGAACTGCGGAACCGTTTTCCTGTTCAACACCATGAGTGCGCCGTTTCTTGACGCGCTGCGCGCACCGGGACGGATTCTCGTCTCGGCGACCGATTCCGACCGTCAGCTCAATCCGCCGCGCTATCCGTTCTATTTTCTTCAGGCGCTGAAGGATCTTGGTCCGGGGAAAGCGCTTCCGGAGTATCTGACGCGCGCCGGAGATCTGACCCGTCAGTTTTACGAATCGCACAAACTCGCCATCACGGAGAATTCCCAGTATTTCAACGGAAAGGAAAAACTCTCCCATCCATTCACATCCCGTCCGCGGACGGTCGCCGTTTCACCGGCGGACTCCGGGAATGCGGAAAAGCCCCGCACCGCTGCGCGTCCGCCGCGCCCCTCCGGGAAACGCACCCTCCATCCGGCGACCGACGAAACTAAACAGAGGATCGCCGAAGCCCGCAAACTTGCGGAACGCTATCGCGTCTATCCGGCCTTCTACACGAAGCGCGACATCACAGCCGTGCTGAACGGCGACAAGACCGCCCAGATCCGGATCGGCGACGCCATCTATTTCCGGACCTCCGCCGGCAGTGAACGCTTTGCGCCCACCCGGAATGAAACGGCCGTTCCCGCCCGGCTGATTCATCCCGACGGCACGTTTCTGCTCATCGAGCGCGGACCGATCCCGACGCCGCAGCCCGGCTCTCTTCTGGAAATCACCAGTTCCCGCACCCTGCGGACGACCGGTCATCTTCCGGAATTTCACGCGGTCATCTCCCTTCAGACATCACTTCCGGTTGCGGCGCACACCTTCCGGGCCTCCGGAGCGACGGAACTTTACCGGATCAAGACGTACCATCTGACAACGCCGGAACTTCCACCGCTGATTCCGGAACGCTCCGCTGTCCGGGAAACACCCCGGATCGTCATCACCACCCTCCCCTCGTGGACGGAATTTCTTGCGTGGGCACGCCGGATGACCGACCGCGCCATGACGCTCGACAACGATGCGGAACGTTTCACCGACCGTCTGCTGAAAGGGGCGGGAACCGACCGGGAAAAAATCCGCCGGATTTACGATTTTCTGAACGGACTGCGCTATGTGACCATCCCGCTCGGCGCGGCGGCGTTCCGCCCCCAGAGCACGGGGGACGTGATCCGCAACCGTTATGGCGACTGCAAGGACAAAGCCTCCGCACTTGTCGCGATGTGCGCCCGGGCGGGCATCCGGGCGGAACGGGTGCTGGTCCGGCGCGGCGGGAGCATTGATCCGGAGTTTCCCTCCTGGCAGTTCAACCACATGATCGTGTATCTTCCCTCTCTCGACCTCTGGCTCGACGCGACCGACGGACTTACGCCATTCGGAGATCTTCCTCCCGGCGATCACGGGACGCTCGGCCTCTCCCTCGACGCTCCGGGCGTCCGCTTCCGGACCGTGAAGACCGCGCAGGACGCCGGGCGGTTCGAACGGACAATCCGCCGAAACGGTTCCCGGATCGAAATCCGGACCAGCTGCACCGGGTTGTTCGACTATACGTTCCGGAGCCGCCTGAAACGTCTCCTTCCGGAAACGGAAACAAACTTTTTCGCTTCGGTTCTGGAGTCGGTGCTTCCGGCGGCCGAACTGGAAAACGTCACGGTTTCAGCGGGAGATGCCGGCGGAAAGTCCGAGTTCACCCTTTTTGCGAACCTCTCCGGAGATGCGAAAGAATCTCTTCCGGCGCCGGATCTTCCGACAGAGCTTCTCCGTCCCTTCTCCGCCCGGCGGATTCTGTCGCCGTGCAGAGTCTTCGACGGACGCGACTGGGAGTTCCGTCTCCGCGTGGAATGCGCGGGCAGGAAATGTTCGCTGAAACGCGAAACGGAGCATGTCCGTCTGCGCCTTGACTCGGACGGCAGAACTGTCGAAGCGGTTGTCTCGGGCAGAGGCGCCGCCGCCATTGCACCGGAAGAATATGCCGCGATCCGCAAAGCCCTGAATGAACTGCGGATTTCTCTGCGCGCGGCCGCAAACGGAGGATCCGGAAAATGAAACCGGTCATCCTTCTTGTTCTTTTCTCTGCGCTTTCAGTTCTTCCGCCGCTGTATTCCGCGGACAATTTTGAAAATGCGCGGGGCAGCCGCATCTCCTGGGCCAGACTCAAATTTCCGACGACGGGGTACCGGCGCGGAGACAGTCTCGGCTGGTTCTACCATCCGAGCGGCGACGTCATCATCGTCGACTGGCTCCGGAAGAACACCTCCATGAACATGAAGCTGGAATGGAACATCGCCGACATCGACCGTCTCGACCAGATGACCGACTTTCCCCTTCTCTTTCTCAGCGGCAAAGGCGCAATCGACGCGACCATGCGTCAGAAACTCAATCTGAAGGAGTACATTCTCCGCGGCGGCTTTCTGTTCGTAGACGACTGCGTGGCACTCCGTCAGATCAAGGAGGATCTCTTCTTCGACAGCGTCAAAACCCTCCTCCGGGAAATCCTTCCGGGCATCGAAATGCGGAAAATCCCGATGAGCGACGGCGTCTTCTTCACCTACTACACCATCACCGAATGGGCCCATCTCCAGGGAATCAACAACGGACTCTGGGGCGCCTGGTACAAAGGACGCCTCGTCGCCCTGATGAATTCCAGCGACCTTCACTGCGGATGGGTCGGCTTCCACTTCTCCCAGCGCCAGAGATCCTTTGCGCTGAAAATGGCCGCCAACATCTACGTCTATTCCATGTACAACTGACGGGGAGGATTCCGGAGACTCCGCTCAGGAAGCGGAGTCCTCCTTCACCAGCTCGAAAAAGACGGTTGCCCCACCGGGAAGAGCCGACGTATCCAGATTCAGCCGGAGACTCTCTCCCGTCTGTTCCAGCGGCAGTTCCTCTCCGCGCGATCCGTCGGGAGCGAGCGCATGGAGCTTCCATTTTCCACGCAGCATCAGCTCCGCCTTCAGCGTTCCGGTCCGGCAGAGAACCGGCGGATTTCCCTGCATCCGCATGACTTCATGATCGCCGGAAAGCACCATGTGCGAATTTGCCTCCTCGGTCATGAAGAGCAGAACCATGCGGCGGCTCTCCTCAAGGCGGTTTCGTCCGTCGATCGAGCAGAGCGCCGCACACCCGGGAACGGAAAGTTCGAGATTCTTCAAAACCCTCAGACTGACTTGTTCACCGGCCGGCGTGCAGACCGCTTCGGTTCCCGGAGTGGAAATGGTCAGGAGTTTGCGTCCGGCGTCAAGGAACAGTTCCTCCGTGTCGCTCTCGAAAATTCCTCTGGAAGGACGGCTCCGGTTGGAGGGGCGGAGGATTCCGTTCTTCTTCATTGCCTGGACAACGGAATCCGCATTGAATTTCCCGGCGGAGTCGCTGTTCACACTGGAGAACCAGTCGGTGGAAAGGATATCCGCGGCGCCGTCCGGAGCGAAGGCGAAATCCGGCCGGGACACCGTCGGCGACTCCCGATTTGACGGGAGATCCGGAAAAATCAGTCCGAATCCCGTCAGCAGGGCGATATCGCTCTGAGCCGGATGGACGGCCCGGGCGGCATTCCGGTTTTTCGCAAGGAACGAGGCGGGAATCACAAGGGCCGTCTGATGCGGCGACGGCCGCACATCCCCACGCTGGAACAGACAGAAGGTCAGGAACTGAGCGGCACGGGCCAGCGGAGATGTTGCCACCGTAAACGCATTGACAATGCCGCTGTTCTCCCCGGTAAGAACCGGATTGCAATGGATCATCAGAGCTCCGAATCCCTGAAACGCCGAGTATCCGCCGAACAGCGCCCCCATTTCATAGCGGTATGGATTCCAGAAACAGTGATTGTACTCTCCGATGCTCATCGGGCGCCCCAGAAGACGGACACTGCAGCTCTCCTTCCAGTAATTGCCTTTTTTTTCAATCGAACTGTTGGACGCGATCCGGGACCCGGTCGGATGGTTGAAATACGCATGGCAGTCTACGACATCCGCGGTGCTCCACCGTGCGGCCGCATGTCCGATCCGTTTCGAAAAGCTGAAGGGAATCACCAGCCGGCGGAATCCGGCATCCCGGACAATAGCTTCACAGCGTTCCGCGGATTTCCGGGCTCGTTCCATCCAGAATTCCGCGGCGGCGTTCGCGGCAGGCCCCTGACGGTCGAACGGAAGTTCCGCAAGGACTTTTCCGCCGTTTTTCTTCTGCCATTCGGCGAACATCCGTTTCAGAGCGGCGCGGGCCTCCGGATGCCGTTTCACCGCCATGGAAGCGCGCTCCATTCCGAGCGACTGCTCATTGTAATATTCGACAAACGCGATTGCCGGTTCGTCTTTCCATGCGATCCCGGTTTCAGGATTGACATGGCCGAACAGAGTCTCCGCGGCAAAACGGAGACGCTCATACTCCCATTTGCCATCCAGATACATCATCAGGCGGTGAAGATCGCGGTTTATGAAATTTGCGGCCGGATCATTGGAATAAAGCCCGAAGGAAAGCAGAACCAGATGCAGATAGATCCCCTCCTTTTTCAGTTCGGCAAGCAGGATGTCCCATTTTTCGAGCATCTCGGGATTGATCTTCTTATCCGCACCGCTGCCTTTGCAGAGCAGATCCAGATATCCATGCACCCGGAAGAGCTGATATCCCTGCCGCCGGGCCTCCCGGGCAAACCGTTTTGCCTTTTCGCGGAATTCGGCAATGGACAAAGGCGAATCGAACAGATCGGTCCCGTTGAATCCCAGCAGACGGACCGGATTTTCCGGAGCGTTTTCAAACACAAGACTGCCGTTTTTCCCCGCGACAAGCGGACCGGATGCACCGGCGGGAACCGGAATCTCTCCGGAAAGATCCAGCGCACTTCCCGGCTGCACAGAAGGTCCATACGCCCGGTACGCTTTCCAATCCTTCCCCTCCCGGAAACGGAGCGGAGGACGTGCCTCCCCGACATCGAAACTCCATCCATTTCCTCCGGCCCGCACCAGAACACACAGGAGATTTTCTCCTTTCCGGACAGGGAGAAGACAGGTTTCCAACCGTTTCCCGCTCGTGCGCCGGATCTCTTTCCCGTTCAGATAGACGGTATAATACCAGTTCGCGCTGAAATCCAGCGGAAGAATCCCCTCCTCCGCCGACTGGAAACGGTTGGAGATCAGCGCAAGAGAACGCTCTCTCTGGAACGGCTTGAGGACCAGTTCTCCCTTCCCGGGGTTCCAGGAGGAACGTTTTCCATCCGGGAGGCGGTCCATCCGTTCCGGAACACGGGTCAGTTTCTGCACCGTCCAGGAGCGGGCAAGAATCGCAGAGGAAAGGGTCTTCAACTCCTCCAGTTTCAGACCGGAAAGTTCACTGCGGCCCGGCAGATCGGAAAAGCTGAAGAGCCATTGCGCCTCCTTCCCCGGCGGCACCTCCTCCGCCTGAAAGACGATATCAAAAGAATGAGTTCCCGGGGCGAGCGTCAAATCCCGGCGCAGTCCCAGAGAGGGATACGGATGAGTCGTCTGCTGCAGAAAAATCCGGAGTATCCCGGACCTGCTGTTCTTCAGCTGACAGCGAAACCGGTAAAAATGATCGGTTTTGAGCTTGAGTTTCTGACCGAGGAGTTTTCCTCGCGAGGTCATTTCCCCCAGCGGTGCAACAAAACGCCCTTTCTCAAACCTCCCCCACTGACCATAGATCCACTCCTCCCTGTTCCGGGAAAAATCGCTGTTCCGAAACAGATTCTCCGCTCCGGAAAGAGAACATGCGATAAAAACAAGCAGAACAACGAATCGCATCATCTTTTTCCCTCCTCAGTAATAACTCACACGGTAGTCCTCTTTGCGAGTCGAAGGAAAACGAGTCGAATCCGCCAGTTTTTTCATCTCATACAGATTGCCCCCGTTCAAAGCGGCAACATGACCGTCGACAAAGAGCAGATTCGCCCGCGACGAATGACGCAGATGGAATCCGTGACTGTTCAGCGACAGATAATAAAAACCCTTTCCCACATACGATGCGGTCGAATAATTGAAGCAGACCGAATCTCCCAGCAGAAAATATCGGCTTGCCTGCTTCACCCGGGTCACAAGCACTCCGCTCGAAGTGCCGTTCACCAGAAAAGCACCGTTTTCCCACGCCTCGGAGTAGGCATCCTTTTTCATGCCGTAGCTGTGGCGAGAGACAAAATCCTCCGGATTGGTGGGATTCATCGGACACATCCAGAAACGGGCTGTCATCAGCAGATCGCTGTAAGCATTCTTATGCCGGCCGTCATAATAAATATAATAAGCTCTCGCCCAGTCGTAGGCGAGCGGATCGAAGATGTTGCCTCCGCCGTAGACATAGACAATATCCTTGTTGTCGCCGGAATACATTCCGAAAATCTGGCCGAGCTGTTTCTGATTTCCCACGCAGACAACCGCCTTCCCCTTCAAACGCGCACTGTTCAGTGCGGGCAGAAGAAGCGCAGCAAGGATCGCGATGACAGAGATCACGACCAGCAATTCTATAATCGTGAAATTATCTCTTCTTCTTTTCCCGTTGTTCCGGAAAGAATCAGAACTCTTTGAAATCCAAGGCATTCCCATCGTCATTCTTCCATCCTCCTGTTTGTGTTCAAGGATATTTTTTTGTAGATCAGGACAGCAAACGCATCCCGGGGCAGAAGGAACCTCTCTCCGCGGCGGATGACATCCCCCCGGATCGAATCGAATTCCTGAAGCTCGAATCCGGGAGCCGACACATGCGTCTCCAGCGACTCTGCGGAACTCTGTGTCAGGATCACAGCCAGCCGGTCGCCGGCCGTGAAACCGTTGCTCAGCACCAGCGGATGGTCCACGGAATGCAGTTCCTGCCCGGCAAACGTTCCGTTGATCAGAAGCTCCCGATACCGGTTCCGCAGGCGATTCGCTTTTCCCAGATACGCTCTGTAAACCGGCGCCGCGGAAAGATCCGCCCGGCAGCGGTAAATCTCCACATCGCTCCGTACGCCCCAGAAAGCCGCCATGTTGACCGGGAAAACCACGTCCCGGTCGTCCCGGATATCACGGTCGGAAAGATAGACTTCGGGAAACGCCGCACGGAACAGATGAGCCTGATTTTTCAATTCGGGCCGTGTCCCTCTCTCCCGGAAATCGGGATTCCAGACCTGCGCCGTATTCCCCCAGATGTGGACGAAATCACAGAAGGGCGCCTCCAGATCCACCGGATATTCCACGCCGAGCGCAAATTCCGGACTTTTGCTCTTCACATATTCGTAAAGTT
The DNA here is from genome assembly GCA_949297765.1 of uncultured bacterium. GTDB lineage: Bacteria > Verrucomicrobiota > Lentisphaeria > Victivallales > UBA1829 > UBA1829. The sequence continues at coordinate 98,739 of CASFTV010000001.1, read as the reverse complement.
TCTTCAAAGACTCCCTGCGGCAATTCATGATTCCGACAAACGGAACCGGGTGGCCGTGCGAAGGATCTGCGCACATGCAGCGGGTGTAGCCGAGCTGATCGAAAAAGACCCCGTCCGCTCCCGCCTCCCAGGCGAAATCAACATGATCCTTCAGGATCCCGAGCCACTCCTCGCTGCTCGGACAGGCCAGTGTGAAGGTCTTGTTGCCGAACTGGCGGATCAGGGTTCCGGTGCTGCTGAAATTGTAAAATTCCCGATGTTCCGTCCCGTCGGGCCGTTTCACCGATATTTTCTGTCCGTTCCCCTTCCGGTAGAAGTCCGAAGATGTGTCGATCAGCTGTCCATTGAAATAGAGGATCACATGGCCGCCGTTTCTGCGGACCTTGAGAATATTTTTCCGCAGCTCCTCCAGACCGCCCGATTCCGGATCGGCGGTGTATTGAGGATATCCGGCATCCATTCCTTCCCGCGTCCAGCCGAAGAGGAAGATGGTGTCGATCCCCGCAGCCTTCCCGTGTTCCAGAATCCGCGGAAGATCCTTATAGTGAAAGAAATACTCGCCGTACTGATGGTGCATAATCACGCGCTGCCAGCCGAGAGAGGAGCGGACATGTTCCGGCATCGTAACGGGGGTGTACCAGCTGTCCGCCCATTTCCGGTATTTCCGCGTGGCCCGGAACCAGTTCCCGGAATAGACGGAAGTGACAACGGTCCGGTCCGCCGATTTCTCTCCGCTCTTCGCAAACGGGAAACGGGCGATGAACGCATTGACACGTTCTCCCTTTTCCAGTTCGAAACCGTGCGTGGTCATGAAAAATTCCGGATCGTGACAGCCGAGATACAGCCCTTCCGTCCCGTAATCCAGAACAGAGAAATTCATCGAAAGACTCATTCCGGGATAGGTCCCGATTTTCCGGATGTATTTATGATCCGGCGCCATATACGCGCTGAATGAACCGAAAAGAGTCCGGCGCAGATTCTCATAGCGGGTGGAGATGTTTTCCGAGGAAATCAGCGCGGGCGATCCCTCCGCGTCGTCAAAGGAGAGAAGCGGACAGTGCGTTTCCCGGATCACCGTCTCCTCCGTCCGGTTTTCCACTTCAATCTCCCATCGGACATCCTCCTCTTCCAGCACGGCCGTAACCGCTGTCGGAATCCGATATCGCGTTCCTTCCTCATCCGCCACCTCTTCGAAAGAGAGGCGCGCCCGTCCGTCCGCGGTCTCGATGCGGCATCCCCCCGCGGGGAAAACCTCAAATTCCAGCAGACCCGGTCTTTCCAGAATCAGCCGGAAAAGCCGATGACTCCGCACCCTGCTGCGTCCGCTTTTCCGGTTTCTCATTTCCAACAGATTCCCGTCCGCATCCCAGCTCAGACGGGTAAATTCATTCTCGATGAAATACATTCCGCACATCTTCCTTCCTTTTCGAAATCTGCTGTTTATTATACTGCAAGTTTGCCGAAACGTCTATCTGAAAAATGTCAAATTTTAACGCATTTGTGCCAAACAGGAATTTATTCAGACATAAAAAATATTTATATTGGGAATTTAGTTGGCACAAAAAGAGGAAAACAGCGAAAGAATCCGCATGTCTGAAACAGAAAGGCCGCACCCTCCCCGCTTATGGAAAATCCGTTGCACAATCCCGACACGCCGGGAGTAAAGAAGATCAGCGCTTGCGAAGAGAGTGGAACCATCCTTCGCCGGTTTCGGGAGGGAGGAAATCGGGATTTTTCCGGAACTCCCGCGGAGTCATTCCGCAGAAGCGTTTGAAGAGCGCCGCAAAATAAGAACTGTTCTGAATGCGGACCCGGTAAGCCACATCTGAAACGGAAAGTGCGGTGTTGCGCAGCAGCTTGCAGGCCTCCCGGATCCGGAGTTCCTGAATGTATTCAAGCGGGGAGAAGGGATATATCATGTTCCAGTGACGGAAAAAGGAACGGCGGGAAAGACCGTTTTCCTGAATGATCCGGTCAAGATCGATCTCCTTCAGGAGATGGAGACGGATATAGGCGGCGATCTGCTGGATCTTGCTCTGATACGGACTCTCTTTCTGATTCATCTCCATGCGCGCCTTGTTCGCCGGATGCTGGAGCATGATTTCCCGGAGGAAACAGATGCCGCGCGCATCAATGCAGTCGACAACGCCCGGTTTGGTCATGCCGTCGCAGAGGGAGTCGATTTCGCGCATCAGGTGCTCCATGGAGTTGGTGAGAGTGACCGGCCATGCGGGCGTATCCAGCAGGAAGCCCTGACGGAGCAGCTCTTCGCAGACATCGCCGGAATAGAGAATCGCAAATGCGCTGCGGGTGGAAAACGGCATGGTGTGATAATCGCTTTTCGGGTACTTGAGATAGATGTGCGGATACGGCATCCGTGTGCGGACTCCGTTCTGAAGATCCTCCGCATACTCATCCCGGCAGGAGAGGCGCAGACAAAACTCCAGATAATTGCCCCGGACTCCATGCCACGGAGCCTCCGCCCGTCCGGTCGAAAGGATCGCGGTGATTTGGAACGGTCCCTGCAGAATCCGCGGAAGATCTTCCAGATTGACGAGATAGTTTCTCATTGTTTCCTTTTCTTTTTTTCCTGAGGCGGGAATACTGTATGCGCATTTTTGCGACTTTTCAACGGAAATCCGGTGAAACCCCGGAAAATTTTTCATTCCGTACCGTTTTTCCCGAAGAGGATTTCTATTTTTATCAGATCGTCCTTGTTTTTCTCTGAAAAATGAAGGTTTTCAAGGAGGAGAGCCTCTATATTATCCTCAACCAAACAAAAAAAGGACTTCGGGCAAATGATTCAACAACTGCTTCAGAAAACAGAAAATCCTTCTTCAGATTTTCGCGGTGCGCCCTTCTGGGCGTGGAACAGCAAACTGGAACCGGAAGAACTCCGCAGACAGATCCGCAACATGAAACAGATGGGGCTCGGCGGTTTTTTCATGCACTCGCGGGTCGGCCTCAACACTGCGTATCTGAGCGACGACTGGTTTGAGTGCGTCCGCGCCTGCATCGACGAAGCGGCAAAAAACGGAATGCACGCATGGCTCTACGATGAAGATCGCTGGCCCTCCGGCGCCGCGGGCGGACTCGTCACCAAAGACCATCCGGAATTCCGGCGCAGAAGACTCAAGGTTCAGGAACTGGATCATCCCGAGTATTCCGAATCCGATCTGGCATGGTTCGCCGCAAAACGGAAGGGAACGGAAGCCTGGAATCCCCGCCGCCTCAAACGCGGCGATTCTCTTGCGGAAGGAGAGACCTTCCTCCGCTTCTTTGAAGTCATCGAAGAGGACTCCGACTGGTACAACGGCGGAGCTTATCTGGATACCTGCAATCCGGAAGCCGTCCGGAAATTCATTGAAGTCACCCATGAAAAATACGCCCGGGAGATTTCCGGGGATTTCGGGAAAACCGTTCCCGGAATCTTCACGGACGAACCGAACTACTCCAACTGGACCGGCGCCGTCGTGGAGGAGACCCGGAAACGCTGCGGCTATGATCTTCTCGATCATCTGCCGGAACTCTTTTTCCAGATCAATGGCGAGGAATGTTCCCGCATCCGCCTGAATCACTATGAGATTATGACGGATCTGTTTGTCAAATCCTTCTCCAAACAGATCGGCGACTGGTGCGAAAAGCACCATCTGATGTTCACCGGTCATGTTCTCTGCGAAGACAATCTCATCAGCCAGAGTTCGGTTGTCGGCTCCGCGATGCGCTTCTACGAATACATGCAGGCGCCCGGAATCGACCTCCTTACCGAGCACTGGACCATTTACGATACCGCGAAGCAGTGTGTGTCGATGGCCCGGCAGTTCGGCCGCAAGACCCGTCTCAGCGAAACCTATGGATGCACCGGATGGGATTTCCCGTTCATGGGACATAAGGCGCTCGGCGACTGGCAGGCGGCGCTCGGAATCAATCTCCGCTGCCAGCATCTTGCCTGGTATTCCATGGAGGCGGAGGCAAAACGGGATTATCCGGCGAGCATTTCGTATCAGTCGCCGTGGTGCAGCCGCTACTCGGTGGTCGAGGACTACTATGCCCGTCTCGGCGCGGCTCTCTCCGAGGGAGAGGAGGCCCGGGATCTGCTCGTCGTGCATCCGATCGAGTCCACCTGGTTCGGAAAACCGATCTCCGCCATGACCGACCAGGAAAAGAATGAGGAGAACAACCGTCTGATCTCCCTGCGCAACCGCCTGCTCAAGGAGAACATCGACTTCGATTACGGAGAGGAAGAGGTCATGTCCCGTCATGCCCGTGTCGAAGGAAAAACGATCTTTGTTGCCCTTGCGGGCTACAAGGCGGTGGTCCTGCCCCGCATGAGAACCATCCGGACAACGACGCTGAACCTGCTGAAAGCGTTTGCCGAAAACGGCGGAAAAGTGGTCTATCTCGGCGGGATTCCCCGCTGTGCGGACGGACAGCCCTCCGCGCTTCCGGCGGAAATCTACAAGCTCTTCCGTCCGGTGGAGGAGGAGAACCTTGCGGAAAGCGTTGCTCCCGAAGCACGCAATGTCTCCGTTCAGGCGGACGGGAAGGAGATTGATCCGATTCTCCTTTCAATCCACCGGGCGGAGGATTTCGACACGCTCTTCCTTTGCAACACCTCCATGAATCAGACAGTCCATCAGTTCGACGCGCCGCTCTCCCGGGATCGCAGACTTTCCTTCCCGAACGCGGTGATCGCATGGAAACAGCCGGAAAAGCGGAACATCTGCGAACTGGATCTGCGGACGGGAAAACGCTATGCGGTAAAAACGGATTACCGGAACGGATGTCTGGTCTTTGAAACCTCGTTTGCTCCGCTGGAGAGCCGCTTCTTCATTGCCTCGGACGAGCCGGCCGCCGTCATGGAACGCGAAGCCCCGGTGCAGCTCTCCGCGACAGCCGCCCTCCCCCGGACCGGATGGGAAGCAGTGACGGATGATCCGAATGTCCTCGTTCTCGACCATCCCTCCTGCTCCGCGGACGGCGGATATTTCATGCTTCCCGCCTACGTCAACAAAGTTGATGACTATCTGCGGGAACTGCTCGGGAAACGGCCGCGCGGCGGAGCAATGGTCCAGCCCTGGTGCCGTCTGAAGGAAACTCCCTCGCGGACCATTGATCTCAGACTCCGTTACACGTTCCAGTGTGAGGCCATTCCGGGAGAGCTCTTCCTCGGCATTGAGCGGCCCGATCTCTACACGGCCACCCTCAACGGCAGGGAGTTCCCCATGACCGATTCCGGATTCTGGTGCGACCGTTCCATGCGAAAAATCCCCGTTCCCGCCGGACTCGTTCAGAAAGGGAAGAATCTTCTGGAACTCCACTGTCCCGCTTACCACGAACTTCTCCCCGGACTGGAGATGATCTATCTGCTCGGAGATTTCGGCGTAAAAGGCGACACTCTCATTGCCCGTCCGAAAACCCTCGACATCGGAGACTGGTGCAATCAGGGCTTCCAGAATTACGCAGGAAACCTCGTCTACCGGACCACTTTCCGCAAACCGGAAACAGACGGGCCGGTCGTTCTGGAAATTCCGGAATGGCGCGGTGTCGCCCTCGGAGTCCGCGTCAACGGAAGCGGGCAGATCATGCTCCCGTGGCCGCCCTTCTCCGCAGAGATCTCAAATCTTCTCAAAGAAGGGGAAAATGTGCTGGAAATCGAAGTTCTCGGCCATCGCCGGAATTCCCACGGACCGTTCTATCTCATGACCAAATGGCCGAACTGGACGGGTCCCGCCGAATTCAAACATTATGATGTTACAGGCCGTCAGCTTGTCCCGTGCGGACTTCTTGAACCGCCGGTCCTCAAGTTCTGATCTCCGGTTCGGAGTTTTTCGCCACAGGCCGTATTCCGCGGTCTGTGGCGTTTTTTTTTGCGGATTCGAGTTTCGAACGGCCGGTGTTCCGCTGCAGGAACACAAAAGGAGACTCCCTTCTTTCCCGGGGAAAATGCGCGATATTTCCCCGGTTTTTCAGAAGAAGTAGCGGACGATTGCTTCTTTGAGCAGGGATTCCCGATACTGTGAGCGCACCTTCTCGATGGCTTTTTTCCGGAGGTCGTTATGGATCTGTTCCGAGACCTTGCTGAACGGCTGTTTTTCGGCCTCCCGGATTTCCGCGACACGGATGAAGTAGAATCCTTCGGGGGTCTCCACCGGCCCCGCGATGGTCCCTGGTCCGGCGTTCTTCAGAATGTCCCGGAATTCCAGGCGCAGTTTATCGCGCTCGATGGAGCCGATCCGGCCGCCCTGCGACGCATTCGGGCCTTCGGAGTTTTCCTTTGTGATTCGGGAAAAGGTGCTTTCATCCGCATCTTTCAGCATCTCCCTGAGATTGGCAACAATGGCGTTGACATCTTTTCCGGTATCCTTCCGGACCAGCAGGAGCTGGAGCGAAATCACAGCCGGACGGGTCCAGAGCTCCGGATTGTTCCGGTAGTATTCGTAGATCTGGCGCGGCGTGATGAAGACCTTGCGGTCGCAGTGTTCCATCATCAGCACGTCGACCGCGATTTTTTCCAGAGCCTTTTCCCGGATTTCCCACATATTGGATCCGTAGGCTTTCACTTTGCGTTCCAGCGAAGAGCGGGTGCCGTCTCCCATCGTGAGCGCGATCGAATCGACGACATCCTCGATATGCTGTTTCTTGATTTCAAACGGATTCGCCTTGTATTCATTGTAGACCAGCTTCCGTACGACAATCTCATCCACGATTTTTTTCCGGATTTTCGCGGTTTCCGCATAGAGACGTTCTCCGGAGAACATGGCCGCCAGACGGGCCTCGTCGTGTCCGCTTTCGAGAATGACATCCAGCAGCGTGACCGGTTCCCCGTTGACCGATGCAAGCACCGAATCGCTCCGGGTCTCCCTTCCAAGCGACACCTGTTCCTGCGCCGGGAGACTCAAAACCGCCGCGGCGAACAGCGGCAAAAGAATTTTCTTCATCATTTCAATCCGCCCTTTTCGATTTCTCTGATTTTATCCCGCAGTTCGGCGGCCCGTTCGAATTCGAGCGCCTCGGCGGCTTCCATCATTTCGCGTTCGAGTTCGGAAATGATTTCGGTCACCTCCGCCTGTGACAGCGGACGTTTCATCGTATGTCCGGGAAGTTCCATCTTTTTTCCTTTTCCGGCGCCCGCAGTGTACCGGGCGCGGCCTTCCGCGACCGTCAGGATTGTTCTGTCGTCGTCCTCATCATCGCCGAAGACCGTTTCCTCGATGGTTTTCCGTCTTGTCTTGACGATCGTTTTCGGAACGATGTGGTGCTCCTCGTTGTAGGCGATCTGTTTCGAACGGCGTTCCTCCGTAACCTCCAGAAGTTTTTTGATGGAATCGGTGATGATGTCCGCATAGAGGATCACCCGTCCTTCGGCGTTCCGGGCGGCCCGTCCCGCCACCTGGATCAGCGAACGCTCCGAACGCAGGAATCCCTCCTTGTCCGCATCCAGAATTGCCACCAGACGCACTTCCGGAAGGTCGATTCCTTCACGCAGGAGATTGATGCCGATCAGGCAGTCGAATGCGCCGTCCCGCAGTTCCGACAGGATGCGGACCCGCTCAATGGCGTCGATTTCAGAATGCAGATACTTCACGCGCATCCCAAGATCGGAAAGATAATCCGCCAGACGTTCGGCGCTCTTCTTGGTCAGCGTCGTGACGATGGTTCTGCCGCCGACCGCGGCATTGGCGCGGATCTCCTCCATCACATCGTCCACCTGTCCCTCCAGCGGGCGGACCTCCACCACCGGGTCCAGCAGACCGGTCGGCCGGACCACCTGTTCCACCACAACATTGCCCGACTGACGGAGTTCGTACTCCGCGGGCGTGGCGGAAACATAGATGGTGTCGCCGGTAATCCGGGAAAATTCCTCGAACTTCAGCGGACGGTTGTCCAGTGCGGACGGCAGACGGAATCCATGTTCCACGAGTGTCTCCTTCCGGCTCCGGTCCGCGCGGTACATGGCCTGAAGCTGCGGAATCGTCACATGCGACTCGTCGATCATCGTGATGAAGTCCTTCTGGAAGAAGTCAAGCAGGCAGTACGGACGCGATCCGGGCGCCCGCCCCGCAAGATGCCGCGAATAGTTTTCGATTCCCGAACAGTATCCGATCTCGCGCATCATCTCCAGATCGTAATTCACTCTCTGGAAAAGGCGCTGCGCCTCCACGAGTTTATTCTGTCCTTCCAGCTCCCGGACCCGCTCCTTCATCTCGGCAAGGATCGAAATTGTTGCAGCCTCCAGCTTCTCCTGCGGCATGACAAAGAGCTTTGCCGGAAAAATGAACGCTTTTTCCGGTTTGGCGAGGATATTTCCCGCCACCACTTCGCGGCGGGAGAGCGATTCCACCTCGTCGCCCCAGAACTCCACGCGGATGAACTCCTCCTTCTGTGCGGAGAAGATATCCACGCAGTCGCCCCTCACGCGGAACTGGGCTTTCTCCGGAGCCTGATCGTTCCGCGTATACTGAATCGCGACCAGCAGCTCCAGCAGTTTATCGCGGTCCATCCGCATGCCGGTGCGCAGTTCGATGCACATATCCTCATAATCGGAAGGCGAGCCGAGGCCGTAGATGCAGGAAACGCTCGCAACCGCGATCACATCCCGCCGCTCGATCAGCGACGCCGTCGCGGAAAGCCGCAGCCGTTCGATGTTCTCGTTGATGCTTGCATCCTTCGCAATGTAGGTATCCGTCTGCGGAATATACGACTCCGGAAGATAGTAGTCGTAATAGCTGATGAAGTATTCCACCGCGTTGTTCGGGAAAAAGGTTTTGAATTCGCTGTACAGCTGGGCCGCCAGAGTCTTGTTATGGGAAAGCACCAGCACCGGACGGTCCATCCGCGCGATCACATTGGCCAGCGTGAAGGTTTTTCCCGATCCGGTCACCCCCTGAAGAGTCTGATAGCGCCGTCCGCTGTTCAGTCCGCGGACAAGAGCGTCGATCGCGGCAGGCTGATCTCCGGCGGGGGCATATTCGGATACTAGTTGAAACAGACTCATGGGATTCCTCGTTTTCCCTATAAGATACCGTTTTTTCCGGAAAAATCCAGTCCCGTCCCCGATTTTCCATCGGAACGGCAGCTCTCCGCTGCGGCTTCAGGGAGTTTTCGATACAGAGAGTCCGCCGTCCTTGATCCGCCAGAGACAGAGCGATGCCAGCGTCCCGCAGGGCGAACAGCGACGGCGGAAATCTTCAAATTCCTCTTCAGAAAGCTCCTCCGTCCGTCCCAGGAGCAGCATCGCGCCGCGCCGGATTCCCAGATCCCGGAAGCTCATCACATCAGGACGTCCGAGGGCAAAAATCAGCAGCATTTCCGCAGTCCACACCCCGACCCCCTTGAGTTTGACCAGTTCCGCAACGATTTCCGCATCGGGTCTGCGCGCCAGCGAGCGGAAGTTCACCCTTCCGGAACATTTTGCTTCCGCAATTCCGCGCAGATAGCCGATCTTCTGGGCGGAAAGCCCGCAGGCGCGCAGATCACCGGTCTCCGCCGCAAGCAGTTTTTCCGCATCGAATCCGCCGAGCAGTCCTTCCAGACGCCTTGTAATGGAGTCCGCCGCCTTTACCGAGAGCTGCTGGGCGACAATGCTCCGCACCAGCGCCTCAAACAGATCCCGGACACATTCAAAGCTCTTCGGAGGTTCCCGGCGGACAAGCGCTTCGAACTCCGGAACCCGGCGGACAAGCGCTTCCAGATCATTTTTCCGAATCCGGAATTTCATGAATTTCCTCCTTTTCCATTCGAATTTTCCGTTTTATCCGTCGGTTCCGCCTCTTCCGTCTGCCGCGGCAGATGAACGGTGAAGCACGTTCCTTCGCCGGGAGAGGACTCAAACGAGACGGATCCGTCATAGGACTTCACAATCGCGGCGACCAGACTCAGTCCGAGTCCGTTTCCGGGCAGCGAGCGGCTGGAATCGGCCCGGTAGAAGCGTTCAAAAATGTGCGGCTGATCCTTCAGAGGAATTCCTCTGCCGCTGTCCCGGACCTGAAGGACGATTCCGTCAGGGGCCGTGCGCAGCAGCAGTTCCACGCGTCCGCCCTGCGGAGTGAATTTCAGCGCGTTGTCCAGCAGATTCGCCAGAATCCGCTGAAGATCCGCCTTCGCATAGACAAACGGAAGCGTGTCCGGCAGCGTCGTTTTCAGCTGAATCGACCGGTCTTCCGCAACGGTGGAAAAGAGTTCCGCGGCACCGCGGCAGAGCGCGGCAAGATCCTGCGAACGACGGTTTTTTCCGGATCCCGCCTCCAGACGTGTGATTTCCAGCATGGTGTTGATCATGGTCAGCATGCTTCCGCACTCCTCCGCGACGTCATAGGCCAGTTCCGAATCCCGCCCTTCGGCGACGGCCAGTTCCGCGCGTCCCCGCATCCGGGTGATCGGGGTGCGGAGATCATGGGCGATGTTGTCGGAGATCGTTTTCAGTTCCCGCAGCAGTTCTCCGGTGTTCCGGGCCATGGTGTTGAACGAATCCACCAGCCGTTCCACTTCGGCGCCCTCCCCGTTGTATTCGACCCGCTGGGAGAAATCGCCGGAAGCGATCCGCATGGCGCTCCGGCTCACCCGGTCGACCCCCCGCATGATCCGTTTCGAGAGCAGCCAGCCGGTCAGCGCCCCGATCCCGGTAATGACCAGAGTCATCATCGCGAGCACAAACGCAAGACTCCGGATCGTCCGGTAGAGCGGCCGCAGATTGTATCCCGTCACCAGCACATTGCCGTCCGGAAGGCGCCGGTTCATCGTCAGGATGTCGCGATTCCGGCAGTGCACCATCTCCTCCCAGAACGCCGGAGCGGAATGCGACAGCGACTCCCGTTCCAGAAACCCGTAGACCACACTGGCCGAAAACGGCGAACGCACCAGAACCTTCCGGTCCCCAGAAAGAAGCAGGAAAAAGATCCGGTTTGTCCCCTCGCCGTAGGATTCCCCGTTGAACTCCTCGTTCAGTGCGGCGATCCGGGCGGCGGGCGGGATCTCCCGCACCGACACGGATTCGCCGTTCCGTTCCACCGTGACCGCGTAAATTCTTCCGGCGGAGGAACCGTAGACCGTATATCTCTTCTCCGGGGAAGAGTCGGTGAACACCAGGAGCGGCTCAAACGTTCCGAGCCTGCGCGCTGTCTGCTCCGCGGCCTTTCCGCGGAACACAGACCGGTCAAGCAGACGACAGGTGTACCGGACTCCTCCCCCCGTCAGATAATCGATGAAAAACTCGTTCTGGAAAAAGACCAGCCGCTGCCGCAGTTCGCTCCGCTGCACCCGGTACTGATGAAACACCACGATCAGGAAACAGAGGAGCGAAGCCGCCGCGAACGTCACCGCAAAATAGAAGGTGATCCGGAACTTGACGCTTTTCAGGAACCGCATCATCCCAGCACATACCCGAATCCGCGCACGGTGCGGATCAGTTTCCGTTCGAAATCCTTGTCGATCTTCTCCCGCAGACGGCAGACCCGCGACTCGACAATGTTGGTCTGCGTATCGAAATTGTACTCCCAGACATGTTCAAGAATCGTCGTTTTGGAAATAACCCGTCCCTTGTTGCGCATCAGATACTCCAGAAGCTGATACTCCAGCGGCGGCAGATCAATCTGCTCCCCGGCGCGCGACACCTTGCGAGTCATCAGCTCCAGGCGCAGGTCCTCCACCACCAGAACCCCCGGCTCCGCAATGGCGCTGGCGCGGCGCAGCAGAGCTTGAATCCGGGCGATCAGTTCCGAGAGAGAGAAGGGTTTGGCCAGATAATCGTCCCCGCCCTTTTCCAGACCTTTGATCTTGCTCTCGACCGAATCCTTCGCGCTGAGGACAATAATCGGCAGACTGAGTTTCGCCGCCCGGATTCCGTCGATGACCGCGAAACCGTCCATCCCGGGCAGCATGATGTCGATCACCGCCGCATCGAACGGTTCTCCGCAGGCCTTTTCAAGGCCGGAAGGTCCGTCGGCGCAGTGACAGGTCTGAAATCCCGCCTGACGGAGTCCCTTCCCGACAAAATCAGCGGTTTTTGCATCATCTTCAATAATCAGGATCCGCATCACCGGTTCTCCTCCTTCCCGTCCCGCCGGATCTTCAGAAGGGCGGCGCTTCCGGGCATAAGACGCACGGCTTCTCCGCCGGAAAACGTTTCCGGAACAACCCGCGAGGCGCGGTCGAGCGCGTCGAACGACTCCTTGTTCAGAAAGTCCGGTTTCCCCAGCGCGATCCATGTTTCATACGCACTCCCCTTTCCCGGCAGAATCCGTTCGATCGTTCCTCCCGCTCCGCAGCAGGGCGGCAGCGAAAATTCCAGAGGAACTCCGGCCGTTCCCGGACGGCGGTAGTTCCACACAAGCAGCCGGAGTTCCCCCTCTCCGCCGGACGCCAGAACGCCATGCTCCTCGCAGGGTTCGTCAAAGGAGGCCTCCAGAATCTCCGGACCGGTCTCCCGGAGGAAGCGGAAGGCATGCCAGGCGGCTTTCGGGAAATCGTTGACGGTCATCAGTCCGTATCCGCCGTGGAAGGGGGTGTAGTGGAAGCCGCCCTCCTCATAGATGTCCGACGCATTCCAGAACAGGCTTCCGCAGCAGAAGGCTCTCAGTTCCGCCATCGTCTTGCAGATGAACGGCGCATTGTTGCAGTCGTCGTGGTTGAACGCATACGGTCCGGCGGAGGAGTTCCATTCCCCGATGAAGAGCGGGAAATCCGTTCCCCAGGTTTTGTCGAGTTCGGCACGGGCGGCGGCGTAAAGAGTTCTCAGGACGCCGGCTTCCTGAAGTTTCACATCGCCTTCGGCGCTGTCGAGAAACGGGAGATCGCTCGGATAGGCGTGGGTCGAGATGAAATCACAGCGGATCCCTTCGGACGGATCCTCCGGCGAGGGCTTCGACGCATGTTCAATGAATTCAGCGATCCACTTGGTTTTGGAGGTGGCCGGCCCGCCGACCCGGTATTCCGCGCAGACCGATTTCACCGCGCTGCGGGCAAGATCGTACAGCTTGAAATACTCCTCCATCGTTCCGCTCCAGAACGGGATATCCGGTTCGTTCCAGACCTCGAAATACCAGTTTTTCACCTCGTCCGCGCCGAAATGTTCCGTCAGAGCGCGGGCAAACGCCGCGATCAGTTCACGGAAGGTCTTCCAGCTGCGCGGAGGCGCCGAACGGAAACCATAGTGACAGAGCGACGCATCGGAGGAGGCCAGAGCGGACGGCATCGACGAAAGTTCCACAAACGGCCTCATCCCCGCATTCCGGACGGCATCGTAAACTTGAATCACGCGGTCGAAATGAAACGTTCCGTCGGCGCGCATGACATCCATATCGTCGTTGAGGACTCCATGAAAGCGGACATACCGGAACCCGAGTTCCTCCCGCATTCGTTTCATCTGAGCCGTCAGATCATTCCGGAACCAGAGCGGCGCATGGCAGGTGTTCACGCCGAACTCCCAGTAGCGGGATGATTCCGATCGGCTCTCCAGGTTGAGAATCAGCTGTTTCATCCGGTCAGACTCCTTGAAATTCATCCGTTTTTTCTGTCGTTCTGTACTATAAAGCCGCAAAACGGTTCCGCAACCGCCGGCGGAGATTTTTCCGTATTTTCCTGCACGGGGAAGCGATTATTTCCCGATGCAGAAACGGGAGAAAATCTCCTCCAGCACATCCGGGGAAGCGGATTCCCCGGTAATGGAGGCGATCGCCGCCACCGCCGCGCGCAGTCCGTCGGCAGCCAGTTCATACGCCTCGTCCGCGATTTCCTCGCAGGCGCGGCCGAGCGCGGAATCCGCCTCCTCCAGCGCGCGGACATGACGGGCGGAAACGGCGCATTCCGGTTCGGATCGTTCTCCATTTTTCCAGACCGCCTGTTCGAAAAGATCCTGCAGAGCATCGACCCCCTCCCCTGTCCGGGCGGAGACGGCGGCGCTCTTCACGCCGGTGTCGGGGATGGAGAATCCGCCGGACAGAAGGTCGGTCTTGTTCCAGACCGCGATGGTTGTACTCCGTTCGGGGACGCTTTCCCGCATTTTCCGGATCTCCTCCGCGGAAACGGCGGACGCATCGAAGACCCAGAAGACGATCTCCGCCAGCCGGAGGGAAGATCGGGAGCGTTCGATGCCCATTTGTTCGACCGGATCTTCGGCGGTGTCCCGGATTCCGGCGGTGTCGGTCAGTTCCACGCGGATGCCGCGGATGGCGGCCGATTCCCGGAGGGTGTCCCGCGTGGTGCCGGGAATCGCCGAAACGATCGCCCGGTCGTATCCGAGCAGCCGGTTCAGAAGGCTCGATTTCCCGACGTTCGGCGCACCCGCGATCACCAGACGCACCCCGGACCGCAGAATCGCCGAAGCCTCCTTTCCGGAGAGCAGTCTTCCGATCGTCTCCCGGACAGATGCCAGTTCCCGGATCAATTCGTTTCCGTTTTTCCAGTCCAGCTCCTCCTCCGGGAAGTCCAGGCGGGACTCAATCTCCGCCAGAATGTCGGCAAGGGTACGGGATATTTCCCGGATCCGTTCTCCAAGCGCGCCGGAGAGCTGCCGTTCCGCCAGGCGTCCGGCGGCATCCGATTTTGCGGAGATCAGATCCGCAACGGCTTCCGCCTGCGTCAGATCAATTTTTCCGTTCAGGAACGCGCGTTTTGTGAATTCTCCCGGTTCCGCCGCCCGGCAGAGGCCGGTCCGGAAAAGGCGTTCCAGCAGAGCGCGGGGAGCATATTCCCCTCCGTGGCACTGAATTTCCACCACATCCTCGCCGGTATAGCTCGCGGGAGCGGGCATGTAGACAGCCATGCAACTCTCCCCCGGTTCCCCGTTTTCGCGCAGAGTGTGTCCGAAGGTCAGACGGCGCGGAGAGTCGGCGGAAAGCCCTTTCCGCGAAGTCCAGACCCGGCGCGCGGCCTCCAGCGAACCGGGTCCCGAAATACGGAGTATGCCCAATGCTCCGCCGGGAGCGGTGCAGAGAGCGGCGATCGTATCATTCTTTCTCATCTTTTTTCCGGAATTGACTTGATTTGCATACAATTAAGGGTATATATTACTATAAAACTTGCATTTGTCAAAAAAATATGGAGATTTTTCATGCCGATTGCGAAAAAAACTTTGTCGGAAGTCTCTCCGGCAATCCGGTCTGCATTCCAGAAAGCACAGGATGTCCTCTCCAAGAACAGTCTGGAATACGGAATTGAACTTCTGAAGGAAATCACCAAGAAGGATCCGGGATTCCTCGATGCCAGGATCATGCTCCGAAAAGCGGAAAAGACAAAGTATTCGCACATGAACATCGTGCAGAAGATTCTTGCCCATATTCTCTCCATTCCCCCCGTGCTGAAAGGAGGAGCGCTGATCGCCAAGAAACCGCTGGATGCACTCGGACTGGCGGAGGATGCGCTGGCCATCAACATCGCCTCGCCGCTCGCCTACGGACTTCTTGCAAAAGCCGGAGCGGCGCTCGACGCCAACTTCATCGCGGTGGAGGCGTATGAGGCGCTCGTCGACCGCGACCCGAAAAACGAAGCCAATCTGCGCAAACTCGCCGAACTCTACGAGGCCGACGGACAGGGAGCCAAAGTTCTCCACATCCGTCAGATCATCGCCGCCAAATACCCGGACAACCTCGAAGCTCAGGCCGCTCTGCGCGCCGCGGCAGCGCTCGCAACGATGGAACAGGGAAAATGGAACGAATCCGGAAGCTCCGTCGCCAAGGCGGCGGCAGCGGCGAAGAAGAAGGGCGGCGACAAGCAGGTCCGCGACGACCGGATCATCCGTGCGGAAGAGGATGTCCGCGAAATGATCGGCGTCTACGAAAAACGGGTTGCCAACGGCGACGAATCCATCGACATGCGCCGCAAGCTCGCCGAACTCTACCAGCGAGACAAACGGTTCAACGACGCCATCGAAACCTACAACTGGCTCGTCAAAAAGATGGGAACGCTCGACCCGACCATCGACAAAGCCATCGAAGCCTGCCGCATCGAACTTTCCGATCTGCGCATCAAGGAACTCAAAGATCAGAACGCACCGCAGGAGGAGATCGACAAGGAAATCAAGGCCATCAACGACTATCGTCTCGAACGCGGCGAAGAGCGCATCCGCCTCTACCCGAACGATACGCTCATCCGCTACGATCTTGCGGTTCTCTACTGGGAATTCCAGATGGTCGACAAGGCTCTGGAGCAGTTCCAGATTGCCCAGCGCAACCCGCAGAAACGCCTTTCCGCCATTGTTTATCTGGGCCGCTGCTTTGCGGCGAAGAAGCAGTATGACATGGCGGTGGAGCAGTATGACAAGGCCATTGAAGAGATGCCCGTGATGGACAAGGAAAAGATGAACGCCATCTATCACCTCGGCGTCACCTGCGAGGAAATGGGCAACGACAAAAAGGCGATGGAGTGCTTCAAGCAGATCTACTCCGCCAACGTCAACTATCTGGACGTCGCCAAGCGCATGGACGCCTACTACGCCCGGATCAATGCCGCCCGCGAAAAAGAAAAGGAAACGGCGCAGGGCTGATTCTCCGCACCGCATCCCCGCTCAAAGCGGAAAAGCATACGGAAATCCATGGGATGCACGTCATTCCATGGATTTTTTTCATTCGTCCTCCGCGGAAAAGAAAATCCGGGGAAAAATTGACTTCGGAGGAAAAGCGGATATTGTATACCCGGAACAACTTCAGGAGAGTGTGTTATGGATCAGATTGACGTCTTGAATTTCGGATCTCTGAACATTGACCTTGTGTATCAGCTTCCTCACTTTGTGCGGCCGAAGGAGACCCTCTCCTGTACGGAATTCGCACGTTTTGCGGGAGGCAAGGGATTGAATCAGTCGGTGGCGCTCGCCCGTGCGGGAGTCCGGGTTGCGCACGCGGGAAAGATCGGGCCGGACGGAGAATTCCTTGCGGAGACGCTCCGGAATGCCGGTGTCGACACCCACTTCCTGCTCCGGGGAGAGGAACCGACCGGCCACGCCGTCATTCAGGTCGACCGGGAGGGGCAGAACTGCATTCTTCTCTATCCGGGCGCAAACTGCTCCATCACACGGACGGAAATCCGGGGCATCCTCGGTCAAATCCGGAAAGGGACCATTCTGCTGCTCCAGAACGAGATCAACGATCTTCCGTTTCTGATGAAGGAGGCGGCGGAGCGCGGACTCTCCATTGCGATCAATCCGGCGCCCTGCGGACCGGAGGTTGCCGCTTATCCGCTGGAGCTGGCGGAAACGCTGTTTGTCAACGAGGTAGAGGGGGCTGAACTCTCCGGCTGCGGAGGTTCTCCCGCCGAGGTGCTCGACATTCTCTGCGCCCGTTATCCGCACAGCGAAATTATCATGACTCTGGGTGCGGATGGCGCATGTCGGGCAAAGGGACCGGACCGTTTCCATGTCGCCAGTCCGCCGGTTGCCGTGGTGGACACGACCAGCGCGGGAGACACCTTCACGGGATACTATCTGGCCGCAAAACTCCGGGGCTATTCCCCGGAACGGGCCATGGAAACCGCGGCGCTCGCGGGCAGCATCGCGGTCGGACGGGCCGGAGCCGCCGTCTCCATTCCGAAGGCGGAAGAGGTGTTTCCGGCGGAAGGATGATCCGGATACGGATCTCCGGCAGAGAACGTTCAGACGGTTTCGAGCCTGAGATCCGACGAAAGCACCCGGACATCCCCGCGGACCTGGAAGACCGCTTCCGGATCTTCCGGAACGGAAGCGAAAATCCGGAGATCGGCGGAGCGTCCCTTTCCGGCGTCCACGATCACACAGCCGTGACCTTTGAACGTTGTTCCGCAGAAGAGGATTCCGGTCGGGGGATAGCGGTCGGCGAGATAATCCCAGGAGTTCAGGAGGATTCTGGAATTCTCCATTTCCGAATGGAGGATTTTCAGCACGTCGCAGGGGGTCCGGATTTCGGCGAGCGCGTCGACGCGGTTCCGGAAACGGATGTTCTCCAGAATGATGCCGGACTGCACCGGCATTTCCGCTCCGGGATAGACGCTCCGGGACCATTTGTCGTTGTCAAAGGTCATGGAGAACGCGCGGGAACGCCGTTTTTCCAGGACGATGTCCCGGAAATGGACATTGCGGACACCGCAGCTGTATCCGTCGGCGGGCTGAACATATTTCCACGGGATCCCGTCCAGTTCCACGATTCCGTCCTCGTGAACAGGCGCGGTGCGGGAGATGCGTTCCAGTCCGTCCACCGGAAGCTTCGCGCTGTAGAGTTTTCCGGAGCTGACCACGAGATCGGAGCGGCGGATCGGCATCTCCGGTTTCCAGTCGATCCATGCGCCACCGAGAAGGCGGCAGAAGAATCCGGTGGTGTCGGGCTGATCGAGATCGTAGCAGTCCTCCACAACGCCGTCCTCAATCCAGCCGAACTGGGGATTCGACATGACATAGTCGTGGGCATTCAGGGCAATGGGATCATCGAACGTCCGGAAGATTCCGTGCCGGATCACGAATTTTTTCCCGCGGCCGAGATGCACCGCATCCTTGCCCCCTTCGATCAGGAGATTTTCCAGCACGATGTTCTCGAAGGTGCAGATCTGCAGGCAGAAGCCTCTCTTCATCAGGTCGCGGCAGACAAAGTCGCGGACCGTCAGATTCTTCACGAAATGGAATCCGACATGGGCGTTCATCCCGACAATCTCCTGCTCCACGACATCGCATCCGTTCACGATCAGATGCAGCCCGGAAAGACGGATGTTTTCATCGTATGTCCGCGAAAATGCGCCCTTGTTTATCAGAGTGTATCCCCGGGAGCCGTTCCGCCGCAGAAAGACTCCGGCTCCGAATTCAAGCGCGGTGTTGCTCCCAATCCGGACCGGACCGGAAACTTCGTAGATTCCCGGTTCCTCAATCCGGATGGTTCCCCCCTGATCGACCGCACGCTGGAGCGCGGCGGTGTTGTTTTCCGGTGTTTCAAAAGGGCGGAATCCGAATTCCGCCGCTGAACTGACATGGGCCATGAGCGTCCTCTTTTCTGATTGAAAATTTCAATTAATGTACATTACTTTTAAATATATATCCGGATTTTTCCATTTCAAGCAGAGAGCGGAAAAAACTGTTTATAAATAAGAAAAAAGCTCATTTCCCTTGACAAAACCGGAATAAGTATTATAGTGATATACATTTATTTTGGAGTATTGATTCATGGGAATAGAACGGGACCTTCTTCAGGCCGTCCGGAAAATGGCGGCGGAGCGGCGGCTGCATCCGGGCGACCGGCTGCCGACCTGCGAAACATTCCGGAAAATGCTGGGGATCTCGTATACATCCTGTCAGCGGGGACTGAAGAAACTGGAGAACCGCGGCATCGTCGAAATCCGCCGGGGCAGCGGAACCTATCTTGCCGGAGGGACGCCGCTGAAGGTGGATCTGTTCGTCTCCGGCTCCACGTTTGATCTGCTTCGCGTCCAGGCGCTGGCGACGGAATGCGCGGTCCGCAACGATCTGAACATGGAAATTTTCGTCCGGGAAAAAGATGAGCTGAACACCCATCCCCTTCAGGAATACCCCGGAAAGGCGGCGATCGTGGAGGACAACGGATGGCTTCCCGTCAAGGGCACACTGCTGGATCTTTCCTCGCTTCCCGGATACAGCGCGTTCTCGGCGGAATTCGAAACATTCGGCAGCCGGATCAACAATCT
Source organism: uncultured bacterium (assembly GCA_949297765.1). Lineage (GTDB taxonomy): Bacteria > Verrucomicrobiota > Lentisphaeria > Victivallales > UBA1829 > UBA1829. The sequence goes on along the minus strand of CASFTV010000001.1, from coordinate 79,131 downwards.
GCAGCTTCCCTTCTACTGTGTCACCTGGCAGGCGTGTGTGAATCTGCGGGTTCTGAACAGACTCGGGATCCGGGAGGTGCCGGAGGACATCGCCGGGTTGCCGTTCAGCCCCCGCTGGGACCGTCTCGTTCAGCGCTGCCGGGAACACAACTGCCATCCGGCGCTCCGGGAAAGCGGAAATTCCAATCTCTGGAACTTTCCCGGCATGTTCCCCGCGCTGCTGATGCAGGCGGCAAAACGGGAGAAGGAAGATGAACTGCTGCGCATTCCCGTGTTCGACACCTCTTCCGGAGAACGTCTGTTCCATTTCCTCCGGGAGAGTTATCCCTGCGAAAATCCGTATGAGGAGTTCTGCAGAGGCAATACCGCGCTGCTGCTTCAGACCGGATCCTGGTTCACGGTGCAGAGCAGACTCCGGAACGGATTCCGGGATGAGTGCCGGATTCTGCCGTTGCGGAGCGGCGGACGGAAAATCATACCGTACAGTTTCTATTTTCTGCAAACCTATCTCCGCGCCCCGCTCGGAACCAATGAGACGGAACGGATCTGGAAATTCCTGCGTCTGCTCTGCGGACGGGAGATGCAGAAACAGCTGACCGCGCTCTCCGGAGCAATCTCCCTGCGCAAAGACCTGAAAAGCGCCGATCACGCCTGGGCCGACCGGGAAGATTTTCTGGAGTTCTTCCCGGGAAAACGGGATTTTCCGATCCGGATGAACGCGGATCTGACCAACGAAGAACGTGTTGCCCTCGGAGTCCTCTATGAACAGCACGCCCGCTTCGGAGCGGATTCGGCTCTTATCCGGAAATGCATGGATGAGAAACTGGCAGTCCGCCATCCCGCCCTCCCCTTTCGCGGAAACGGATGACATGGAACGGGTTCTTTGCGTTTCCGGTTTGCAAAATCGGGAAATCCGTGCTATACTAACCGGTTGAACGGAACAGGGAAAGATGTCGGATTTCATTGATTTGCATACACACAGTTCGGCCTCGGACGGGTCGGACGCACCCGCGCGCCTGGCGCATCTGGCCGTGGAAAAAGGACTGCGGGGAATCGCTCTGACGGACCATGACACCGTCTCCGGGCTGAGCGAGTTCCTGAAAGAGACGGAACGGTGCGGAATCACCGGGGTGCCGGGAGTGGAAATTTCCTCGCATCTGTTTTCCAAGGAGATTCATATTGTCGGACTGTTCATCCGTCCGGACGAACCGCGCCTACTCGAACTTCTTGCGGGAATGCGCAGAGGACGGGAGGAGCGGAACCGCGAAATCGTCCGGAAGCTCGCCGTTCTCGGCTATCCGATTGAGTATGAAGAGCTGCTTGCTCTTGCGGGCGGGGAAAGCATCGGCCGGCCTCATATCGCCGCACTGCTGATCCGGAAAGGATATTTCAAGAGCATGCAGGCGGCATTTGAGCAGTGCCTCAAGCGCGGATGCCGGGCGTATGTGCCGCGGGAACTGCCGGAGGCGGCGGAAGCCATCGGAGTCATTCACGCGGCGGACGGACTGGCTGTCTGGGCGCATCCCGTCAGCGGACAGGCCGGCGAACGCGGATACGCAAAAAAAATGCTCCGCAAACTCATGGAACTGGGACTCGACGCCGTCGAAACCAACTATTCCATGTTCTCGGAACACCAGACCCGGATGATGCACGAAATTGCGGACGCGGCCGGAATCCTGAAATCCGGCGGGAGCGACTATCACGGAGTGAATCAGCCGGGCATCGAACTGGGCAGCGGATACGGATCGCTCGCGGTGCCGCTTGAATTTCTCGAACGGATGCAGGAGGCGCGGAAATGCGCCGTCTGACCCGGAAGAAACAGGGGACGGGGGAACCGCATTTCCGAACGCTCCGGAACGTGCTGGCCGCCATGACGGCTGCCGCCGCGGTGTCGGTGCTGGGGGGCGGAGATCTTGAACTTCCGAAGATCCGGATTGTCACGGAAGGGGGAACGGCGGAACTGGTCCGCCCTCTTGTCCGGACGCTCGCGGAAGAGATGCCGGAGCATCAGACGGTGCTCTCCTCCGATCCGGATGCGCTGGACGCCCCGCCGGTTCTGGCGGTCTCTCCCCGAAAACTCCCGAAGACAGAGGCTCTCCCGCTTGCCCTGAAGGGAGCGCTTCTTGCGGTCAACAAAAGCAATCCGGCCGCAGGATTCACGTCGAAAGAGGTTCTCCGGATCATGAAAAACCAGTATCCGATCTGGCCGGGAACGGATATTCCGGTCCGCAACATCTATCTGGTCGCAGGTTCGCTGAGGGCAAAAGGCGGCGCCCAGAAAGGGAAAACCCATTTTACGGAGCTTTCCTCCGCGCGGATTGCGGCGGAGCTGGTGAAAAAAGATGTAACAGCGATAGCTCTTCTGCCTCTCAGTTTTGCAGCGGAGGGGGATGCGGAGATCAAACTGCTGCCGGTGGACGGCATCGCGCCGGAGTTCGAGCAGATCCTCGGCGGACGCTATCCGCTGGTCCGGACATACTATCTTTCCATGGCGCCGGATGCGCCGGATGCAGTGCGGCGTCTGGCGGAACGTCTCCGGGACGGCAGATTCCGAGAACTGCTGCTTAAGCATGGATTTATTCCAATCAGAAAGGACAGATCGAAATGAGTCAGACATTTTTTGTAACGGGAACAGGAACCGATATCGGGAAGACCTATGTAACCGCGCTGCTGGCGGAATATACGACGAAACGCGGATTCTCCACCGCCGTGATGAAGCCCGCGCAGACCGGCATGACCGATCCGCGCAAGGGGGATCTCGGAAAGGTGAAGGAGGCGGCGCCGGGAATTCTGGATCTTCCGATGGAGCTGGCATGTCCGTACTGCCTGGAGTTTGAATCGTCGCCGCATCTTGCGGCGGAGCTGGCGGGGATCGAGATTGATCTGCGGAAGATTGCGAAGGCGTATGCGGAGATCAAATCGCGCTTCAATCCGGATGTGATTCTGCTGGAAAGCGCGGGGGGAGTCTATGTTCCGCTGAACCAGCGGGAGATCATGGCGGATATTCCGGCGATGCTCGGCATACCGGCGATCATCGTTGCGGACGCCGCCCTCGGGACAATCAATCACACGGTGCTGACGATCAACGAACTGCGGAGAAGGGATGTGGAAGTGCGCGGCGTGATCGTCAACCGCATGCCGTCCGAACCGGGAATCCTGATCCGCGACAATCTCAAAATGATCGAAAAATTCGGCCGGACCGAAATTCTCGCTCAGGCGGGGATCGGCACGGGATTTCTCGACGATCTCGGACTCCGCCATATTTTTTGAGAAAGAAACTTGAAAATCGGAGCCGCCGATATATATTTTTCAGATTCAGAACAGGGTCAGCCCCTGACGGAGAAACGGAAGAAATACAATGACGGATGATGAACTGGACAACATCTCCACCCCGGTCCCGACCGCGGCGGTGTATGATGCGAATGCAATCAAGACTTTGAGCTCACTGGAGCATATCCGCCATCGTCCGGGCATGTATATCGGAAAGCTGGGCGACGGCACCCATGAAAACGACGGAGTCTATGTGCTGATCAAAGAGGTGATCGACAACTCCGTGGACGAATTCATCATGGGGTGCGGACGGAGAATCGATGTGACTCTGCGGGAGAATTTTGTGAAGATCCGTGACTACGGACGCGGCATTCCGCTGGAGAAACTGGTGGACTGCGTCTCACAGATCAACACCGGAGCAAAATACAACAGCGACGTCTTCCAGTTTTCGGTCGGCCTCAACGGAGTCGGCACCAAGGCGGTCAACGCGCTGTCGGAACGGTTCATCGCGACCTCCTACCGCGACGGAAAATTCAAACGGGCGGAATTCGAACGCGGCAAGCTCGTCTCCGAAGACGACGGCGATACCGCGGAACGCAACGGGACTCTGATCGAATTCGTGCCGGATGGACAGCTCTTCCCGAAATATCACATCAATCCCGAATTTGTGAAAAAACGGCTCTGGATGTACGCCTATCTGAACAGCGGACTCTCCCTCTACCTGAACGGAATGGAACGCTTCTATTCCAGAAACGGACTCAAGGACCTGATCGAAAACCGCGTGCAGGATGAGAGTCTCTATGAGGTCGTCCACTACAAGGACAAGACTCTGGAGTTCGCCTTCACCCATGTCGCGGACTTCGGGGAAAGCTATTTTTCCTTCGTGAACGGACAGTACACCAACGACGGCGGAACTCACGAATCCGCGTTCAAGGAGGCGCTGCTGCGCGCCGTGAATGAATATTCCGGGAAGGATTACGACGCAAAAGACCTGCGCGGCGGAATCGTCGGCTCGGTCGCGATCAAGCTGCAGGAGCCGGTGTTCGAATCCCAGACCAAGAACAAACTCGGCAACACCGATGTGAAAAGCTGGATCGTTCCGGCGGTCCGTCAGGCCGTGGAAGACTATCTCTACCGCCACACCGAGGAAGCCAACCTCCTGCTCGAAAAGATCAAGAAGAATGAGGACGTCCGCAAAGAAATCCAGGCGGTCAAGAAAAAAGGCAAGGAATTCGAAAAGAAACTCAGCATCCGCAACAGCAAGCTGCGGGACTGCAAATACCATTTCGGCGACCGCTCCGGACACGGCGGAGAAACCATGATCTTCCTGACGGAGGGAGACTCCGCCGGCGGATCCATGGTCCAGAGCCGCGATCCCAATACACAGGCGGTCTTCGCGCTGAAGGGGAAGCCGTTCAACTGCTTCGGCAAGAAGCTGGAAACGGTCTACACGGTGGAGGAGCTGTTCTGCATCATGCGGACCCTCGACATCGAAGAGGACATCGCCAATCTTCGCTACAACAAGGTGGTGATCGCGACCGACGCCGATGTGGACGGACTGCATATCCGCAATCTTCTGATTACGTTCTTTCTCTCGTATTTTGAACAGCTTGTGCAGACGGGGCATCTCTACATCCTTGAAACCCCGCTCTTCCGTGTACGCCCGAAAGGGAAGAAGGACGACCGGAAAACCGTCCGCAGAAGTGCGAAGAAAGAGAACGCGCCCGAAGAGAAACCGAACGAAAAAACCTATTACTGCTATTCCGAGGAGGAACGCGACGAAAAAGCCGCCCTGATCGGCAGAAACGCGGAAATCACCCGCTTCAAAGGACTTGGAGAGATCTCTCCGAAAGAGTTCCGGCAGTTCATCGACGAAAACATCCGTCTGGAGCAGGTGACGATTGATCAGACCAAGGGCATCAGCGAAATGCTGCGCTTCTACATGGGCGACAACACCCCGGAACGCTGGGAATTCATTCAAAACAATCTGGTGTGATTTATGGCAAAGAAAAAAACCGCATCCCGTTCCGGCGGCGAACAGCAGGAACCGGTCAATCCGCCCGTTCCGGAAGAGGAGGCGTCCGTGCCTCCTCCGGAAGAGCCGGCCGCGGAGCCTCCGGAAACGACATCCGCCGATGTCGACGAGGAGGAAGATGAGGATCTGACCGAAGTTGCGGAGCAGTCCGCCGGAGCCAATGAACAGCTCCGCCGGATGATGAACAACAACTATATCGAATACGCCTCCTATGTCATCAAGGACCGCGCGATTCCCGATGTGGACGACGGACTCAAACCCGTTCAGCGCCGCATCCTCTGGGAGATGCACCGCATTGACGACGGCTCCTTCCACAAAGTGGCAAACATTGTCGGCGGGACCATGAAGTTCCATCCGCACGGCGATGCGTCGATCGAAGGAGCGCTGGTCTATCTGGCGAACAAGGAGCTTTTCATTGAGAAGCAGGGGAATTTCGGCAGTGTGGTGACCGGAGACCGGGCAGCGGCCTCCCGATATATTGAAGCGCGTCTCTCCCAGCTCGGGCGCGAAGTGCTCTTCAACGACGACATCACCGAACTGGTGGAGTCGTATGACTCCCGCAATCTGGAACCGGTCCGTCTGCCGATCAAGATTCCCTCTCTTCTTCTGATGGGGGCCTCCGGACTCGCTCCGGGAACGCGGACGGACATCATGCCGCACAATTTCAACGAGCTGCTGAATGCACAGATCGCGGTGCTGCGCGACGAACCGTTCCAGCTCTATCCGGATTTTCTCCAGGGCGCCGTCATGGACGCCTCCGAGTACGAGGACGGGAACGGCAAGATCACGCTCCGCGCCCGGATCGACATCGACGGACGCAATCTGATCATCCGCGAAATCCCCGCCTTCACCGATACGCAGAAACTCCTGGAATCCATCGACCGTGCGATCAACAAGAGCAAGATCAAAATTGCCTCGATCCACGATCTGACCGCGGAAGAGGTCTGCATTGAAATTGTTCCGCAGCGCGGCTACGATCCCAAGCGCGCGATTCAGGCGCTCTACAAATACACGGACTGCTCCATGAGCCTTTCGCTGAATCTGATGGTCATCCGGGACAACAAACCGGTCCGCATGACCGTCTCCGACGTTCTTCGGCGCAATACGGAAAAACTGCTCGACTATCTGCGCGCGGAACTCAATATCGAGATCGGGAAACATCTGGACAAACTCCTGTTCCGGACCCTTGCGCAGATCTTCATCGAAGAGCGGATCTACAAACGGATCGAAACCTGCAAAACGCAGGAAAAAATCACCGCCGAGGTCCGTTCCGGACTCGAAAGTTTCCGCGACGAATGGTTTCCGCTGGTTCAGCAGCTGGAAGAAAGCGTGCGTGCGCGCGGCGGAGCCTCCGGAGACAAGGAGACCCGTCTCCGTCTGGAGCAGCTTGCTTCCGGCATCATTCCGGATTCGGAGATCGAAAAACTGCTTGCGATCCCGATCCGCCGCATCTCGCTGTTCGATATTGAGCAGAACCGCAAGGAGATGGCGGAACTCAACGCACTGCTCAGCGAGGCGCAGAAAAATCTGAAACAGCTCAAGAAATATGCGATCCGCAAACTTCAGGAGCTGATCGACAAATACGGCGAGAACTTCCCGCGCCGCACGGAAATCCGTCTGGAAGGATTCGACAAGATCGACGCAAAGGCCATTGCGCTGAACAACATCCGCGTCTACTGGGACCGTCGGAACTGCTATGTCGGAACCGGGGTCAAGAGCGAGGATCTTGTCCTCTGCAACGAATTCGACCATCTGCTCTGCATTGAGCGCAAAGGAGTCTACCGGATCATCGACATTCCCGAAAAAATCTTCATCGACAAGCTCTATGAATTCCGGAAATATGACAAATCCACCGAGTTCGGCGTGGTCTATTCCGATGTGAAGTCGGGCAAAGTCTACTACAAACGCTGCGTCATCAGCCAGTTCATCAAGGACAAGGAGTACCGGATCTGCCCGGACGGTTGCCGTCTGGAGCTGATTACGCCCCGCCCGAACGCAATCTACGAATGCCGGATCGACACGCCGATCAAGGCGCGCCAGATTCAGAATGTGGATCTCTCGAAAGCGCCCCTGCGCTCATCCCCCCAGGCGGGCGGAGCACTCCTCTTTCCGCGCAAACTCCTGAAAATCACCTTTCTTCAATATCTGGACGGCACCGAAGAACCGGACGATCCCCCGCTGCTGGAACTTCCGCCCGAAGAATCCCCCTCGAAGGAAAGTCCGGAATCTCCCGCCGCTGAAAATACCGGAACGGAAGAGAAACCCGCCACTCCCCCCTCCGCGGAATCTTCTTCAAAGGATGGTCCGGAACCTCCCGCCGCCGGGAAAAGCGGAACAGAAAAGAAGCCCGGAGAAAGAAAAACGGAACAACCGGAAAAGACACCCGGAAAAACCTCCGTGGAATCCGGAAAGAAAAAATCCGTTCAATCCACTCCGGTCGAGCCGGAAAAGACCGGAGAGCCGGAGAAATCCGGAGAGCCGGAAAAGACCGGAGAGCCGGAGAAATCCGGAGAGCCGGAAAAACCCAGAGAGCCGATCCGCCCGGTTCCGCCTCCGGAAGAGGAGAACTGGGGAATCTCGCAGATGGATCTCTTTTAACGGAAGGAGTCGAAGATGAGCGAGCCGATGGAAAAACGTCCCGGGTGGGATGAGTATTTCATGGAGATCGCGAAAGTGGTGGCGCTGCGCAGCAACTGCCTGCGGCGCCATGTCGCCGCCGTGATCGTGAAGGACCGACGGATCATTTCCACGGGATACAACGGGACGCCGCGCGGCATCCGGAACTGCAGCGAAGGAGGATGTCCGCGCTGTTCTTCGCATGCGCCGTCCGGAACGAATCTCGGCGAGTGCCTCTGTTCGCACGGCGAGGAGAATGCGATTGTGCAGGCGGCCTATCACGGAATCTGCGTCAAGGACTCCACGCTGTATACGACATACAGCCCGTGCCTTCTGTGCGCGAAGATGATCATCAATGCAGGCATTCGCGAGGTGGTCTATCAGGAACGCTACTCCATCGACTCGACCGCCCGTTCCATTCTTCAGGAGGCGGGCGTCAAAATCCGGGCACTCGGAGAATCCGGACCGACATGAGCACGCAGAAGGAATACTGGAACAGCGTCGCCGATACCAAGGAGTTCACCACACCGATGCAGTCGGCGGTGTTCTGCCGCTATGTAAACCGCGACGCGGCAATCCTGGATGTCGGCTGCGGATACGGAAGAGTTCTGAACGAGCTTCACGGACTCGGATTCACCCGTCTTCTCGGGATCGACTTTTCGGAGCGGCTGATTGAGCGGGGAAAACGCCAGTTTCCGTTTCTGGATCTTCGCCTGCAGCCGGCCGACACCATCGACTTTCCGGACGGATCCTTCGACGCGGTCCTGCTCTGCGCGGTCCTGACCTGCATCGTTTCGAACGAGGCACAGGAGGCGCTTCTGGCGGAAATCAAGCGTGTTCTCCGTCCGGGCGGACTGCTTTACGTCAACGATTTTCTTCTGAACAGCGACGTCCGCAACCGGGAACGCTATCTTGCCTGGGAAAAAGTGTATGGGACATACGGCATTTTCGAACTGCCGGAAGGCGCGGTTCTGCGTCACCATGATCCTGCGCGGATCCGGGAGCTTCTGGCGGATTTCGACACGCTGGAGCAGGAGGACGTCACCTACCGGACCATGAACGGACACACGTCCAGAGGCTTCTATTTTGCCGGGAAAAAACGAGAGGACGCATAATATGGAACTCAGCACCGCCATCCGAAACCGCCGCAGCTGCCGCTCTTACGAGACAACTCCCGTTCCGGACAATCTGATCCGGGAATGCGTGGAGGCGGCGCGTCTTGCGCCTTCCGCCTGCAACAAACAGCCGTGGAGATTCTATGCGGTGACTTCGCCGGAACTGCGGGAGAAGCTCTGTTCGGAGTGTCTTCTGCCCGGGGTCCGCATGCCGTGGCTCCGGCAGGCTCCGGTGATTCTGGTCCTCTGCATGAAAAAGAAACTGACGACCCATTTTCTTGCACCGCTTCTCTCCGGGATTCATTATGAGTATCTGGATCTTGGAATCGCGGGAGAGCATCTGGTTCTCGCGGCAGAAGAGCGCGGACTTGGAAGCTGCTGGATCGGCTGGATCAAAGCCGCGCAGACAAAGAAAATCCTCCATCTTCCGTTTGATGTGACGCCGGTTTCGTTTCTCTCGCTCGGCTATCCCGCGGAGCAGCGGGAACCAACCGCCCGCTTCCCTCTGGAGGAGATTCTCACGTTCCTGCGCTGAACGGAAATCCGAAAAACGCCCAACCCCTCTTTTTTCGGGAAAATTTCCTTTCCCCCTCTTGTCAAATCTCCGGAAATGTGCTATAATATTCTTTGTTAAAACGTTTGAACAAGAAATAAAACAGGATGGTTTCGGATGAGAGCGACGATCAAAGATATTGCGAAACGGGTGGGGTTTCCTCGTCGCTGGTGTCGCTGTACCTGAACAAACGTCCGCTGGCGGCGCGGATTGCGGAATCGACGAAACAGAAAATCGACGAAGCGGTCAAGGAGCTGAAGTACGAACCATCCGCCACGGCACTGGCACTGAAAAAAGGACGGAGCAAAACGCTGGGACTTGTCACCGCCAACCTTTGCAGCGAGTACGGAAGTTTTTTCGTCCAGACCCTTCTCGATGAATGTTCCAGGCACGGCTATCAGCTGCTGATCGGCCTCACTCATTTCAATCCGGAGGAGGAACGCCGCACCCTTGAAAACCTGCTTTCCCGGCAGGCGGACGGAATCTTTCACGCCCTGAACCTTTTTCCCGCAGATCTTCTGAATGAGCTGGGAATGAACGATTATCCGATTCTCCAGCTGAGTTCAGCCCATCCCGGCTTCAACAGTGCGGCGCTGGATCTGGAGGAAGCGCTCAAAGAGGTGGCCCGGAAAATCCGCGAACTGGGATGCCGGAGAGTTCTGGTACCCCATCGCTCCTGGTCGGACATTCTGGAAAAAGTGCTGACGACGCACGGAGTCGAGATTGTCGGCGGACGGAGCAGAGCCACATCGGACGCGGAAAATTTTGAATTTCTGAAGGAACTGCGTCCGGATGCGGTGGCCGCCGATTCCAGCATCTACATCAAGCTGCTGCGCCGCAAATGCAGGGAACTGGGACTGCCGACGCCGTATCTGTTTTACAGCTACGCGCTTCCCTGCGACTACATTGACGATCCGGCGATCATCGGCGTGACGGTCTGCAACTTCAAGCATCGTCTCAGCGGAATCGTCCATCGGATGATTCAAATGCTGGAACATCCCGGAGCGGAAGTTCTTCACAGAAAAGAACCTGTCCGTTTCTTCTCTCCGGAAGAACTCCGATCCTATCGCGATCTCCAGCTCGCGGATCCCTACTATGAACCCTTTCGATCAAAATTAAAATACGGAGAATAAAAAATGAAACAGAGAAAACGATTTACTTTAATTGAGCTTCTTATCGTCATTGCGATCCTTGCCATTCTTGCCGGACTTCTTCTTCCTGCGCTGAATTCCGCGCGGAAGACCGCCAGAAGCACGGCCTGCAAGAACAATCTGAAACAGCTGGGGCTGGCTTTTTTCCAGTATGAACAGGACTCGGGCCGTCTTCCGGCGGGCAACGATCAGGCCAACGGCTATCCGGCGAACATGCAGAACTGGATGGGGAAACTCTGGGCGGCCAAATTGATTCCCGTCGAAAAAGAGAGCAGCGCAGGGGCAAACTTCGGAAATGCGAAACTTCTGCGATGCATGGATCCCGAGATCAGCTATGCAATGATCTCCAGTCTTTCCTGTCTGGAAGGGGTTTCCGGAGGAGACCAATATCAGAACTTTGCGGATCACTATGTGAATCTGGCGCGGATCACCCAGCCGTCGATCCGGTATCTGATTGTGGAGAGTTGCTGGGGACGCCCGGTTGTGCCGTCCGGGGATCGCCATTACTATCAGGTTCACGGTCCCGGCGGAAGCACCGATTTTCGTGCCGGCGGAGTCTGGAAACCGGGGGGCAACTGCAATGTGGAGTTTCTGGACGGTCATGTCGGGGAGATCTCGACCTCCGTCCATACGACCAATACAACAACAGACCCGCGATGGCAGATCTACGGACGCGGTCTCGGCTGGCTGAAATAAAAACATTCGTACGGAGAAAAATTGTATGAAACGGAATCCTATCTTTGCAGGAATTCTCCTCTCTTCCGCGCTTCTTTCCGCGCAGGAGCTGATCTATACGCCGGGGCCGACAATGGGAATCGCCGTCAGCGCAAAGGAGAACAATCTCTGGCGGACGCAGATCATGGACGCGACTCGGAAAATCCGTCCCGATGAACTTTTTGAAACAGCGGACGACTTTTTCACGATTCAGTATGGAAAACCGTTTGTTTTCCAGTCGGATCTGTTCCGGGAATTCGGGATCAAGACCTCTGCACCGTACCGGATCTCCGACGGGGCGCTCCAGTTCCGCACCGGGAAAAAAGGATGGAGCATGCAGTTCGGCGCCGGGCCCGGCGATGAAAAAACCCCGGCCATCCGCTTCGGAGCCGGATGGGGAAAGGATCGCTCCAACGCGTGGAGAATCGAACTGGAGATCGAACAGGATGTCGAAAAAACCGACTGGATGATCTCCCGCTCCAGCGGAGACTCCAAGTTCTATTCGAACAATCAATTTTTCTCGATCAAAGGCAGGGGCCGTCAGAAATTCATCCGGAAAATGGGCTGGATCGGCTATCCGGTTCCGCAGATTGCGCGGGGACTGAAAATTGAATGCCGCACTCCCGGCGCGAACATCCGCATCCGCTCGATCCGGATCGTCCCGTTTTCCGGCAATCTCTTCTGGCGCAGGGAGATACAGATTCCGTTCCGTCCGATCGCCGCAAAGCTCTCCTGGATGCACAAGACCGGAAATTACGACGTGTTCGTGAACGGAGAGAAAATCGCATCGGGAAAGCACATTCTCCGGACGGGCGTTGAAACGTTCGATCTTCTCCGGCATCTGAAGCAGGGAAAGAACGTCATCGCCATCCGCGACCAGTTCTACGGCGGACTTTCGCAGAACTCCGCCCTCCAGCTGGAAGGGATCATTATCGGGCGGAACGGAGAAATTCTGCGCATTCCCGGCGACCGGCAGTGGCGCTGGAGCTATCAGGCTCCGGAAGGATGGGAAAAGCCGGATTTTGCGGTCAAAACCTGGCAGACGCCTGTGCTCCGGAGCGCGGGAATCTCATATCTTCCGAACAAGACGCCGATCTCCACCGGCTTTGCGCCCGATCACATGGGACTGCTGGAGATCCGTGAACAGGGGACGCCCTATCCGGTGTTCGATTACGACAAGGAGATCGCATGGCTGGTCCGCGTCCCCGCCGGACTCGTCCGGCCGACGCTCCGACTGGAGATCCGGGAAGCCGACACCAATACTCTTCAGGAGAGTCTGATGGTGGATTCCTCCCGCGTCAACGGGGATTTCCGGGAATTCACCGTTCGTCCGAAGCTCCGCAAAACCGGAGCCTACCGCACGTTCTGGACCCTCGGCTCCAACGGAAAAACACTCGACACCTGCCGCGGGGAAATGATAATCGCAGGTCCGATTGCGCAGGAGGAGTTTGCCCTCAAGGACTTTGAACAGGAGCTGGAAAAACGTCTTCAGCTTGTCCAGAAGATCGACTGTACCGATCCGAATCCCGCGCCGGACACCTTTCTGGATCACACGGGCAAATATACCAAACCAACTCTCAATGCGGGAAAAGTCGTCACCCGGAACGGCATGACATACCGGGAAACGGGAAGCGGACTGCTGGACTATTTCTGCTATCAACTGAATCTGCCGTCCACCGGCGAAGCAATGATCGCGGAACTGGTCATTCCGGACGATGCGGACCGCTATATCTACAGCGCCGTCCTGGAAACGGTCCCGGCGGGCATGGAGCACAATACTCCGTCGCTCGGGAGCAAGGCCTGGCCGAACGCCAGCGGAACGGTGTCCACGGGGGATCTCTATCCGCTCAGCAACGGGAAGAAGAAATTCCGCTACGTCTTCTTCCCCGGGACAAAAAATACCACACTGCTCGTCCAGAACGGACGTGCGGGCATTCCGGCGGCGGTCTGCGAGATCAACATCTACGCGGTCAAAGGCGGACTTCCCGCGCTCAAGATCCCGAAGACCGACCGGACCTACGGCAATCACAACGAACGTCTCATCTTCAACGCATGGGGCTCGTACGGAAACGCGCTCGCCTACGGAACCGAAGCGCATCTGGTGCAGTACTACGACGGAGCCTGGCTCAACGCCTATCGGGCGATTGCGCGGAAAATCCAGTTTCTCCGCTTTCAGGGACACAATGCCAGCGTCGAAGGAGCCTTCATGTATGAAAAAGGAGTTTTCTCTTCGCGTCACTCTCAGATCGTGCTGAACAACGACCGCTTCGACTACTATCACGCGCTGCTGAAACTCTACAAACACAACAACATCAAAACCTTTGTCGGCTTTGAATACATGCGTTCCTCGGCGCTCGACGCGATGGGCGCTTACGACACCAGCGACGCCGAGGTCCATGCGGGGAAAAAACGTTCCGTCTACATGATCGACCGTTACGGACGGCAGGTGGTCGGCTACATGGGCATGGGACTCAACTGCATGAATCCGGTCGTCTGGGGAACGGTCACGGATCTGCTGAAGGAACTTTACGAGCGCTACGACGGAATCGGGAACGTGGAAGGACTCGTCACCTTGAACGGCGGCTGGTGGCTGCCCGGCTTCCCCTCCTACTCCAACATGGAAGCCGCGGAAGTCGGCTACGACGACGATTCCGTGGAGCAGTTTGAGCACGACACCGGAATCCATCTCAACCTCCCCCGCACCGGTGCGGAACGCTTCCCCGCCCGCTATGAACTCCTGACCGGAAAATACAAACAGCAGTTCTTTGCATGGCGCGGAAAAAAGATCCGGGAAAAACTGCTCGAAATGCGGAAGATTGTCAGCTCGGGCAAGCAGAAATGGCAGCTCTTCTCCTGGCCGGCGAAAATCTCCAAGGAACGGAATGCGTTCAACACCGCCGGAATCCGTCCGCAGGTCCGCGACGAATACATGGAGCGGATTCAGCGGGAGGCCGGATTTCCGCAGGAACTCTACGGAAAAGAGAAAAAAGACGGCGTCATTCTCATCGCCACAGCGAACACCGCAAGGAGACTTGAAAACAACGCCGATCTCCATCTCTACGGCCGGAACACCAACCGCGGCTCCATGGAGCTTTACCGGAAAAACGATGCGCTTGCCCTCACCTGCGCAGGACTCAATGAGAACATCGGCACGCACGCGAAAGCCGCGAAAAGATGGTACTGGCGCGCCAACAACGTCACCGTCTACGACCGGAAAGGGGCCGGAGACTTCGCCTATGCGGATCTGATCCCGCTGATCCGCAGCCACGTTCCGAAGCACGTTTTCCACACATGGAACGACATCAATCTGCCGACCGCCCACGGCGATCAGGCCCGCCGTTTCCTCAAAGCCTTTTACAGCATTCCGACCGGCGAATCGCAGAAGCAGAACTCCGTGAAAGGCGTCGATGCCCGCTTCCTCGGCAATTACCTGATCCTGATCAACGCGACCCCCTTCCCTCTGACCGGAACTCTGGAATATCCGGGCTCCTTCGAGGATCTTGTCTATGACGGTTCCTTCCGCGGGAAACAGACTCTTTCCATCCGTCCGTTCTCCCTCCTGGTCTGGCGCTCGGAAGGCGGAGCGGAGAAGTTCAAAGGCTCTTTCCGTTTTCTTCCGAAGGATGAACAGGAGATTCTCCTGATGGGGAACCAGATTCTCAAGGAACGCTCCCTCACCCGGAAAATCCCGGAAGAAAATCTCCGCCGGATTGCGAAGTTCCTGAAAACCAGGGACATCTATGCTCTGAAAAAGGAGATGGACGATTTTGAAGTTCTCTTCTATGCCAAACGCTTCTTCGACAGCAAACCGCAGATGGAAAAACAGCAGCGCCTCGTCCGGGAACTGAATGAGCGCGGCGTAGCGCGGATCAACTGCGGCGCACCGGAGGACCTGACCGATTCCAAAGGCAACCTCTGGTTCGCCGATCAGCTCTACACCGGCTTCAACGCCTACGGCTGCGAATACGGCACATTTGTCTCGCGCGGCAGAATCACCGTGAAAAACACGGACTTTCCCGAGATCTTCACAACCGAAGCCTACGGCTCGCAGATGTTCTATCAGATTCCCCTCCCGAACGGACACTATACCGTAAAGATCCATTTTGCGGAGACCTATGCGCCGAACCGCGAAAACGGCCGGACCTTCCATCTTCAGGTCGGCGGCACGAGCCGGAAAAATCTGAATCCGGTCCATCTCGGCGGCGGCTTCCAGTCCGCGGCGGTGGAGACGTGGAAACATGTGGAAGTCAAACGGGGACTGCTGACCATCAAGGCCGGCGGCGACCCCGCCATCAACGGAATCGAAATTTTCAAGGAGGAACAGCAATGAACGCAAAACTTTCCATCGTCCTCGGCGCATTGTGCACCGCCGCGCTTCTTCCGGCCGATACGCTCCTGGAGGTTGCTCCGGGTACGGTTCTTCAGGACCGCTGGAACAAAAAACTGCATAAGAACTTCTCCACCGGCTCCAGCAAAACCGGAGTCGAAGCCGTACAGGAAAAGGGAAAAACGATCGCGCGGTATCAGAGCGGCTCCAGCACGCTGTATCAGCTTTCCGGCGGAGAAGGCTGCGGAACGGAGAACCTGACCTTCACGGTTCTGCTTCGTGCGGAAGGAAAATCGGGAGAGGCCTACCCGCTCTACGCGGGAGCGGGCAGTCTTCGGAAACCGGGACTTCGTCTCGGCATCCGGGCGGACAAGGAGGGGCTGCAGGCATACGGCTTGTTTGTGGCGGTGTCCGGCAATGAAAAAAGCAACCACTTTGTCTCCGTCCGCATGAACCGGGATCTCCGCATCGAGCCGGGCAAGTGGACTGTTCTGACGCTTTCGGCGAACCGTTCCGGCGATCTTCAGCTGTTTGTGAACGGAGAACTTGCGGCATCGAAGTCGATCCGGGCGTACGAAAAGGAGAATCTCTATCCGAAAAAGCCGCTGTTCTCCACGCTTCTTCCCAAAGGGCAAGAGGATGCGGAACAGCCGATCCGGATCGACATTGCGGAACTTTCCATCCGCAACGAACTTCTGAGCTCGACGGAGATTCTCCGGGAAGCGGAAGACATGCTGGACCGGATGGCGAAAGAGTAACCGGCGATGCGTGGAACAATCCGTTTTCTGCTTCTTTTCCTTGTCCTGTTCTGCGGGGCGGAGGAGATCGGCCTCGACACGCTGCCGTGGACCGACGCGGCATACAGCTGGACGCCCGACGGACCGCAGCTTCCCCGGATCAACCGGAACCTCAGCGGGAAAGGTCCGATCCGGATCGGCGGAACGGTCTTTCCGAAAGGAATCTGCGGACACACCGGTTTCAGCATCGTCTATCGCCTGGACGGGTGTGCCGACGCCTTCTCCGCAATGATCGGAGTTGACGAAGAACACCTTCCGAACGATCGACCGGAAGAAACCGACGTTCACTTCGTGATTCTCGCGGATCACCGGATTGTCCTGAAACGGACTCTGGCTCTCGGAGCAGAACCGGAACGAGTGGACGTTGATCTGCGCGGAATCCATCAGCTGGAGCTGCGCGGAGAGTATGGACGGGGCTTCCGTCTTCAGCGCGTCGCCTGGGGCAATCCCGTCTTCCGGACCCGGACGCCGGATGCGCTCCGGTCGGCTCTGGAGCGGAACCGGCGGAAACACGAGACTATTCTGGCGTTCGTCCCGGAGTACCCGGCGCCTCCGGCAGACTGGAAATCGTGCAGAATCCGGAAACTTGAATGGAACGGATTCGCAAACGCCTACCGGATCGAAGGGAAAGAGTTCGAAGCGCTCCTCGTTCCGGAATACGGTGGCCGCATTCTGGAATTCAGGGAAAAGGACGGGGAGAACCTTTTGAAAACGACCGTCTTCCCCGGAGCGGACCGTCTTCTGCGCGGGCGGACGCCGGACCGCAGCGGCGGACACTTCATGCGCTGTCACCCCTCCCCCGCGTTCTATCCGAACGATCCGATTCTGAAGCATGCGCCCTATACGATCGTCTTCCCCGCCGACGGCGAAATCGTGATGCGCTCTTCCGAAAGCACGCTCTTCCGCATTGTCTACGAATACCGCCTGCGGATCCGGGAGGACGGTTTTGATCTGGAAAACCGGATCCTCAGCAAAGCCCCCTTTCCGCGTCCGCTCGGAGTCTGGAGCATCACCCGTCTGGAGACCTCTCTCCTGAAGAGGATTCTTCTTCCTCCGGAACAGAAAAATGCTCCGGCGAAACTCCGCTTTGAGCAGAAAGGTTCTCTTCTGGAACTCCGGAAATCGCCGGAAAAGACCGTTCTTCTTTTCTCCGGAAAACCGGGAACGCATACCGCTTTCTCCGAGTTCCGCATCTGGAGTGATCCGCCGGAAATCCGGACAGAAGGGCGGAACGGCGGATGGATGACGATCCGTTACGACCGCCCCAAAGAGGATCTGAATGGAGAATATCCGGTCCATCTTTTTGTCAACGGAGCGCTGACCGAGGAGGAATCGCATTCGCCGGTCCGCCTTCTAAAGCCGGGCGAAAGCATCTCCCTGACCGAGCGCTGGTGTGTCGGCCGGGCAAAAGGAGAGGACCGATGATCCGCGGAAACCTTTCTCCGGAACACATTCAGAACGAACTGAAAAAACGCTTTCTCTCCCCGCAGGGAGTCCTGTACGATTATGCAGGGGAAAACGGCGAAGTCGAACGGCCGACTCCGGAAGAGTGCCGCGCCACCTTCCCCAATGTGTTCGGCTGGTGGACGCCGATCGAAAACGGTGCATTCTTCACGGGAGATTATCTTCTCGGTCTCCTCCGCAACACCCGCGAAGCCGCAACGGAGGAACGAATCCAATGGTGCCGGACTCTCCTGCACGGTCTCTTCCATCTTCAGGATGCGGCAGAGACGGAAGGATGTATCCTCCGGGGAGTCGGTGCCGACGGAAAATGCCATTATCCGGCGACGTCCTGCGATCAGGTCGTCCCGTGGCTTCTGGCGCTGTATGAGTTTCAGCACCACCCGCTTGCATCGGAAGAGGAACGTGCGGAGTGCCGTCTCCGCCTGCTCCGCGTCCTGAACGCTCTCCGGGAACGGAACTGGACCATTCCCGGAGAAAGACCGGGATGCGAACGGGGAAGTTTTCTCTCCGGCAACACTCCGGCGGAAGCGGCGGTTTCTTCCGTCAATCTTCTTCTGGCGACCGCGCTCCTGAGCGGTCTGAGCGGGGAGGAAGCGGACCGGATCCTTCATATCCGAAGCGCAGTCGATCCGCTGCCGTTCGGCGGAAGTCGCCTGCGGATTCTGGAAACCGGACTTTCGACCCATCCCCTGTGGATGGGCTGGTTTCTTGTCCACACGGTCTATGCCATGCGTCTGCTTTCGGAGATCTCCCCGTTGCCGGAGGTTCGGGAAGCCGCGGAAAAAGGAATGGAAGCATCCGCCCGTCACTTTCTTCCGGCTCTTCCGGAATGGAAGCGCTGGCGGCGGGGTGCTGCATTTTCTCCGGACTGGCGGATCTGCCGGTCACGCTGGATTCCTCATGACAACTGCGCGGAAGGAGAGAAGATCGCTCTGGCGGAACTGCCGCTCTGGAATGCGGAATCCCCGCGGATCAAGGAGGAAAAGAACACGATCCGCTTCTCTCTCGCCGCCGCGTGGATGGTTCTTCTGAGCGGGATTCCGGAACTGAAAGAAAAAGTTCATGCGGATCTTCAGGGGATCTTTGAAGAACTGGAACCCGGCAGACTGAGCGATGTTTCGTTCTATCTGCTGGAGAATGTGATTTCCGAATGGTGAAGCGCGGTCACTCATAGAATCCGCGTTTTCGGAATGTGTTCGGTGTCAGGTTCGTATATTTTTTGAAGATCCGGTAGAAGAAGAACTCATTTTCGTACCCGACCTGCGCGGCGATTTCCTTGATTGAAAGAGACGTGCGGAGAAGAAGCATCCTGGCGCGCGAAATCCGCCGGTTCAGAAGATAGCGTTTCGGCGAAACCTGAAAGGATTTGTGGAACAGAGCGGAAAGTTTAGCACGGGAAAGTCCGGAATGCAGAAAAAGCTCTTCCATTTCCAGATCCCGGTCCAGATTCCGGTCAATGTAATCCAGCAGTTCCGCGAACACTTCCGGGCTGTCCTGCGAAGAGGTTCCGTCCGCAAACTGCTTCAGGAACGGCAGAAGTTTTCGGGTCACGGCGGATTTCAGTTCGAGGATATCTTCCATTGTTGAACAGGAGTTCAGACGGTCCAGAATCGTGTTGAACTCTTTTCTCTCCTGCTCCGGATCGACGGGAAGCTCCGTCACTCCGCTGCCGAGGAGCGGAAAGGACGCCAGCTGATCCGAAAAAAAATGCACCCAGCAGTGTGTGCAGGGCGATATGCTTTCATACTGGAACGGTTTCCGGGGCGGAACCAGAAAGATCCCGCCCGGACGCACGGTGAAACAGGCGTCCGGATAAATCATCCGGAACGAACCGGAAATCGGAAGATAGAGCCTCCAGAACGGATCTTCCGACAGGCGGTGCCTCGGCCACTCCCGCGTATTCTCACTCAATCCGCCGACAAACACCTCGACATCCAGCCTGCCGAGAAGATGATTGAACGGAAGAGAACGGATATTCCGATATTGCCTGTGACGCAGCATAAAACCCCTCATTCTGCAAAAAGTGCATATTCTTTTTCAATTCGTGCATTTACAAATCAACTCAAATATACTATAATTATAGAGAATTTCAAACTGCACAAAAAGAGAGCAAGGGAGAAAAAATGAAACGGATCTTCACCCTCGTGGAAATGCTGATTGTCATTGCCATCATCCTGATTCTTGCCGCTCTGCTTCTTCCCGCCCTGAACAAGGCCCGGGAACATGCGAAACTGACCACCTGCACCAGCAATCTGAAACAGGTTTCCCTGAACCTTCAGAGCTACCTGAACGACTGGGACAACTACTATCCGAACTGGAGCAGCTGGGAAAGCGATCTGGATTTCTACCGTTATCCGAATACCAAGGCCCGTTATGACGCTTATGTCGCGGATAAAAACATCATCCTGCGCTGTCCGGTGCGCAAATGCTCGAACCAGGAATATGAGACCGTCAGCGGATTCGGCGTCGGCTGGATCATGTATGGCACGAACTATCAGAACGTCAGCGCATCGGGACCGGAAAAAATCCTGAAGATCGTCTCGCCATCCCGCAAACTCTACCTCGCGGAAAATTCCCCGGAAAAAGGTGCGGGACGTGTCATCAACGCCTACTCCGAAAAATACTATCCCTATCCCCGGCACGGCGAACGGGATGCAAACTGCCTCTGGCTCGACGGCCATGTGGCAAAACGGCCCGCCGCACAGCTGATCGGCTCCACCGCTTCCGCAAGCTATTACAACATCAAAAAATAATCCGAGGATCCGTCCCGTGAACCCCTGTCTCATTTCACTTCTGACCGCCGTATCGATTCTGACCGTCCTGACGTCCTCAGCCGCTCCTGTCTATGAGTGGAACGCGGAACGCGGTGGAGAATCCGGTTTTTCCGCCGGGCCCGGTGTCGCGATCCGCCAAGACAAGGAAAATCTTCTTTCCTTCCGCACGATTCCGGAAAAGGGAGGACTGCTGACCGTCCCGGGACCTGATCTGACGTTCGGTCCGGCGGAAAAGTTTGAACGCTCCTTCCGCATCCGGACCCGCTATCGCGTATCCGGGAAAACGGACTTCGCCCAGTTCCGGATCCGGGGAAAAAACGGACGATGGCTGGAAGGTGACCGGAAAATTTCCGAAAACATCTATCAGCTCGCCTTCCGCGACGCAGGAAAAAGCGGAGAATGGATCACCGAGGAACGGACCTTCTACCTTCCGCCGGGAGAAACGGAGGGAAAGGTTCTGATTTTTCTCTCTCCGGTGAAGAATGGAGAGCTGCAGATCCGGTCTCTGCGCATTGCGGAAACCGGTCTGGACCGGGTCCGCTTCATTCCGGAGGGCGGAGATCCCGTTATTCAGGCGGAATCGGGACGTGTGACCGTCCGGATCCCGGATCCGGAGAACGTTCTCCGGGCGACGCTGAGCGCAACCGACGAGGAAGGACGTCTTCTCTTCACCACCGTCCTTCCCGCAGGCAGTCCGACCGCTTCGATCGTTCTGAAGGAACGGGGATTCTACACGCTCCAATGCGACCTTCTCCGACGGGACGGAAAACGGAGAACCGACTCCGCCACATTTGCCGTGACCGGTCTTCCGCTTTCCGAAGAGATCCGCAGACACTCCCGCTACGGCATCTGTCTTGTCTACGCGACGCCCGAATGGGGAAAGAAGCACAACTTCTCCATGCACTACAACAGCTGGGGCCTGAGTGAAATCCGCCGGAATCCGGACGGTTCCCTCCGCTATCAGCGCAATCCGGGACGGGTTCTCAACTCCAAAGCACTCTTCCGCCACGCCGCTCTGTTCGGACTGCCGAAATTTCTCAACGGGGGAAAATCGGACGGGGGAATCTATCCGCCGGACGACTGGAACATGCTTTCCGAAGCGGTCCGTCTCTGGGCGCGCAACACCCCCGATCTTCCGGATGTCGTCAACATATTCAACGAACCGACCAGCCGCTGGAAGGGAACCCGCGAAGAGCTGGTCAAATTTCACAATGTGATTTCAGAAGCAATCCGGAAGGAACGGCCGGATCTGAAAACCGGCGGTCCGGGCTTCTCCCGGATCAAACTCGAAGAGTTCAAGCCGTATGTGCAGGCGGGAATCCTCAAAAACATGGATTTTCTGATCATGCACGCCTATGTCTACGCCACACCGCCGGAACAGGAGTTCATCCGGAACATCATGGATCTCCAGGACTTTATGAAGACGACTCCCTGGGCGCATCTTCCGATTGCCTTCACGGAATTCGGCTGGTGCAGCGAGCCGGGCGACTGGCAGAAACCCGTTGACGAACTGACCAAAGCCCGTTATCTTGCCCGATCCATGCTTCTCTGCACCGTGCGGGATATCCATCATCTCATGTACTTTGCCGCCAAATATTATCCGCGCCGGAACCAGTATGCGTACAGCATCGTGAAACCGGATCTCTCCCCCCTTCCCGCAATGGCGAGCTATCAGGCTCTGATCCGGGAACTGGCCTCCGTCAAAGGAGGCGGACAATGGATCCGGATGGCTCCGGACGTTCACTTCTGCACCTTCCGCCGCGGTTCGGAGACCGTTTCCGCCGCCTGGTGCATGACAGGGACACGGGAGCTTGAATTCCGGGGAGCCGCGCCCGTCCGTCTCCGCTCCATGACAGGGACTCCGCGCAAGACGGAAAAAGGGAAAATCACGCTCTCCCCAAGTCCGCTCTATGCCGTTTTTCCGGGAACGGAACTGGCGGAAGCACGGAAAAGCGCTGTCCGGAAACTTCTTCCCGAAACCGGATTCCGTCTCGACGGGGATGCGCTTCTCCTGCCTCCCGGACTGCACTGCCGCGAAGACGGCTCTTTCGTTTTCCGCCGCGGCGCCCCGTTCGGGGAATATGCGGTTCCCGTCCGCCGGAACGGAACATGGACCATCCAGCGCTTTGAACTGATGGATCCGGTCCGCAGCGAACTGCTCCACGTCCTCTGCACAGGACGGACAACCGAACTTTCATTCTGTCTGACGACCCGTCTTCCGGGGAAGATCCCCGCCGATGTCAAACTGACTCTGGACAGCGGCCGGGTCCTCCCGGCAAAGGCGCTTCTCTCTGCGGAAGGAACCTCCGTTTCCTTCTCCGTTCCGGATCTCCCCAACGGACACCGCCAGACAGGAAAGCTGAGCGTGTCGTTCCGGGAACCGATCGCATGGACCTTCCATTCTCCGGTGGATTTCACCCCGCTGACGGCGCCTTATTACCAAACGCCTCCGGCCGACCCGTGGTCCTCTCTGGAACCGATCCCCGTCCACCAATGGGGGCGGGATGAAATCAAACCGGAAGAGCGCTCCTCCGCCAAGGCGTACTTCCAGCTCTGGGCGGAGGAAAAAGGAGTCCATCTGCGGGTGTGCGTCGAGGACCCGGTTCTTGTCCGGAGCAAAACGTGGGGAACGCTCTGGAAAGAGGATTCCATTCAGGTCGCCTTCGACGCCGATGCGGATAAAGAATGGGACCCGAACAATTTCTTTCACTCCCTCAACGGACACCGGATTGTAGAATTCGGCGCGGCATTCGACCACGGGAAAACGGTTCCGGCCATGCTCTATTTCCTCCGACACGCGGAAGATCTGCCCAAAATGCCGTTCGAGGTCCGGAAAAAAGGAACTGTGCAGCGGGATGAACGTAGGGGACAGACCGTCTACACCCTCTTTTTCGAGTGGAAGTATCTCGGCATCAAAACGCCTCCGGAACCGGATTCCCATCTCGGGTTTTCCCTTCTGGTCAACGACCGCAATCCGGGGGAACAGCGGAAAGTCCTGAACTACTTCAACGGAATTTTCCGCAAGGATGCGACACGCTACGGCAAAGTGCGTCTCCTCCGCCCCTCGCCCTGAACGGAACATCTCCTCCGGCGGAACGTCCGGCGACAGCGTTCCTTATTTCAGGATTTTTTTCAGTGCGGGAGTCAGCTCCTCCATCATCCGGACATATCCCAGATCGCTCGGATGGACGCCGTCCACACAGGCTTCGCCGTCCGTCCCGAACAGGGAATTGCCTTTTTGATAGAAAATCCGGTGATCGCCTTCGTCCCGGAGCTCCTTCCAGATCCGGCGCATGGCATTCCAGCGCCGGACGTTGTCGCGGAGTTTTTCCGGAAAGATCCATCCGTTGGTTTTCGGAGCGTCCTCCACCAGCAGGAAAGGCGTCTCCGGACAGAGACTCCGAAGACGGATCAGAAACGCCTTTGCCCGCGTCCGGATCTCCTCCAGACTCATATTCGGCACCGGATCCAGCACAAACACCGCCGGACGGAGCGTCCCGAGCAGATCCGCAACCGCGGACTCCATCTTTGCCGCGCCGGAAAAACCGAAGTTGTACGAAGGACGACCGAATCGGCGTCCGAGCCATGCCGGCGGACAGAGTCCGGCATGCGACGTGTAGGCGCCATGGATGATGGAGGATCCGTAATAGACGATGGAATCCTTCTCCGGACGCGGCGCGACCGGCTCGAAAAAGGCGCCGTCCGCAATCCCCAGCTCCGCCTTCAGCAGACGGTTCCGGCAGGGAAGATACAGCCGGTAGACATGCCGTCCCTCCAGACGATCCAGATTCAGCGGATACTCCTCCGAATCCCCGTACTTGTGATTGGTCGTGCAGACCCACCGGAGTTTCCCGTTTCTCTCCGCATAAAGATCAAATCCGCTGAAAGAGCAGTTGTTGAAATTATGCTCTTCCAGCTGTTCCGACTCGAATTTCCGGCGGATGAACAGATACGGGGAATCCGTGACAAACGAAATGCTCATCCCCGTCGACGAACGGGAGTTGTTCCAGACCGATTCCGGAAGACTCTTCTTCGCGCAGAGCGGAATCCGGTCGAACGGCCGTTCAAACCGTTTTCCCTGCCACGCCTGTCCCTCCAGACCGATCTTCTGAAATGCAATCCATCTTTTCTTCCGGCACATTGTTTCTCTCCCGTTTCCGCTGGCATCTTCTGATTTTCACACTTCCCCGCGGGAATCCCCGTTCAAAAGAAAATCATCTTATCGGGAAATATATCACACATGCGCCATCTTTCAACTCTTTCTCTCCCGGAAAGAGGATCTCCTCCCCGGATTCCCTCTTGACTTTTCCGGGAAATATGATATAATAAGTTAAACGATTAAGCAAAGTCGGGAGAGAGACCATGACAACGTTGAAGGAGATTGCCCGGGAAGCAGGGGTTTCCGGAGCGCTGGTCTCCTATTATCTGAACGGGACGGCGACAGGACGGATGCGGGAAGAGACGCGCCGGAGAATCGAGGAGGCGATCCGCAAACTCGGATACCGTCCGAACCGTCTTGCCCGCTCGCTGCGGACGGGGAGAAGCAGAAGCATCGGCTTTCTGGCCGGCAACATTGCCAATCCGTATGTGGGACATCTGGCGGAAGAGGTGATGGAGGAGGCGCAGAAGCTGGATTATTCGCTGATTCCCGCGCTGACAAACGGGAATCCCGCGCGGGAAAAAGAGGCGCTGGAATTTCTGCGGCGCAACCGGATCGACGGACTTTTCACCACCATCCGCCTTCCGGATTCCGCCGGGGAACGGGAGGAGCAGAAGAAGGAATTCCCGACCGTTCGTCCGGCATTTCCGGAACCCGGGATTTTGTCGCTTCAGCACAGGGCGGACGATGCGTTCCGGGAGATGATACATTTTCTCCGCTCCCGCGGACACTCGGCGGCGCTGACCTTTTTCGGAGCGGGGATCTCCTGGAATGCGGATGCGGAAACGTGTTCCGGAGAAAGCGGTTTTCCGCTTCTGCGGCCCGACGTCGCCACGCCGCAGGAGTTTCTGGCGCATATTGCGGGAGAACGGCCCGGAGCCATTGTCCTGAACGGACAAATTCTGTATCCGGTTCTGAATCTCATTTCCGAGAGGGAAGACTACCGCCCGGATCTGATCATCGGCGTTGACGAATTCCACACCTTTCTGGAAAGTCCGCTGATTGCGGGCGGAATCCGGACCGATACGGCGGAAGTGGCCCGGACCGGAATCCGTCTTCTGGTGGAATGTATAGAGGATCCCGCCCTGCCCCGGGAAGGAACCGTCCACCTCACCCCGGCAAGATTCATCGACTACACCGCCGGAAACGTCCCCGTGATGATTCCGGCTTCCAGGTTTTCAAACAGCAAATAAGGAGTTTCAGTATGCTCGGTATTTTTTCCATGGAAGATGAAATCCGTTTCCCGGAAGGATTTGTCTGGGGATCGGCAACGGCGGGCCACCAGATCGAAGGCGACAACATCCACAGCTCCAACTGGCACAGGGAACAGGAAAAGCACTATGCGGAACCCTCCGGAAAAGCGTGCAACTTCTGGAATCTCTGGAAGGAGGACTTCGCGCTTCTGAGCGAACTGGAACACCGGATGTTCCGCATGTCGATCGAATGGTCGCGGATCGAACCGGAAGAGGGACGCCATGACGAAGACGCGCTGAAGCGGTACCTGGAGATGTTCGAAAACCTGAAACAGCGCGGCATTCAGCTCTGTCTGACACTGCATCACTTTTCGCATCCGCAGTGGTTCGAGGAAAAAGGGGAATTCCGGAAACGGGAAAACACGGATTTCTTTCTCCGTCATCTGGAGTATCTGGTTCCGAAAATCGCGCCCTATGTGGATCTCTGGAACATCTTCAACGAGTTCAACAACGGGGATTCGCCGGAACTGTACGACCGGAAAGCGAACTGTCTGGTGGCGCACGCCCGCGCCGCGGCGCTGATCCGGACCTGTTCGAGGGCGCCGATCAGCACCGCGCACGCGATGTGTCCCTATCAGCCCTACGATCCCGAGGATGAGTTCGACATAACGCGGACGCGCATCCGCAACTGGGTCATCAACGACTTCTTCTATCATGCGATCCGGACCGGCGAAATCCTCTTCCCCTACCGCGACGGCGAGGAAATTCCGGGACTGAAACACTCCTGCGATTTCTGGTCGATCAATTACTATACCCGCCACTTCGTCACGGCGCGGAGCGCGGGAGGAACCGCGAAACGGTACGAGTGCCACCGGATCCGCCCGATTTCCCGGGACTTCTACCTGGAGGAATTCTATCCGCAGGGACTGGTCGACGGACTCTGCTCCCTGCGGGATCTTCCGATCCACATCACGGAAAACGGATTCTGCTGCGACGACGACCGCCTGCGCATTCTCTATCTGGCGCGCCACCTTCAGGCGCTCGCCGAAGCGATGAAGCGTTCCTGCGATGTCCGCACCTATCTCTACTGGTCGTTTCTCGACAACTACGAATGGAGCAGCTTTGTTCCCCGGTTCGGCATGGTCGACGTCGATTTCAAGACCTTCCGCCGCACGCCGAAACCGAGCGCGCTGTTCTTCCGCGACGTCATCCGCCGCAACGGTTTCGACCGCGAACTCCTCCTCCACTATCTCCCGGAGTTCCGCGACTGGACCATCTACCATAACTGAGCGGGTGTTTTTCCGATGAAACGACTCCCCTTTTTCGCTTATCGCTCCTTCCGGAAGGAACTGGAAACACGAAAACGGTTTGCCGAACTCGGCATCCGGCAGTTCTGTGTATTTCCCGCCAACACCGTGAACGCCCTCGGACAGCCCTATTCGGAGTATCCGCCCGTCTGGCTCGGCGACCGCTGCTACGACTTCGATGCGTTCGACCGCCCGTTCGACGAGATTCTCTCCTTCTGTCCCGATGCGGAATTCCTTCTGATGGCGGATTTGAATTCTCCACCGTGGCTTGTCCGGAAACTCCAGTGCCTCCGTCAGATCGGCGACAGTTTTTCCGATGTCTCCGGCACCCTCTGCAACCCGTTCTGGAACGAGACAACCACGCATTATCTGGAATCTCTTCTGGACCATGCGCAGTCCAAATATGCCGACCATATCCGCTGCGTCATTCTCGCCTGCGGCGCAACCGACGAATGGATGGACTACTCCCTCGGAGCCGAATCGGAGGACAAGCTCCGCCATTTTCGTGAATGGCTGCGCAGAAACGGACGTCCGGATCAGGAGTCGATTCCCGACATCTCCCGCCGCTGCCACGCCCCGCACAACGGCGGCGCGCTCCGCGATCCGGCCGAGGACCGGACGGCGATCGACTACTGGAAGTTCCACAGCGAACTTGTCGCGGACGGCATCTGCAAATTCGCCGCGACGGCCCGCCGCCATCTGCGCGCCGACCAGGAAATCGGCGTGTTTTACGGATATCTGATGGAGCTGGGGGAAAAGAGCCTCGTAAGCTGCGGACATCTGGGATATGAACGGACCTTCCGCTCGAAGGAGATCGACTTTTTCATCTCACCCGGCGACTACTGCGACCGCGCGATCGGCGGAGGCGGCGGCTTCCAGAGCCTGAACGGAAGCATCCGTCTCAACGGCAAGCATTTTCTTCATGAACTGGATCATCACACGCACACCGCGAATCTTCAGCTGACGCCGCACCTCCGGGTCACCTGGTGGAACCCCTGGCCGAACGCGAAGGCGGACATCGCCGGACTCCGACGCGAATTCTGCCGGACCCTCCTTCATGGAGCCTCCCTCTGGTGGTTCGACATGTGGGGAGGATACTATTCGGATCCGCAGGTCCTCCGCGCCATCGGAGAGATGAAAAAACTCTGGGACCGGCTCGCAGACTCCTCTCTCCAGCCCGATGCCGAGGTCGCCATGATCGCCGATCCGGAAAGCGTTCTCTACTGCAACGATCTTCTCAAAGGGAATCCTCTGTGCCATATTTTTCAAACCTGCCAGAGGGTCTGCAACCGGTTCGGCGCACCGTATGTTCTGTACGACCGCTCCGATCTCCCGAATCTCCGCCGGATTCCGAAACTCGCCATTCTCCCGCTGTGGGTTGAACTGGACGATGCGCGGCGGGAGCTTCTCGAACGCGCCCTCCCCGGAACGCGCCTGATCTGGCTCGGTCCATGCGGACTCACCAACGGACAGAACTGGAAACAGCAGTCTCTTCCCGGACTGCATCTTCCGGAAATTTCCGATTTCACTCCGGAACTTCTGCGCCGGGAAGCGGAGGCGGCGGGCGTACATCTGTACGGGGAACTCCATCTTCCGCTCTGGGCGACGGAGCATCTTCTCTCGTGCCACAGTGCGGAATCCGGGACCCGGCATTTCCATCTGAAGCGCAGGGCGGCGCAGATCGTCGAACTCTTCTCCGGACGCACGGTTGCCGAACGGACCGCCGACTTCGACTACACCTTCGACGGACCGGAAACCGCACTGTTCGAACTCATTCCGGAAGCTCCCGGGCAGGAAGCGTAGAGATCGCGGGAACGGTCATTCCGTCCGGGGAGCGCCGGAACAACGCGTCAGACGCGCGGTCAGCGGAGCAATGATCTCCTTCACGTCACCCGCGCCGACAATCGCGATCAGATCCCCGGGCCGGACGGCGGCGGCAACCTCCTCCGCCATCTCCTCCCAGGAACCGGAAAGCGCCCGGGCCGACGGGCCGATCCGCGATGCCAGACGGGCGGAATCCACCTCTGAACGCTCTGTCCACGCGGCAAACACCGGAGGAAGAAACACGGGTCCCTCCAGCGCGCCGAGCAGGGCCGCAAACTCCCGGAAATAACGTGCCAGACGGGCGTAGCGGTGCGGCTGGAACACCAGCACCATGCGCCGCCCCGGATTCGTCTCGCGCAAGGCCTCCAGCGAGGCTTTCAGCTCCGTGGGATGATGCGCATAATCCTCCACGATACGGAAAATTCTGTTGTCGAACCGGAGCGACATCCGCCGCTCCACTCCGGGGAAACGGAACAGCGCGGAACGGATCGTCTCCTCCCCCTGCCCCGTCACTTCGCGGACCGCCACAAACGCCGTCGCCGCGTTCAAGCGCTGGAATCCGCCCCAGTGCGGAGGATAGTTCCAGCCGGGCGGAACCCGGGAAAGATGTTTCCGCTTCCCGGCGAAGGGCGCAAAGAGACGATCCGTATTCTCCCCTTCCACATCAATCAGCGTTTCCGACTTTTCCGCGAATTCGACAAAACTCCGGAACAGCTTTTCCGTTCCGCCGACACTCCAGCTGTGATCGTCCTCAATATTGGTCACGACGGCGACCGAGGCGCGGAAAAGCGCATGGGTGGAATCGCTTTCATCGACCTCCGTCACAAACACGTTTCCGCCGCCCGCCGCACCGGAGCGCTCCCATCCCGCGACCGATCCGCCGATCAGGAACCCCGGATTTTCCCCGAGTTCCCGGAGTGTATGGGCGATCATCGCCGAAACCGATGTTTTTCCGTGCGATCCCGCCACCGCCACCGTTTTCCCGAACAGCGTTCCCAGATGCGCAAGCGCCTCTCCCCGGCGCATCACCGCCGCGCCGCGCCGCCGCGCCTCCACCAGTTCGGGATTTTCCGGGTCCGCCGCCGATGTGTGCACCACCAGAAGCGGAAAATCCCCCGCGGGAAGATTCGCGGCGTCATGTCCGCGGAACGTCCTCATGCCCTCCAGATGCGACGGCAGAAGATCCGATCCTGAACAGGGAAACCCGAGTTCCAGGAAAATCGAAGCCAGCGGACGGGTCCCCGCCCCCGCACAGCCGATAAAATGAATATGTCCGCCCCGGGACTTGAAATCGTGCAGATTGAACTCCATCGTTCTGAACTCTCCCGTGTTCTCACGCTTTCCGGAAGCGAACCACCATGAACAGTTCGGCACGGCCGGCGGAGAGATTTTCGATCTGATGTTCGATATCGGTCTGAACGATGATGAAATCGCCTTTCTCCAGCACGGAACTTTCCCCGCCCGCCGTCACCCGGATCCGTCCCTCCAGCACGTTCAGATATTCCTCCGTGCCGTTCGCGTGCGGCTGGGACGCATGGACTCCTTTCGCTTCCAGCGTCATCCGGTACAGCTCCAGATCCTCCGCCATCGACGCAGGGGAAAGAACCGTGAACCGGGTTCCGGACCGGTCGGCCGCAAGGGAAATCAGATTCTCCTTCCGGGTCACTTCAAATTTCTTCTTCGGCTTTTCCCCGGAAATCAGCGATTCCAGATCCACATGCAGCGCATGCGCGATCTTCCAGAGCGTCGCAATCGTCGGATTCACTTTGTCCGACTCGATCTGAGAGAGCATCGCCTTCGAAATTCCGCTCGCCGCCGCCAGCTCCGCCATCGAAAGCTGCTGCCGCTTCCGCTCCCGGTAAAGATTCTCCCCGATCGCGGGAAGATCCGGTATGTTCGATACATTGTTCATTATATCAACCTTTTGTTTGATATATTTTATAAAATTGCTTGACTTTTTCTTTTTGTGGAGTAATATACTAAACAAAGTTCAAAATATCAAACTGATTTTCAAAAAAAGTTCTTTTGAAGATCGGAAAGGAGAGAGAAGACGATGGAGGTTTTTTTTGCGACTTCACTGAAGATTCTGATTCTTCTGAACCCGTTTGCCGTTCTGTCGACGTTTCTATCGCTGACGGCGGACTGCACACCGGGGGAACGGCTGCGGATCAGCCTGAAAAGCGGCGGAGCGGTGATTGTCGCCGGGGTTCTGCTGTTTTTCTGCGGACAGAGTTTCTTTTCTCTTCTCGGGATAGATCTTCATCTGTTCAAAGTAGGCGGCGGAGTCATTCTGATGATCTGCGCGATCCGTCTTGTCTGGGGGGAAAGCGGTCCCCGGAAGCGTGCGGTCCCCGGCGGAGAGCGGGGAAGCATTGCGGTGGTCCCCATCGCGATCCCGATGGCGGTCGGACCGGGAACCGCGGCCGGACTCATCCTCATCGGGCTGGAACGGGAAGCGGTCTGGACAACCATCTCAAGTCTCCTCGCGCTGACGGCGGCAACGCTGCTTCTGACCGTTCTTCTCGCCGCGGGAACTCAGGCGGAACGTCTGTTCCGGAAAGAGGGAATCCAGGTCATCACAAAGCTCACCGGACTCTTTCTTTCCGCCATCGCCGCAAAAATGATTCTGGAGGGAGTCCGTCATTCGCTCGGATAACAGGAAAACCCCCTCCATTTTCCCGGGAAAAAACCGGAAGCCGACTTGTATTCAGACCTCCGAACGGCTATTGTACCGGAAGTTTTTGACAACACCGGGGAGACGGAATGGACGAACGGGAAGCGGAACAGAAAACAGCCATCATCGGAAGCTCGACGGACAGAATTCCGGCCGACAGACTCACGGCTTCCCCGAATGAACGCTATCATACCAAACATGTCATCGGCTCCGGAGGAATGAAAATCATCGTGCGGTCCGAAGACGTGAACGTGGGCCGGGATATCGCGATGGCCATCTCCAAGGACGCCTCCGAACGCAAGCAGATGCAGTTTCTGGAAGAGGCTCACATCACCGCCTCCCTCGAACATCCGAACATCGTCCCGGTTCATGACATCGGCCGGAGCAAAAGCGGCGTTCCCTACTTCACAATGAAACTGATCCACGGCGTCACGCTGGCGCAGATTCTGGTCAAACTGCGGGAAAAGGATCCCGAATACCAGAAACGCTTTCCGCTGCATGCGCGGCTGGAAATTTTTCTGAAGATATGCGATGCGATCGCGTTTGCCCACTCCAAAGGGATTCTCCATCTGGATATCAAGCCGGACAACATCCAGGTCGGCGACTACGGAGAAGTGCTGGTGCTGGACTGGGGAATCGCCCGGCGTATCCGCGACCGGGAAACGGATGCGGAAAACGCCAGAATCCCCCGCCGTCCCCCGGTCGGAGCAACACTGGACGGCGTCATCCGGGGAACTCCCGAATACATGTCGCCCGAACAGGCCGCAGGCAAAAACAGCAAACGGAGCCGCCAGACCGACATCTATGCGCTCGGAGCGATTCTCTACACCATCCTTACACTGCATCCGCCGTTCCGCGGAGAGACCATGGAAGAGGTGCTCCGGAATGTCCTGAACGGAGAGATCATTCCGCCGCGGCTGGAAAACGGAGCGCGGATTCCGCTTCCGCTGGAATTCATCATCCTCCGGGCGATGTCGCGCAATCCGGAACGGCGCTATGAAAGCGTCGGAGCGCTCAAGGACGACGTGGTGGCGTACCAGAGCGGATTTGCGACCGTTGCGGAAAACGCAGGACTTTCCACGCGTTTTCTGCTCTGGCTGAAACGGAACCGGATCCGGATCTATGTGATTTCGTCGATCCTGCTGACCATCGGGATCGTTCTGCTGTTTCTGGCGCTCCACATTTACACGGTCACGCTCAGTGAGCGGGTATACGGGCGGTCTGAACAGGCGCGCATTGCGGCGGAAAAGGCGTTCACCGGACTCGAAAGCAGGATCCGCCGGGAAAACTACCGGGAATGGAAGCTCAAATACGAGGACTCGTTCTTCGACACCTATATTCTCGACCGCTGGAAATTTCTGCTGAACCGCCGGCATGAACTGTCGCAGAAGCAGGCGGAACGCTATGTCAAAAAGACGGGGAACGGACTGCGGATTTTCTCCCGTTCCGTTCCGATAGAAATGTTCTTCCGGGAGCCGATCACCTCAACCGATCTCCGGATGCTGTCGGAATTCCGGATTTCGGAACAGACGCCCGGCGCCGCCATCCTGATGACCTTGAACAATACCGGATTCGGCGACGGCTATGTGTTTGCCCTGATTCCGCGCCGGAACTCGTTTGTGACGCTCCACCGCGGACACAACGAGGAAACTCTCGCGGAAGCGCGCGTGGAAAATCCGCCGCCGGGCGAAGCCTGGAAAATCGACGTCATCATCACCTCCGAATCCAGCGGGACAACTCTGAAAATGAGCGTGCAGGGCAAAGAGGTCCTGCTCTACACCGAACCGCGGCGCATGAGCGCCATCCCGGGACGGACCAGCGCCTGCGCCTTCTCCTTCCAGAAATGCACCCTGGACCTGCAGAGCGTGAAAATCATGACACTCGGAACCCCGATCAAGGCCGATATTCTCGACATGGCGGAACGCCAGCTCCGCAAAGGGAACTTTTCCGCCGCATACGAGCTGTTCCGCGAGGCGGAGGAATCCTCCTCGACCCCCCAGCGCCGGCAGAAAGCCGCGGACGGACTGCGCATGGCAAAACTCTTCACGGAATACCGCAACCGGATCCCGCACTGGGAGGCACTTCTGCGCAAAACCTGGAAGGATGCGAACATCCGTCTCAATCTGGAGGATGGCGGCTTCCACCTGTCCGCCTCCGGGGAGAGCGTCCGGGACCTCTCGGTCCTCAAGGATATTCCCATCAGCAGCCTGACCTTGAACAACGCCGCCCCGCAGGATTTCACACCGATCCGGGAAATGAGGCTGAACCGGCTGCATCTGCGCGACTGCCGGATTCCCGATCCATCCCCGCTGGCCGGGCTTCCGCTTACCGAACTGGTCTTCACGAACATACCACTCGGCAGCATTGATTTTCTGAAGCCGATGAAACTGAAGAATCTCACGCTCTACAACTGCGGCATCGACACATTAAGTGCACTTGGCGGAATGAAACTGGAGACCCTG
Source organism: uncultured bacterium (assembly GCA_949297765.1). Lineage (GTDB taxonomy): Bacteria > Verrucomicrobiota > Lentisphaeria > Victivallales > UBA1829 > UBA1829. The sequence goes on along the minus strand of CASFTV010000001.1, from coordinate 44,696 downwards.
AACATCAGCCGGAACCGGATTTCCGATCTGTCGCCGCTGCGCGGAATGCCGCTGCAAACCCTCCATGCTTCGTACAATCAGATCCGTTCGCTGCTGCCGCTGTACGGGATGCCGCTGAAGGAGCTGAATCTTTCGGGGAACCGGATCGAGGATCTTCTCCCGCTGACAGGACAGCCGATTGCAGAACTGAATCTTTCGGGAAACCGGATTTCCGATCTGTCGCCGCTGCGCGGAATGCCGCTGCGGAAGCTCAATGTGGAATGCAATGAAATTGAAAGCCTTCTTCCGCTGGAAAATTCGACGGAGCTGGAGACGCTCTATGCGATGCGGAACCGGATTTCCGATCTGCATGCGCTGAAACGGATGAAAAAGCTGACCCGTCTGAACATCGGCGACAACCGGATTTTCGATCTGAAAGCGCTGTCGGAATGCACGGAACTGGTTCATCTGCTTGCGCCGCGGAACAGCATTCTGGATCTTCAGCCGCTCTCCCGCCTGACAAGACTGGAGACATTGAACTGTTCGGACAATCCGATCCACGAACTTGATCCGCTCAACGCGCTGAATCTGACGACCCTGATTGTTTCGGGCAGCGGGATCACCTCGTTCGGAACGGTTTTTCTGAAACCGCCGAAGGAACTGTTCATCTTTCAGGACAAGGAAATGAAACTGGAACAGCTTCAGCGTCTTTCCGCCCGGGTGGCGCCGACGCCCGCGACAGAATTTCTGATCCGCCGCCTCCGGATTCTGGAAATCTTCCTGCAGGAAAAAAAGACGGAACTGCGCTCCATGGCTCAGGAGATCAACGGAAAATACTACTCGCTGATTCCGGTTCTGACGGATTACGAAACCGCCCGGCGGACCGCCATGGCGTTCGGAGCACGCCTGCCCTCATGGAAGAACTCCCGGGAGCAGACCGAGCTGTTCCGGGTCCTGAAGGTTCCGTTCTGGATCGGACTGGTCCCGAAAGACGGAATCCTGCTCTGGGAGGACGGACGCATTTACGAATCCCATGCGGCCTACCTGCCGCAGGGCATGCACGGCTGCTTCCTGGATCGCGACCGGGATCGCCGTGGAGTGATCTTCAATCTCAATCCAACGCAGCAGCTTCCGCTGGTTCTGGAATGGAAATGATTCCATTCCGGAGAGAATCACAGGGAAACCGGCTCCCTTTTTCAAAAAAAATTCGAAAGAGCCTTTAAAGGTCTGTTTTCCATGCTACATTACGGGAGAACACAACGCGCGCGGGGAAAGATCCCGACGCATAACCAATCAAAGGAAAGAGCGATATGGAAACCGTACTTGAAAAGATCCGTTCCCAGGCGAAAGCCCTGAACCGTAAAGTCTGCCTGACCGAAAGCGACGATCCCCGCAATCTGAAGGCGGCGGAAAAGCTGGTGCGTCTCGGCTACGCCCGTCCGGTGCTGGTCGGATGCGCGGAGGAGATCAAGAAACTCGCACAGGAGAACTCCGTCTGCCTCGACGGCGTGGAACTTGTCGATGTTCTCCAGACACCGGAACTCGACCGCTACATTGCGACCGTTGTCGAAATCCGGAAAAACAAAGGTCTGACACCGGAACAGGCACGCGAATGGCTCAAGGATACCTGCGTCTTCTCCGCCGCGATGGTCTGCGCCGGAGACGCCCACGGCTATGCCTCCTGCGGCGGCAATCCGAGAGGCTACGCCCACAACACCGCCCAGAAGACCAAACCCGCTCTTCAGCTGTTCAAGGTTGCGCCCGGCAACAAAATCGCCTCCAGCTTCTTCATCATGCAGATGCCGGATCCGAAATGGGGATACAACGGCGTTCTCTTCTATGCGGACTGCGGACTCAATATCGCCCCCGATGCCGATCAGCTGGCGGAAATCGCCCTGCAGACGGCAAAACGGTTCCGGATGTACACCGGAGCGGATCCGAAGGTTGCCATGATCTCCTGCTCCACCAACGGCTCGGCCCACGACCCGATCATCGACAAGGTTGTGCAGGCGACCGCGAAAGCAAAAGCGCTCGCTCCGGATCTGCTGATCGACGGTGAGATGCAGTTCGATGCGGCAATCGTTCCGGAAATCGGACAGAAGAAATTTGCCGGTTCTCCGGTCGCCGGCCATGCCAATGTGCTGGTCTTCCCGGATTTGAACTGCGGCAACTCCATCTACAAAGCGACGGAACGCCTTGCCGGAGCCACCGCCATCGGCCCGATCTGCAACGGACTGCGCAAGCCGTTCGTCGACGGAAGCCGCGGATGCTCAATCGACGATATTGTCGATATGGCTGCGGTCTGCGCTGTCACCGAATGGGAGTAATCCGGAAGAATTGCGCGGATTCCGTTTTTGTGGCGGAACCCGCGCCGCATTTTCATTGTCGAATACACCAGTTCTCCGAAACGGAGAAAAACCCATGAACCCTCAGGAAAGGATTCACTCAATGAAAAAAGCAATGCTTGCCGCTCTTCTGTTTTGCAGCGCGATTGCCGCGTTTGCAGCCACCGCCAGCTGGACCGAAAACTTCCAGCAGGCAATCGCCGACTCCAAACAGCAGAAAAAACCCATTCTGATGCTGTTTACCGGCTCCGACTGGTGCGGATACTGCATCCGGATGGAAAAAAACGCGTTCTCCAAACCGGAATTTGAACAGTTCCTTGCGAAAAACTTCATTCTCTTCAAAGCGGACTTCCCGAGAAAGAAAGCCCTCCAGCCCGGGATCGTCCAGCAGAACAAAGCCCTTGCCAGAAAATACGGAATTGAAGGCTATCCGACCGTTCTGATCGTCTCTTCCGACGGAAAGGTCCTCGCACAGACCGGCTACCTCCAGAACAGCGGCGTCAAGGAATACACCCGCCACTACGAAGGCATCCTGAAAAAAATCCAGAAATAACTCCCCTCAACAAAAAACGGAGCGGAATTCAAAAATTCCGCTCCGTTTTTTTACGGGGAAAATACAGAAGTATTTTTCCCGGGTCAAGGACTCTGTCCTTGTCGCGGTCCAGCGGCGAAACGCTGGTCGTGCGGAGCACGAAACCCATACCACCCATACCATCCCATCTCCACGCCCACCCATTCCATCCCTGATCTTCCCGAGCGCTTCACTTACTCTGAGCGGAGAACTTCAATTGGATTCTGCTGAGCGGCCTTCCATGCGGGATAAGTTCCGAAAAGCACGCCAATCACGGCGCTGATGAGGAGAGCGAGCAGAATAAACCAGAGCGAAAAAGCGGTCGGCATCCCGGCATAGTGGGTCACGCAGAGCGCGATGACAACGCCGAGGGCGACACCGGTGCTTCCGCCGATGGAGGTCAGAAAAATCGTTTCAAACAGGAACTGCTTGATAATATCCGACTTTTGAGCGCCGAGAGCGCGGCGGGTACCGATCTCCTTGCGGCGTTCATACACATTCGCCAGCATAATATTCATAATCCCGATTCCGCCGACAAGGAGGGAGATTCCCGCAATCGAACTCATGACGATGGTAAAAATATTCTGAGTCTGCTCCTGCTGCTTGAGGAGATCGAGCGGGACGAGGATGGTCCAGTCCTTGGTATCGGCATGCCGTTTTGCCATGTAGGAGGAGATTCGTTTTGAGGTGAAGTCGATATAGCTGACATCCCGGACACGGATGATGAAGGTATCAAAATCGACATCTTCCACACTGGGATTCCGGTTGCTGGTCTCATAGGATTTTTTCCCGTAGATGGAATCCGAAGCCATGATCGTAATAAAAATACAGTCGTTGGGACTTCCGATACCGGGAATATGAGTTCCATGGAGATTTTCAACGATACCGACCACGCGGAAAATATCGCGCTCCACCATGATCGTGCTTCCGATCACATTCTGCTCGCCGAGCGAAAAGAGCTGCCGCTTGACGTTGGACCCGATCACGCAATTGTTCGTGATTCCGTCGATGGAGGAAAGCCATCGCCCCTGCACGAGCTGGGAACGGCTGAATTCCATGAAGTCGATGGAAACGCCGACCAGGGAAAGATCAAGGCGCTTCATTCCGCTGAGGATCTTCTTCCGGGAGTTTCTCGCCACGGCGACCTCCTCCACATTGTCCATTTTCCGGATGTGGTCGAGATCGGCGATGGTGATCCCGTAGCGCTCCATCATGCTGTTTCCGGAGGAATCGGAGACATCCTTGCCGGAAGTGGGCGGCTTGCGGGTCGAAACGATGATCTTGTCGGTTCCCATCGCTTCGATCTGCGCGAGCGCCTGAATCTTTGCGCCCTCGGAAATCGCCAGCATCGCGATCACGCTTCCGACACCGAAAATGATGCCCAGCGAGGTCAGAATCGAACGCACTTTGTGCAGCATCAGATTGTGAAAGGAGAGCCAGAGCTGATCGTGGAGTTTCATGTCGGGAACTCCTGTGTGGATCCGGCAATATTGTCGATGATCTTCCAGACCATTCCGTTGCGCAGATAGATCACGCGGTCATAATGCGATTCATAATAGGGATTGTGCGTCACCATGACAATCGTGGTACCGGCATCATGAAGTTCATGAAACAGATTCATGATTTCAGCGCCGGTTTTCTCATCCAGATTTCCGGTCGGTTCATCGGCGAGAATGAAGGTCGGATTGTTCACGAGCGAACGCGCCACAGCGACTCTCTGACACTCTCCGCCCGAAAGCTGCGTCGGTCTGTGGTTCAGTCGATGCGCGAGCTTCACCCGTTCCGCCATGTAGGCGGAGACCTCGTGCCGCTTCTTCGCCGGGACCTCCGCATAGAGCATCGGCACCTCGATATTCTCCTGCACCGTGAGATGCGGAAACAGATTGAACGCCTGAAACACAAAACCGATCTTGACATTGCGGACACGCGTAAGTTCAAAGTCGCTCATTTCCGCGACATTGAGACCGTCAAGACGGTACTCCCCGCCCGTGGGCTTGTCCAGCAGGCCGAGGATGTTCAGCATCGTCGATTTTCCCGATCCGGACGATCCCATGATGCCGATGAACTCCCCCCGCCAGACGTCGTAGTTGACCCCTTTGAGCACAGGGACCTCGACCGTCTCCGTATAGTAGGTTTTGCGGATATCGGCAAGATGAAGAGCCTCTTTTCGTTCCCGGGCGCCGGCCATGATTACTTCCGCTCCGTCAGATCTTGCTGCCGCCCTGGAAAGGACGGTAAAGATACACGTCGTCGCCTTCGGAAAGCCCTTCGACGATCTCGACATAGTTGTTGTTGGCCTGCCCGATCCTGATGAAGACCTTCTCCGGTCCGGAAAGCGCTTTCCGGTAGACCAGCAGTTTTCCGTTTTCCTCGAACACCGCCTCGATCGGAATGAAGAGGACATCGTGCAGAATCCGCGAGACGACCTCCACCTGCACGCTCATTCCGCTGACGATCCGGGAATCCCTCCCGGAAAAATCCACGATCGTCCGGTAAATTTTCGGACTGTTCTGATCCCAGGGAATCAGATTCACCGGCAGCTGGGCGATACGGTCGATCTTCCCCTTGATCTTGATGGTCTGAATGGAGTCCGGCGTGATGATGACCGGATCACCGACCGAAACCTTGGACCGGTACTGCTCCGGAAGATTCACATCGACAATCATCTTGCTCATATCCGGAATGGTGATGATGACCTGTTTGCGGCGGGCGTCCATTCCGACCTTGACCTCGGGATTTCCCCAGCGGCGGTCGGGATCGCCGTACATGACAATTCCTGAAACCGGCGCGCGCAGCGTCATCATCGGCAGATAGGACTGATGCTTCTTCAGATCCCGCTCCAGTTTGCGAATCTGCGTTTCATGCTGGAAAATCTGCTTTTTCTTCTGCGCAAGCGATGCTTCCGTGCGGACCTTCGTCTTTTTCAAATTGAGTTTTGCCTGGGCAAGTTTGTTGCGCAGTTCCTTGAGCTTGTTCGGCTGGGTGTAGCGTTTGAAGATCTTGCGTTCCAGAATGGCGCTGTTGTACTTGGTCTTTGCGGTATCGCGTTTCTGTTCGGCGGTTTCGATGCTCTGCTGCGCCTTTTCCTCTTCCGCGGCGTCGGAATAGACGGTCGTGGAGACCTCGCTTTCCAGGGCGGAAAGTTCATCCTCGGCGTCGTCGAGCGCTTTTTTCGCCTCATCGACCTTGAGTTTCTGTTCATCGCGGTCTCTGGGGCCTTCCAGACGCCAGTATTTGCTGTATGCGTCTTCGGCGTCGGTGACGCTGTCGCGCGCGGTCCGGATGTCGGCCTCGTTGGAGCTGACCAGAATCGCCAGCTCGTCCAGAGCGATTTCCAGATCCTTCCTCCGGTTGTCCAGATTCACTTTCAGGTCGTCGATCTTCAGCAGCAGATCGTAGGTTTCATACTCCGCGACGATCTCGCCCGCCTTGACCTCCTTGTTCTCATCCACGACCTTGATGAGTTTGGTTCCCCACGGGGCCTCCATTGCGAGTTTATGCTTTTTCTTTGCATTCACGCTTCCGGTCAGCATCACGCCCAGGATCAGATCTCCTTTTTTCGCGGTGAAGATCCGGTCCGGAGCCTTGGTTTCCGTCCCCGTTTTCGCCTTGCGCTTTGCGGCGTAGCGGGGATAGAACACAAGGACCGCTCCGGCAAGCAGCGCAACCACAAGAACCGCCGGAAGAATCCATTTTTTCCGAGAAAATCCGAACTTCATTTCCGTCCTCTTTCCGCGGGAGCCGCCAGAGGACCGTAGAGCGGAGGTTCCGATGCCTCCTGTTTCGCCTTCGGAACTTCGGGTTCCTCCGATTCGAAATCAAAGAACTGCGCCCAGAAGCCTTTTTTATCCGCGGAGGAGGAGCGGCGCGGATAATCTTTGGAGTCGAAAATGACCGTGGAATTCTGATATGCGTCGCCGATCTCCTTGATCTCCTTGACCGTGGCTTCCGGATCGACCGTGACCGAATACGGATTGCGGAGAATATGCACCTTCATGAAAAAGACAAGCTGCTTGTCATAGGTTGTGGCATCCTTTGCGGTAAACAGCTCCCCGATCAGCGGAAGATCGCTGAGGAACGGGGTCTTGCGCAGGGATTCGGAAACTTCGCTCGAATAAAGTCCGCCGAGCATGATGATTTCGCCGTCGGCGGCGGTCAGACGGGTCTTGATGTTCCGGACGGAAACCACCGGAACGTTGTTGTAGACCGGCGCATCGTCCGACGAACCGGAAATCGTGAATTTCTCATACCGCACCGCAATGGTGATTTCCGGATTGATCTCCAGCTGCACGGTATCGTTGTTAATCAAAGTCGGCGTGATGTTGAGCTTGATTCCGGTCCGCTTGAACTTTGCGCTCTGGGAAACGGCGCTGTTGGTCACGGTGTTCTCCTGATACGGGAGATCCTCTCCGGTACTCATGCTGGCCTTCATTCCCAGATCGGCGATCACGTTCGGCGCGGCGAGGATTCTGGCATCGGAACTGGTCGTGAGCCAGCGGAGCGCCGCCTGAAGCGTGGAGGTATCCCCGCCCGGACGGCCGAGTGCAACAGGAAAGAAATCAAAACCGGATGTTTCCCCGGCTACGGAATTCTGCGTCGGACTGTCCAGCGAATAGCCGAACACGTTGTTGGTATTGGTGTGCGCGTCGTAATGCGAGAACTGCAGTTTCACGTCGCGCTGTTCCCCCTGCTGGTTGGAGACCTCGATGATCTGCGTTTCCACAAGGACCTGCGGCAGAGGCACATCCAGCGCAATCAGAGTGGCCTTGATGGTCGGCACCTTGTCGCGGAGCACATTGATCACGATGGTGTTCTGATTCGGAGAAGTTTCACAGCTTCCGCTCTCCGCGAGCGCCGCTTCGACCGCATCCTTGGCGGAATCCGCATCGACAAACCGGAAGCGGTAAACAATCACCGACCGTTTCGGCGCCTCCGGGTTTTCGTTCTCCACATCCGTCACCACCAGATACGGTTTGTCAGGAATATACCGTTTCGGCGTCACCACCGGTCTGGAGTTGTTGGTGAACAGCGCCTCCAGACGCTGGATCACCGCCTCCTTTCCCCGGCCGGTGAATCCTGCGGCGATCCGTTTTTCCTCTATTTTACGATCAGAAACCTGCGCGGGGGACGCCTTCTTCGCCTCCTGTGCGCAGAGTACAGACAACCCTGCCAGAGCAGCGAACGCGAAAACAGACACCCACCTTCCGGCATAGCATGCGGATACCATACGTTGAAACCTTTCCAATTTCCATGATTTTATTCGGGCAGTAAACTCTACTCTTCCTTCCTCTTTTTTTCAAGAGAGAAAAACAGGAAAATAAGAAAAAAAATCTTCCGCGTCAGGGGCTTCCGGCGCGGAAGAGAACATCCGGAACAGAGACTCAGACCGGAGAACGCCGCAGAGAAATAAAACGGCTGACCGGCTGAACATCCGCCGCCAGCTCCTCCGAAATGATCCGCATGGCCGTCGCGATCTCCTTTTCCGCCGCCTTCAGTTCAAAGTAGCTTCCGAAGAGCTTCCGGTAATAGGGCAGCCAGGGTTTATCCTTCACTTCCTCCAGGAAAGCGGCCATATATGCCTCAATCGCCGACCGGTCGTCCAGAGCGATCCTGTTTTCACGCAGGGAGACTTCGACCTTCATGATCTCCCGCAGTTTTTCCTCCTCCGTCTGATAGCGCAAATTGAGATCGCCGACCTTCTCCGATTTCGGCGAGGTGAGCGCCAGATCAATTCCCGCGGCCAGCTCTCCGGCGGAGACCTTCCGGCAGAATGCGCCGTCCACGCTCAGTTCATACACCCCGTCCTCCAGTCCGCGGACGGAAAACGGCATGGCGTTCAGACGCTGTCGAAACGGGAGAAGGCGGTTGAGCGCCTCTTCTTCCGGAAACGGCGGATACGGCATGGAAAACGGGATCAGACGGAAGCGGAGTCCATCCCCGTCCGCCTGAACATCAGAGACCGCACAGTTTTCCGTCGACGTCGAAAGACCGAGGGAAAGCGAAAACACATTGGCCGGCACCTGCTGAGCCATCAGGATCAGAGAGGCCATCACGGCATGACCGAGAGTGGTCGGATGCACCCGGTCGGGACCGGCCAGAGACGCCGCGGGATCCGTCTCCCGCATCTTCCGGTTCAGCGCCAGCATCGGATGAAGCAGATCGACCGTGGCGCATCCCCAGACCTCCGCCAGCTGTTCATTGATCTCCTGACAGCGGCGGAGGGCATCGAAAGTTCCTCTGAGATTGAATTCCTCCATATCCGCCTCTTCCTCGTAGGGCGTGGGAGAGAGCAGGATGATCTCTTCGATGTTCTTCTCCCGGAGGCGGCGGATCAGGATCTCCATACTTTCCGCGTACACCTTCAGCGCGGTCTCGCGGTCGGCGAGATTCTGTGCATCGGGCTGTTCCACGCCGTAGCAGAACCGGTTCACATCGTTCATGCCGAACAGCACAAACACCTTGTTCGGATGAAAATTGAACAGATCGAAATCCATGCGGAAAAGAGCGTTCTGAGCGGAATTTCCTCCGTTGCCGCAGTTGAAGGTTTTCAGGTCCATTCCGGGACGGCGGGTGAACCAGAAATTGCGGAGAAAACGGTGATAGGAGCCGGCATGTGTCAGACTGTCGCCGAAGAAAGCGATCCGGTCGCCGGATTCAAAAGGTTTCATACGAAAAATCTCCCCGTTGAGGTTTTGCTTGCAGAGGAATACTATAATCCGGATGTCCCGGAAATCAAGACAGCGTCTGCGGAGCGGTTCAGAAGAGAACGAAAAAAAAGCCGATTCCCAGCAGAATCAGCGCAAGCAGGACAACCGCGAGACGGCGGCGCTTGATTCTGGTCCCCGGCTGGCCGTGTCCGGCGACCATCCGGATATGCCCGACACGCAGAAATTCCGTCAGCTGACGGCGGTCTCCCGCCCTGCGCCAGTAGTCGATGCGTTCGATGTTCGGATCGTTGGACTTCATGAATCAGAGCGCCACTTTCCAGGCCAGGACAAAGGCTGCGGCAAGAAAGAGCGCTCCCCCCAGAAGGGCCAGAATCAGCGGCAGAAAAAAGGCACACCCTTTCCGGAACAGGAATCCAGCGGTCAGGGACGAAAGATTCAGCTCCGGTGCCGGATTCCTTCCGGAATCGGCGGACGGCTGCTCGACGGAAACCATTGCCCGGATCAGCTCAATCCGTCCATGTTCAAATGTGCGGAGAGCCTCATGGAACGCGGGCTGGAAATCGGGATCGTTCCACTCCGGGATCCGGCAGGACTCCAGGCGCGAAAGAAGACTCCGGATTTCGGCAAGTTTCCGGTTCTTCTCGGAAATCCGGGACTCCAGAGCGGCGTATTCAGCGGAAAGCCGCGCCTCCGCCTCCTGGAGCTGACCGGTCAGATCGCGTCTCATTCTCAGCAGTTCCTCGTAGCGGGGTTTGAACGCGGCATGCGGCGCGGCGGAATTCCGGGGGGGATCGCGACGGACGGGTGCGGCTGTTGAGGATTCCATCTCCGCTTTCGGCGCAGGCTGCTCCCCGGGATCGGGATTCGATGCTGTCTCCATCTCCTGCGGCGGATTGTGCATCCGGCTGGCCGCTTCGGAAATCTGTCCGCTGATCCGGTGAAGCGAGCCGGAAACAAAAGAAACTTTTGACATGCCTGCATACTCCCGCTGAAAATTCCGTTTTGTTCCGGAGGAAAAACGCCCGGAGAGAACAGCCCTCCGCGTCCGGAAACGCATACCGGTAATATTCCACTCTTTTGGGAAAAAATCAAGCTCTCTGCTTGAATCGGTCGAAGAAAAATGATATATTATTGTTTTACGGGAAAACGGATGAACTCTTCTTCATCCAACCACAAACAATCAGAACGGGAACACGAACAAAATGAATGCGGTGAACTATCTGGAATTATCCGAAGCCCAGCTGCTCTCCTGTCAGGACGAACTTCAGAAGAAGTACGAAAGCTATGTGAACGAGAATCTGAAACTGGACATGTCCCGGGGCAAACCGGCCGGAACCCAGCTGGATCTCGTGAACGGCATCCTGGACACGTTGGACAGCTATATCACGGTGGACGGAACCGATGCCCGCAACTACGGCCTGCTCGACGGCATTCCCGAAGCAAAAAAACTGTTTTCCGATCTGCTCGGAATTCCGGTGGAGAAAATCATCATCGGCGGCAACTCCAGTCTCAATATGATGTATGACACGATTGTGCGCCATTATATTTTCGGAACGCAGGGACATACCCCGTGGAAAGATCTTCCGAAGGTGAAATTCCTCTGTCCGGCGCCCGGCTACGACCGCCACTTTGCCATCTGCGAAGACCTCGGTATCGAAATGATCACGATCGACATGCACGAAGACGGACCCGATATGGACCGCATCGAGCAGCTCGTTGCGGAAGATGACTCCATCAAGGGAATCTGGTGCGTTCCGCTGTACTCCAATCCGCAGGGGATCTGCTACAGCGACCGCGTCGTGGAACGTCTTGCCTCGATGAAAACGGCGGCTCCCGACTTCCGGATCTTCTGGGACAATGCCTACGGCGTCCACCATATCTACTCGGAAGAAAAACTGGCCGACATCTTCACGCTCTGCGAAAAAGCGGGCAATCCGGACCGCCCGATCTACTTCTTCTCGACCTCGAAAATCACCTTCCCCGGAGCGGGAATTGCGCTGGAGGCTTCCAGCCTTCCGAACATCCGGGAGTACAAAAAGCATATGGGCATCCAGACCATCGGACCGGACAAGCTCAACCAGCTCCGGACGGTCCGCTATCTGAAGGATGCGGAGGGGGTCCGCAGCCATATGCGCAAACTGGCACATGAACTCCGTCCGAAATTCGACATCGTTCTCAAGACGCTGGAACGGGAACTCGGCGGAACCGGACTGGCCTCATGGACCACTCCGAAAGGCGGATATTTCATCGCGGTTGACACGCTCGAAAACTGTGCAAAGGAGACCGTTGAGCTTGCAAAAAATGCAGGTGTCAAACTCACCGGAGCCGGAGCGACCTTCCCCTACCGGAAAGATCCGCGCGATACCAATATCCGCATTGCGCCGACCTATCCGACCGTCGAAGAGCTGAAAAAGGCAATTGAACTCTTCTGTGTCTGTGTTCAGCTGGCCGGAGTCCACAAACTTCTCAAGGATAAGCGATAAGTCCGATCCCGGAGAGGCCGGAACATCGTCCCGTCTCTCCGCATATTCCGGGGAAAGACCTGCGGAACAGCCATGCGGAAATTTCCCGGGAGAAAAATTCCGGAGTTTTCTGCATGAACCGTCACAACTGGAAGGAAATTCATGAAACGGAATGGTGTCCGGAGTTTTTCCGGGATGCCCTGACCGATTTCCTCAGTTTTTTCATTCGCATTTCAGCGATCTACCGGACCGCGATCCGCAGGATTCTTCCCCGGAAACCGACGGTGTTCATTGATCTGTGCAGCGGGCGCGGCCAGTATGCCGAATGCTTTCAGATTTTTCTCCGCCGTCACGCGCCCGGGATCCGGTGTTCAATTCTGCTGACCGATCGTTTTCCGCACCGGAACGGCTTCTCGTCCGGGGAACTGGAGATCCGCTATCATCCGGAAGGGATCACTGCGGAGGAGGCCATCCGCAAATTCGACGGAACATTCCTGATGTTTTCCGCTCTGCACCACTTCCCGCCGGAAGAGCTGAAAGAGATGCTGCGCACCGCGGCGAAAGAGGGGAAAACGCTGGCGTTTTTCGATTACTGCACGCCGTTTCCGCTTCTGCAGTACCCGTTCCTTCTTCTGATGACGATTCCGCTGGTCTGGATCTGCACGCCGTTTCTCCGACCGTGGAGTTTCCGGCGTTTTCTCTGGACCTATCCGCTGCCGGTCATTCCGCTTCTGGTTCTGATTGACGGAGTGATATCCCGCCTGAAGGCCTATACGCGGGAGGAGCTGAACGCCCTCTGCAAGGAGATTCCAGGTGCGGCGGCAGACAGCTACACCTACTGCGGATGGCACATCAACTCTCTGGAATACATCCCCCGCGGAGGAAAAGCGGAACGGATTACAGAGACCCCTTCGTAGAAGGAATTCCCTTCACCCGGGGATCCAGCACAACCGCTGTTTTCAGAGCGCGGGCAAAGGCCTTGAACACCGCCTCGAACAGATGATGCGTCTCACCGGAATTCAGGATTTTGACATGCAGATTCATACCCGCCGAGTTGGAAAGGGCGCGGAAAAACTCGCCGAAGAGGGCGACATCCAGATCGCGGATGTAGGACGTCGGCGCCGGCACCTCATACACCAGATACGGCCGGCCGGAAAGATCCAGCGCCACCAGAGCCAGGACTTCGTCCATCGGGAGGATCATGTGACCGTAACGGGTGATTCCGGCTTTGTCGCCGAGGGCATCGGCGATGGCTTTTCCGAGAGCGAGCCCCGCATCCTCCATGGTGTGGTGACAGTCGACCTCCAGATCGCCGGCGACTTTGACATTGAGATCGAAATTCCCGTGTTTTGCGAACAGGGTCAGCATGTGATCCATAAACGGGATTCCGGTGGAGATGGAGCTGTTCCCCTCCCCGTCCAGATTGATGGAGATGGCGATATCGGTTTCTTTTGTCTGACGGGTCACTTCTGCTGTTCTCATGGAAATCTCCTGTTTTTTGGGAAAATTTACAGTAAAACGGCAAAAAATCAATCGGAAAGAAGGGATATTTCTTTTTTTTCTGATTTTTTCACTGGAAAGATGACAGAAGATGCGCTAAATTGCTGCAAAAGAAAAAGAACCGGGAAAAACAACCCTCCCGGAGATTCCGCCCCCGGAGGCGGAGAGCAACACGGGATGTCATCATGCGCAGTACGGTAACATTTGAATTAAAAGGACATCTGAATACTCCGGGATTCCGCCCGTTCATCTGGAAAATGGCAGCGGAGGCGCGTCTTGGCGGATGGGTTGCCGAAACCCCCGGCGGAGCCGCACTCCGTCTGACCGGAGAGGATGAACAGATCGGGGAATTTATCCGGGCTCTTCCCGTAAAACTGCCCCGCACCTTCCATCTGACAGCCATCCGGCTGGTGCAGAAAAATCCGGCGCAGCCGCTTCCGCAGGAAGGACCGCTCTTCCGTCTGCTCGGCCCGCCGGCCGGCGCAACGGGAATCGAAGCCGACCGGGCACCGTGTCCGGACTGCATCCGGAAAATGCTGGATCCGGAATCCAGATTTTATCATTATCCGTTTGTATCATGCCGGAACTGCGGGCCGCGGTATTCGATCGCGACGATGGCGCCGTTCAGCCGGAGGAACTCCGCGTTCATGGCATTTCCGCCCTGCAAGCTCTGTTCGCAGGAGTCCAGTTCCGAAGCGGACGGCAATCCCAATCAGACCTGTCCGTTCTGCGGGCCGAGCGCTCTTCTGATGAACAGTTCCGGCGACATTGTCGACTCCTACTCTCCGCTGGAGACGGCGTGTGAAAAACTCCAGCAGGGAGGGATCATTTCCGTCAAGACCTATGACGGATTCATCACGCTCTGCGATGCGCTCAACCGGGATGCCGTGGCGGAACTGCGGCGGAGAAAGAATGTTCTCGACAAGCCGGTATCCGTAATGGTCCGGGAGCTGGAAATCGCCAGGCGGTACTGTCATTGCTCAGATCTGGAAGCCGAAGCCCTGTGTTCTCCCGCCGCGCCGGTTGTCATTCTCCGGCGGAAGGAGAATATTCCGCTGGATGACAAGCTGTTCTGTCCCGATTTTCCGGAAACGCTGGGACTCGCCCTCCCCCCGACCGCCATGCTGCGCCTTCTCTTCGAAAGCCGTCCGACGCCGGATTCGCTGCAGGGGCAGTTCGATGCGTTTGCATTCATCGGCGGACCGAAACCGGTCGACCCCGACGACGCCGGCGGCGATGAGGATTTCTTTGCCAATGCCGGATATTCGGATTACGTCCTCACGCATGACCTGAAGATCTGGCAGAACGGAGGCTCCTCGGTCCAGCTGGAATCGGACGGGAAGATTATTACGCGGCGGCGCTCCCGCGGGATCTGTCCGACACCGCTGAAGCTGAAAACGCCGCTCCTGCGGGTTGCCCTTGCGCTGGGATCCGACCGGGCCTCCGCGGTGGCGCTCGGATATCGCGACAATATAGCGGTTTCCCAGCAGATGGGAACGATCTCCAGCGATCGGAATGCCCGGTCGCTCTCTCTGGTCGGAGAACGGTTTCTCCTGCTCTATGCGCAGGTTCCGGATATTCTGGTCTGCGATATGGATGTGAATTCACTTTCCGCGGCGGAGGCGTTCCGGTTTTCGGAGAAATATTCCATTCCGCTTGCCACGGCGCAGCGCCATCATGCGAACGCCATCGCCTGCATGGTGGAGCACTCGCTGGAGGAATCTCTGGCGCTGATTCTCGACGGAGGAGCATACGGACCCGACGGCGTCACCTGGGGGGCGGAAATGATGGAGATCTCCTTCACCTCCTTCCGGCGTCTTGCGACCTTCCGCCAGCAGAAGGTTCCGGCGATCCGGGATGGAGTTTTTCCCTCTCAGACGTCGATTCTGCTCTCGATTCTGGAGACAAACCGTCTGGAAGTGACCGATCCCCTTCTCCGTCATCTGGGACTTTCCCGGGAGGAGTACGAACGGGATCTCGCGGAGCGGAAACAGACCGCGGAACTGCGGAAGACTCATGCGGCGCTCCCGTTTTTCGAAGCGGTGGCGGCGGCGCTCCCGCCGCGCAGACCTGTGCAGACGTATGATATTCAGATTCTGGTTCAGATGGAGGCGGCGGTCTGCCGCGGAGCCAGCCGGGAGAACGCGGAACGCCTTGCCGCGCGCTTCCCGTTCACCCTGCGCAATGATGACGGACTGACCGTGGTGGACTGGACGGAGACCTTCCGCAGTTTTCAGGATCCGGGCTGGATGACGGGAGAACCGCCGGGGGATCTTCATCTGGCATTTTTCCTTTCCGTCGCCCGCGCGCTTGCGGAGATGGCGGATGTCGGAGCAAAACAGACCGGACGGCGGACGGTTGTCCTTTCCGGTTCCGTCTTTTTCAATCTCATGCTGATGAGAGAGGTCCGCCGGGAGCTGGAGCGCCGGGGATTCCGGGTCTACGTCCACGAAACGACCTCCTCCGACCAGTCATCCGTCTGCATCGGACAGGCTGTTTTCGGCGGAATGTCCTGATTCGGCTTGATTTTTCCGAAAACCTTGCTACTGTATAGCCAAACCAACACAAAAGGGGGTTTTGTATGTATCGAGATGGAATGATTCGGGAAGCCGTTGTCCGCACCTCGTCCGGAGTTGCGGCGTTTCTGACCGGCGTTTATTACTGGATGACGTTTGCCCTCGGGCTCAGCGCACTCTGCGCGTGGGCGGTCGGGACCACTCCGGCTCTGAGAACCATGGTGTTCCGGAATCCGGTCCTCCTCACCGTTCTGATTGTTGCTGAACTTGGTCTGGTGATCGGCATCAGCTGGGGAATCAACAAGATGGCGGCGGCAACGGCGACCGCGCTCTTCGCGCTCTATGCGGCATTGAACGGCGTCACGCTCGGATATATTTTTGTCGTGTATTCGCTGCCGGCAATTACAAGCGCGTTCCTGACAACCGCGGCGACCTTCGCCGTAATGGCGATCATCGGAACGGTCACAAAGCGGGATTTGAGCAAACTCGGCTCCATTCTGTTCATGGCGCTGATCGGGCTTATCATTGCATCGCTGATCAACATCTTCATGCGGAACGAAATGTTCGGCTGGATCATCACCTATATCGGCGTTCTGATCTTCGTCGGGCTGACCGCTTATGATGCGCAGAAAATCAAGCGTCTTTATCTTCAGGCGGGCGGAGATTCGGAAACCAACCGGAAACTCACGGTCATCGGAGCGCTGGAACTCTATCTGGATTTCATCAATCTCTTCCTGTTCCTCCTGCGCATCTTCGGCGGAAGAAGAAACTGATCCGGAGTCCCGCCAATGACCGAGGAAGAACAGCGGAAACAGCAGGAGGAGCTTCATCGCCTGACGTTCGAACAGGCGATGGAGAAACTGGACTCGATCGTTTCCGCCATGGAACAGGGCGGCGTCCCGCTGGATGAAATGATCGCAAAATTCGAAGAGGGTGCCGCCATCGCCGCCTACTGTCAGGAGAAACTGGCATCCCTCAAAAAAAAGATGGAAATCCTTGTCAAGGACCGCGATGGAAAAGCCGCCTGGCAGGAGATGGACGGCGGGAATTAAATACTGTTCCGTGATATTTCGTATCGTTTAATGTCATTTCTCACGGGGAGAAAGATCTTTGAAAAGAGTTCTTTCTCCTCGTGTTTTTTATCTCGTTTTTTTCAGGACGGAAAAGATGTTGTTTACCGGAGCTGGCGGAGAAGCAGGTCCTGATAGTCTTTCAGGGCAAGATTTCCCATGTGACCGCCGCAGTCGAACCAGAGGATCCGGGAGCCGAAGGTCTGGTCGAGGAAGCGGATTTCCTCGTCATTGAGGATCGGGTCGTCCACGTTGTGGAGGATCCGGATACGGGATTCCTCCTTCAGGGATTCCGCACTGGAATAGAGGCTGGATTCATACTGGAGCTGTTCCAGAGTTTTTCCGGGATGGCGGGGAAGGATGAAGCGGTTGACGTACTCCATTCCGGAAATGGCATCCAGTTCCGCATAGAGAGCGGTCCGGCGGAACCAGGAATAGGGGGTTTTGACTGCGCCTTCCGGCGCGCGGCCGGAACGGACCAGAGTCATCATCAGCTCGCGCATGGTCATGCGGAAAGAAAGTCCGATCAGGACACCGGCCTGAAGACGGTCCAGATTCGTCCGGAGATCCGGCTGTTTCAGCGGCGGAAGCGGATCTTCGAGCGTGGCGCGGCGGCGGTTTTCCTCTGCAAGAGCCTCCGGAGAGAGAAGCGGGGGAAGAGTCCGGCTCGACATCACCTGCGGAAGGAACTTCACCATGACCTCGTCGGCATTGAGGAAGAAATCGCGGCGGTTCCAGACTTTTGAAAGTTCCGCCAGAGCATCGAAGCGCTGCATGGATTTCAGGATGTCCACCGGAGGATTGAGGACCAGATAGCGTTTGGCGTTCAGAAGCGGCTCCCTGCGCTCCATCTCCGCGATTTTGAGGGTCTGGAGACCGCCGAGGGAATAGCCGACCAGCACAAGATCGAACTGCTTCAGATCGGTGTTTTCGCGGACATCCTCGACGATTTTCCGGATGGCTTCGCGGACTTTTGCCGCATCCTCCGGCGCATATCCGGGAGCGGAAAGTCCGGCGGCGGAGGCGAACGCCCAGTTCATGGAGTTGCTCATGGCGGCCACCGCATATCCGTTGGAGTTCAGCAGTTCCGCAAGAGCGCTGAGGGTCGATCCCGTATAATGGGTTCCGACTCCGGGTACGATCACGGCAAGAGTCCCGTTGCTGTTCTTCTCCCAGAGACGGTAGCGCAGGCGCGGAAGATCCTCGGAAAAGCGGATGCTCCGTTTGGATCCCTGCATGATGAAATCCGTGTTCCAGAGCGATGTTTTGATCCACCAGCTCTGATTGTTGTTCTGCATGGTGAACGCGGCGACCCGGAGCGTGTCGTTCAGTTCATTTTCGGGGTGGAAGTAGCGGGCGACGGGAACGGATCCCTCCTTTTCCGGCGGCGTGTAGGCGGGGAGTTCCCGCGGGACGGGGGAGCGGTCCGGGAGATCGCAGAGCTGACCGTAGCGGAGCGCCAGCATCGCCATCTTGAAGGTTTCATAGACATCCGGGCTGCTTTCGGTCAGGGCGTTGTAGGAGTCGTAGCTGCGGATGATGCGGTTGACGCTGCTGATCGTTCCGGCATAGGGAATGATGATTTTCACATCCAGCAGAGAATCGAACAGAAGTCCGACCTGATCGCGCGGATTGGTCGCCGTGGAGCCGGGGAGCACGAACATGCATCCGGGACCGATTCCCCACGATGCGAATGCGTGTCCCATGTTCTCGTGGCGGCGGCGCAGATCGAACCATGCCTCCGCCGGATCGAACAGTCCGGCGATGCCGATCGTGGTATTGGTCAGAAAACGCAGGAATTCCGTTCCGCCGTGCTTGAATTTGAGCTGGAGGAAACAGCTCATCATCCGGCCGGGGAATGCCAGATTGTCGGATGCCATGTCGATCCGCCGGATCACCTGTTCCGGAAGAATGGAGCCGTACACCCAGGAAACCGGCCAGACCAGATACTGCATGAAAACATCGTTCACGCAGAACATCGAACGGTTGAACGGCTCAATCGGATCGTCACCGCCGAGCTGCTCCTCGACCATGGAGAGCGTCCACGGCTGTCCGGCGACATCGGTCGGATGCTCCGTGGAAAAATCCGGTTTCGTGGCGCACGCGCTCAGGAAAAGCAGCGCCGGCAGAAGAATCAGCGGCAGAAAAAATCGGATTCGTCTCATGCTCTCACCTCGGGAAGAATGCAGTTGAAAATCTGTTCCGCGATCCGGTCTTTCGAATCCAGCGGGAGGCGGTGCTGTCCGCCGGTCCGGGAGCAGAGGATCACGGCATTCGTTTCCGATTCGAACCCTTCACCGGGAATCCCGACCCGGTTTGCGGCGATCCAGTCCAGATTTTTCCGGCGCATTTTATCCAGCGCGTACTGTTCCACACAATCCGTTTCCGCTGCGAAGCCGACCAGGATCTGATCCGGGCGTTTCATCCGTCCGAGGGAAAGCAGGATATCCTCGGTAGGTTCCAGCTCCAGGACCATCCGTTCCTCTTTCTTCTTCATTTTCAGGGGAGAGACGGTCTTCGGACGGTAATCGGCAACCGCCGCGCACATGACGATCAAATCCGCCTCCCCCGCTTCCCGCTTCATCGCCTCCGCCATTTCCGCGGCGGTCTCCACGCGCACCAGCCGGAAAACACCTTCCGGCGCGCAGAGGGCGACCGGTCCGGAAACCAGAACGGTTTCCCATCCGCGGGCGACCGAAGCGGCGGCCAGAGCGTATCCCATTCTGCCGGTGGAGCGGTTGGAGATGAAACGGACCGGATCAATCGCCTCCCGGGTCGGCCCGGCACTGATCAGAACTCTCATGCGCGGACCTCCGGTTCAAAAAAGGAGTGCCGGTACTCGTGACGCAGATGGCGGCACTCCGGACACATGAACACATCCATGCCGAGGAACTCCGCGGCGTCTTCCGAAAGACGGATCACACATTCATCGCCGACCTGCATCAGAACGGGATGGGTATAGTTGTCGGCGACCATTTCACCCGGTCCCCGGTTGATCTTCACGCGGATCTCCGACGTTTCCGGGAGAATCATGTGGTTGACCAGCTCCGTGCTGTTGCTGAAGGCCAGTCCGATTCCGGTCCGGAAGACGCTGTGCGTGATGCTGCGGAAATAGGCGGTCGAACCGTGAACGGTCGCCACACCGACCCCGTCGCCGACGATCTCGTGGGAATAGAGTTCGCCGTCGATCCAGATCTTGTACCGGAGCGCCGACGCATTGTTCTTGTTGTGAATGAAAATATCGTTCATGCCGCGGATCAGATCCGTTCCGAAGCGCGCCTCCAGACGCCGGATTCTGGAGATTTTCAGCCGTCCCGCGAAGAGTTCATCCAGCTGAAGGGCAGGCTTGTGTTTCGGGCAGAGCGGCGCGGTCTCCTCATCCCGGATCGGGAATTTCCGGATTCCGGGGTACTCCCGTTCGGCGCCCAGCATGGTGCCGTCCCCGCCGTAAGGAATCAGCAGATCCGCGCAGGCCGGCTCACAAAGATGCACCCCCCGTGCTTCCAGCAGTTCCGCGAGTTTTCCGGCATTCTGTCCAACCACGGCTAGTTTCATGGAAATCACGCTCCTTTCGCAACGATCATATAGAGAACAACCGCGGCACAGTTCCCGACATTGATCGAAACTTTCGATCCGAACATCGGCAGAGAAACCGCCGCATCACACAGTTCCAGCGCCTCCGGAGCAATTCCGAGCGCCTCGTTTCCGAACACCAGCGCCAGCTTTTCCGGATACTCGAACACCCACGCATCCTTCGCCGACTCCAGAGTCTCGACGGCAACCGCGGCACATCCCTCCCGCTTCAGCTCCGCCACGGCCTCCGCCGCCGACGGGAAAGAACGGAACGGCACGGTCCGGTCTGCCCCCATCGCGGTCTTCACGAGTTTCGGATGGGGCGGCGCCGCGGTATAGCCGCAGCAGACCACCTCCTTCGCTCCGACCGCGTCGGCAAGACGGAAGATATTCCCCACATTGTGCGCGCTGCGGAGACGGTCCAGAACAATATGGATTTCCGGGCGCGGCATCGGAATCACCGTCTGCGGGAATGTCCGCGTCCGGAGGATCTGCGTTCTCCGGTCCGGCGGGGAGGACGCTCCGCGTGTTTGAGTGCCTTCACCCGTTCGGGAAGCACCAGGGCCTCCTCTTCCGGCTGAACCGTAACCGCCCGGATGCCGGCGTATTCCTCGATCGCCGGCAGGGAATAGGCGCCGAATTCGCAGACAAAGGTGATCGCCTTTCCTTTTTTCCCCGCGCGCCCGGTCCGGCCGATCCGGTGAACGTAATCCTCCGCCTGTTCCGGGACGTCGTAGTTGACCACATGGGAGATGCCGTCCACATGGATGCCGCGCGCCGCGACATCGGTCGCCACAACGACTTTGCAGTCCCCCCGTTTGAAACGGTCGAGAATCCGGATCCGCTTGTTCTGGGCGATGTCGCCGGAGAGGACCTCACAGTCGACTCCGTAGGAGATCAGCTGTTCCGCGAGTTCCGCATTCTTGTGTTTCCAGTTTCCGAAGATAATCATGCGTTCGATCGGTTCCGTCCGGATGAGCCAGAGGAGACATGCGAGTTTGTCGTCGCCGGACACCGCAAGGAAATGCTGGTCGATCAGATCGGTCACCACATGCTCCGGTTCCGCCTCCACCGACACCGGATCCACCAGCCAGCGATCGACCAGCCGCAGTATTTCCGGCTCCAGAGTGGCGCTGAACAGCATGGTCTGGCGCTGACCCGCGGGCGGAAGTTTTGCCACGATCCGGCGCACATCCGGGATAAAGCCCATGTCGAGCATCCGGTCGGCTTCGTCGATCACCAGAATTTCGGTCCGGGAAAGATCCAGCGAACCGCTCCCCGCGTAATCCAGAATCCGGCCCGGCGTCCCCGCGAGGAGATCCACCGGACAGTTGATCGCATCGCGCTGTTCCTTGTAATCCATTCCGCCGAAGATCGCCTTGCAGTACAATCCGGTATAGCGTCCGAGTTCCCGGGCGTCCTTTTCGATCTGCATGGCCAGTTCGCGGGTCGGCTCCAGCACGAGGACGCGGCAGGTTTTCTCCTTCCGCTCCGGCAGCGGCGACCGCAGAAGACGGGTCATGGACGAAGCGAGAAACGCGGCGGTTTTTCCTGTTCCGGTCTGCGCCTTTGCCGCCAGATCGCGTCCGGCCAGCGCATACGGCAGGCATTTTTCCTGAATCACCGAGCAGTATTTGAATCCGAGCTGCTGGGTTCCGACCAGCACCTCTTTTGCCAGATCCAGATCACAGAAGCGGATTTTCCCTTCGGCCGGTTCGATCTCCATCAGTTCGGGCATCGGCGGCGGGGGCTGCGGAGCGGAAACCGTTTTCCGCTGTTTTCCCCGTCCGGCGGATTCCGGCGAAGATGCCGCGGCTTTTTTCGGGACGTTTTTTTTCGGTGTGTTCTTTTTTGCGGCTGCGGCCGGAACAGCACGGCCTGCACCTTTCTTGCGGCGGCGCGACGCACTCTTTCCTTTTCCGGAAAGCTCTTTCCTCACGGAGGTGTTGACAAGGCTTTTTCTTGATTTCGTCGGATTGAATGCGCCCTTGATGAAAGCAATGAACTTTTTAAACACGGTTGATCGATTCAGTTTTTTTGTTCGGGTTTCTGTATTTTTTCAAATACAACGGCATTGTTGAAATATACCTCTTCCCGGAGCAAAGTTCAAGTCTTTCCGTGCAGAATAGTTGACGAAAAAAGAAGGATGGAGGATCAGGAAACGGTACGGCGGAAGATTTCCTCCGCCGTACCGGAGACATCAGCGGAACGAAGCGGCAAAACGGCCGAGCTCTTCGACTCCGGACTCATCCGGATGATCGAGCAGAATCCGGACGATTGCGCTGCCGACGATGAAACCGTCCGCGGCATGACCGATCATCTCCGCCTGACGGGGCGTGCTGACGCCGAAACCGGCAAGCACCGGCATACCCGACACGGACTTGATCTCTCCGAGTCTCTGTTCCAGCTCCGGCGGCAGTTCGGTCCGGGCGCCGGTGACGCCTTTGACCGTAATGGCGTACAGGAAGCTGTCCTCCACGCCTTTCGCAATTTCCGCGACACGTTCCAGCGGCGTGGTCGGGGCGACCAGCGGAACCAGCGTCATTCCGTGCGCGCGGAGAACGGACAGCAGTTCCGCCCGGTCCTCCAGCACAACATCGACCGCAAGAACAGCGTCGACTCCGGCGGCTTCCGCTTCGGAAGCGAATTTCTCCAGTCCGCGGCTGAACAGAACGTTGTAGTAGGAGAAAAGGACAAACGGCGTCTGCGGATATTTTCCGCGGAGCTGCGCAATGGTCGCCAGGACAGACTCCAGAGTCGTTCCGCGTTCCAGCGATTTGCGTCCGGCCTCCCGGATCACGGGTCCGTCCGCCATCGGATCGGAGAACGGGACGCCGAATTCGATGATGTCCGCACCGTTTTCGATCAGTGCTTCGACGGCACGGCGGCTGATTTCCATATCGGGGAATCCCATCGTCAGATAGGCGGCAAAGATCTTTCTGCCGCTTCTGCGGGATGCGGCGAAGAGGTTCTGTATGCGGTTCATGCTTCAACTCCTTGTCTGGATGCTTTGTAGCGTTTGATGTTCTGAATGTCCTTGTCGCCCCGGCCGGAGAGACAGACCACGATCAGATCGTCCGGACTCATGGACGGTGCGCGGCGCATGGCCTCGGCAACCGCATGGCTGGACTCCAGCGCGGGAATGATCCCTTCACAGCGGGCGAGCGTATCGAAGGCGTGAACCGCCTCCGCGTCATTGATCGTCGTATAAAGCGCGCGTCCGGTGTCATGCAGATGGGCGTGTTCGGGGCCGACGCCGGGATAATCCAGTCCGGCGGAGACGCTGTAGGTATCAATGATCTGTCCGTCGGGAGTCTGGAGCAGATAGGTCTTGCTGCCGTGCAGCACGCCGACCCGTCCGCCGTTGATGCTTGCCGCATGCTGTCCCGTCGGGATGCCGAGTCCGCCGGCTTCCACGCCGACAAGCCGGACCTGCGGATCGTCGAGGAATCCTGCGAACAGCCCCATCGCATTGCTTCCTCCCCCGACGCAGGCGACTGCCTCGGCCGGCAGTTTTCCGTACTGCTCCAGGCACTGGCGGCGCGCCTCGCGCCCGATCACCGACTGGAATTCGCGCACCATCATCGGATACGGATGCGGTCCCGCCACTGTTCCGATCACATAGAATGCGTTGTCCACCTCCTCGATCCAGCGGCGGATCGCCTCGTTCATCGCATCCTTGAGCGTGGCGCTTCCCTCGCTGACGGCGACCACTTTTGCGCCGAGCATCTCCATGCGCTCCACATTGGGCGCCTGACGCTCCACGTCGACCGCTCCCATGAAGACATCGCACTCCATTCCGAACAGAGCCGCGACCGTGGCGGTGGCGACACCGTGCATGCCGGCGCCGGTCTCCGCAAGAAGTTTTTTCTTTCCCATCCGGCGGGCAAGCAGGGCCTGTCCGATGGTGTTGTTGATCTTGTGCGCTCCGGTGTGATTGAGGTCTTCACGCTTGAGCAGGATCTTCGCGCCTCCGCAGAGTTTCGTGAGCCGCTCCGCGTAATACAGCGGACTCTCCCGCCCGACGTAATCCCGCAGAAGGCGGTTCATCTCCTCCTGAAACGCGGGATCGTTCCGCGCCGCGAGAAAGGCCTCTTCCAGCTCCGCAAGCGGAGTCATCAGTGTTTCGGCGACGTACTGGCCGCCGTAGATTCCATAATGGGAACTCGTTTTCATTTCCGGTCTCCTTGATCCTGGTGATATTCCTTCATGAACTGATTCAGTTTGAGAATGCTTTTCCGTCCGGGGAAGCGCTCCAGCGAGCTGTTGACATCCACGATGTCGGCGCCGCTCCGGAGAGCCTCCTTCAGATTCGCGGCGGAGATTCCTCCGGCGAGGACCAGCCGTTTTCCCGACGCCCGGATCCGGCGGACCAGGCTGCGATCCGCCCGCATTCCGCTGCCCGGCCGGGGAGAATCCGCCAGAAACGCATCCGCCGGATATTCCGGGTCGAAGGCGTCCGAAACGGCCTTCCAGACTTCGTAATCCTTCCGGAGAGAGCCGGCGAGCGAAGCATCCTCCGCGCCGTGGAGCTGGATGACATCGAGCTTCAGACGTTCCGCGGTCCGGCGGATCGCCCCCTCCCCTTCGTTGGCGAAAACACCGACAAATTTGACATCCTTCCGCTCGACCGCGGCACGGATCCGGACCGCCTCCTCCACCGTCACGGCCCGGGGACTTTCGGGAACAAAGATCAGTCCGAGATAGTCCGCTCCGGCCTCCGCCGCGGCGTTTGCAAAATACGGAGAGTTGATTCCGCAGATTTTCAGTGCGGCGCTCATGCGAGAAGCTCCTTGAGTTTTTCTCCGGGAGAGACGGCGCGCATCAGCGTTTCGCCGATCAGGAAACCATCGGCCCCCTCCTCCCGGAAGCGGCGGATGTCGGCGGCGGAACGGATGCCGCTTTCCGCAATCCGGACGATTCCGGCGGGGATCTCTCCCACCAGACTCAGCGACCGCTCCACGGAAACGGAAAAATCCGAAAGATCCCGTGCATTGATCCCGATGATTTCCGCGCCGCCCTCCGCGAGCATCTCCAGCTCGGTCCGGGAGTGGGCCTCGCAGAGCACCGCAAGTCCGAGCGACTTCGCAAACGTGTGCAGCTCCGCAAAACGCCGTTTGTCCAGAGCCGCCGCGATCAGCAGAACGGCATCCGCTCCGGCCGCCCGCGCTTCGAGGATCTGGTATTCGGTCGTGATGAAATCCTTGCGGAGAAGCGGCAGAGAAACACATTTCCGGACCTCTTCCAGAGTGCGGAGAGATCCCAGAAAGCAGTCCGGTTCCGTCAGGACCGACAATGCGGCGGCTCCGGCCTTCTCCAGCTCCGCCGCCAGTTCGAGCGGACGGAAATCTTCCCGGATCATCCCTTTGGAGGGAGACGCCTTTTTCAGTTCCGCGATCACATGCACCCCTTCTCCGCGGAAAACCGAAGCGAAATCGCGGCAGGGCGGCAGGTTTGCGATCCGTTTGCGCAGTTCGGACTCCGGAATTGTTTTCGGCGCCGACGCCCGCGATTTGACAAGTTTTTCAAGAATGGATTCTCCGTTCATTTTCCAGCCTCCAGAAGAAGTTCGAGTTTTTTAAGAGCCGCGCCGGAGTCGATGGATTCCGCCGCTTTCCGGACTCCGTCGCGGATATCCTTTGCCGCGTCGGCCGCATAGATGGCCGCACCGGCGTTGAGAAGGACAACCGCCCGTTTTCCGCCGCGCTCCTCCCCCCGCAGGATGTCGAGGGTGATCCGGGCGTTTTCCCGCGGGGTTCCGCCGAGGATCGAGGAGAGCGGATAAACGTCATCCAGCACCATTTCCGGGAAGAATTCAAAGGTTTTGATCGCGCCGTCCTTCAGTTCGCAGATCCGGGTCGGGGAGTCGGGACTGATCTCGTCGAGACCGTCCGCGCCGTGGACGATCAGCGCATGGCTGCTGCCGAGCGACTTCAGCACCGAGGCGAACACTTCCGTATATTCCGGAGCGAACACCCCGATCAGATGATTCCGCGCGCCCGCCGGATTGGTCAGAGGGCCGAGCAGATTGAAAATCGTGCGCATTTTGAGCGAATTCCGGACGGGAGCGGCATGCCGCATCGCCGGGTGCATCTTCTGCGCGAAGAGAAATCCGATTCCGTTTTCCTGGATGCAGCACTCCATCACGGAAGGTTCGACGTCGAGGTTGAATCCGAGTTCGGCCAGCAGGTCCGCCGATCCGGATTTCCCGCTGACCGCGCGATTCCCGTGCTTGGCGATCGTCACGCCCGCTCCCGCCGCGACAAAACAGGCGGTGGTGGAGATGTTGAACGTTCCGGCGGCGTCTCCTCCGGTCCCGACGATGTCAAGCACATGGCTCATTCCGGTGTCGATGAACGCGGCTTTCCGGCGCATCGCCCGTGCGGCTCCGGTGATTTCGGCGGAGTTTTCCCCTTTCAGGCGCAGCGCAGTCAGCAGGGCGGCGATCTGAACGGGGTCGCACGCGCCCTCCATGATGCGGGAGAAGCATTCAAAGCTCTCCTGTTCTTCGAGATCCCGGCGCTCCATCAGAGCGGCGATATAGGGCCTCAGCATTTTACTTTCTCCCTTCATGGAACCGGCGCGCCAGTTTGAGGAAGTTGGCAAGCTGCCGTTTCCCGGTCGCGGTTGCGATCGACTCCGGATGGTACTGAATGGATTCGATCGGGTATTCGCAGTGACGCAGCGCCATGATTTCGCCGTCGTCGCTCGTCCCGGAGATCTGGAGGCAGGCGGGAAGAGACGCCGCTTCCACCGCGAGGGAATGGTAACGCATCGCCTTGAAATTCTGCGGAATGCCTTCAAAGAGCCCTTTTCCGTCGTGGGCGACCGGACTGGTTTTCCCGTGCATCAGCTTCTTTGCGTGAACCACTTTTCCGCCGAAAGCCTCTCCAATCGCCTGATGGCCGAGGCAGACACCGAGAATCGGAATTTTCCCGGCAAAATACCGGATGGCCTCCAGAGAGATTCCAGCGGAAGAGGGTCGCCCCGGTCCGGGCGAGATCACCAGAGCCTCAGGAGCGAGTGCGGCGATCTCCTCAATGGAGGTTTTATCGTTGCGCCGCACCGTCACCTCCGCGTCGAGCATCTCCAGGTACTGGACCAGGTTGTAGGTGAAGGAATCGTAATTGTCGATCATGAAAATCATTGCTGTTCTCCTTTCAGTCGAGGCGGGCTGCGAGTTCCGCCGCCTTGAACACGGCTCTGGATTTGTTGAGAGTTTCCTGATATTCCTCTTCCGGCACGGAATCGGCGACGATCCCGGCGCCCGCCCGCATGGTGAGCCGCTTCCCTTCCAGAATCATCGTCCGGATCACGATTGCGAAATCCATGTTTCCGGAATAGCTGAAATATCCTGCCGCGCCGCCGTAAATGCCGCGCGGGGAGTGCTCATATTCGGCGATCAGCTGCATCGCGCGGATCTTCGGAGCGCCGGAGAGGGTTCCCGCGGGGAATGCCGAGCGGAAAAGATCGAAACAGTCGCATCCCTCCTTCAGCTCCGCCTCCACATGGGAGACCAGGTGCATCACATGGGAGTAGCGTTCCACGGTCATGAACTCCTTGACCTGGACGGCGCCTTTTGCGGCGACCCGTCCGACGTCGTTGCGTCCCAGATCGACCAGCATGATGTGTTCGGCGCGCTCCTTTTCGTTTTCGAGCAGATCCGCGGCGAAGCGGAGATCCTCCTGTTCGTTCTTTCCTCTCGGACGGGTTCCCGCGATCGGCCGGACCGATGCGGTGCGTCCCGTCAGTTTGACCAGTTCCTCGGGAGAAGCGCCGATCAGGGTCCGTCCTCCGAACTTCGTGAAGAAGGTGTACGGCGACGGATTGATCAGCCGGAGCGCCCGGTACAGCTGAAGCGCATCGGCCGGAGCCTCCGCCGTGAACTTCTGCGAAAGAACGATCTGAATGCATTCGCCGTTCCGGATCGCCTCCTTTGCCTGTTCAACCATCGTCCGGAACTCCGCGCAGGACATTTCCGACTCGAACGGCTTTGCCTCTCTCTTCTCCGGCGCTTTTTCCCCGACCGGCGGATGAGCGCCTTTCAGCCGTTCATGCAGACATTCGATTCTCCGGATTGCATCGTCGTAGGCTTCCCGCAGAGACGCCGCCTCCGACGGACGCGCACAGACCGACACCACAATCGTATGACGCACATTGTCAAACGCGATCATCTCGTCCGTGAGCATGAAGCAGAGAAGCGGTGTTCCCTCCTCGCACTCCAGCTTGACCGACGGCTCGAATTTACGGATCGCGTCATACGACACATAGCCGATCGCTCCTCCGGTCAGCGGCGGCAGATCCGCGCTTTCCACAAGACGGCTTCCCTCCAGAATCCGTTTCAGTTCCTCGAGTCCGTCTGCGCCGGGCAGTTCGATCCGTCCTTTTTTCCGGTCGTCAACAACCACCCGGTCCGGGAACTCCATCAGCGTCGCATGGGGATTCACGCCGATGAACGAATACCGTCCCCACCGTTCCGATCCCTCCACCGATTCCAGCAGAAACACCTCTTCATCGTCCTTGAATTTGTTCAGGACCGACACCGGCGTCTCCATATCCGCAAGATACTCCCGGTACACCGGAACCACCGCGCCCTTTCCGCAGCGTTCCTCGAACGTCTTGAAATCCAGTTCCTTCAGCATTTTTCAACTCCTGTATCGTTTGCTGTCTGATTTCAGTTTTTGAAACAAAAAAAAACGGCGGATTGAGAAACTCTTTCAAGTTCGTCAATCCGCCGTTTCAGAAACGACTGATTTACTTACAATTCTTTAAAACGCATCAGTCGCCGCAGATTGACTTCTGCGACGCCACCAGCCCTGAACGGACAAGTTGAAACCGATACGATTCATTGTGTTAAAATCCCTTTCTGAAGACGTGTAGTATACCCTCTTTTTTTCAGAATGCAAGCGCCGTTTCAGAAAAAAACGAAAAATTTTTATGGAATCGAAAACGCCGTCCGGGAGCGGAATGCTCCGGACGGCGCAGCAATCGTTCAAACCGATTCCGGACGGATCACTTCCGTTCGGCCTTGATCGCGGCCTGAGCCGCGGCAAGACGGGCCAGCGGAACCCGGAACGGACTGCACGAAACGTACGAAAGCCCGATGCTGTTGCAGAACTCGACGGACTTCGCTTCGCCGCCCTGTTCTCCGCAGATTCCGATCTTCAGACCGGGACGGACCGAACGGCCGGCAGTGACCGCATGTTCAATCAGCAGCCCGACGCCGTCGCGGTCGATGGTCTGGAACGGATCGGCCGGCAGAATCTTCTTTTCGAGATACGCTCCGAGGAAACCGCCGACATCGTCGCGGCTGAACCCGAAGGTCATCTGCGTGAGGTCGTTGGTTCCGAAGGAGAAGAATTCGGCCTCCTCCGCCATTTTGTCCGCGAGCAGCGCGGCACGCGGAATTTCGATCATGGTGCCGACCAGATATTCAAACTTTTTGAGCTTGAATTTGGCCTTGACCTCTTCCGCGACGCGGGAGACGATCGCCTTCTGGTCCCGCAGTTCGAGCGAGTCGCAGGTGACGGGGATCATGATCTCCGGCTTGCACTCGGCGCCCGACTTCAGCAGTTCGGCGGCGCACTCGAAGATCGCGCGGACCTGGGTCTCCGTGATCTCCGGATAGGTGATTCCGAGACGCACGCCGCGGTGTCCCATCATCGGATTGGACTCGTGGAGCGCATCCGCCCGTTTCTGGACCTCGGCTGCGGAGATTTTCAGGCTCTTTGCCAGCTCGCGGATCTTGTCCGCGCTCTGCGGCACGAACTCATGCAGCGGCGGATCCATCAGACGGATTGTCACCGGATATCCCTTCATCGCGGTCATCGTCGCCTTGATGTCCTTCTTGATGTAGGGGAAGAGTTCCTTCAGCGCGGCGACGCGTTCCGCCTCGCTTGAACAGAGGATCATCTTGCGCAGGGCGAACAGCGGCTTTTCGCAGTCTTTTCCGTAGAACATGTGCTCAATTCGGAAAAGGCCGATTCCTTCCGCGCCGAACGAACGGGCAACCGCCGCATCATCCGCGGTGTCGGCATTGGTCCGGACGCCGAGTTTGCGGAACTTGTCCACCAGCGCCATGAACTTCTGGAAGCGCGGATTCTTTCCGGAATCCATCGTCGCCACCTTGCCCGCGTAGACATAACCGCGGCTTCCGTTCAAGCTCAGGAAATCGCCTTCCTTGAAGGTTTTCTTCCCGATCTTCAGCGTTCTGGCAGATTCGGAGATGCTGAGATCGCCGGCTCCGACAATGCAGCATTTGCCCCAGCCGCGGCAGACCAGCGCGGCATGACTGGTCATTCCTCCGCGGGCGGTCAGAATACCGCTTGCGGCGCGCATGCCTTCGACATCCTCCGGATTGGTCTCTTCGCGGACCAGAATGCAGGGGATCTTCTTCGCCGCGAGTTCCATCGCCTTTTCCGAGGAGAAGACGATCTGCCCGACCGCTCCGCCCGGACCGGCGGGAAGACCTTTGACGATCACTTCTGCCTTTTTTTCCGCTTTCGGGTCGAGAATCGGGTGCAGGAGTTCATCCAGCTGTGCCGGGGAGAGACGCATCACGGCCTCTTTTTCTCCGATCAGCTTTTCCTCCAGCATATCCATCGCCATGTTCAGCGCGGCCGTTCCGGTACGTTTTCCGACGCGGCACTGGAGCATGTAGAGCTTCTTCTCCTGAATGGTGAACTCGATATCAAGCATGTCGTGATAATGTTTTTCGAGTTTGTTCCGGATATCGAAAAGCTGCTTGTAAATCGCGGGCAGGAGTTCCTGCATGGAGGGAAGATTTTTATTGCGTTCGTTTTTCGTCTCATCGTTCAGCGGGTTCGGCGTGCGGGTTCCGGCCACGACGTCCTCTCCCTGTGCGTTGACGAGCCATTCGCCGTAGAACTTGTTGCTGCCAGTGGCGGGATCGCGGGTGAAGGCAACGCCGGTCGCGGAGGTGTCGCCCATGTTGCCGAACACCATCGACTGCACGTTGACCGCCGTTCCCCAGTCGTCCGGAATTCCTTCGATCCGGCGGTAGGAGACCGCTTTCTTTCCGTTCCAGCTCTTGAACACGGCCAGAATTGCGCCCCAGAGCTGCTGCATTGCGTCGTCGGGGAACTCTTTGCCGAGAACTTTTTTGACGGTCTTTTTGAAATCGGTGCAGAGTTTCTTCAGATCGGCGACCGTCAGGTCGGTATCGGATTTGTATTTCTTCGCCTTTTTGAGATCTTCCAGCTGTTCATCCAGAAGTTTGCGGATTCCCCTGCCCTCTTCCGGCTCAATTCCTTCCGCCTTTTCCATCACGACGTCGGAATACATCATGATGAGACGGCGGTACGCATCGTACACGAAACGCTCATTCCCGGTCTTCTTGACCAGTCCGGGAATCGTTTTGGCGGAAAGTCCGACATTGAGAACGGTTTCCATCATTCCGGGCATCGAGGAGCGCGCTCCGGAACGGCAGGAAACCAGCAGCGGATTCGTTTCCGATCCGAACTTCATCCCCATCATCTTCTCCACGCGCGCCAGAGCTGCAAGCACCTCGGCCTCCAGGGACGCGGGAAGCGCTCCGGAACGGAAATAATCCACGCAGCACTCGGTTGTGATCGTGAATCCGGCCGGAACCGGCAGATTCAAATTGGCCATCTCCGCCAGATTCGCGCCTTTTCCGCCGAGCAGTTCCTTCATCTCGGCCTTTCCTTCGGAAATCTCCCGGCCGAACAGATAGACATATTTTTTCGCGGACGCGGTCTTTTTTGCCGGAGCCGTTTTTTTCGCGGGGGCGGCTTTCTTCACGGATGCAGTCTTCTTTGCCGGAGCGGCCTTTTTCGCAGGTGCAGTCTTCTTTGCCGGAGCGGCCTTTTTCGCAGGTGCAGTCTTCTTTGCCGGAGCGGCGGTCTCTTTTTTCACGGACGCGCTTTTTTTCGCCGGGGCTGGCGTTTTTGCAGCGGACTCTTTTTTTGCCGGAACGCTTTTCTTTGCAGGCGCGGCTTTCACAACATTTTTTGCAGTTTTTGCCGATACGGATTTTACTGTTTTCGGAGCGGCATCGTTTGTTTTTCGTCTTTGTGCCATAAAAGACTCCCTTTCTCTTCTCTTTGCTGGTTATGCCTGTCGCGGAGTTTCAGCCCCTCGCGCCGCGGCAGAAACAAAAACGGGAAAACGTTCCGTTGTTTTCCCGTGGATTAAAAAGACTCAAAGGCCTTGACGATTTTTTCCTGATCCGGATGAGTATCGAAATCAATCATCACGAAGCAGCCGTTCAAAAGAGCTTTGAATTTTTTTCCATTGATATAGAGCACACCGGAATCCTCCACGAGGCGGTACCGGAAATTCTGTTTTTTGCGTTCCTGATTGTATTTGTAGATCCCGACCTCCCGCGGACCGATCTTGAGTGCGTAACCGGATTCGGCCTGGGCGAGATAGTAGGCCAGCGGCGTCACGGAATCGACCTTGATGCCGCAGTTGGCAAAATGGGTAATCAGTTCGGGATAAGTCTTTTCATAATTTTCATTTCGGGAGATGCAGGCGGTCAGAAAAAAGAGAACGAGCGGAGCGCTCCACAGCATCCAATATTTCCAAAAACTCCGTTTCATCCGGAAAACTCCTTGCAGACGCGGAAACGTCCCCACTGACATTTCCCTATCCATACACAATAGCACCGGGAAGAGGAGAAATCAAATTTTTTTCTCATAATTTCCCGATTCTCTTTCCGAGATTCTCTCCTCCGATCCATTTCTTCCGGAAAACGCGGGGGGAAACGCCGAATTTCCGCTTGAACTGACGGGAAAAATAGTTGCTGTCGGCAAAGCCGCAGAGGAAAGCGATTTCCGAAAGAGTAATCTTTTCCATCCTCAAAAGTTTCGAAGCGTTATCCAAACGGAGTCTCAAGAGATGCTCCATCGGACTGATCCCGCTCAGCTCACGGAACCGGAGACGGAAATTGCTGACCGACATCCGCACCTGGGATGCCATCCGTTCCAGGCTCCACGATTCCGCATACCGCTCCTCCAGCTGAGCCATCAGCGAACTGAGACGATACGCATAATGCGGATTTTCCACCGATTCCTCCGGACGGGCGTGGCGGCAGATCAGGAGAAACAGATGCAGAAAATCACCGAGGATCGCCGTCATGCTCCCCTGTTCCCGTTTTGCCTCTTCGGATACGATGTCGTCCAGCAGAGCGGTCATGCGCGGGAAGCTGTCGGGTTCCACGCTCAGCATCCGGCTCCGGGCGGGAAGATCCCCTCCCGTCCGGAACAGCAGCTGATAATTTGGGAACCCGGACATGTCCTGCTGAAAATAATTCAGAAACGACGGCTCGAACAGGATATTGTAAATGGTGATTTTCGAATTCACATAACTGTGCCGGACCCCGGGATGGATCAGGAACAGATTTCCCGCCCGGATCGGATACACCTCCTCTTCCAGCTGATGATACCCCTTCCCGTCGCGGACAAACACCAGTTCATAAAAATCATCGTGCACATGCTGCGGCATTTTCTCCAAAATATGCTCGGAGACAAGTGTCCGGAAGGGAAAATTCTCCCACAGGAGATGTGACTTCATCCGATTCGGCATTTTTTGGAACAATATAAACCGTTTTCCCGAAATCTCAACCGTATTCTCCGGTCCGGAAAACATTTTTTCCGGAAAAGCTCCGGAAAAACCTTCTTTTCCCTGATTGCATTTTATGGAAAGAGGGATATCGTATCGAAAAAAAAACGCTGTGCATTTTACGGAGAATCATGAATTTTCTGAGCGATCCGTCGCAGAATTTCTTTCTGAGCATCGGAAGCCACCGGTTTACCGGACCGGTTCATTTCACCCAGAGCATTGTGAATCACTGGGGCGGCCTGTTCACGATAGCGGGGTACGCTGAATTCCGGCTTGACGGAAAGGTGCTGACCACCTCCGCCGGCGATCTGGTTCTGTATCCTCCGGGACCGCAGCATGTCTTTCATTCCTCCGGAGAGTGGCAGTACATCTGGTTTCACTTCTCCCTGCGTCCGCATGTGACGCTGGACAGAGTGTTCCGGCCGGACGAGAACTTTCCTTCCGCGGGGAAAATCCATTTCGAGGGGGTGGAAAAGCAGAAAATCCAGGATGCGCTGGAGGAGGCGTTTGAACTGGAGCATTTTCGCGCGGACCGCCCCAGTCCGCTTGCAGAACTGCTGGTGGAATCGGTGATTCAACGGGCGTGCGACCGGATGGAGAAACCGGCTTCCCGGGATCCGCGGATCCGCAAAGCGCAGAAAATTCTTCTTGCGGATTTCTCCGCGGATATGGATTCCGTGGCTCGCCAATGCGGAATGTCGCACACGGCGTTCTACAATCTTTTCCGGAAAGAGACGGGACATTCCCCGCGGGAGTTCCGGGAATTTCACTGGATCGAATGGTCAAAAACCCTTCTGGAATGCACCGATCTTCCGCTTCAGCAGATCGCCCGGCAGATCGGTATTGCCGATCCGTTTTACTTTTCGGCTCGTTTCAAAAAGCAGACCGGGTATTCTCCTTCTCTCTATCGAAAGGAGATCCGGAGAAATAAATGTATGAAAACACATGTTTTTTGAATAATCTCTCATTCCGATTTTCCTGTCTTTGATGTATAATATGACAGACAACAATCAAAAAACAGGAGTTGACTGTCATGAATGAAACAGCAAAATACCGGGAAAAGGTTCTGGGCTGCTGGCTGGGGAAAAATATCGGCGGGACTCTCGGTGGCCCGTTCGAAGGATTTCCGTTCAAGAACAATCTGACCTATTACGATCCGGTTCCCACGGTCTCCATGCCGAACGACGATCTGGAACTTCAGGCAATGTATGCCGCCGCGCTCGACCGGATGGAAAAGCCGGAAGTCAACCGGGAGATTCTGGCGGACATCTGGCTGAAGCACATGAATTTTCACTGTGATGAGTACGCGGTTGCGATGCGCAATCTCGCGCTCGGGATCCGTCCGCCGTGGTCGGGTTCCTATGACAACTGCTACATCAACGGGATGGGTGCGGCGATCCGCAGTGAACTGTGGGCATGCCTTGCGCCCGGGAATCCGGACCTGGCGGTGAAGTTCGCCCGCGAGGATGCCTGCATCGACCATGCCGGAGACGGGATCGGGGCGGAAGTTTTTTTCGCCGCGCTGGAAGCGCTCGCGTTTGTCGAAACGGATATCCGCCGCCTGATCGACTCCGCTCTTTCGTATCTTTCTCCGGATTCCGTGCTTGCGGAGGGAATCCGGACGGCATGTGCGCTCTGGGATTCCGCCAAAGACTGGGAAACCGTCCGCGATGCGCTGTTCGAGCGCTATGCGACCGAATTCAAAACCAATGTCCGGATCAACATCCCCTTCACGGTTCTGGCGCTTCTTTCCGGGAACGGCGACTTCGGAAAAACGATCTGCGACGCGGCCAACTGCGGAATGGACACCGACTGCACCGCAGCAACCGCCGGAGCAATTCTCGGCATTCTGAATCCGGAGGGAATCTCTGAAGCGTGGCGCCGTCCGATCGGTCACGAGCTGGTGGTCCGGAATACGGCGATCACCGGTCTGGAGTTCCCCGCGACGATTGAAGCGTTCACCGATCAGATTCTCTCTCTCCGGGAACGGATTCCGGCCCGTGTGGATGCTGTGGAAATTCCGGAACCGGACTATACGCCTTTCCGGATTCATGTTGATGTGTCGATGCAGACGAATCCGCACTGGTATCGTGTCCAGCCGGGCGTGCTGAACTGGAAGAGCGTGCTCTGCAATCCGATTGCCGGAAAGCTGGAAGTTCCGGAACCCTTCCGCGGAAGCGGCGGACAGATTGTTCTCCGCTTCCAGTTCGATCTGCAGGAAGATGGGGAATATACGCTGATGTTCAATTCTCCGACCTCCAATCAGGTCTATCTTGATCCTGATGTCGAGGTTCTGCATGATGATCAGCACATGCTTTTCGGGCGTCAGCGTCTTTTTCTCGACGTCGAGCGTCCGGGAGGAGAATTCGCCTGTGCGGAGCGTCCGATCATTTTCGGTCCCACGCTCGGCGGAGCACCGCTGAATCAGTATCGCCGTCATATGCCGCTCTCGAAGGGGAGGCATGTTCTGATTGTTGCGCTCGAACCCCTTCCCTTTGAGACCTCGATTCGATGGGGAATGGGGATCGGAGTCGGGAGTCGTTTCCTTGTTCATGCGTTCTGCTGAACAGGGGGACGCGGAACAAACAACCAAAGCTGGAGGGAGTCAAATGGAAAGAGAAAGGAAAAAAAGATTTTCTTTAATCGAACTGCTTATTGTCATTGCAGTGATTGCAATCCTTGTCGGACTGCTTCTTCCTTCGCTGAAACGGGCAAGAGACAAAGCTCGTTCAATCGCCTGCATGAACAATCAGAAACAGAATTTTCTCGCCTGGACCCTGTATGCGGACTCCTATGACGACTTTGCAGTCAAATGTTATGGAAACGATTTTATTTTCCCGGAGGAACCGGACTGGAGTTCCGGAAGATACAGGGGAGATGTCCTGCTGTATCTGGGATTTGTCCAATCGGGCCGCCAATTGCTCTGTCCGGCACTTCCGATTTCCACTTGGGCCTCTGAGTTGATTGTAAAAGCCCGACCGGGAAAGTATACCTGGGAAAATTATTCCATGCAGTTCTCCACCGGCATGAACGTGAAATTCGGATCTGCTCTGAATTCGGCATCGATCCGGCTTGCACAAATCAAACATCCGTCCCGGAAAATTCTCTTCGGCGACAGCCGCAACGGAGCATCCTCCGGACAATCCATGATAGCCAGAATCATACCGGATTCCGGCTATCGGGAGAATTTTGCGATCTGTTTTTCCTGGCATCCGCGGACGGCCAACATCATCTTCAGCGACGGACACGGCTCTGCCGAACAGGCCCGTTCCTCCAACGAATCCATTGCGATAATGGGATTTTTCAACAAATATCCTCTGACCTATGCATCCGACTGTGTCTGGAATCCGCTGATGTAAAAGAGCTTTCAAAAAACTTTATCAAATTTCAGGAGATGTCGTTCCAATGAATCGAAGACAAAAGAATTTATATCTGTGCGTGCTGACCATGTTCTGCGTGGTCGGACTGGCGGGAAAAACACCCGAAAAGAACTTTCTGGAGAAGACCTCCAACCAGTCATGGAATCTGACAGAGTATGCCTCGTGGACACGCCTCCCCGACGGAGAGACCGCTCTGCGAATCCGAATTGCCCCTCAGGATCCGATCCGAGATTTCACATACGGCGCTCATCTGAAGCTGGATCTTTCCCGCTACAAAGGAAAACAGATTGTCATTTCTGCCAACATTTCCGCGAAGAATGTGCCGAGCAATCCGAAATCGCACTGCTGTGTCAAATTGATGCTAATGCACCGCGACAATGCGGGCATCCGGTATACAGCCTCGTCGACAGGTCTCTGGGGAACGTTTGAAAACCGTCGGGAAGAACTCGGATTTTTCGTTCCCGATCCGGTCGGGGAGAACACGCTTCTGGTCGGTATTCAGAACAACCGGGGTGAAGTTCTTGTTTCCGATCTGAAGATCGAAGAACAGGATCTTTATCCTCCACCGGTCCCGGTGCCGGAAAATTTCCGCTGCGAGTATTCGGATGAGCTTCGCTCTCTTCCGCCCCTGCGTGGTGCCGGATTACGCTCCATTTCTTCGCTTCAGGATGCGCGCGATCTCGCAAAAGAGGGAGCGAATCTGATCCGATGGTGGATTCGATGGGATCCCGAAAAACCGGAAACGCTGGACCGTGCTCTCGACCGTCTTGAAGCCTTCCTCCCGGAATACAGGAAACTTCATATAAAGCTCATTCCGGTCCTGAATACGATTCCAGGCGGACGCTATCACAAACCGGTCAGGCTCGGAATCAATCCGGACAATGCAAAAGGAAGGAGTCTGAACAATTACCGTCTGTTCTTTGAAAAACAATATCTGGACAAATATTTGAATGTCTGGGAAAAAATTGCCCGGCGCTTCAAAGGTTCTCCCGTCATTCACGGCTACAGCGTAATGAATGAACCTTCCCAGTCCGGTCGGGTTGTGTATGATTATCTTCTCTGTCAGTATCTGGCGGCAAAAGCAATCCGGGAAATCGATCCCGACATCCCCGTCTTCATTGCGGCCAACAACTGGGACAAGCCCGATGCCTTCCCCTATCTCAAGCCTCTTCCGTTAAAAAATATTTACTATGAAGTGCATATGTATGATCCTTATGCTTACACGCATCAGGGGGTCGGCACAACAATTGAGAATATTAAAAAGGGGAAGTATTTTGTTTATCCAGGAAAGATCGGTGGTTCTTTTTATAATCGCGCAACTCTTCGCAATATTCTTCAGCCTGTCGTGGATTTTCAAAAAAAATATGGAGCCAAAATCTACTGCGGAGAATTCTCCGTAATCCGCTGGGCCCCGGGCGCGGCGCAATATCTCGAAGATCTCTGCTCCATTTTCGAAGAACTCGGGTGGGACTGGGCGTATCACTGTTACAGAGAGTGGGAAAACTGGAGTTTCGAATATCCGGATTCATTCCAGGAAAAAACTCCGGCAAAAAGTCCGACTGCCCGGCATCTTGTTCTCCGAAAATACTGGAAGCGCAACGCATCTCCGTACACCGGAAGAAAATGATTATGACTCCGGGGAGAGTTTCGCCCATGGGGCGACCAGCTTGTTCAGCTGGACCGAAGCAGGTGCTAAATGCACCTGCACCGGGCCTGCGGCCCCTCTTTTCGGCGGTTCAGCGGACCATTTCAAGGACCGGGGTGTAATCGGGGTGGTCCAGGAAGTCGATCCGGGGTTCCCGGAGTCCTTCCAGCTCAAAGGCGATCAATTCGTTTTTCCCTGTTTTCAGGAGGCCGGCGGGAGCGTACAGGGCAAACTGCGGACCCTGCACGCGATAGCGTCCCAGATTGAAGCCGTTGAGGAAAAGTTGTCCGTGGGTTCCGAAGGGGATGCGGATATAGGTGTCGGACGGGGTGTCCAAGGCGAATTCCGCCCGGTAGAAACGCGGACCTGTCGATTCCGGAAGGCCGGACGTGAACCGGAGGAAGGAAAGGTCTTTCAGCGGAAGAGGGTAGATTGTCCAGTGATAAAGACGTCGCGATGAGATCAATGCTCCGGTGATTCCTTTGTTCCAGTGTTCCGCCCGTCCCATGTCCGCATTGATGCGTCCCTGATTTTCCACAAGGATGTCTACTCGTCCGGGCGGAATCAGAACGGATTCGTTCCGGTTGCAGTCGATCTTTCCGTAGCATTTGCCGTTGACGAAAATCCAGGCTTTGTCGGCAAGGTTCCGGAGGGAGAGCGGGGCGTA
Source organism: uncultured bacterium (assembly GCA_949297765.1). Classification (GTDB taxonomy): domain Bacteria; phylum Verrucomicrobiota; class Lentisphaeria; order Victivallales; family UBA1829; genus UBA1829. The sequence continues at coordinate 4,718 of CASFTV010000001.1, read as the reverse complement.
TTCCTCGGGAAAATGAAGGGTTGTGCGATAGAGAATGAATCCGAAGTTCTGACCGAACTGTTCCATCGGTTCGGGAGTTGTGGATTCGATCGGACGGGAAAGAGCGGGAAGCTGATCGAACAGTTCCGCGGATTCGGTAAATTCTGCGGAAGGGAAACTCCGGAGCGTGGAGGGAGCGGGAGTACCGGTTTCCGCATCGGGGCAGTAGCGGCGGATCAGGTCGCGGACAATGAAGTATTTCGCGGTGGGATTGCCGGCCTCGTCCAGCAGGGCGTCGGTGTCGTAGCTGTTCAGATAGGGTTCGAAATAGGAACCGGCCTGGATGGCGCCGTTGAGGAATCCGAACGAGGTTCCGCCGTGAAACATGTAGAAATTGAAGGAGTTTCCACGCCGGAGCATCTCTTCGACATCGCGGGCGACATCCTCGGCGTTGTGGCGGAGATAGGGGACGTTCCAGCGGTGCGAAACGCCCGACCAGAGCTCCATGATGAATTCCGGTGTCTCCGGACGGATTTTCTGAACGGCGTCCAGAAAAGTTCCGGGATGACTCGGGCAGTTGACAGTCAGAAGCGTCTCCGGAAGGGAGCCGCACTCCATGACCGCTTCGCTTCCCCAGTCGGAGATGAAAAGAGGAATCGTGATTCCGGCGTTCCGGAAGAGTTCGTAAAGATGTTTCAGATAGAGGGTGTCGTTTCCGACGGAGCCGTATTCATTTTCGATCTGCATCAGCACAACGGGACCTCCCTCGGTCCACTGGAGTTTCCGGAGGCGGGGAAGAAGAACCGAAAAATAGCGGTCCACCGCATCCAGATAGGGGCGGTTTGAACAGCGGATCCGCAGTCCCGGTTTGTTGAGCAGCCAGGCGGGGAGTCCGCCGAAATCCCATTCCGAGCAGATGTAGGGTCCCGGACGGAGAATCACCATCAGTCCGAGCGACTGTGCCAGAAGGATATACCGTTCCACATCCAGTCCGCCGGAAAAGTTGAATGATCCCTCCGTCTCCTCGTGAAGATTCCACGGAAGGTAGGTTTCGACCGTGTTCAGGCCGCACTGTTTGAGTTTGATCAGACGGTCCTTCCAGTCATCCGGATGAATCCGGAAATAGTGCATTGAACCGGAACGGAAAACGGTTGGTTTCCCATCCACAAGGAAGGTTTTTTTCTGAATGGATATGGTGTGCGGCATGATGGGGACTCCTTTTTTTCTGAAATGGTTCGGTGTTTTCGTTTCTTTCATTGTACAGCGGAAAGGGGGATTCGTCAATCGTCAATCTGTCGTCACGCATTGTGATTCTGTCAAAAGGGCGGATACGGACTTCGGGGAGATTTTTCCGGCTGGATTTGAATTTTTATGAAAGAACGGGTATACTATTCATGGAAAGATTTTTGTGCAGAATGATGTTTTCAACCTGCGGGATGTCGGATGAATCAGTTCAGAATTTACACGCGGGTGGATCCCGAATCGCGGGAAACGCCGTTTCCTCTTCCGGTCTATGTGCGGAGCATCGGATACAAGAATATGGAAAAAGGATACCGGGAACATTCCCCGGAGCTTCACAGTCCTTTTTTTGAAATGATCTGGTGTACGCACGGCATCGGCGAAGTGATTCTGTTTCAGGAGGCGTTCCAGCTGTTTCCGAACGATGTTTTTTTCTATTATCCGAATGAGCGGCACAGCTTTCATGCGCTTTCCGAGCAGTGGGAGGTGCGCTGGATCGCGTTTGACGGGCCTGCGGCGACCGTCTTTTTCGAGGGGTACGGCTATTCCCGCAAGATGCACGCGGCGGGACCGTGTCCGCTGGATCTTTTTGAGGAGATTCAATCGAAGATCGGCGATCCGAGTCCGGTGGTGTTCCGTTCGATGCCGGCGCTGCTGTGCCGTCTGCTTGCGCTGGCGGGAGGAACGGCGAAAACGGAGAGCGATCCGGTCCGGAACGCTCTGGAAATCATCCGGGAAAATCTGACAAATCCGGATCTGAACGTTAATTTTCTTGCCGACCGCCTCCGGATTCACCGTTCGACTCTGGTGGAACTGTTCAAGACGCATCTGGGGACCCGGCCGGGCCAGGCGATCCGGAATCGCCGCTTCCATGTGGCGGAAGCGTTTCTCCGGGGAAGCACTCTTCCGGTCAAAGAGATCGCGAAACGCTGCGGAATTCCCGATGTCAGCTCGTTCTGCCGCTTTTTTCAGGAAAAAGCGCGAATCTCTCCGACACAATACCGGAAAAGAGAACGGGGAAAAACGGATTCCGGCCAATCCGCCGGAAAACCGGATCTTTTTCTTTTATAAAAAGAAAACAGCCTGTTGATTTTCCCGTCAGACAATGTATGTTAGCGGAAATAGACACCCGCAAAAACGGGCGGAAGAATCTTTATAAAAAAGGGAAACGGAAAAGATGAATCTGCAAGAACTCAAGCTTCAGGTCTGCAGGGAAATTGACCGGCATCGTGAGGAAGTGCTTGATTTCGGAACGGAGATCTGGGATCACCCGGAACTCGGATATCGCGAAGTCCGGACCGCCGGAAGAGCGGCGGAAAAACTGGAGGAACTCGGACTGACCGTGAAACGCGGTCTTGCCGTAACGGGATTCCGTGCGGACATGGATACAGGGCGGGAGGGACCGGTTGTGGCCCTGCTCGGCGAGATGGACGCGCTGCTTCTTCCGACCCATCCGGCGGCGGACCCCGTGACCGGAGCGATTCATGCGTGCGGTCACAACTGTCATATCACCTCGCTGGTCGGTGCGGCGATCGGACTTTCCGCGGCGGGGGTGCTGGACAGCTGTTCCGGAAAGATTGCTCTGGTCGGAGTTCCGGCGGAAGAGACGCTGGATCCGGCGTTCGTGAAACAACTGCGCGCCGAAGGAAAAATCCGCTTTGACTGCGGAAAACCCGAACTGATCCGCTGCGGAGTCTTTGATGATGTGGATATTGCACTGATGAATCATGCGGGTGGGGACTTTTCCGTAAACGATTTCAATGGATATCTCCGGAAAGAGATCACGTTCCACGGGAAAAGTTCGCATGCGGCGCTCCCGCAGGAGGGGATCAATGCGATAAGCGCGGCGAATCTGGCGCAGCATGCGCTGGCGCTGACGAAAGACCGTTGGACAGCCGATCCGTACGTCCGTGTTCACGGACTGCTGTCGCATGCGGGAGACGCGGTCAATGTTGTGCCGGACCGGGTTGAGCTTTCCTACATGCTCCGGGGAGGATCGCCCCAAATGCTGGCGATGCTGAGCCGTCTGTTCGACCGGGCGTTCAACGGAGCGGCGTACGCGCTGGAAACGTCGTGCGAAATTGAGACCCGTCACGGCAGTTCCCCGCTGAAGAACAGCGACGCGCTCTGCGAACTCTATCGCCGCTGTGTTTCGGAACTGCTTCCCGGCGCCCGGATCTCGATCAAGACCAACTATCAGCCGGGATGCACGGATATGGGCGACATGAGCATGATCGTTCCGAGTCTGCACGGATATTTCCCCGGCTGTGAAGGTCCGTGCCACTCCCCGGAATTCCGGATCGGGAATCCGGAGCAGACCTATCTTCTCTCCTCCAAACTTCTTGCGTGCATGGCGCTGGAGCTGCTCGCGGGGGATGCGGAAACCGGACGGAGAATTGCGATGGAAAAGAAAGAAAAGCTCCCGATTCCGGAGTATCTGAAACAGATCTCCGCCCTGGAGTCCCATACGCTCTTCCCGCCGGAGGGTTTCCCGGAAAAAAGGTGACGGTCTCCTGCTCAACCGGGATCCGGAGAATCTCCGGGAAGAGGCGATGCGGCCGCTTCCCGGAATTTTTTCCGATAAGTCCCGGGAGAAACGCCGAACTGTTTCCGGAACTCCCGGATGAAATGGACCACGGAAGAGCAGCCGACGTTCGCGGCGATGGTTTTTATCTGCATTCGGCTCTGTTTCAGCATGGTTTCCGCCTGCCGCATCCGGAGGTTCATGATATAGCGTTTCGGCGAAGTATTGAACTGTTCGCGGAAGAACAGATAGAGCTGCTGACGGGAAATGCCGAGTGTGGAAGCGATCTGAGCAACGCTCATATTATGAATCAGATTGTATTCGATAATCCGGATGGCGTCGGCGACTTCGTTGCGGAGATTCCGTGTCGCGCACTGTTCGCCGAGTTCGGTCAGCAGCTCCATGGTGAGTCCGGCGAGACGGGGTGCCTGGGCGGGATCGGCCTCGCGCATGATCCGGACAGCGGTATCGAGCAGGGCGATGATCCGGTCGGGATTTTTCAGGGAATAGACCCTGTTTCCTTCCAGTCCCAGCGACGTAAGGAGACTCGGGTGCATGCTTCCTGAAATGCCGAAGGAAAGTTTCCGGCAGAACCCGGCGGGCCCGGTCCGCAGGATGTTCTGGACCCCTGCAGGCAGGATCAGGATTTCCCCGGGCTTCACGAGATTCGGAAGACCGTCGATTTCGATCGTCATATTCCCTTCCAGCGGGATCTCAAAGGCTGCCCGGGAAGGATTTGTATGGAGAAATTCCGACTTCTGATCCCAGAAGGCACGAAGAATAAAACCAATCCAGCAGGGGTAGGCATGCTGGGCACCGTAATCCCAGGCAACCCGCGAAAGCTGATGCGAATGGGTATATTTTTCCTCAGAGATATTGTAGGGTCTGCTGAATGCGATAAAATCTATTGAAATTGAATAAATTACAGCAGAAAAAGTTCTGATTATGCAGTATCTTATTCCTGAAAAACGAGAAA